>JBCDGS010000014.1:0-67098 GCA_038751055.1 Pseudomonadota bacterium | reverse complement strand
CTTCGGTCGACTGGGTCGCGTTGAGCGAGAAATCCGAACCGGCAAGACGGCCTTCCATCATCTCGACATCATGAAGCGGCACACCCACCTCTTGCGCGATCAGATGGCGCAGCTGGTGACTGTCAAGCTTTTCGCCCCGGGCCACCGCTTCCCGCTCAAGCCGGGCCTGGACGCGGCGCATGTTGAAGAAGAGCGACTTTTGCGAGGACGTGGAGCCCGTGCGCACCATCGACCAGTTGCGCATCACGTAGTCCTGGATGGACGCCTTGATCCACCAGACGGCGTAGGTCGAAAACCGCACGCCGCGGTCCGGGTCAAACTTGTCGGCGGCCTTCATCAGCCCCAGGCTCGCCTACGCCTGGAGGGATGAGCGGTGCGAGGAAAGCCTGCACCGCCTCATCACGGCTTATATGCGGCTCGCCCTCTCCCTGGCCGCCAAGTTCAAACGCTACGGCGCGCCGATGAACGACCTTATTCAAGAGGCGGGTCTCGGCCTCATGAAGGCCGCCGACAAATTCGATCCTGACCGTGGTGTGCGGTTCTCGACCTACGCGGTGTGGTGGATTAAGGCATCGATCCAGGATTACGTCATGCGCAACTGGTCCATGGTGCGGACCGGCTCCACGTCTTCGCAGAAGTCGCTTTTCTTCAACATGCGCCGCGTTCAGGCGCGGCTTGAGCGGGAGGCAGCCTCATCCGGCGACGTCCTCGACCGGCACCAGCTGCGCCAGATGATCGCGACCGAGGTGGGCGTGCCGCTGCACGATGTGGAGATGATGGAGGGCCGCCTGGCCGGCTCCGACTTTTCGCTCAACGCGACGCAGTCCACCGACGAGGAGGGGCGCGAGTGGATCGACGCCCTTGAGGACGACCGCGAGCAGGCTGCCGAGACCGTGGCCCACGATCACGACATCGACGCATTGCGCGGCTGGCTGGTCACGGCGCTTTCGGCGCTCAATGAGCGGGAGCAGTTCATCGTGCGGGAGCGCAAGCTGCGGGACGATCCGCGCACGCTTGAAAGCCTTGGCAACGAGCTTGGCCTGTCGAAGGAACGTGTGCGCCAGCTTGAGGCCGCGGCCTTTGGAAAGATGCGCAAGTCGCTCGAGGCGCAATCACGCGAGGTGCACGAATTCTTCGCCTAGCGCGGGGCTGACTTGCGCTCGCAGGGCGCAGGTCTATTCTGCCCGACATGCTGGCAACGAAGAGCGTTCTTTTAATCATTTCGGGCGGGATCGCGGCCTACAAGGCTCTCGATCTCATTCGGCGCCTACGGGAGCGGGGGGCAGGGGTGACACCTGTCCTGACCCGCGCCGCCGAGGAGTTCGTCACGCCCCTTTCGGTGAGCGCGCTCGCGGGCTCCAAGGTCTATCGCGACCTCTTTGACCTCACGAACGAGGCCGAGATGGGGCATATTGAGCTGTCGCGCTCTGCGGATCTGATCGTCGTCGCGCCGGGCAGTGCGGATCTGATGGCCAAGATGGCTGGCGGGATCTGCAACGATCTGGCGTCCACGCTTCTTCTGGCCACCGACACCCCCGTCCTCGTGGCCCCTGCCATGAACGTGCGGATGTGGGAGCATCCGGCGACCCAGCGCAATCTTGCCACGTTGCAAGGGGATGGCATCGTCTTTGTGGGGCCGGGTGACGGCTCCATGGCCTGCGGGGAGTTCGGACCGGGCCGGATGGCAGAGCCCTTGGCCATCGTCGCTGCCGTCGAGGCGTATTTCGCACAGGGGCCGCTGGCGGGCCGTCATGTCCTCGTCACTTCGGGCCCGACGCATGAACCCATTGATCCGGTGCGCTACATCGCGAACCGCTCCTCCGGCGCGCAGGGCAGTGCCATCGCCCTCGCCTGCGCGCGCCTCGGGGCCCATGTGACCTTCGTGACGGGCCCGGCACAGGTGCCCGCGCCACCGGGCGTGGACGTCGTCCCCGTGGAGACGGCGGCCCAGATGATGGCCGCCGTGGAGCATGCGCTGCCTGCCGACGCCGCCATCTTTGCGGCCGCTGTGGCCGATTGGCGGGTGGACGGGGCCGCCTCCCAGAAGATGAAGAAGACCAAGGACGGCTTGCCCACGCTCAACTTCGCCGAAAACCCCGACATCCTCGCCACGGTCGCGCATCGCGATACCCGTCCGCGCCTCGTCGTTGGCTTCGCCGCCGAGACCGAGAACGTCGTGGAGCACGCCACCGCCAAACGCGCCCGAAAGGGCTGCGACTGGATCCTTGCCAATGATGTCTCTCCCGGCACCGGGATCATGGGCGGCGGCGAGAATGCGGTGACCCTCATCACGGCGGAGGGTGCAGAGGAATGGCCGCGCATGGACAAGGCGCATGTGGCCGAGCGCCTCGCACAGCGGATCGCCGGCGCGCTTGCATGACCCACATCACGCTTCAATTCACAGGCGATGCCGACCCCGACATCGCGCTGCCGAGCTACGAGACGGCGGGCGCAGCGGGCGCGGATATCCGCGCCAACTTTCCGCAAGAGGCACGCGATGCGGGCCTGACGCTTGCGCCGGGTGCGCGGGCCCTGGTGCCCACGGGCCTGCGCGCCGAGATTCCGCAGGGGTTCGAGGTTCAGGTGCGGCCGCGCTCCGGCTGGGCGCTGAGGGACGGCGTGACGCTGGCCAATGCGCCGGGGACGATAGATGCCGACTACCGTGGCCCGATCGGTGTGATCCTCATCAATCTGGGTAGAGAGCCCGTCCGCGTCGCCCACGGTGACAGGATCGCGCAGGTGGTCGTCGCCCCCGTCGCCCGCGCTACCTTCGGGATTGCGCAAGGCCTGTCGGCCTCCGAGAGGGGGGAGGGGGGCTTTGGCTCCACCGGACGCAGCTAAGGGCCACTACTCATGATCGTCGTCTTTTCCATGGCCGCCACGATCTGGGGGATCGGGGTCGCGATGAAAACCCCGATGCAGGCGCGGTGGCTCATGCTGGGGCTGCTTTTTACCGGTGTGCTGGCGATCCACGTGGTGCTGCCGAACGGCCATCCGCTCCGCGAAGGCACGGGCGGCGACGCGCGGCTCTGGCTGATCCTCGGGGCGGCTGGCGGTCTCGCCTTCGGGTACTTCAGGCTGCTGCGGCTGATGCGGACGCGCGCCAACCCGGCTGAGACGCCGATGCAGGCCGTCGCGCGCAGTGAGAATATGGGCGAGGTCGAGCTCGAACGCTATGCCCGCCACATCGTCCTGCGTGAGATCGGGGGCCCCGGTCAGGCCAAGCTCAAGCGCGCGAAGGTCCTCGTCGTGGGGGCAGGGGGCCTCGGCTCTCCGGTGTTGCAGTACCTTGCGGCGGCGGGGGTGGGGACGCTCGGTGTGATCGACGATGACCGCGTGGATCATACCAACCTCCAACGCCAGACGATCCACCGGGATGATGCCACCGGCCTGCCCAAGACGGCGAGCGCGGAACAGAGCATCCATGCCCTCAACCCCTATGTCGATGTGCGCCCCTATACACGCCGCCTGACCGGGGACATCGCCGCCGACCTCTTTGACGACTACGATCTCATCGTCGATTGCACCGACGATCAGGAGACCCGTCGCCTTATCAACCGGACTGCCGTGGACCTCGGGCTTCCGGTGGTCTGGGGCGCACTCACGCAATGGGAAGGACAGGTCGCGATCTGGGACCCGGCCTTCGGCGGGCCGTGCTACGAATGCGTCTTTCCCGACGATCCTGCCCCCGGTCAGGCGCCAAGCTGCGCGGAGGCGGGCGTGCTGGGGCCGCTGCCGGGGATCATCGGCACGATGATGGCATCTGAGGTCATCAAGCGGATCACCGGGGCGGGAACGCCCCTCATCGGATACATGTTGATCTACGACGCGCTCGAGGCCGAGACGCGCAAGATCAAGGTAAAGCCGCGGGCCGATTGCCCGGTCTGCGGCCCGCTCCAGAGAAAGGGAAAACCATGACGAACGCGATGCTTGAGCCGTGGGACGGACCCTTTGGCCTGCCGCGCTACGAGACGTTTGACGATGCCCAGTTCGAGCCCGCCCTGCGCCAGGGCCTCGCGGCCGCGCGCGCGGACATTGCCGCAATCGCAGGCGCCACCGACGCGCCGACGCTTGAAAACACGATCCATGCGTTGGAGCTTGCGGGCGAAAAGCTGCGCCGCGTGCTGGCGGTTTTCTTCAACATCATCGGCACGGACTCAACGCCCGAACGCGAGGCGCTTCAGAAGACCTTCGTCACCGAGCTGTCGGCCTATAATGCGGAGGTCATCTCCAACCCCGCGCTTTTCGCGCGACTGCAGGCGCTTTATGACCAAAGGGATGCGTTCGAGGGCGAAGACCGGCGCGTCATCGAGCTTTATCACGAGGATTTCACCCGTGCTGGCGCCGCGCTGACGGGCGAGGCGTCCGAGCGCATGACGGCGATCAAGGCGCGGCTTGCCATGTTGGGAACGGAGTTCACGCAAAACCTCCTCGCTGATGAGCGGGACTGGTACATGGAGCTGTCAGAGGACCAGTTGACAGGGCTGCCCGGCTTCCTCGTCTCCGCGGCAAAGTCGGCCGCAAAGGCACGCGACATCGACGGGTGGATCATCACCACGTCACGCTCTCTCATGACGCCCTTTCTGCAATTCTGCCCGGACCGGGCGCTGCGGGAGGTGGCGCAGAAGGCCTGGTCGTCGCGCGGGGCCAATGGCGGTGCGACGGATAATCGCGACATTGCGGCGGAAATACTGTCACTCCGGGAGGAGCGGGCAAAGCTTCTGGGCTACGAGACCTTCGCGGACTACAAGCTCGCCCCCGAGATGGCAGGCACGCCCGACAATGTGCGCACCCTCCTGATGGAGGTCTGGGCCCCCGCGAAGGCGCAGGCGGAGGCAGATGCAGAGCGCCTGACCCAGATGATGCAGCAAGACGGGATCAACGGCCCCCTCGCGCCGTGGGACTGGCGGTACTATTCGGAAAAGCGCCGCGTGGCGGAGCATGACCTCGATGAGGCGGAGCTGAAGCCCTACTTCCAGCTGGAAAAGATGATCGAAGCGGCGTTCGAGACCTCGTCCAGGCTCTTCGGGCTGGCGTTTGAGCCCATCGACGCGCCCCTTGCCCATCCCGACGCGCGAGCCTGGCAGGTCACCCGCGACGGGGAGCATATGGCCGTGTTCATCGGCGACTACTTCGCGCGGGGCGGCAAGCGGTCGGGGGCGTGGTGTTCTGGCCTGCAACCGGGCCACAGGCTTGGCCGCGATCAACGCCCGATCACGATCAATGTGTGCAACTTCGCCAAACCTGCAGAAGGTCAGCCCGCCCTTTTGAGCTTTGACGATGCACGCACCCTTTTCCACGAATTCGGCCATGCGCTGCACCACATGCTGACGACTGTGCGCTACCCGATGATCTCGGGCACGTCCGTGGCGCGGGATTTCGTGGAGCTTCCGTCGCAGCTCTATGAGCACTGGCTCGAGGTTCCGCAAGTCCTTGAAACATATGCGCTTCATGCGGATACGGGCGAACCGATGCCAAAGGAGCTTCTGGATCGCGTGTTGGGGGCCGCGACTTATGACATGGGCTTTCAGACGGTCGAATACGTGGCCTCGGCCCTCGTTGATCTGGCCTTCCATGAGGGGGCGGCGCCGGCCGATCCCATGGCCAGGCAGGCAGAGGTTCTCGCCGGGCTCGGCATGCCAGCGGCCATCGAGATGCGCCATGCCACGCCGCACTTTGCCCATGTCTTCGCCGGTGACGGATACTCGAGCGGGTACTACAGCTACATGTGGTCCGAGGTCATGGATGCCGACGCCTTTGCCGCCTTCGAGGAGACCGGGAATGCGTTCGACCCCGCCACCGCCGCAAAATTGGAGGAGTTCATCCTTTCGGCGGGCGGGAGCCAGACGCCCGAAGACCTCTACACCGCATTCCGGGGGCGGATGCCGGGGGTGGAGGCCTTGCTGAAGGGGCGGGGCCTGGCGGCCTAGGGCGAGAACTTGTCGATGAGCCGCGCCCAGGCGCGGTCGGCAAACGCGTCCGATTGCGGCTCCAGGCAGGTCTCGGAAAGGAACCAGTAGAGGTACTTTTCGTACTCGAACCCCTCGAGCGCGCCGCCGCCACTGCGCAGATGCTCGCGCAGTTCGTCGCCGCTGCGCGCCACGAGGGAGGCGTGATGGAAGTCCGACCGCGCGCAGGTAATGAGACGCGTCTTCTGCATGAGCGCCTCGAATCCGGCCGCGGAATTCTGCGTGATGACCCAGTCGGAGGCCGCGATCAGATCATGGACCGAGGCGTCGGAGATCCGGATATTGGGATCGCTCGCAGCAAGCTTGTCGATCTTGGCGCGCGTCGTGTCGTCCTGATGCGGGTGGGGTTTCACGTAGACGATCCCGCCACCGGCCGCGCGGGCGGCATTGCGGATCATCTCTTCCGTGCTCAGGTAGTGCTGGCGCGGCTGGCGCGTTTCGATGTCCTGGCAGAAGATGACGGATTGTGCACGGTCCAGCGCGCCCGGATCGCGGTCCGGTTGCGGCAGGCGCGAGACATTCTGTTCCAGCATCCAGCCGGCCATGCCGTGAAAGAAGTACTCCGCCGGGCCCCACTCCACCCCGTGGGGCCGAAACGTGCGCATCCGGATGGAGCTGTTGGCGTTGATCCCGACCTCGTCGAGGTACCAGAAGCCCCAGACATAGCTCGGCGCGACATGCATCACATGGGGAGCGTATTGGGGTCGATCGCCTAGGATCACGTGCATGTGGTTCTGGGCCAGCATCGCCTCTGACAGGGCGCTATCGAGCTCGACGGTGACGCTCGCCACGCCCTCGTCGTCGAGGCGGGGGGCGAGGCGCGTGAAAAAGTCGAATTCTCCGGAGGCCACCTTTTCGACCCAGCCCGGCGCGGCATGGACGACAAAGAGCCTCTTGGCTGAGGCGAATTCCTTGAGTTCCCCGGCGAGGGTGACGTGTTTCATCTTGCGCTCCGGCGGCAGGCGGTCCTCAGCGCCGGATCTCGCCGGGTTCTACCCCCCATAGCGATGTCTTCGGCGCCCAGCCTTTATAGCCGCCCGCCGTGAGCCTGCACCAACTTTCTGTGCACTTGCCCAAGCGCGCCACCACGCCGAGTTCGAGCCGCGCGACGATCTGCTCGCCGAGTTCGGGGCGCGGGAAAAGGGCCAGCATGTCTTCTTCCACGATCACGGTCCGGGTGCCCGAGATCAGCGAATAATGGATCCACCCGCCCAGCCCGTCGCGGTCGATGACGCGCCGCCAATGGCCGTGCTCTGCGGTGACCTGAAGCGGCATGTCACGGCGCGTGAAGACCCAGTCAATCCGGTGGGAGAGCGACGGACCGCGACGCACATTGGCCTCTGTGGCCTTCATCGACACGTAGCGCGGGATCGGAAAGTTCGTCACGGCGCCGCGCTTGACCTCTTCGGCATGCGCCAGAACGGGCAAGAGAACAAGGACGGCCAAAAGGCTTGTCCAGACAATGCGGTGCACCATGCTCTACCTCTCGATGTTGCGGGTTCTTGTGCCCGCGATTTTCAACGGGCAATCTGCCACGACAAACCCCGGTCGGGGAAGGGGAGGGATAGGGTCTCATGCCGTCAAAGCGCCTGAGTGTTGTCGTGACGCGACGCTTGCCCGAGGTCGTGGAGACCCGGATGTCGGAACTTTTCGACGTGCAGCTGCGCGAAACCGATGAACCGATGACCCGCAACCAGCTGGTTGAGGCCGTAAAAGGTGCCGATGTTCTGGTGCCCACGGTCACAGACGCCATCGATGCGGGGCTCCTCGGGCAGGCGGGCGACAGGCTCAAGCTGATTGCGAGCTACGGCGCGGGCGTTGATCACATCGATGTGGCCACAGCGCGGCAGCGCGGGATCCTCGTTTCGAACACGCCCGGGGTGGTGACGGATGATACCGCGGACATGACCATGGCACTGATGCTCGCCGTGACACGGCGGATCCCGGAGGGCCTGGCGCTGATGCAGAAAGGCGAATGGGAGGGCTGGTCGCCGACGGCGATGCTCGGCGGGCGCCTCGGGGCCAAGCGTCTGGGCATTCTCGGCATGGGGCGGATCGGGCAGGCCGTGGCGCGGCGGGCGGCGGCCTTCGGGATGCAGGTCCATTACCACAACAGGAAGCGCCTGCGCCCCGAGATCGAACAGGCGCTTGAGGCGACCTATTGGGAAAGCCTCGATCAGATGATCTCGCGCATGGATGTGATCAGCGTGAACTGTCCCCACACGCCCGCGACCTTCCACCTGATCAACGCGCGGCGGCTCAAGCTGATGAAGGCGTCGGCCGTGCTGGTGAATACCTCACGCGGCGAGGTGATCGACGAGAACGCGCTGACGCGGACGTTGCGCGCGGGCGAGATAGCGGGTGCGGGCCTTGATGTCTACGAGCACGGTCAGGACGTGAACCCCCGCCTGCGCGAGCTGCCCAACGTGGTGCTGCTGCCGCATATGGGATCGGCGACGAACGAGGGCCGCGCCGAGATGGGCGAAAAGGTCATTATCAACATCAAGACCTTTGATGACGGCCATAGGCCGCCTGATCTGGTCGTGCCTGCGATGCTCTGAACGGGCGCAGCCTAGCCGGTGAAGCCAGCGCGCTCCAACAGCTTGCGGGAATGCACCTGGCAGCCGAGCTGCGACAGCATCCCTGCACCCTGATCCGAGGTGAGATCCTCAAAGGACGAAAACCCGCGCTGGGCACGTGCGATCCTCAGCGCACCGTCCACCATGCGCCACACGAAATAGCCGCATTCGTAAAAGTCGCCCTCATAGATGCCTGCGAAGTCCAGAACGTAGGTATCTGGCTGCTCAGCCTCGAGGATGCGCAGGACCGAAAACTCGTCGAGGCCCCCCACGCGCTCCCGGGTCTCCGCCTCGAACGCGGAATAGTCGGGGAGGCTGATGATCTGCTGCGTGCCGTCCGTGAAGAATGCCCATGCGTCCGGGTAGGCGCCGTTCTGGCGAAGCTGCACATGCTGTTGCGTGGCCGTGACAATGGCCTGCCGGAGATCCGGGTCGCTGACGGCATTCTGCGCGCTCGCCGGGGGGGCGACTGCGCCGAGCGTCAGGGCAAGAAGTCCGAGGGTCTGGAGGCTGCGGCGGATCATGGATGCTCCTTGCGCGGTGTTGGCAGGGTGGGGTCAGGGGTGCACGCCGCGGGGGCCGCCGTCAATTCCCTCAGCGATAGACCTGCGCCTCTCCGGGGAATTGGCGGGCGCGGACCTCGTCGGCATAGGCTTTGACGCTCGCTTCAATTTGCGCGCCCAAGTCCCCGTAAACCTTGACGAATTTTGGCGCGCGAGGGGAGAGGCCCAGCATGTCTTCCAGGACGAGGATCTGGCCGTCGCATTCCGCTGAGGCGCCGATCCCGATGGTGGGAATTTCGATTTGTTTCGTGATCTTTGCGGCCAGCGGCTCAACCATGCCCTCAAGGACGAGCGCAAAAGCGCCGGCGTCGGTGACGGCGCGGGCATCGGCCTCATGGGCGGCCCAGCTGTCCTCCTCGCGGCCCTGGGTCTTGAAGCCGCCCATCACGTGGGAGCTTTGCGGCGTGAGCCCGATATGTGCCATGACCGGAATGCCGCGCTGGACGAGGAAGGTGATCGTCTCGGCCATGCGCGCGCCGCCCTCGAGCTTCACCGCGCCGCAGCCTGTCTCCTTCAGGATCCGCGCTGCGTTGCGGAAGGCGACCTCCGGGCTCTCCTCATAGGTGCCGAAGGACATGTCCACGACAATGAGCGCAGACGCAGTGCCGCGTACCACCGCCTTGCCGTGCATGATCATAAGGTCGATGGGCACGCCCACGGTCGTCTCCATCCCGTGCATGACCATGCCGAGGCTGTCGCCCACCAGAATGAAGTCGGCGTGGGCATCCACGATGGCCGCCGTATGCGCGTGGTAGGAGGTAAGCGACACGATGGGCTCCCCGCCTTTCATGGCCGTGATCTGCGGGCAGGTTTTGCGGCGGATGGGTTTCTGGGTGCTCATAGCGCGTCCTTCCCGGGCCCGATGACCCGATTGTCGATCAAGAGGATAGCGCCGAAGCGCACAGAGAGGAGGATCACCGCAGGCCGGTCGAGGCGTCCATAATACGGCGACAGGTCCCGCGCATCGCGGATGTCGATGGCGCGGATATCCGCGCGGGGTTCACGGGCGATGCGTTCACGCACGAGGGCGCGAAACTCCTCCGCCGTCAGCGGGTCGGCCTCATGGGCCTGGGCGGCATCGAGCGCCTGATTGAGGACCACGGAGGCCGCGCGGTCCTCTGCTGTCAGGCGGGCGTTCCGGGACGACATGGCGAGCCCGTCCGCCTCCCGCACGATGGGCAGGCCGCGCACCTCCACCGCCATCCCAAGGTCGCGGACCATCTGGCGGATGATGGCGAGTTGCTGAAAATCCTTCTCACCGAAGACGGTAACATCGGGCTCCAATATGTTGAAAAGCTTGGAGACGACCGTGGTCACCCCCTGAAAGTGCCCGGGGCGGACCTTGCCCTGCAGGATGTCCGAGAGGCCGGGGACCGTCACCACCGTGTCCGCGCCAGCGGGGTACATGATGTCGGGCGTGGGCATGAAGACGGCGCTGACGCCCGCGGCCTTGAACTTTGCCAGATCGCCCTCGATGTCGGTGGGGTAGTTGTCCAGATCTTCCTTCTCGCCGAACTGCGTTGGGTTCACGAAGATCGAGGTCACGACCGCGTCCACATGGCGCGCGCATTCCTCCACCAGTCCGATATGGCCTGCGTGCAGAAACCCCATGGTCAACACGCAGCCGACGGTTTTGCCCTGGGCCTTGAGGCTGCGCACATGCGCGCGCATGGCGGCAATGTCGTCGTAGACTTCCATGGCACCGCTATGGCGCAGCGTCGGGAAGGGGGCAAGCGCGCCCCTGCGGCACAGACCTGCTCAGGACCGGGGCCAGGTCCGTTTCGCGTCGCCGTCATTGGCCTTGGATTGGAGGGTCTCGAGATAGGCAGGGATCGTGTGGCTGAACCCCCCGGGCCGGCTGGGCACCATGGCCACGGGATCCTGGCTGCCCATGAGGCGGAAACCGAACGGCAAGAGGACATTGTAGATCGGATCGTCGGGGCGAAAGACGTTCTGCACCCAGCCTTCCCCGTCCAACCGTTCGCTGGTGCTTGTCACAGCCGGGCTGCCGAAGGTGAGGGCTGGTACGCCGAGCGACGCCCCCACGATCTGCGCCGCAGCCCCACCCAGCGAATGGCCGATGATGAACTTTGGTTTCGCCGCCTTCGCGTAGCAGAAGACATATTGAGCATATTCCAGAAACCCGCCGTGGTAGAGCGTTCCGCTATCGCCGGGCACCACCGGAAACCCGCAACTCGCGGCTCCGCCCCATTCGACGTTCACGCCGTAGTCGAGCCAGTCGCGCAGTGTCGTGGCGCCGATGAGGACGAGCGTGCGATCGTCGAGCAAGGTCGCCTGCACATCGGCGACGCTGAATGCGTCCGCGACATTCGTGGCGGTGCCGTAGCGGACATCATGCATGATCTTAATGGCGTCGAGATACGTAAATGACATTGGAAATCTCCTTTGAAATAAGGATCGCTATAGCAGATTTCGCGCGTCACGGCTCTGCCTAATGGCGAGTGAGCGAAGCGGGGACTTCTTGGCTTGGCCCCATCAATCGGTAGGATGTGGCCCACAGCACCGCGAAAGGGGCACCCCATGAGGTTTCAGCACAAGAGCGACGGCCTCCACCTCGCCACCCATCGCTGGACGAACGTGTACCTCCTCACACGGGGGGAGGAGAGCGTCCTCGTCGATACCGGCATGGACGCGACGGGACTGAAGATCCTTCACGCGCTGGATGGGCACCCACCCGTGCAGCGCATCCTGCTGACGCATGCCCATTTCGATCACTCGGGGGGCGCGGCGGCGCTGTCGGCCGGTCTTGGCGTCGACGTTTTCGCGCATCCGGACGATGCGGCGCTTTTGCGGACGGGCACGTGGCGACGGCCCGGCGAAGGCGTTCCCAAATGGGCGGAGGCGCTCTTTGCCAGCATGACGCCGGGCAAGGTCATGCCCCTCCCCAATGTGCGGGAGCTGACCGATGCGGGGCCGCTCAACTGGCCGGGGGCAGAGCTTTTCCCCCTGCCGGGCCATTCGGCAGGGCAGGTCGGTTTCAGGCTCCCCCGCGCGGACGGCGGCTCGATCTGGATCGTGGGTGACGCGCTCATGACGTTGACCGGGGTGAGCCGCCCACTGGGTTTTGAAAGCAAGTCGGAGGGCCTGGCCTCAATCCGGGCGCTCGCCGGTCGCGTGGCCGAAGGCGATCTTCTGTGCCCCGGGCACGGGCCCCCGCTGCGCGTCTCGTCCGTGGTGCAGGCACGGCTCGCGAAAATCGCGACCCCCTAAACCCGGCGTTCACGTCGCAAATGCGCAGCGTTAGGTCGGCTGGTCTTGGCGCGCGGCGTCGGGAACGGGCATGGTCACGGCCATTGGATCAGGGAGTCGGGCTCATGAAACGCCAAGTCAAAGCGCTGGTCATCGGCGGGGGAGCGGTGGGGACATCCATTGCCTACCATCTGGGCAAGGCTGGCTGGGACACGATGCAGGTGGAGCGGGACGCTCTGACGGCGGGCTCCACGTGGCACGCGGCGGGGCTTTTGCCCTACTTCAACATGTCCTACGCGACGACCCATATCCACGACTACTCCATCAAGTTCTACAAGACCCTGAAGGAGGAGACGGGGCAGGATCCGGGCTTTTATGTCGTGGGCAATCTGCGCATGGCCCAGAGCCAGGCGCGGATGGATGAATACATGCTCTATGCGTCGACGGCAGAGACCTGCGATGTCCCCTATGAGTGGCTGAGCCCCGCGCAGATCAAGGAGCGCTATCCGCTGGTGCGCACCGACGACCTCGTGGGCGCGATTTACCACCCGACCGACGGCTACATTAACCCCGCTGACGTCACGAACGCCATGGCCGCGGGCGCGCGCCAGCTGGGCGTCGCGATCGAGCAGCGCTGGCAGGCCGACGCGTATCACTGGACGGGCGAGGCCTGGGAAGTGACGCTCACGAAGATGGTGGAGCGGGGCGGGAACCTCGTCGCCAGCGAGGAACAGGTCGTCGTGACGGCAGAGCATGTCGTGACAGCCTCCGGCAACCACGCGCCACGGACGGCGCGGCTCCTCGGCATCAAGACCCCCGCCATCGTGGTGGAGCATCAATACATCGTCACCGAACCCGACCCGGCGCTGGTGGAGTGGCGCAAGACCAACCCTCAGCACCCGGTCCTGCGCGACGCCGACGCCAAGTGGTATGTCCGCGAGGAACGGGGCGGCTGGATCCTTGGCCCCTATGAAGAGGGTGCCCCCGCGCGGTTTGAATACGGCGTACCCGAGAGCTTCCGCGCCGATCTCTACCCGCTCGATCTCGAACGGATCGAGGAGGAGTACATGTCCATGATCCACCGGATCCCGAGCTCTGAGACGGTGGGCCTGAAGGACGACTACAATGGCCCGATCTGCTACACGCCCGACGGCAATCCGCTGATCGGCCCCGCGCCGGGATTGCGCAACATGTGGCTGGCGGAGGGCTTCTCCTTCGGGATCACGGCCGCGGGCGGTGCGGGCCACTACCTCGCGCAGCTGATGGTCGAGGGCGAGGCAGAGATCGACATGGCCTCCCTCGATCCCAAGCGCTACGGACAGGACTGGATGACGACGGAATTTGCGGCGCGCAAGAACGAGGAATGCTATTCCCACGTCTACGTCCTGCATCACCCCGATGAGGAGCGGGAGGCCTGCCGCCCCCTGCGCACCAATCCCGCCTATGACCGCCAGAAGGCGCTCGGCGCGCAGTTCGGCTGCGTGAACGGGTGGGAGCGGCCGAACTACTATGGGCCGCTCGATGCACCGTCGAATTTCGACCACGACGCGCGCAGCTTCAGGCGCGGCGGCTGGTGGGACTATGCCAAAGCCGAGGCCGAAGCGATCCGGTCCGGCGTGGGCCTCGTGGACGCGTCGGCCTTTGCCAAACATTCGGTGAAGGGCAAGGACGCAACCGAGTTCCTCGACTGGTTCACCTGCAACAAGCTGCCCAAGGTGGGCCGGATCAACCTGACCTACGCGCTGACCTCCGCAGGGACCACGCGAACGGAATACACCATCGTGCGCATGGCAGAGGATGCCTACTACCTCGTGAGCGCGGGCGGCTGGGCGGCTTACGATCAGGATTACCTGTTCAAGGCGGCGGAGGATTTCTGCGCCGGTGGCAAGTCGGTGATGATCTCCGATGTTACCAGCAAATACGGCGTCTTCGCCCTCGCCGGGCCCCGCTCCCGCGACGTTCTGCAAAAGCTCATCCGTGACCCGGAGCCCGAGACGGCGCTCTCGAACAAGCGCTTCCCGTGGCTGAGCGCCCGCAACATCGAGCTGAAGATGTGCCCGCTCACCGCCATCCGCGTGGCCTATACCGGAGAGCTGGGCTGGGAGCTGCATCACCCGATGGAGATGCAGAACTACCTTTGGGATCAACTCATGGAGGCGGGTGCGGAATTCGGCATCAAACCCGTGGGCGCGCGGGCGCAGAACTGGCTGCGCCAAGAGAAAAGCTACCGCGCCTTCGGGACGGAGCTGGGCCGCGACGCGACGCCCCTCGAGGCCGGGCTGGATCGGTTCGTGGATCTCGGGAAGGACTTCTTCGGCAAGGAGGCCATGGTCGCCAAAGGCATCCGGTCCATGTGCGTCACAGTGAAGATCGACGGGCCGCCGGATGCCGACCCGTGGGGACGCGAGGCACTTTACGCCCATGATGCGCGCCTTGGGAGCGACGGCGGCACCCGCGTGGGCCGTCTGACATCCGGCGGCTGGTCGGTGCATTTCGGCTCGTCGATCGGGATGGGCTATGTCCGGCCCGAACACGCCGCGCCGGGCACGAAGCTCAAGGTCAAGATGTTCGACCGGCTCTGGGATGCCGAAATCACGGAAGACAGCCCCTATGATCCGAAAAACAGCGTGATCCGCGCGGATATCGAGGCGGTGGGGCTGAAGGCGGCGGAGTAGGGCGATTGACAACACTTGAATAACCGTTTAAGTGTTGGATATGACGGCGGTCGATCTCACACCAGGTCATGTCGCGGAGCTTGCCGACACGTTCGGCCTGCTCTCCGATCCGACGCGCCTGAGCATCGTTATTGCCTGTATGAATCAGGAACGCTCTGCCGGAGATATCTCAGGGGCCCTCGGGGCCTCGCCTTCACTCACGAGCCACCATCTCCGGCTGCTCCGCTCTGCCCGTATTCTGAGGTCAGAGCGGCGCGGCACGCAGGTGTTCTATTCTATGGCCGATGACTGTGTCCGCCGCGTGCTGAAGATCATGATCGAGCATGTCTTCACTCATCAACACATCCATGAAGGACCTCCCCATGCCTGAAGTCACCCAACAAGTCTGCGCTTGCGACAGCTGCGTCTGCATCGTCAACATCGATGACGCCGTGAAGAAGGACGACCAGAACTACTGCAGCGATGTCTGCGCCGAAGGCCACCCGGATGGCGCAGGCTGCGGCCATTCCGGCTGCGCGTGCGACGCCTGACGGCACCTAGCCAAAGCGCGCGGGGGCGAGGGCGCTGACAGTGCCCGCGTCCAGTTCCGGCGCCTTGCCGAGAATGAGATCCGCGCCAAGCCGGCTCGCGGCGGGCGCGGTCTGAAATCCGTAGCCGCCCTGACCGGCCTGCCAGAAGAACGCGGGCTCGCGGGGATCAAACCCGATGACGAGGTTTCGGTCGCGCGAGAACGTGCGCAGGCCCGCCCAGCTCGCGATGGGACGGGTGACGGGCTCTGTAACGGCGGCCTCGTAGCGGGCGAGACCCTCGGCCAGCACCATGTCGTCGGGCCAGGCATCCATGGGCTCTGAGGGGTCCTCCTCGGCGGGCGACACGAGAAGGGCACCGGCGTCCGGCTTGGCGTACCAGGTTTCACCGGGGCCAAACATCATGGGCCAGCCGCTGACATCGTGGCCCCCCGGTGCCGCGATCCGCGCCATGGATCGCCGGAGCGGCGTGAAGCCCAGCGGCGCGACACCGGCCATGGCGGCCACCTGATCGACCCAGGCCCCGGCTGCATTGCACAAGAGACCCGTCTCGTGGTTGCCCTTGACAGTGTGCACGACCCAGCCCCCGGCCGTGCGTTCGACCCCGCTGACCGTGGCATTGGGCTGGACCGCGCCGCCATGGGCGCGGATGTCTTTCGCGAAGTGCTGGATGAGGCGATCCGTGTCGATATCCCAGGCCTGTGCATGGTATCCCGCACGCCGCACGCGCGCCGGGTCGAGGATCGGGACCTTGCTGCGGGCCTCTTGGGTCGTGATCTCGTCCATCTTCATCTGCGCGAGATCAGCCTCAAACGCCTCGCTGTCGCCGGTATCGAGGAGCATGAGCCCGCGCGGGCTCACCATGCCGCCGCCGCCCAGGGTGAAATGATCGTCGCGGCTCGCCTCATTCAGCGCCACGGTGGAGGGCAGCCCGTAGGTTTCCTCGAAGAGGGCCGCTGACCTGCCGGAGGCGTGATAGCCCAGAAGGGGTTCGGCTTCGAGGACGAGCACATCCATATGCGGCGCGAGGCGCGCACCCAGCGAGATGCCTGCGATCCCGCCGCCGATGATGATGGCGTCCGTCACGCTTCCTCCAGTCTGTCAGTTGCCGGGGCCGGGCGCGGCCCCAGTTCGTTGAGTTCCGCGCGCAGGGTCTCAGACATGCTGAAACCCGCAAGCGATGGCGCGAGTTGTCCGGCGCTGCGGGCCGATACGATGGGCGCGGGCTTTGCGGGGTGGCTCGCTGCCCAGGCCACGGCGAGGGTTGCCGGATGCACGCCCTCCCGCGCCGCGATCCCGGCCAGTCCGCGCGCTGTCTCGTGCATGTGCGCCGCGCCGTAGCGCGCCCGATAGCGGTCATCGGTGCTGAGCCGGCCCGAGCCGCCCGTGGCGTATTTACCCGTGAGAAGCCCGCCGCCCAGGGGGGAGTAAGGCGCGACGAAGATGCCCTGATCCTGCGCCATGGGGAAAATCTCCACCTCCGCCTGACGTTTGACGAGGGAGTACATCGGCTGAATGATGTCGATCCTCGTGCCGAACCGCGCGGCCGTATTTTGCGCCTTCATCACCTGCCAGGCCGCGTAGTTCGACACGCCGATGTAGCGGATGAGGCCTTGTGACTGGAGCGTGGCGAGCGTCTCGAAGGTTTCCTCGAGCGGGGTCTCGGGATCGAAGCGGTGCATGTAGAGGATGTCGATGCAATCAAGCGCGAGGCGGCGCCGTGACGTGTCGAACTGCGCGCGGATATTGGTGCCGCCCGCGCCGCCCGTATAGGCCGCCTTGGTGGCGATGAGGAGGCTCTCGCGCTCCGCCCCGATCAGGCGGCCGGTGATCTCTTCGGAGCGCCCGTCCGTGTAGACCCAGGCCGTGTCAAAATGCGTGATCCCGGCCGCGCGGCAGGCGGACCACATTTGAGCGCTGGCTGGGTCGTCGGCGGTGCCGCCGAACTGCATCGTGCCGAAGGTCAAGGGACTTGCAGGCGTGCCGTCAATTGCGTGTAACATGGCGCGACACTGGCAGGGGCAGGCGCGGGTGGAAAGGCCAGGTTTGCCTCCGGCGGAGGTATTTTCGGAAAGATGAAGGGGCGGCCTGTGGACGGGGTGTTTGAGAGGATCGACTTTGGGGGCGCTGCGAGCCCGGTGGCGGGCGAGGTGCGCTGGTCGCCGGTGAAGTCGCTTTGGTGGTCCGCCATGGCGCTGGGCTGGGTGGTCCTTGGCTGGGTCCATTTCAGTTGGTCGGCGGTGGCGGTCTTTCTGTTGACCTCTGCGATGACGCTTTGCCTTGGGCACTCGCTCGGGATGCACCGCTGGCTGATCCACGGATCCTATGAGACGCGGGCCCCGCTCGGGGCGGTCCTTGTGTGGTTGGGGACGCTGACGGGCCTTGGTGGCCCAAAGACCATGATGTTGACCCATGACCTCCGGGATTGGGCGCAAAGGGCGCCCGCCTGCCATCCGTTTCTGTCGCACCAGAGCCCTTTGGTAAAGGATTTCTGGTGGCAACTTCACTGCAAGCTACACCTCCGCGCGGAGCCGGCCTTTCGGTATCCGGCGGTGCTGGAGCAGCCGGGCTACCTCTGGCTGCAGCGGACCTCCATGCTCCAGCAGGTGCCCCTGGCGGTCGCGCTCTATGCCCTCGGTGGTTGGGGCTGGGTAGCCTGGGGCATCTGCGGGCGCGTTACCGTATCGATCTTCGGGCACTGGGTCGTGGGGTGGTTCGCCCATAACCGGGGCGCGCGGGACTGGCACCTCGAAGGGGTGTCGACCCAAGGATACAACCTGCCCCTTGGCCTCCTGACGATGGGCGAGAGCTTTCACAACAACCACCACGCCTTCCCGGGCTCTGCGCGGCTGAGCCTTAGCCCTGGCCAGCTTGATCCCGGCTGGTGGGTCCTTCTGGCGCTTGAGCGCATGGGGCTAGTCTGGAACCTCAAGGACCCCGCGGCTCTGCCCGAGCGGGAAAATCTGAGGGCCCTGGCATGAAATCCGTTCTCCCCCATGGCGCGGCGGCGCTGGCGGCCCTGGCCTTCGCCTATGCCGTCTCCCTCACTCCGGCGGCCACGAGCGGTGTGCAGTTCGTGGCCCCCCTGGCCGTGGTCTTGGCCGTGCACCTCGCGTGGCTCGGGGCGCATGGTCTTGAACCGGGCTATGCCGCCCGGGTGCTGGGCCGCGGCGCGGTGACCGGCATTTGGATGGCCATCGTGTTCTTCGCGGCGCAAATGCTCGCGCCCATGCCGTCGGAGGCCAGCACGGGAGACAATGCCCTCGCCTTTCTCTTTTGCGTTTTCATTCTGATCGTCGTCCTCGCCGTGATTGGCGGCGCAATCTACCTTCTGTTCAGGCTTTTCGCGGCGATCTGGCGCGGCATCATGCGCAGGGACGACGATGATGACCGCCTCAACGACCTGGGTGTCCTGTCCCTGGTCTTCGCCGGTCTCGCCCTCGCCAGTCTCGAAGGGCTGAGCTACCGTTTTGACAGCGCCGGTGAGGCGACCGCACGCCGCTTCGTCGATGCGCCGCCCGAGGCCGTCTGGAGCGCCATGGGGCAGGCGACATCGCCAAGCGTCGCGCTGCCCACGCTCCTTGCCGGCTTTCCGCAGCCAGTGGCGGTGCCGGTGGATGAGGGGGTGACGATGGGCGCGGATCGGAAGGTCGTGATCTCGGGCCGCGAGGGCAGGGGCGTTCTGCACCTTAAGGTCGTGTCGCGCACGACCCGAGAGGTCCGGTTTGAGCGGGTCTCCCATACCAGCCCCATGGCCGGCTGGATCGATATCCGGGCGCTGACCTACAGCCTTAGGCCGGACGGCGCCGGGACCCGCCTCGACGTGACTTTGGAATATGACCGCCTTCTCGCGCCCGCCGTGTTCTTTGATCCACTCATGGAAGCCGCGTCCTTCCTCGCCATGGGCGTCCTCGCCGGAGATGTGGCGGCCCGGGCTGAGGGCTAGCCCCTCCCGCTATGTGGCTCGGACGCCTGCCCACTGACCCGGCCCCGCCTTTCTTTCGTTCCCATCAACTCCCGCCGGAGGCATCCGAACGCGCCTCCTGCGCCGCCGCCCAAAAGAAAACGCCCGGCGGTGAGGCCGGGCGCATCCATCTTGCTGAGGATGTCCGATCCGGGGATCAGTTTGGAACGTCGCCCGTCACGCCCTCGATGTAGAAGTCCATCCCGAGGAGGGTGCCGTCATCGGCCACCTCGCCCTCGGCCAGCCAGACAGTGCCGTCCTGCTTGTTGATGGGCCCGGTGAACGGGTGGTAATCGCCCGCCGTGATCGAGGCGATCATGGCTTCGGCCTCTGCCTTGATGTCGGCGGGAACGGCGCTGGTGATCTCGCCGATCTCGACCATGCCGGTGGGCATGCCGTCCGAGGTGTCGACGCTTTCCCATGTGCCGTCCATGACGGCGCGGGTGCGCTCGATGTAGTAGGGGGCCCAGTTGTCGATGATCGAGGACACGCGCGGCGCCGGCTTGAAGGCCGCCATGTCAGAGGCCTGACCGAAGCCGATCACGCCCTCGACGTCGGACGCAGCCGCGAGGGGCGCCGTGGAATCGGTGTGCTGCAGGATCACGTCGGCACCCTGATCGATAAGGGCACGCGCGGCGTCTGCCTCCTTGGTCGGGTCAAACCATGTGTAGACCCAGATGATGTTGAATTCGACCTCCGGGTTCACGCGGGCGGCATGGAGATACGCCGCGTTGATGCCCCGGATCACTTCCGGGATCGGGAAGGAGGCGATGTAGCCGATCTTGTTCGTCTCGGTCATCTTGCCCGCGATGTGGCCCTGAACTGCCCGGCCCTCGTAGAACCGCGCCGAATAGGTGGAGACGTTGTCGGCGCGCTTGTAGCCGGTGGCGTGCTCGAACTTCACGTCCGGGAACTTGGCGGCCACGTTGATCGTCGGATCCATGTATCCGAACGAGGTCGTAAAGATCAGGTCAGCGCCCTGCAGGGCCATCTGCGTCATCACCCGCTCGGCGTCTGCGCCTTCGGGCACGTTCTCGACATACATCGTCTCGACCTTGTCGCCGAACTCTTCTTCCACGGCGAGGAGGCCCTGGTGGTGTTCATATGTCCAGCCGCCGTCTCCGATCGGTCCGACATAGACGAAGCCGACCTTGGTGGGCTCATGGCCGTCCGCGAAAGCCGGGCCCGACGCGACCACAGCCAGCGCGGCCAGAATGGATCTTAGTTTCATGGATTGAAGTCTCCCAGTTGGTGTTTTCGAGTAGCCCCTATCGCGAGGCGTGGAAAGTCTGGCCCAGTGCGGCGGGCGCCCCCATGGCGCGGCTGCGTCCGGCCGAGATCATAACGAGCACGAGGATCGTGACGATGTAGGGGCTCATGGACAAGTACTGCACGGGGATCGGCACTTCGATGGCCTGCAAACGGAACTGCCCGGCGCTCACACCGCCGAATAGATAGGCACCGAGCAATACCAGTCCGGGCCGCCACGCGCCAAAGACAACCATGGCGAGTGCGATCCAGCCTGCACCGGCCGTGATGTCGTCGGTCCAGACCGAGATCCGCACCATGCTGATGTAAGCTCCGCCGACGCCCGCGCAGGCCCCGCCGAAGGCGATGGCAGCCATCCGCACGAGCTTGACGTTGTAGCCGAGCGCGTGGGCGGCCTCCGGGTTCTCACCGCAGGCGCGCAGGATGAGGCCACCGCGCGTGAAGCTGAGGAACGCCCAGACGGCCATCACGAGAAGAAGCGACAGATAGACCACGGCGTCGTGGCTAAAGAACATCTGGCCAATGCCGGGGATGTCGCTCAGCGGGCCGAAATCGAGTTTGCCGATGCTCGGCGAGCGGTCTTCGCGGTAGCCTTCGGCCAGGAGCGATGACAGGCCCAGCCCAAAGAGCGTGAGCGCGAGGCCCGTCGCCACCTGGTTCGACAGGAAGTAAAGCGTGATCACCGCAAAGATCAGCGACAGCGCCGCCCCTCCGAGCGCCGCGCAGACAAAGCCCAGCGTGGGCGATCCGGTCTGCACCGCGATGATGAACCCGCAGATCGCGCCAGTGATCATCATGCCTTCGACGCCGAGGTTCAGGACGCCGGATTTCTCAACGACGAGCTCGCCAATGGCCGCCAAAAGGATCGGCGTCGAGGCCACCATGAGCGCGGTGACGAGGAGGACGGGGTTGATGCCGAAGAGGTCCATCAGGGTGCAATCTCTGAATCGAGCGCTAGCGACATGCTCGACCTCGGGGGGGCAGCTGGCAGCCCTTCGATGCGCATCGCTGCGTCCGGTCCGCCATCTGTTCTGATTGAGACATCGCGGTATGCCCTCCCGGGGGGGAGGTCGGGCATGTCGCTGGCGCTCCGGGTGCTAGAGGCGAATACCGCGCTCATGCCGCCACCCTCCGCCACCGCACGCGGAACTGCGTCAGCAAATCCGCGGCCAGCAAAAAGAACAGAAGCATCCCCTGGAACGCTGAAATCGCCGCCCCCGGTAGGCCGATGCCCGCCTGAGCCGCATCGCCGCCAATGTATGTGAGCCCGATCAGGAGCCCCGCGAACAGGATCCCGATGGGGTTCAGCCGCCCGAGGAAGGCCACGATGATCGCCGTGAACCCGTAGCCCACATTGAAGCTGTCGGTGATCTGGCCTGATGGTCCCGTGACCTCGAAAAGCCCCGCGAGCCCCGCCAAAGCGCCCGAGACACCGAGGCAAAAGACCACCATCCGCTTTGTATTCACGCCCGAAAACGCGGCGGCCTTGGGCGCCACGCCCATCAGCTTGATATCGAACCCCACCCGGTGCCGCGACAGGAGGATCGCCGCGAGAAGCACCGCGATGATCGCCGCGACAACCCCGTAATGGAGGCCAGTCCCGGCGATGAGTTCCGGGTTCGCGCTGCTCTCCCACCGGGAGAGGTTGCGGGAGCCCGGAAAGCCCTGACCCTCCGGGTTCCTGAGCGGCCCGAAGGCCATCATGGCGAGGAACTGCTCGGCCACGTAGACGAGAAGCAGCGACACGAGGATCTCGTTGGTGTTGAACCGCGTCTTCAGGATCGCCGGGATCATCGCCCAGACGAACCCTCCGAGCGCCCCGAAGATCACCATGAGTGGGAAGACGAGCCGCGTCTCCGCCGGATAGAGCGCGAGGCCCACGGCAGCGCCAAAGATCGCGCCCATGATGTACTGCCCCTCCGCGCCGATGTTCCAGATCCCCGCCCGGAAACCGAGCGACAGACCAATGGCAATCAGGATGAGCGGCCCCGCCTTGATGAGAAGCTGCTGGCGGTAGAAGAACGCGAAATCGCCGAAGAGCGGGTCCCAGAATATGAGCTTGAGCGACTGGAACGGATCCTTGCCCAGGGCCGCGAACATGAGCGCACCGGCGATGATCGTGGCCGCGACGGCAATGACCGGCGTGAGGTAGGCCCACATCGCGGACGGCGTCGGTCGCTTCTCGATGGCGATCACGCGGCTTCTCCTGCGTTCTCGCCGTGCACACCGCCGAGCATCAGGCCGATTTCCTCCATGGTGAGGTCGCCCATGGGCCGCGCGTCGCTCAGCCGGCCTTCGTTCAGCGCCGCGAAGCTGTCCGCGATTTCAAAGAGTTCGTCGAGATCCTGTGAGATCACGAGAATGGCCACGCCTTCGCCCGCCAGCCCAATGAGCTTTTGCCGGATCGACGCCGCCGCTGCCGCATCCACGCCCCAGGTGGGCTGGTTGATGACGAGCGCCGCAGGTCTCTGCAGCATCTCTCGGCCCATGACGAACTTCTGGAGGTTCCCGCCAGACAGCGCCTGCGCGGCCACGTCGGGGCCCGGCGTTCGCACGTCAAAGCCCGCGATCACACGCTCTGTGAACGCACGGACCCTGGACCAGGAGATAAATCCCCGCTCGCTCAGCTTCTCGCGGGTGTCTGCGGTCAAAAGCGCATTCTCGATGAGCGACAGCGTGGGTGCAGCGGCGTGGCCCAGCCGTTCCTCCGGCCCCACGCACAGCCCCGCGGCGCGGCGGGCGCGGGGGCCAAGCGCGCCCATGGGCTCGCCCCCAAGGGTAATGGCCTGCGGGGTCGCGCGCGCCTCACCTGACAGCGCCGCGAGCAGTTCATCCTGCCCATTGCCCGCCACCCCGCCGATACCGAGGATCTCCCCCGCGCGGACGCTCAGCGTGACGTTCTTCAGCGTCGTCCCGAAGGCCGATGTCGCCCGCGTGGACAGCCCCTCGACAACCAGCATCTGCTCGCCCGTCTGCGCGCCGTCCCGCGTGGCCGTGGCGAAGGACTTGCCCACCATCATCTCCGCCAGCGCGCGGGCGGATTGCGTGCGGGGGTCGCAGGTCTCCACGACCTTCCCGCCGCGCAGGATCGTTGCGCGCTCGCACAGCGCACGGATCTCCTCGAGCTTGTGCGAGATATAGAGGATCGCCGTCCCCTCCGCGCTGAGTTTCCGCAGTGTTTTGAAGAGGATACCCACTTCCTGTGGGGTCAGCACACTCGTCGGCTCGTCCATCACCAGGAGGCGCGGATTTTGCAGGAGGCAGCGGATGATCTCCACCCGTTGCCGCTCTCCCGCGCTCAGGGTGCCCACGGTCGCATCGGGGTTGAGCGGCAGGCCGTAGGTCTCTGACACCTCGCGGATCTGGCGCGACAGGACGCGCGCCTTGGGCGGCGTCTCCATCCCCAGCGCGATGTTTTCGGCGACCGTCAGGGCCTCGAAGAGCGAAAAGTGCTGAAACACCATCCCGATCCCGGCGGCTCGCGCGACACGGGGATCTGCAGGCTCAAACGCCGTCCCGTCGAGGGTCATGGTGCCCGCATCCGGCGTCACGAGGCCGTAAATCATCTTGACGAGCGTGGACTTTCCCGCGCCGTTCTCACCCAGAAGCGCGTGGACCTCACCGGCGCGGATCGACAGCGAGACATCTTCATTGGCAACGACGCCGGGATAGGCCTTGGTCAGTCCCTCAAGCGCGAGAAGTGCTTGCGTCACGTCGATCCCCCTGCGCGTCCCCGCGCGAGATTAGGCCATGGGCGACGGAAACCGCAATGGCCTGCGGGTGCTTGCCCAGGGCTGGATCGCCGATAGGGCAGGCGATGCGCGCGATTTCAGCGCTGTCATGCCCCAGCGCGCGCAGCCGCGACCGAAAGCGCGCCCATTTCGTCTTCGACCCGATGAGGCCGCAGGAGGCAAACCCCCGGCGCAGGGCCGCGTCACACAGCGCGAGGTCGAGCGCGTGGGAATAGGTGAGGATCAGGTGCTCGGCATGGGCGGGTGCATGGCTCATCAGGAGTTCCGGCTTGGCGGCGCTGATCTGCGTGACGCCCTCCGGGATGGCGGGAAAGCGGTCCGGCGCGGTATCGATCCAGGTGATCGCGAGGTCGGGCAGGGGCGCAAGCACGCCCACCAGCGCGCGCCCCACATGCCCCGCGCCCCAGACCCAGATGGGGCGCGTCGGTTCCAGCGGACGCTCCACCAGCCAGCCGTCCACGATCGCCACGCGAGCCGGGGCCGTGCCATTGCGCAGGGTCGCCAGCGCCCGCTCCACGGCGAGGGTCCTCGGCGCGTCCGTCAGCGGGATCGCGCGCGGCCCGGGGTCTGGCAGCCTGGTCAGCAGCTCCGTAACCAGGGTCACCGCCCCCCCGCAGCACTGGCCCAGATCGGGGCCGAGCGCATGGGTCGCCTGCACGGCCCGCGGCGCGCGCGATCGGGCAAGGAGCTTGCGTGCCGCCTCCGCCGCCTCGAATTCCAGCGTCCCGCCGCCAATGGTGCCGTGCTGGCCTTCCGGAAACACCCACATCTCTGCACCGACTTCCCGCGGGGCCGAGCCGCGCAAAGCAGCCACGATGACCCGGGCGACCGGGCCGCGCGCCAATGCATCGCTCAACTGCATCGGAGCCATGTGTTCAACAGCCGCTCCGGCGTCGCAGGTGCATCGAGGGCCGGGTAGGCCGCCCCCTGGCCGAGCGCGTCCGACAGCGCCAGAAAGACGGAGATCCCATGCATGAAGGGCGGCTCCCCCACGGCCTTGGACTTGTAGATCGTGTCAGCGGCATTCTCGCCGTCCCAGAGCGACACGTTGAAGACCTCCGGCCGGTCGGCGACGGCGGGGATCTTGTAGGTGGAGGGAGCGTGCGTTTTCAAAGCGCCTTTGTCATCCCAGACAAGCTCTTCCATGGTGAGCCAGCCCGCGCCCTGAACGAAGGCACCTTCCACTTGGCCGCGATCCAGCGCGGGGTTCAACGACCGTCCGGCGTCATGGATGATATCGGTGCGCAGGATGCGGTTTTCGCCGGTGAGCGTGTCCACCACCACCTCCGAGACGCTGGCCCCGTAGGCAAAGTAAAAGAACGGGCGGCCCTTGCCCTTGATGCGGTCCCATTCGATGTCGGGCGTTTTGTAAAAGCCCGTGGCTGACAAGGACACGCGCGCGCTGTAGCAGAGCGCCGCGGCCTCCCCGAAGGCGATGTCGTCGGACCCTGCCCGCACCCGGCCCGCCGCAAAGACCACGTCAGCAGGCTTCACCTGGTAGAGCTGTGCCAGATGCTCGGCCATGCGCTCGCGGATCGTGTCGCAGGCGATCTTGACGGCCATGCCATTGAGGTCGCTTCCCGACGAGGCTGCCGTGGCGGACGTATTGGGCACCTTCGCGGTGTCGGTGGCGGTGATGCGCACCGCCTCCACCGCCACGCCAAACCGGTCCGCGGCGACTTGCGCGACCTTCTGGAAAAGGCCCTGACCCATCTCCGTGCCGCCGTGGTTCAGATGGATGGATCCGTCCGAATAGACATGAACGAGCGCCCCGGCTTGATTGAGATGCGTCAGCGTGAACGAAATGCCGAACTTCACGGGCGTCAGTGCAATCCCCTTCTTCAGGATTGGATTGGCCGCGTTCCAGGCGCGCACCGCCTCCCGCCGCGCGGCATAGTCGGCCCGCTCGGCCAAAGCCTCCACCATCTCGGCAATGACGCTGTCGGTGACGACCATGCCATAGGGCGTCGTCTGCCCGCCGCGCTCCTCATGCCCCTCGTCGCGCACCCCGCCGGTCGCGCCCCGCGTCGTCGGGTTCGCGAGCGCCTCTTGCGATATCTCACGCGGTCCCGTCTTCTTTGTGCTTTGTACTTCCCCCGGAGGGCCGCCGGAGGCATCCGCCGCCTCCACCCGTGCCGTGCCCGGAACAGCAGCCGCGGACGCATAGAAATTCACCTGCCGCACGCGGAGCGGATCGAGGGAGAGGTGATGGGCGACATGATCCACCACCCGCTCGATCCCCACCATCCCCTGCGGCCCGCCGAAGCCTCGGAAGGCCGTGGCCGATTGCGTGTTGGTCTTCAGCCGGTGCGACGTAATGCGCGCCGTGGGCAGGTGATAGGCATTGTCGGCATGGAGCATCGCGCGGTCGGCCACAGGCAGCGACAGGTCCATCGCCCAACCGCAGCGCACGTGATGGGTGAAATCGACGCCCAAAAGCCGCCCGTCCTCGTCGAAACCCACATCGTAGTCGATGCGGAAATCGTGGCGCTTTCCGGTGATGATCATGTCGTCATCGCGGTCATAGCGCATCTTGCAGGCGCGGCCCAAACGGGCGGCGGCGATGGCGCAGGCGACAGCAAGCGCGTTGCCCTGACTTTCCTTGCCGCCAAAGCCGCCGCCCATGCGGCGCACTTCGACGCGCACAAGCGCGAAGGGAACACCCAGCGCCTCGGCCACTTTGTGCTGGATCTCCGTTGGATGCTGGGTCGAGCAATGGACGACCATGTCGCCGTCATCGCCCGGCACCGCGAGGGCAGACTGCCCTTCGAGGTAAAAGTGCTCCTGCCCGCCGAGGATGAGGCGCCCTTGCAGCCGGTGCGGGGCAGTGGTGAGGGCGGTATCGACATCGCCCTTCGTGTAGATGCGCGGCCCGTCTTCAAAGCGGCTCCCTGCCGCGAGGGCGTCGTCCACGGTGAGGATCGGCGTCTCCTCGCGATAGGCGATGTCGCCCAGCGTTGCGGCGTAGCGCGCCGCGAGGTGGTTTTCCGCGACCACCGCAAAGAGCGGCTGGCCCCGGTAATGGACCGCGCCGTCGCTCAGAAGCGGTTCGTCATGGTTCGAGGGCGACACGTCGTTGGCGGCGGGCAAGTCTTCAGCCGTCAGGACGTCGATCACGCCCGGCGCGGCGCGCACGCTTGCGAGGTCCATCCCCGCGATCCGGCCGCGCGCAATGCTCGAGAGACCGAAGGCCAGATGCAGAGTGCCCGCAGGTATTGGCACATCGTCAGTGTAGCGCGCAGCGCCCGTGACATGGAGCCGGGCGGCATCGTGGGGCAGGGGCTTGGCGACGTTCATGCGCGGATACCCGCAACGCTGAGCTCCGCGCCCTCATCGGCCATGACGGCGCGCAGAAGCATGTTTTGCGCGGTCTTCAGTCGATAGGTAGCGGAGGCCCGCATGTCAGAGAGCGGTTGGAAGTCTTCGGCCAGGGCGGGCAGGGCCCGCGCCACTGTGTCGAGCGTCCAGGGCTCACCGTCGATGGCAGCTTCCGCGGCGCGCGCGCGTTTCGGCGTGCCCGCCATGCCGCCAAAGGCGATGCGGGGCGCCGTGGCGATCCCGTCTTCCACCGGGACGTAAAATGCCCCGCACACCGCAGAAATGTCCTGATCGGCCCGTTTGGAGAGCTTGTAGACGCGCAGGCGATCCGGCCGCTTGGGCACGGTGACGGCCTCCACGAACTCCCCCGGTGCGCGATCCTGTTTCCCGTAATCGAGGAAGAAGTCCTCGAGGGGCAACGTGCGGCGTGTCTCACCCAGGCGCAAATGCAGCGTCGCGTCGAGCGCGATGAGCGGGGGCGAACTGTCCCCGATGGGTGACCCATTGGCGATGTTGCCGCCGATCGTCGCCGCATTGCGGACCTGTGTGGAGCCGTATCGGCGAAACATTTCGTGAAGCTCCCGGTAGGGCAACACCTCCATGGCCCGCGAAATCGTTACCGCCGCGCCCAGCGTGATGGCGTCACCCGTGTTCTCGATCTCCTTGAGGTCCTGGCAGGCGTGAAGAAAGGCCACCGGCCCGAGATCCGCGTGATGCTTCGTGACCCAAAGACCCACATCGGTGGCACCGGCCACGATGGTGCCTTCCGGGTTCTCGAGCGCCCAACTGGCCAGTTCGTCGCTCGTGGCGGGCAGGGCATGGGGGCTCTGCCCCCGCTGCGCTCCCCCGAGGTTTTTCTGGAAAGATGAAGGGGGGGCATCGCGCATGTGATCGGGCACGGGGGCGGTCTCGGACGCCTGGGCGGCGCGGATGATGGGTGCATAGCCCGTGCAACGGCACAGATTTCCGGCGAGCGTTGTGTCATGGTCCGTCGAGCCCGTCAGATGGTCGGTGGCCATGGAAACGATGAAGCCAGGCGTGCAGAAGCCGCATTGCGAGCCGTGGTGTTCGACCATGGCCTCCTGCACGGGATGCAGCGCGCCGCAAGGGGCAGCGATGCCCTCCACAGTGCGGACGGCCTTGCCGTGGAGCTGCGGCAGAAAGAGGATGCAGGCGTTGAGCGCCCGCGGGCCGTCCTGATCGGTGACCATGACGGTGCAGGCCCCGCAATCCCCTTCGTTGCAGCCTTCCTTGGTGCCGGTGAGGCCGCGGTCTTCCCTGAGCCAGTCCAAGAGGGTCGTCGTCGGCCCTGTTGTTATACTGATGTTGTCGCCATTGAGGCGGAATGTGATCTCCATGGGTGCCAAGATGGTGCCTTGGGCCGCGGTACATAGGTGGCGGGAGAAGGCGCTCCTGATGCGGCGTAAAGAGCGCCCCCGGTTCCTTAATGGATAGCGGGCGCGCGGATTTTGCAAGTGTGACACAGCGGTAGGGTGGGTGATTCACCCACCGTCCGCCCAAGGATCAGGCAGGCAGGGTCTGCGATGCTGCCAGCGTCATGAGATTTGCGAGCCCGCCCTCCCAACCCTCGCGGATGTCGGCGGTCATTTCCTCGGGGCCGAACGACGTGATCGCCACATTGATGTCCAGCATCGTCCCGTCCTCAGTTTTCGAAAGCGCGTAGGTCACCAGGCTGGTGAAGAGCTTTTCGCCCCCGATGACGAGCGTTTCGGTGTAGCAGGCATCCTCGGGAGCGCTGAGCTTATACCAGCGCGTCTCCACCGTGAATTCAGGCGCCTCCCGGGGCCCGCAATGGTGGACTTCGAACCCGCCTTCGCGCAGGTCGCTGATCTCCATGTTCAGAACCGTGTCCTCGGACGGGGCGCCCCAGGCCTCCCGCATCTTCGGATCGGTGAGCAGGGTCCAGAGCCGCGCGGGCGGCAAGGAAAAGCTGCGCTCAAATGTGAGGTTGGAGGTTTGGGTAGCCATGGGTGCGGTCCTTTCTCAGGCTTGGGAATCGAATTTTCTGGCGAGCTCTTCGAGGCGGTCGAGCCGCCGCTCCCAGAGGCGGCGCTGCTGCGAGATCCAGTTTTCGGCCTGCTCAAGCGGCGCGGCCTCGATGTGGACAATGCGCACGCGACCCTTCTTTTCAGTGCGTACCAGCCCGGCCGCTTCGAGCCGGGAAAGGTGCTTCATGAATGTGGGCAAGGCGATGTCGTGGGGCGCGTGGAGCTCACTCACGGGAGCGGAGCCCTCCGTGAGCCGTTCGATGACGGCCCGGCGCGTGGGATCGGCGAGGGCGGCGAAGAAGGCGTCGAGTTGATTAGTCATGTGGCTAACTAACCAGTCCGCGCGCGACCCGTCAAGACACTTAGTCAAATGACTAACTGAAGCTCACAGCCGCTCCCCCGGCAGATCCAGCGCCTGCGTGATCCACGCTGAAAACCGCGCCTCATCGAGGTCCGTGTCTTCGCGAATGTCGAGGTAGCGGACCCGGGGATGTTTCGACGTCCCGGGCGGCACCGGGTCGAGATCAACACCGTCGAAGAACGTCACCTTCACGTAGTGGGTGAAACAGTGAAAGCTCGCGTACCAGAGGTCAGTCTCGCGACCATAGAACGGCGAATTCCACTTCACCGCCATGACGACTTCCGGGTGCGCCGCGCGGATCAGCCCGTCGACCTGCCGGCCCACGCGCTCTTTCCACCCTGGCATCGCGTCGAGATAGGCCGCAACCGGCGCGCGACCGTAGCCTTTCGCGATCTGCGGGTTGCCGCCGGACAGGAGCTTTGGAGGATGATTCGCCATGGCCGCAGCATAAGGGACCCGACCTCGGGGCGAAGGCGGATCGTAGCCCGTAGGCGGTTCAAGGGCCTTTCGTGCCCCGCGGCCCCAAGATAGGGTTCCCCCATGGTCAATCCCGGATTCATCCACCTGCGCGTGCATACCGAATATTCGCTCCTCGAAGGGGCGATTCGGCTCAAGAAGCTGCCCGAGCTTTGCGCGGGCCTTGCCATGCCCGCTATCGCGGTCACCGACACCAACAACATGTTTTGTGCGCTGGAATTCTCCGAGGCCGCGGCGAAAGCGGGCGTGCAGCCCATCATCGGCTGCCAGATCGATCTGTGCTTTGACCCCGCGCAGCCCGGTGAAAGGCCGCGCGCGCCGGCGCCGCTTGTGCTCCTTGCGCAATCCGAGGCGGGCTATGAAGGCCTCATGCGCCTCAATTCCTGCCTCTACGTCGATAAGGGCGGGCAGGTGCCGCAGGTCACGCTGGAGGAGCTCGCCGCCAATGCGCGCGACATCCTGTGCCTGACCGGCGGGCCGGACGGACCGGTGGGGCGGCTTTTGCAGCTCGGGCAGGGGGCAAAGGCACAGGCCCTTATGACGCGGCTGGCCGGGATCTTTGGCGACCGGCTCTATGTCGAATTGCAGCGCCATCCGGGCGAAGACGGCCAACCTGAGGCCGAGCGCCTCACGGAGCAGGGCCTCGTTGAAATGGCCTATGCCATGGGCCTGCCGCTGGTTGCGACGAATGACGTCTATTTCCCCAAGGCAGGCATGTACGAGGCCCATGATGCGCTCATCTGCATCGCAGAGGGGGCCTATGTGGACCAGCAAGAGCCCCGCCGCCGCCTGACCCCGCAGCACTATTTCAAGAGCGCGGAGGAGATGGCGACGTTGTTCGCGGATCTGCCTGAAGCGCTTGAGAACACCGTGGAAATCGCGCGTCGATGCGCGTTCAAGGCCTACAAGCGCGACCCGATCCTGCCCAAATTCGCCGATGACGAGGTGGCGGAGTTGCGGCGCATGGCGACCGAAGGGCTGAAGGCGCGACTGGCCGTGATTCCCCACGCGGTAAGCGTGGCCGAATACGAGGAGCGGCTCGAATTCGAGCTTGGCATCATCGAGGGGATGGGCTTTCCGGGCTACTTCCTCATCGTTGCCGACTTCATCCAGTGGTCGAAGGACAATGGGGTGGCCGTGGGGCCGGGCCGGGGCTCCGGCGCGGGGTCACTCGTGGCCTACGCTCTCACGATCACGGACCTCGATCCCCTGCGCTACGGGCTCCTTTTCGAGCGCTTCCTGAACCCCGAGCGTGTCTCGATGCCGGATTTCGACATCGATTTCTGCATGGACCGGCGGGAGGAGGTCATCCGCTACGTCCAGGAGAAATACGGCCGCGATAAGGTCGGGCAGATCATCACCTTCGGTGCGCTCCTTTCCAAGGCGGCGGTGCGGGACGTCGGCCGCGTTTTGCAGATGCCCTACGGTCAGGTGGACCGGCTGTCGAAGATGATCCCGGTGGAGGGCGTCAAACCCGTCTCCATCGAAAGGCGCTCGCCGATGAGCCGCGCTTGCGGGAGGAAGCGAAGGCCGAAGAGGTGGTCGACCGGCTGCTGACCTACGGCCAGCAGGTCGAGGGCCTTCTGCGCAACGCGTCCACCCACGCGGCGGGCGTGGTCATCGGGGACCGGCCGTTGGACGCGCTCGTCCCGCTCTATCAGGATCCGCGCTCCGACATGCCCGCGACCCAGTTCAACATGAAATGGGTGGAGCAGGCCGGGCTTGTGAAGTTCGACTTTCTCGGCCTGAAGACCCTAACCGTCATCGAAAACGCTGTTAATCTGATCAAATCCGCCGGGCGCGACATCCACATCGCCGCAGACGGGACAGAGCTTTATGCGCCCGCCGAGGGCACCGTAAACCAGATCAACGCCATCCCCCTGGATGATGAGGCCTCCTATGCGCTCTATGCGTCGGGCAAGACGGTGGCGGTCTTCCAGGTGGAAAGCTCAGGCATGATTGATGCCCTCAAGCGCATGAAGCCCACTTGTATCGAAGACATCGTGGCCCTCGTGGCGCTCTACCGACCGGGCCCGATGGAGAACATTCCGAAGTATTGTGAGGTTAAGAACGGCCTCTCGGAGCGGGACTTCCTCCACCCCACAGTGGACCACATCCTCGACGAAACGCAGGGCATTATCGTCTACCAGGAACAGGTGATGGAAATCGCGCGCCAGATGGCGGGCTATTCTCTGGGCGGGGCAGACCTTTTGCGCCGCGCCATGGGTAAGAAGATCCAGGAGGCGATGGACGCCGAGAAGCCCAAGTTCCTAAATGGCGCGGCCGAGAACGGCGTGGACAAGGCCAAGGCCGAAGAGACCTGGGCCCTCCTCGACAAGTTCGCAAACTACGGCTTCAACAAGTCCCACGCCGCCGCCTACGCGGTGGTGAGTTACCAGACAGCATGGCTCAAGGCGAACCACCCGGTAGAGTTCATGGCCGGCGTCATGAATTGCGATCTGCACCTCACCGACAAGCTCGCCGTGTACTTCAACGAGGTCAAAAAGACGCTCGCGCTGCCCTATGTGCCGCCCTGCGTGAACCGCTCAGGCGCGACGTTCGGCGTCGAAGATGGCGCCTTGATCTACGCCCTGGGCGCGCTGAAGAATGTGGGGGTGGAGGCGATGCGCCTCGTCACCGAGGGGCGGGGCGACAAACCCTTCGCGACCCTCTTTGACTTTGCCCGCCGCGTGGACCTCAAACGCGTCGGCAAGCGCCCGCTCGAGATGCTCGTCCGGGCGGGCGCCTTCGACCAGCTCGACCCCAACCGCCGCCGCGTCTTTCTGAGCCTAGATGCGCTCAGCGCCTATTCAGCGGCGATTTTCGATCAAAAGTCGTCCAATCAGGTATCTCTTTTTGGTGAGGCCGGTGACGATCTGCCGGAGCCGCGCCTGTCCCCCGCCGATGACTGGTTGCCCGCAGAACGGCTGAGCGAGGAATTCGCGGCTATTGGCTTTTACCTCTCCGGCCATCCGCTGGATGATTACATGGGGCCGCTCAAACGCACGGGCGTGCTGACGCTCGATGACCTGACGCTGAAGGCCGAACGCGGGGCCATGGTCGCCAAGCTCGCCGGGACCGTGAGCGGCAGGCAGGAACGCAAATCCGCGCGCGGCAACCGGTTCGCTTTCGTCCAGCTTTCCGACCCGACAGGGGCCTATGAGGTCACCATGTTCTCAGACACGCTGGAGACCGCGCGGGAGCACCTCGAATCGGGCTCCAAGGTCGTCATTCAGGTGGAGGCGACGATGGAGGCTGATCAGCTCAAGCTTCTGGGCCGCGCCGTCACCCCCATCGACAGCGCCGTCGCGCAGGCCGGGGCCTCGGGCCTCAAGGTCTTTGTGGAAGATACCGCTGCCGTGCCGTCGGTCGCGGGGGTCTTCCATGACCTCAAGGAGGCCGCCGCGAAGGGCGCCAAGGGCCCCATCCGGTTCTGCCTGATGGACCCGGCCCTGCCGGGGGAGGTCGAGGTGGATCTTGGCCGCGATTTTCCGGTCTCGCCACAGGTGAAGGCGGCGATCAAGTCGCTGCCGGGCGTCCTCATGGTGGAAGAGCTGTGAGGCCCGCCGCCCTCTGCCTCCTCCTCGCGGGCTGCGCCACGGCGGATTTCGAGGTCGTGGACGGCCCGCTCCCCGATGAGGCCGTGCAGGCGGTGGCCGCGCCAGAGGACGTGTCGGGCCCCGGGTTCTTGCCCAGCCTCTTTGACAGGCGCGCCGCGTCGCCGAGCCCGCACGGGGACATCGCCGCCGATGTCCCTGATGCCGCAAGCCCGGAGCCTCTGCCGCGCCGGGGGCTCTTTTCCGGCATGCTCGACCGCGCCCGCGCGCCCGCACCCGCCCCGATCCGGGAAGAGATCGACCTCCGCTACGGCATGGTCGTTGCGTCCTGCGGGACGCAACGGCGCGACCTCGGCCAGGAAGTCGCCCGCTTTCCGGACCGCGGATCAGGCTACCGCCTCTATGACAGCAACCCCGGCACGATCGCGCTCCGCGCCCACTACATCACGGGCTTCGACGACGGCTGCCCGCGAAAGTTTCTCGCCGCGCTCGCCGTCTTCGGCGGGATCGGCGCCTACGAGACGACGCGCTACAAGGACGGGCGCAACTCCACCACCGTGACCGAGACGGACACGCGCTACAAAGCGCTGCGCGCCCGCGCCTGCGGGGCACCCGTAGGCACCGACTGCCCCCAGGCCCGCTTTGACCGCCTCGCGCGGAATACTGTCTTTGTCAGCGTCTACGAGCGCTTCGGGACAAGCCCCACCTGGGCGGACATGCTCATCCACGACGGCCGCGTCGTCGCCAAAGACTTCAAATCCATCCGCTGATCGGTGCGGATTGCCCTTGCCAATCGCCGCGCAAGAGCGATGTTCGCCCAATAAACGGGGAGAGTTCAATGACACGAGGCATCATGATCTGCGGCCATGGCAGCCGCGCGAAGATCGCGGAGGAGGAATTCGCGCTTCTCGCGAAAGGCCTCAAGGCGCGCTTTCCCGATCTGCCGGTGGAATACGGCTTTCTCGAATACTCCGCGCCCAACATCCACATGGGGCTCGACCGCCTGCGCGAGGCTGGCGTGACCGAAATCCTCGCCGTGCCCGGAATGCTCTTTGCCGCGACCCACGCCAAGAACGACATCCCTTCCGTGCTGACGACCTATCAGGACAAGCACCCAGGCCTCACCGTGCGCTACGGCCGCGAACTTGGCCTGCACCCCCAGATGATCGCCGCGTTCGAGGCCCGTATCCTCGAGGCGCTGGGTATGGACCACGTCCATGACGGGGACCTCTATGACACGATGCTCGTCGTCGTGGGGCGAGGGACCTCCGACACCCTCGCCAATGCCGAGGCCGCGCGGCTGACACGGATCGTGACCGAGAACCTTGGCTTCGGCTGGTCAGAGACGGTCTATTCCGGCGTCACCTTCCCGTCCGTGGGCCGCGGCCTTGAACTGGCGCTCAAGCTCGGCTTCAAGCGCGTGGTCGTGGCGCCGTACTTCCTGTTTTCCGGCCGCCTCATCGACCGCATCTACGGCTATGTGGACCGTGTCGCGGCCGCGCATCCTGAGGTGACCCTCCTCAAGGCGCACTACCTGGCCGATCAGGCCCACGTCATCGATACCTTCGTGGAGCGGATCGCAGAGGCAGAGACCGGAGAGATGGCTGACGACCGCGATCTCATGGCCTCGTTCAAGTTACGGCTCGCGCGGGGGGAGGTGGACGTCCACCACCACCACGCCGAATACCGCGATCCGCTGGATGACGAGGCGGGCGGAGCGGATCATGACCATCATCATGGGCACGACCATAGCCATGATCATGGCCACCACCATCACCACCACCATCACCACCACGGGCACAGCCACGGCGTCTATCGCCACATCGCGCATCCGCAGGGCCCCCGCACGATGATCGACGAAGGCGTCTGCTGCTGTTTCATGAGCCAGTTCCCCGACGAGGTCGTTGAAGAGGAACGCGCCCGCCGCACGGGCCCGCGCCTCACGGTCGCGGACGTTCACGGAGGGCGCTGAGGCAGCCCGGACCCTGTGCAGTCAGTAATGCGGGGGGCGTTCGTCGCCGAGGACGACCCCGCCGTCGCCCTCGCGCGCGGCGTCCCGTTCGATCAATCGCGCAACCTGCGCCCGAAGGACCGTGATCTCCCGATCCTGACGGGCGACGACCCCGTCGAGATCCTCCACGAGGCGCTCAAGATGGGCGAGCTTTTCTTCGATCCTGTCCATGGGTCCTCCTGACAGCGCGCACGCCATTTGCCAAGGCGTGCGCGCGCGGATAAAGGCAGCCTCGCTGGAGGATCACATGGCCAAGCAGAAGAAAACCCCCCGCCCCAAGGCCGTCACGCCAAAGGGCTTCCGCGACTATTTCGGCGCCGAGGTCACGACGCGCACCGACATGCTGCGCCGGATCGCGGAGGTCTATCATCGCTATGGATTCGACGCCTTGGAGACTTCGGCCGTGGAAACGGTGGAGGCGCTGGGCAAGTTTCTTCCCGATGTCGACCGCCCCAATGAGGGCGTCTTTGCCTGGCAGGAAGAGGACGCAGACTGGGTCGCCCTGCGCTACGACATGACGGCCCCTTTGGCGCGGGTCTATGCCCAGTATCGCAACGACCTTCCGACGCCCTACCGGCGCTACGCGATGGGCCCGGTCTGGCGCAACGAAAAGCCCGGCCCGGGGCGATATAAGCAGTTTTATCAATGCGATGCCGATACGGTGGGCACGGCCTCCATGGCCGCCGACGCTGAAATCTGCGCCATGCTCGCCGACACGCTCGAGGCGGTGGGGATCGAGCGGGGCGACTACGTCATCCGCGTGAACAATCGCAAGGTCCTCAATGGTGTCATGGAGGTCGCGGGCCTCTCAGGTGACGACAAGGAGGCCGAACGCGGCATCGTGCTGCGCGCCATCGACAAGCTCGACCGGCTCGGGCCGGAGGGCGTGCGTGCGCTGCTGGGAGAGGGGCGCAAGGACGAGAGCGGCGATTTCACGAAGGGAGCGGGCCTGAGTGAGGATCAGATTGGCGTGATCATGGCCTTCCTTGAAGCCAACGATCAAATGTCTGCGGACCTCTCCTCTCAGACCGATCTCTTGCGGGGGAGAAACGACCTAAATCTCAACGGCAACATGACTGCCTATCTCCTCGACGTCGTCAGAGAGTCCACGATTGGCAAGCAGGGTGTGGAGGAGTTATCAAAGATATCCGACCTCCTCTTCGCCCAAGGCTACGGCCCGGACCGCATCGTCATCGACCCCTCCGTTGTCCGGGGCCTCGGCTACTACACCGGGCCGGTCTACGAGGCGGAGCTCACCTTCGACGTGCAGAACGAGAAGGGCCAGACGGTGCAGTTCGGCTCCGTCGCGGGCGGCGGGCGCTATGATGACCTCGTGAAGCGCTTCACGGGGCAGGCGGTGCCGGCCACGGGCGTCTCCATCGGCGTCGACCGGCTGCTGGCGGCCCTACGCTCCAAGGGGCGGATGCAAGGCGACGCCGAGGGCCCCGTGGTCGTTACCGTCATGGACCGCGACCGCATGGCCGACTACCAGTCCATGGTCGCCGACCTCCGCACCGCAGGCATCCGCGCCGAGGTCTATCTGGGCAACCCCAAGAACTTCGGCAACCAGATGAAATACGCCGACAAGCGCGGCTCGGTCGTCGCGGTCATCCAGGGCACCGATGAGGCAGAGCGCGGCGTCGTACAGCTCAAGGATCTCATCGCCGGGGCTGAGATCGCCAAGGACGCCACGCTCGAGGAATGGAAGGCGCGGCCCTCTCAGATCGAGGTTCCGCGCGCCGATCTCGTGAGCGAAGTGCAAAAGATGCTGGAGGCGGCGCGCGGAGGATCCCGTGACGCCTGACGCCGCCATCCGCGCGGAAAGCGACGCCCTCGTCGCGGGGTTCGAGGCGCTGGGCGCGCAGCGGATCGAGGCGGATGTGCTGCAGCCCGCCGACACCCTCCTTGATCTCTACGGGGAGGATATCCGCGCCCGCGCCTACGTCACCCATGACCCCCTGCGCGGGGACCAGATGCTGCGGCCCGATTTCACGGTCCCGGTGGTCCAGATGCACATGGCCGCTGCCGCCGAGCCCGCGCGCTACACCTATGCCGGGACGGTCTTCCGCCGCCAGGAAGGCGCGCCGGACCGGCCCAGCGAATACCCGCAAGTGGGCTACGAGGTCTTTGACGGCCGCGCGCCGGAAATGGTCGAGGCCGAGCTTTACAGCGCCGTCCACGCCGCCCTCACCGGCTTGCCCGTGACGGCGCTCATGGGGGATATGGGGATCCTCCGGGCCGCGGTGGCGAGCCTCGAGACGACGGAGGATCGCAAGGCAGCGCTCATGCGCCACCTGTGGCGGCCTGCGCGGTTTCGCGCCCTCCTTGACCGGTTCACCAGTCTGCCCGTGACACCCGCAACGCCCGAAACGGGGCCCGAGATCGGGCTGCGCAGCGCCGCGGATGTGGCGGGGCGGCTCGACCGGATGCACGCTGATGCCGCCGCGCCGCGCCTCGACAAAGGCGAACGCGCGGCGCTCGAGGCGATCCTCGCCGTGGATTGCACGGCCGACCGGGCCCCGGGCGCGCTCAAGGCCACTGGAGCACGCGGGATCGAGGGGCCGGTCAAACGGCTCGATGCGCGCCTCGAAGAGCTGTCCACGCGGGGCATCGACGTCTCGGCGATCCGCTTTCTCGGCAGCTACGGGCGCACGTCGATGGAATACTACGACGGCTTCGTGTTCGGCTTTGCGGCCCCATCGATGCCCTCGGTCGCGACCGGCGGCCGCTACGACGCGCTGACCCGCGTCCTCGGGCAGGGCCGCGCGGTGCCCGCCGTGGGCGGGGTGATCCGCCCCGACCTCGTCGCCGGGCTGAGGGCCAAGGCAGGATCCGGGGCATGATCAAGCTCGGCGTTCCCTCCAAGGGCCGGCTGATGGCCGACACGTTCGACTGGTTCGCCACGCGCGGGATCACGCTCTCCAAGGCGGGGACGGACCGCGAATATGTCGGCCGTGTCGACGGGATCGAGGGTGTGGAGATGGTCCTTCTCAGCGCTGGCGAGATGCCGCGCGAGCTCTCTGCCGGGCGTATCCATCTGGGCGTGACCGGCTCCGACCTCATCCACGAAAAGCTTGCCCGCTGGCACGAGCAGGTGGAGCGCATCGCGCCCATGGGCTTTGGCCATGCGGACCTTATGCTCGCCGTGCCCGCATTCTGGACCGATTGCACGACCCTCCATGACCTCGACGCGGTGGCGGCGACGTTTCGGGCGCGCCACGGTTTCCGGCTGCGCATCGCGACGAAGTACCACCGCATGGTGCGCCAGTTCCTCGCCAGCCACGGCGTTGCGGATTACCAGCTGATCGACAGCCAGGGCGCAACCGAGGGCACGGTAAAGAACGAAACTGCCGAGGCGATCGCAGACATCACCAGCACCGGTGCCACGCTGCGCGCCAACCACCTGCGGGTGCTGGAAGACGGGCTGATCCACCAGAGCCAGGCCTGCCTCTGGCGCGCGCTCGCGGCACCGGTCGACGCGGCGGAGGCAGCGACGCTCGCGGCCCTTACCGCGCGTCTGGCCTAGCTGTCGCCGCCGAAGGCCGCGTCGACCTTGTCAAAGAGGTTGATCGAATGATCGCCTGACCCCGAGAACGCCGCGATGGCGAACAGGATGACGACGACGCCCATGACGATGCGGATATCTGGCATGTTCTGAGTTCCCTTCTCTCTGTTCCGCAGGGACATAGGGCTGTCCGGCATCCGGGCGAGGGGCACGACGCGCCACGGCCTCAAGCGGTTGCCAACCAGCGGTTCGCCCGCCAGAGGCCCCAGGCCACCGGGATCGCTCCCAGACCGCCGATCACATAGGCGAGGGGTTCGTCTCCAAAAGTCTCGAAGAGCTGCGTGTAGGCGTGGATGCCTGCGAAGGTCAGCGCCACGTTGAAGACGCCCCGGCGGGCGTGCAGCGCGCCCCAGACCACCATGACCGCCAGCGCCAGTGCCCAGAGCACGGAATAGACCCCGTCCGAGATCCGCAGCGCCGTCGCACGGAACTCGGTCCGGGCCGCATTCCAGTCCGCAAAGTCGCCGTCATACTCCCAGGAGTAGCCCGGCCCCCAGATCGTTTCGCCGACAATGTCCCCCCAGAGGCTTCCGACAAGGGCGCACATATTGGCAATGATGAACGCCATGACAGCGAGGATCATGGCGTGGCGCGCCGTGCGCTCGGACGCGTGCGCAGCGACCCAGAGCGCGGCTGCCGTCAATGCCGCCATCTGCAGGATCGAAAGGGTGCTTTCAGGTGAATAGAACGCGTAGGTCGCGCGCCAGTAATCCGTGCTCGTCGCCAGCATCTGCGCGAAGGGAATAAGTGCCAGCGCCGTGACAAATCGCACGTCGAGCCACCATCCCGCCGCCGCCAGCACAAGCGCGGCGTAAAGGTAAGTTGCCGGAAGCGTGATCCCGGACGCGTCGCTCTCCACCAGCCAGTAGCCCAGGCCCCCAAGATGCATCGCGAGGCCCATGAGCAGGATCGAGCCTGTCACGAAACCCGGCCAGCGCGCCGTCACCCAGACCATGAGCGCCGCGAGCAGGCCGCCAAGGATCACGAGGGCAGGGGCTGCGACGTCGGCGTAGCTCAGCAAAAGCTCTGCCGTGGCGCCGCCGGTCAGAAGCCCCGCCCCGATGAGTGTCGCCGCCTGCCCGAACATCGCGAAGGTCTGGCTTTTGCGCAGGACCGTGACGCCGCCGCCGATAAAGACGAGGCCCGCGAGCGCCACCGAAAACGGCGTCCCCAGAAGCCAGATCAGCCCGCCCGTGGCCGCCAGAATGCCCCCGCAAAGGATCGTGTTGATGGCGAGGCGCACCATGGCCTCCCGCCCGCGGGCCTCGATCTCCCGGGCCTGGGCGGCGTCGATGATGCCCTCTTCGGTCAGGCGGCTCGTGTCGGCGATGACATGCATGGGGGTCTCCTGTCTCTCCCGGGGAATATGTGAACGACGTTCACAAATCCGAAGTCAGGAAATCCAGACCTACAGGACGCCGATCTCGCTCAGCGCGAGTTCGAGCTTGGGAGGCAGCTCCTCATTTTGAACCTCGCCGCTCAGATCCGCCGGTGCGTCGCCGGGCTTAAGGTAGCGCCAGCCCTGAAAGGCGCGCTTCGGGGCCGGCGAGGTGCGCACGATCTCGGGGTCGAGGACGATCCCGCAGCGCCGGATCCCGTCCTCGCCCGTGACCTCGTCGAGGCGCAGGATGCGCTGGCGACACAGGATCACGCCCTTGATGACCCAGTAGATCGACCCGCCATCTAGGACCTCGTCCCCGCGCTTGGGCCACATGCGTGTGACGTGGCGCGCCTCGCCCGTTTGCGCGCGGCGCAGCTTTTGCCACGCCTCAAGGTCGCCCACGGTCTCAGTGCCGACAGATAACTTGATAAGATGGATCATTTCCCTACCACATCTTGTGTTCACACCTTATATTGCGATTCCCTTCGCTGCGGAAGCTACATCTAGATGTGGTGGTCCCGCCTTAAGCCTGCCCTAAGTCAACGCCCCGACACAAGATATTGAGGTTTCAGATGCCCCGCTTCACCGCGCCCATCGCCGAACAAATCTGGGACATGAAGTACCGCCTGAAGGAGGCGGACGGCTCGCCCGTGGACGACACGGTCGAAGATACCTGGCGCCGGGTGGCCCGGGACCTTTCCAAGGTGGAAGCGGCCCCGGACCTGTACGAGGAACGCTTCGTCAACGCGCTCAGCGACTTTCGGTTCCTCCCCGCTGGACGCATCACGGCGGGCGCGGGGACGGGGCGGAAGGTGACGCTCTTTAACTGCTTTGTCATGGGCACGATCCCCGACGACATGGGCGGCATCTTCGAGATGCTGAAGGAGGCCGCGCTGACCATGCAGCAGGGCGGAGGAATCGGCTACGATTTCTCCACGATCCGGCCGAAGGGCGCGGCGGTCGCTGGTGTAGCAGCTGATGCCTCCGGGCCGCTCAGTTTCATGGATGTCTGGGACGCCATGTGCCGCACGATCATGTCAGCGGGCTCCCGCCGGGGCGCGATGATGGCCGTCCTGCGCTGCGACCACCCCGATATCGAAGCCTTCATCGAGGCGAAATCTGACCCCGCGCGCCTGCGCATGTTCAACGTGAGCGTCCTCGTCACCGACCCCTTCATGGAGGCCGTGAAAGCGGATGGCGACTGGGACCTCGTGTTTGGCGGGAAGACCTACCGCACGGTGAAGGCCCGCGCGCTCTGGGACGAGATCATGCAGTCCACCTTCGCCTATGCCGAGCCCGGCGTGATCTTCATCGACCGTATCAACCGCGCCAACAACCTGAACTACTGTGAGACCATCGCGGCCACGAACCCCTGCGGAGAGCAGCCGCTGCCGCCCTATGGCGCGTGTCTTCTGGGCTCGATCAACCTCGCGCGGCTGGTGCCAGAGCCGTTTTCCGACGGGGCGGCCCTCGACGAGGACGCGCTGGCAGAGCTTGTCACGACGGCTGTGCGCATGATGGACAACGTGGTGGACGCCTCCCGCTTTCCGCTCGAGGCGCAGCGTGCAGAGGCACAGGCCAAGCGTCGCATCGGCCTCGGCGTGACGGGGCTCGCAGACGCGCTCCTCATGGTGGGTTCGCGCTATGGCTCGGAGGAGGCGGCGCGTCTCACGGATCGCTGGCTGCACCAGATCGCGCGCGCCGCGTATCTGGCATCGGCCAACCTGGCGAAGGAAAAGGGGCCCTTTCCCCTCTTTGACCGCGACGCCTACCTCGCGTCCGAGACCATGCAGGGGATGGACGCCGACGTCCGCGCCGCCGTGGCCGAGCACGGGATCAGGAACGCGCTCGTGACGTCGATCGCGCCCACGGGGACGATCTCGCTCTATGCAGGGAACGTGTCGAGCGGGATCGAGCCGGTCTTCGCCTACGCCTACACCCGCAAGGTGCTGCAGCCCGACGGCTCCAAGACGGAAGAGGAGGTCGTGGACTACGCCGTGCAGATGTGGCGCGAGCTCAAGGGGGACGCACCGCTCCCCGACTATTTCGTGAACGCCCAGACCCTGCCGCCGCTGGAACATGTCCGCATGCAGGCCGCGGCCCAACGCTGGGTGGACTCGTCGATCTCGAAGACGATCAATTGCCCTGCGGATATCTCCTTCGAGGACTTCAAGGACGTCTACATGGCCGCCTGGGACCAGGGCTGTAAGGGCTGCACGACGTACCGGCCGAACGACGTGACCGGGTCGGTTTTGAGTGTCAGCGAGGAGCCCGCACAAGTCACCGAAGTGATAACAAAGGATATCCCCGCAGGGGGCGCCGAGATCGTGCATCTGGCTGAGCCGCTCGACAGACCCGCGGCGTTGGAGGGCAATACCTACAAGCTCAAATGGCCGGATAGCGAGCACGCGCTCTACATCACGATCAACGACATCGTGCATGGCTCTCAGCGCCGCCCGTTCGAGATCTTCGTGAATTCCAAGAACATGGAGCATTTCGCCTGGACAGTAGCACTGACGCGCATGATCTCGGCCGTGTTCAGGCGCGGCGGTGACGTGTCCTTCGTCGTTGAAGAGCTTAAGGCCGTCTTCGACCCGCGGGGCGGTGCGTGGATGCAGGGCAAATACGTGCCCTCGATCCTCGCGGCCATCGGCAGCGTCATCGAACAGCACCTTATCGAGATCGGCTTTATCGCGGGCGAGGGCATGGGCCTCAAAAGCGACCCGAAGGCCGAGCTGCACCAGATCACCGCGCCCCGCGGCACGGCCTGCAGCGCCTGCGGGAGCTATGACATGCGGATGATCGAGGGCTGCATGACCTGCGCCAGCTGCGGCTATTCCAAATGCGGCTAACCCAGCACTGATGCCAGGCTAGGGTCACGACCGATAGCCAGGAAATGACGCGGCCGGCGAGTGCGATGGCTGAGCAGCTTATCGACCTCTGGTATGCTGCTGAGCAGCGCCCGCGCGTCGATGTAGTCGCTGACTTGTCCTTTGGTAACAAACACGTTCAGGGGCGGCCCTGGCTGTCTCAGATAGCGTGTAGCTGCCGTCCTTGGTGCGACCAATCAGGCGACCACGCCCCTTTTTTGACGCCCAGACTGGTCGCTGTTCGGTGAGCTTTAGGTTAAGTGGCGTCGATCATCATGGTCTTCTCCTCGCCGTGTTCGGCGGCCAGACCCGCCACTATCCGGGCCAGGATGCCCCTGTCGCTCCATCGTTTCCAGCGTTTGGACAGCGTCTTGTGTGGGTCAGAGGCAGCGGGCGCGTCGCGCCACCGTAGGCCCTTGCGATTGAGAAGATAATTCCACTCAGCACATAGCGGTCATCCCCTCTCGGGGCTTTTCTTCGCAATGCCCTGCCGGGCAGTGAACGCGGGGTTTGCCGCAGGACTTCGGGAAAAGGGCTCAAGACGCGCCATCTGCGCATGCGTCAGGCGGAAAAGATCAGACATGTTCACCGGTCCTTTTCCCAACCGCGACGCATGCTGAAAGCCAAACTTCAATGGGACCTGACCCTATGTCGTGCGGCGAACATCCGGAATCCGCCTTCCGCCCTGAGTTCGGCATCCAAGTCCGACTGGCTACACCCTTGTAGGTTGGCATTTCTAACCGAACAACAAAGGGCCGCTTCGTTGAGAAACCCTTAAACTCAAAATAGTGAAAGGTTCGTTCGTGCCCGGCAAAAGTGCCGTGTCTTGCTGGATAAGTGCCAACTCTCGCCGGGTGTCACACTCTGGTGGCTGGCTGGGGTGGTAGGATTCGAACCTACGGTACACGGTACCAAAAACCGCTGCCTTACCGCTTGGCTACACCCCAGCAGCGATGGCGTAGCTACGGCCTTCCCAATTTGGATTCAAGCCCCGTTTTGACCATGCAGAGCGCTATTCCTCGGCGGCGCCATGACGGAGGAGGTTGGGCTTGTCGGCGTCTTCGGCTTCCGCGCTGGCGATGGTCTCCAATGTGTCAGCGCCGTCATCTTTGACATCGTCTATCGCTGTGCTCGGCTGGCTTGGCGCGAGCTTGTGCTGCGGCTGGGCCGACCCAGAGGGAAGGGTGCCGTCACCGCCAAGAAGCGTCACGCGATACGTCGTGTCAGGAACCTCAACGCCTGCGCCCTCAATGGCTGCCTTCACCATACGCAAGGCCTCGGAGCGCGCGAGGAGCGGGCTCGTTGTGCGTTGATCGACCCAGCCGGTCACAGTCAGAAACACTGCGCCGTCACCGATCCGATCTGTCCACGCTGACGGTTTTGGGTCGGTGAGGGTAAACGGCAAGGCGGCGATGGTGTCCTCAGCAAGATGACGCATGGCCGCAAAGTCAGCATCAGGGGCGACCCCGATTTCGAACTGAAAGCGCCGTTCCGGGTTGGTGGAAAAGTTCACGATCCGGCTTTTGAACACAGTGGCGTTCGGGATGCGGATATGATTGCCGTCAAAGCTCAGCAGGATCGTCGCGCGGGAGGTCAGCCGAATGACCAGGCCCTGATCGCCGTTGATCTCCACTGCGTCGTTTGGCCGAAACGGTTGCCGGATAGAGAGCATGATCGACGCTATGAAGTTCTCTACAGTGTCGCGAACTGCAAAGCCAACGGCGAGGCCGATGATGCCTGCCGCACCTAGAATGGTGGAAAGAAGGGCCGTCGCATTTAGGATATCGAGTGCGACCACGATGCCGACAACAATGAAAACCAGCCGGATCACCATGCGGTAGATATCGGCAATGAATGCGTTAGGTGCGAAACGGCTGAGAAAGGATCGCCGCGCGACGAGAAAACCCAGGAAAACAATGACTAAAAACGCGATAAGCGCGATCCCGAGAAGAGGCGCCAAGGCCGCGAAGGCCTGTAGTCGCTCCTGCAAGCGCTCCCGAACCGGATCGAGGCGGCGCATCACATCACCGGTTTCTGTCACCTGATTTTCGATAGCAATGACGCCGTCCAGGCGGCCAACGATGTCGTCAAGGCGCGCTGTATCCTCTGCCGAGATGGTCGTTCCTCGGAGGGTGACGATCCCGGAGGCGACCGTGACGGAGACATCTTCAAAACCGCTGAGCTCATCCAGGATGGCGCGCAAGCGGTCCGCGACCGCTGCGTCCGCGCTTTGGTCAGTCGTGGTCGGGATCGCTTCGGCGCCTCCCACCGGATCAGCGGTTTGCGCGGCGCCAGTGCAGGCGAAAAGGCAGAAAATGAGGAAAAGAAATCGCATGGCGCAGCTTTGCGCCATGGGTGTGAACGCGTCAAAGCCTGATTGGGCTCGCCTTCGCTATGCGGTCGATCTCCATGAGTGTCTCAAGGAGTGCGGGCATATCCTTGAGGTCGATCATGTTGGGTCCGTCCGAGGGGGCGCGGTCGGGGTCTTCATGGGTTTCAATGAAGACGCCGGCGATGCCCAGCGAGACCGCTGCGCGGGCCATGACCGGTGCAAAACGCCTGTCGCCGCCGGAAGAGCCGCCAAGGGCCCCGGGGGCAGCCACTGAGTGGGTTGCGTCCATGATCACGGGGTAACCCGTCTGTGCCATGATCGGCAAAGATCGCATGTCCGCGACGAACGTATTGTAGCCGAAGCTCACGCCGCGCTCTGTGAGCAGGAGCCTTTGGTTGCCGGTGCTTTCGATTTTTTCAACGACGTTGGCCATGTCCCACGGGGCCATAAACTGCGCCTTCTTGACGTTTACCGCCGCTCCCGATTGCCCGGCCGCCAGAAGGAGGTCTGTTTGCCGGGCGAGGAACGCAGGGATCTGGAGAACGTCGCAGACTTCGGCGGCTTGCGATGCTTGTTCGGGCGAATGGATGTCGGTCAGCACCGGCATGCCCATGGCTTTCACCGCGCCAAGTATCGTGAGGCCTTCGTCGATCCCAAGGCCGCGCCGGCCCCCGAGGGAGCTGCGGTTTGCCTTGTCGAAGCTTGACTTGAACACGTAGCCCACGCCGAGCGCTGCGCAGCCTTCCGCCATGGTCCCGGCGATCATCTGCGCATGGCCGAGGCTCTCCAACTGGCAGGGGCCCGCGATCAATGTCAAAGGCGCGTCGTTTGAGACTGTGATTGCGCCGATCTGCACGGACTTCATCAGTTCGAGACCTGTTCGCGCAGGATCGAGGCCGTGAGGGACACCATAAGGTAGATACCCGCAAAGATCAGGAAGGCGAGAAACGTATTCTCGAAGACCTTTGGGTAGGTGGGCGTGTCCGGCGCTGTCGGCGGCGTGGAGATTGCGATGTAGCGTACCTGCCGGTCGGCTGCAATCCGGGATGACTCAAGCGCCTGAAGCGCTTGCTGAAGCATGGCGTCGCGCGTCTGAAAGTCGATCTGTGCGATCTGGATTTGCGCCTGAATGGACGGCAACGAGGCGCCACCGTCAGGGTTCTGGATCACGTTGGCCTTCTGTTGGGCAATGCTCACCTCGAGCCGATCAATCTCGGACTGGACAGCGGCGACACGGGCCTCATTGGGACGACGGACAGCTAGCAGACCCTGCAACTCCAGCTTCTTTTGCTCGAGCTCTGTCTCGAATTGCGCGATGCGCTGCTGGGCACTGGCGATGACGCCCGTTGCGTCAACGGTCTGAAGCTCGGTCTGGAGGCTCACGAGCCGCTCGGCGGCTTCCTGGCGTTTGATTTCGGCTTCGGCAAAGCTTTCGCGGGCGCCGCGCATCTGGTCATTGCGCAACCGCAAAGACAGGTCAGATACTTGCCCTTCCGCATAAGCGATCAATGCGTTCGAGAAGGCCTGGCTGGCCTCCGGCGAGGCGGCGATCACCTCCATATCAATGATGCCCTCGGTGGGGTCATAGCCAATTTTCACGTTCTTCTGGTAGATCTTGTAGGCTTCTTCGTTCGAGGCGTCTTCCGCCAAGCGCGTGATCGCGTCGAAGTCTTCGTTCTGGAAGTGGCTCTTGAAGCCGAGTTCTTCATCGAGACGCAACATCGCCTCTCGCGACGACAGGTAGCCTTGCACCGCGATCGAATCCTGCACAGTGGCGAGCTGGTTTGTACCGAACATGCCGGCAAGCCCACCGCCCGCGCCTGTGGAGCTTTCATTCTGCTGAATAAGGAACGCGCTTTTCGTGGCAAAGAGCGGCGTCGCCATGACAGCGAAATAGTAGCCCATGACAAGCGTTGGCAGGCCCACGAAGATCGCCAGCCGTGTAAACAGCAGCGTCATTTTCTTGCGGCGGCGACTCGCGATGTCTCGCTGGATGGACAAGATTGCGTCTGCGCGCTGCTCTGCTGGGGCGCGTTCGACGGCCGGCGGCTTGCCCTGAGGGACGGTCTGCGGAAGCTGCACGTTGTCGCCCGGGATGAGCTGCGTGTCGCCGGTGTTCGGGATCACAAGCTCGAGCGCGCCGGACGCAGCAAACGGGTCGATCCCCTTTTCACGGAGAAGCTTCACGGCCTCGAAGTCCGAGGTGGCCGCAATACCGTTCTTTTGGGCGACGCGGCGGGCCATTCGAAGCTGGCGGCCTGTCAAACCCTCCTTGCGGATGGCATCGATGTTTGTCTCGCCGCGCACTTCGTTGGCTGACGAGATCTGCCCTGTCCGCGCCCTTGGTTGCGATGATTGCTGAGCGGCCTGGATCTGGCTGCGAAGTCTGTCCTGAACCGATGGTTGCCCAGCCTGCGCGGTGGCGTTGTCGTCCTGTAGCTTCAGGGGCACCGGACGGCGTACGATGGTCTTGCCCTCCTCCGAGGGAGCGGACGCATCCGATTGCCGAGGCGCGGGGGCGCTTCGCTTGATGCGAAACTTAGAGGCTCTGGGTTTGGTAGTCATAAAGCTGCTTTGCCTCTTCCAGAGTGTCAAACATTACAAACTGCCCATCGATGAGCACGGCGGCCGACCGGGCGAACTTTTCAAGCGTCTCGGCCTGGTGCGAAACGATGATGACGGTGGTGGTCTCCAACCGTTCCTTTAGCACGGCACCGGCCTTTTTGTTGAACGCCGTGTCCGTGGTCTGCGGCATGCCTTCGTCGATGAGGTACATGTCGAAGTCGAGGGCGAGGAGGAGAGCGAACGTAAACCGGGCCCGCATGCCCGCCGAATAGGTTCCGACCGGCATGTCGAAGTATTCCTCGATCCCGCACATCCAGCGGCAGAACGCTTCTACATAATCGGGGTCCAGCCCGTAAAGCCGCGCGATGTAGCGGCTGTTTTCAACGGCGGTGTGTTTGGTCACCACGCCGCCCATGAAACCCAACGGGAACGAGATATTGCAGTTGCGATAAATCGCCCCCTCATCCGGCTTCTCAAGCCCGGCCATCATGTTGATCACGGTCGTCTTGCCCGTACCGTTCGGTGCCAGGATGCCAAGTGAATGTCCAAGCTCCACACGGAAAGACGCGCGATCAAGGATCACCTTCCGCTGCTTTCCCGTCCAGAAGGACTTCGATACGTTCACAAACTCGAGCATTGTCGCTCCCCGGCATGCCCCTTGGCCGATATTGCCACTCTTAGCCGAGAGGTTCTTAAGACGTCCTCAAGACGCCTCCCACCTATAATGGCAAGATTAACGGTGAACTAACAATCAATTGAGGCAAAAATGCGGATGTTTGGAAGCCGCCCGCGCGCAGGCAGGCGGCCCCAACGTATTACTCGGCGGCGACCGGCTCCGGCATCCGCTCGATTTCCTGCTTTTGGACCCGCAGGGCCTTGCCTGCGATGATCGACAGGATCGCGGCGCCGAAGGAGAAAAGAGCACCCATCTTGGCGGCATCCTGAACCGGACCTGCCTCGAAGGCCACGGCGGCCACGAAGAGGGAAACGGTAAAGCCGATGGCGGCCACGAAGCCTATGACGATGAGGTCAAGGATGCGCATGCCCTCCGGGATGCCGAGGCCCATTGGTCGTGCAGCGACCCAGCCGAAAAGGAGGATGCCGACGGGTTTACCCACGATAAGCCCGGCGAGCACAAGCCAGGTCGCATCGCCCATGGACGAGAACTGGACGCCAGCGTTGCACAGGCCGAAGAAGAACAAGATGACTTCTACCGGCGCTTTGAGCGCGTGCTCGATCTGATTGAGCAGGTCAGTCATGTGCGTCTCTGCCATCGCGAAGATCCCGAAGTCACGGTCTGCATGCGGGATCGTGGGCACGATCGGAAGAAGGCCCAGAGCAGGGTGGAGGCCGCTCATCATAAAGCCGTACCAGCTCAGGCATGCGGCGATAAGGTAGGGCCAGAAGCGCAGGGTCTTGCGTACCCAGGTTGAGTTCGGGCGGTCCTGCTTGCCCCGATCCATCCGCCGCGGCAGCCAGTTCGCGAGGACGAAAACACCGACCGCGGCAAAGACGGATAGCAACAGCCAGACTGGGGCAAGGTCGCCAGACGGGTAAAACACAGCGAGGATGATAAGGCCTGCTGCATCGTCGGCGATGGCGAGGAGCAGCAGAAATCGCACGGCAGGATGCCCGGCGCCGAAGACGAGGCGACCCACGAGGTAGGAAAATGCGATGTCGGTGGCGGTGGGAACGGCCCAGCCATTGGCGACGGCGTCATACGTGTCCGAGCCCAAAAGCGCGGCGAGGCCGAGATAGACGGCGATGGGGCCGAACATGCCCCCGGCCGTCGCGAAAAGGGGCGTCGCAGCCTTCTTGCCGCGCAGGGATCCGTTCTTGAGGATCACGGCTTCCCAGACTTCCTTTGCCGCGATTGCGAAGAAAAAGGCCATCAGGATGTCGTTGACCAGGTAGTGCAATGTCAGCGTTCGGTGGCCGTGGTGGTAGTGGCCGATAGGGGCATGATCCCAGATCTTAAATTCAACGAAGCTGTAGTAACTGTCGTAGTGGACGTTGGCCCAGACAAGCGCGATCAGCGCTCCGGCAATGAGCAGCAGCGAGTAGTTGGACACAAAGTTCCAGACGCGGGTCATCGCGTGATCCCCCTTTGCGGATGTTGCCGGGGGTCTATGGGATGGGGCGCATCAGTTCAATGGGTCTGCATACATATGTATGCGACACGTCAGCGCGCGCACCTTGACGCATGCCAGCGGTGATGCCGCCGCCGTTCACAAGATCGCATTCACGGCAAAGCCTGCAAGCATTGCGCCGATGACGCCATAGGCAATGTAGGCTGCGAAAACCCGGGGTTTGACCAGAGGCCATACCGCCACGGCCGCAGGAATACAGCTCACGCCGCCGGCGATGATGAATGCCATGGCAGCCCCAGGCGCCATACCTTGGTTCATCAGCTCACCCACGAGGGGCACAGCCGCATAGCCGTTGAGGTATGCAGGCCCGCCGATCAAGGCGCCAAGTACAACCGGGCCGGGGCCTTCTCCGCCAAGAAATCCCGCGATGCTCTCTGCCGGAACATAGGTGAGCATCACGCTTTCAATCAGGTAGGCGAGCGTGAGCCACTTGAGGAGAAAGAGCCCGTTTTCGATGGCAGTGGCGCGGAATACGTCTCGGCGCGGGGCCTCTTTCCAGAATGCCCAGGCGGGCTTGCCGGAAAACGGTGCGGGTCCGCAGCCGCAGCCGCGGGTCGGCAGACTGTCCCGCAGGGGATCGGCAAAAACGGGCGAGCGCATGAACAACATCGTCGTGAAGCCGCCAGCCGCGCCAAGCGCGATAGCAGCCACCGCCTTCAAAGCCGCAAACTCGAGAGAGATTGCTCCGGCGGTGATCGTAAACATCGCGGGGTCCATGAGAGGGGACGCCAACCAAAACGCCATGACGGCAGATAGGGGCGCGCCCACGGCTAGCAGCCCAGCGACAAAGGGGATGACCTCGCAAGAGCAGAACGGTGACAACCCGCCAAGGAGCGACGCAAGCACGATCATGCGCACCTGATTTCCCTTGAAGGCTTCGGCCAGAAGCGCCTCTGCACCCGTGGCTTTGACATACGCCACGGCCGCGACAGCAAGGAGGATGAACGGACCGGTGCCCGCCAATGCCTTGGCCGTAAAGAGGATCGTATCTGGCAATTGCCCGGGGTCGAACACTGCCAAAGCACCCAGAAGGAGGACGCTTGCCAGCCAGCCTTTCGGGACATCGCGAAGCTTTGGCAGATTTTGCGTGAGATCAGCCATGGTCGTGCCCTCCTGAAGCGCTGTCGGCGCAGCATTCCGACAGAAGATACTCGCTAAGCGCCCGGACCTCGTCATAGGCCACTGCTGCACAGATGATGGATCGTCCCTGCTTTTCCTGCCGCACAAGTCCCGCTTGGGCGAGGATCTTCATGTGGTGCGTGAGAGTCGAGCCTGTCACGCCACTTCGCTCCCCCAGCTCGCCGATCGAAAGCCCGCTGTCGCCGGCCCTTACAAGGACGCGAAGGACCATCAGGCGCTGTTCAGATCCAAGTGCTGCGAAGGTCGAAGCGACTTTTGCAAGGCGCGCATCAGAGATATCATTCATTTCCATGATTCTATTATTATAGAAATATAAAATCGATGCAAGGCCCTTGCCAGGCCGTTTCTGGCAGACAAGCTTAGTGGCGTGGAAATTGCGCGTGAAATTCAAAACTGCCGGCTCTGTGCGCCCCGCTTCGCTGCGACGGCGACAGGGCATCTGCCGCGCCCAGTGACGTGGTTTCAGCCCGGCGCGCGCATCCTTGTCGCGGGTCAGGCGCCGGGCGCGCGCGTGCACAAATCCGGCAAGCCGTTCACTGACCCATCAGGGGATCGCCTGCGCGCCTGGATGGGGGTCGATGAGGCAACCTTCTATGACAAGAGCCGGATCGCCATCGTTCCCATGGCGTTTTGCTTTCCAGGGTATACCGCCAAAGGCGCGGACTTGCCGCCGCCGGCGCTTTGCGCGAAGACCTGGCGGGCGGCGGTGATGGAGGCGCTGCCTAGCATCTGCTGTACCCTGCTTGTGGGCGGCGCAGCACAGACATGGCATCTGGGCACGAAAAGCGTCACGCAGACCGTTGCGGACTGGCGCACCCATGCGCCCGCCATCTTTCCATTGCCGCACCCGTCGTGGCGCAACAACCATTGGCTTGCATCAAACCCGTGGTTCGGGGCAGAGCTTCTCCCCGTTCTGAAAACCAGCCTGAAGGCAATCCTGTGACCGAACTCACGCCTATAGATGCGGCCTTCGCGACCATGGACGCCAGTGACGATAACGCCGACCGCCTCCGGTTCTACGAGCGCGTGGCAGATGCCGAGCTTTTTGTCCTTCTCGAGAAAGAGCCGGAAGAGGAGGACGTCCGCCCGTTACTCTTTGAGCTCGAAGAGGGGCCATATGTGCTTGCCTTTGATCGCGCTGACAGGCTGTCGGCCTTCGCGGAGGGGGCGGCACCCTATGTGGCGATGTCCGGGCGTATCCTCGCGGGGATGCTTGCGGAGCGCGGCTTGGGGCTTGGCCTCAACCTCGATGTCGCCCCATCCGCCTATCTGCTGCCGACCGAAGCGCTGCAGTGGCTTGCGGACACGCTCAGTCAGGGTCCGAGAGACGAAAACCTCCGCATCCGTGAGCTTTCGGCACCCGGTGCCTTGCCGGAAATGCTCCTCACCGCCCTTGATGCGAAGCTCGCGCTTATGGGGGCGGCCGCGGACGCTGCATTTCTGGCCCGCGCAAGATATGAAGACGACACAATGGGCCATGTTTTGGCGTTCGTGGACCCCGCGCCCGGAGCGGAGACGGCGCTCAGTCAAGCGGCGAGCGAAGCCCTCGTTTTCTCCGGGCTGGATGCGGGCCAGCTGGACGTGACCTTTGTGCGCGCCACGGACGCGGTCTCGGCCCAGCTCGCGCGCGTTGCGCTTCGATTTGACCTGCCACAACCGCAAGACGTCCGGGAAGAGCGCCCGCCACCGGGATCCGATCCGGACAATCCACCAAAACTCAGGTGAGTGAGAGGCGTTCAGTAGCCTGCGCGCCTGTCCACGACGTCAAGCATGGGCTGCCCTGCTTCGCTCAGCCGGATGTTCTGGGCCACCCGCTCTGAGGCGAGGTCGGGGCGTGTGGTGGATGCAATATGCGGCGTTACCGTGACCTTGGGATGCGACCAGAACGGATGATCCTTCGGAAGAGGCTCCTGCCGAAAAACATCGAGGGTCGCTGCGCCGACCTGCCCGCTGTCCAACGCGGCCAGGAGCGCCGCATCGTCTATAAGAGGTCCACGCCCCGGATTTATGATCTTCGCGCCAGTGGGCAAAAGGGCCAGTGTGTCGGCGTTAAGTGTGTTTTCCGTTTGCGGCGTGTAAGGCAGCAACAGAACAAGAATTTCGGAAGAACTGAGAACCTCTCTGAGGCCCCGCGACCCGGAGTGGCAGGTGATGCCAGCCAGCGACTTTTGCGATCTGCTCCATCCATGCACGTCGAAGCCCAGCCCGGCCAAAGCCTGTGCACAGGCCGCGCCAAGGGCGCCGATCCCCAGAAAGCCCACTGCGCGATGGCGGGCAAGGGGCGGGGGCGTGTCGTTCCAAATGCGCTCCGGGTTCACCACATGGGCATCGAGGCCCACATGGTAGCGCATGACGTGGGCCACGACGTAGTCCACCATTCCGGCGGTCATGCCTTCATCGGCCATGCGTGTCAGCGGTACCTTGAGCGTGGAATTGTTGACCACGGACTCAACTCCAGCCCAGAGGTTCAAGACAGCCTTGAGGCGGGTGTAAGGCGTGAAGTCCTGGACTGAGGAATTGGGCGCATAAACGATGTAGTCGACCTCCTCCGGGGGGAAGTCGGTCGCGAGCTGCGCGGTGATCCCCGCGCGCGCCAGCGCATGGTTCAGGGTGACCTCGTAATCCTCCCACTTTTCCTCGCGAGCCGCGAACAAGACGTTTAGCATTCAGTGCAGCCCATCATCGCGGCCGGTGAACATGCGCCGACTGCATAAGCCCGAATGCGCAAAGCAAAACCAGCATTGCAGAGCCGCCGTAGCTGACCAGTGGTAGCGGAACCCCGACCACAGGGGCAAGGCCCATGACCATGGCCATATTCACCGCGAAAAAGAAGAAGAATGTCGCCGCAATTCCGAAAATCAGCAGCGAAGAATAGCGATCCTTGTTGGCGAGGGCAGAGACCACACAGAACCCGATAAGGAGCGCATAGAGGAGGAGGAGGGAAAACGCGCCGATAAAGCCGAACTCCTCCGCCAGCGTGGTAAAGATAAAATCCGTGTGCTTTTCGGGAAGGAAATTAAGGCGCGACTGCGTCCCCTGCATGAAACCACGTCCCGTCCATCCACCAGAGCCGAGTGCAATCTTGGCCTGGGTAATATGATATCCGGCTCCGAGGGGATCCTGGCTTGGATCAAGGAACGTATCGATGCGGCGATACTGGTAATTTGCAAGGAGCTGCCAATCGGTCCCCCGCGACTGAAACACCGCAACGACGAGAGCCACGCCGCCGCCGATCACGCTGGCAAAGTAGGCCCAATGCACGCCCGCGATGAACATCACCGTGCCGCCCCCGGCCATGAGCAGGAGTGAGGTGCCGAGGTCCGGTTGCCGCAGGACAAGATAGACCGGCACGAGGATCAGGATCACCGGGACCAGCACCCAGAGCGGGCGTGAGGTTTTTTCCAAAGGCAACCAATCGTAATAGGCGGCAAGAAACATCACCATGGTGATCTTCATCAGCTCGGAAGGCTGAAGGCGCATAAAGCCAAGGTCGATCCAGCGCTGGGCACCCATACCTGTCACGCCGGCCACTTCCACGACCAGAAGCAGGACAAGAGACAACAGGTAAGCCAATGCCGACATGTTGCGCCAGAACCAGATCGGCACCATCGCGATGATGAACATTCCTGTGAGGCCCATCGCAAAGCGCTGCATCTGGGGCTCTGCCCAGCGGCCCAGGTTGCCGCCTGCAACCGAGTAGAGCATGAGAAAGCCCACGCCGGAGATCGCAAAGATCAAAAGGACCACGGGCCAGTTCATCGCCAGGATCTTGCGAAACCCGGCAGGAACAGTCTGAAGACGATACTCTAGATAGCTCATCGCCGCTGCCTCATGCCTGATCCCTCGTGGGACGGCGCTCTTCGGTACCGTCCCAAAGCTCGAGCTCTTCCTGCTGGGTCGAAATCCGGTCTCGATCTTTGGCAGGATAGGCAGAGACTGGCGGCGTCCCGTCATAGAGCGCCTGCAGAAGGATATCACGTGCCACCGGTGCTGCGGCGCGGGAACCCGAACCGCCATGCTCCACGACGACGGCGACGGCATAGCGGGGATTGTCGAAGGGTGCGAAGCTCACATAGAGCGCATGGTCCCGGTGCTCCCAAATGCGATCTTCGTTCTTCGTGATGCCGCGCGCGCGCTCTTCTGCGGTGATGCGTCGGACCTGAGTCGTGCCCGTCTTGCCCGCGATACGGAAGTCGTCCGCGATCACGCGGGAGCCATACGCCGTCCCCTTCCGGTCATTAGTGACTTCATACATCGCTTCCCGGATCAGACGCAGATGCTCTGCACTGAAGCCGAGGGGGTCGCCCGCCCCTGACGGTTCTGCGACGCCATCCTTGCTCGCGATGATACGCGGAGTAACAGAGCGCCCCGTGGCGATGCGCGCGCACATCACCGCGAGTTGCAGGGGTGAGGCGAGGACATAGCCCTGTCCGATCGATGCGTTCACCGTGTCGCCGATCCGCCATTCTGCGCCCTGGCTACGTGCTTTCCACGCCTTGTCCGGTGCCAGGCCGTCCGCAACGGCATTCATGGGCAGGTCGAACTGCACCCCGATACCCAGCGCCCGTGCGGTTTCGGCGATGCGGTCAATGCCGGTGCGCTGTGCAATGTCGTAGTAGTAAAGATCGCAGCTCTCCCGCAGGCTTTTCTTGAGATCGACCCAGCCGTGCCCGCCCCGCTTCCAGCAGTGGAAACGCAGGCCGGAGACCTCGGTGTGACCGCCGCACCAGACTGTTTCGCCTGGCGACACGTCTCCGTTCTCAAGCGCGGCGATGGCTGTGACCATCTTGAACGTTGAGCCCGGCGGATAGTGATCCTGCACCGCCTTGTTCCTGAGCGGGCGATACTTGTTCTCGTTCAGGGCCCGGTAGTCTGAAACGGAAATACCGCGCACGAAGAGGTTCGGGTCGAAGGCCGGGGCCGAGCCGATGGCCTTGAGATCGCCATTCTCGCAGTCGATCACAACCGCACTCGCGCTCTCTTGGCCGAGGCGCGCCTGCACGTAGTTCTGAAGACGCGAGTCGATGGTAAGCTGCACATCCCGACCGGGTGTACCTTCCTCGCGTGCCAGCTCGCGCATGACGCGGCCCACGGCGTTCACCTCGATCTTGCGGGAGCCTGCGCGACCTCGCAGATCACGCTCTAGCTTGTTCTCGACACCGGTCTTTCCGATCTGGAAGCGCGGGATTTGCAGAAGCGGGTCCTGATCGTCGATCCGCGATAGATCGTAGTCCGATACGGGGCCGACATAGCCAATAACATGGGCGAAATCGGCGCCACGCGGGTAGTGGCGCGAGAGGCCGTAATCGGCGTGGATGCCGGGCAGGGCAGGCGCATTTGCGGACACTTTCGCGATGTCCTCCCAGCTGAGCCGGTCGGCAATCGTCACAGGTACGAAGGGTGGACGTGCCAAGATGTCCTCGCGCGCTTCGTTTACCTCCTCGTGCGTCAGGTTCACGAGGCGAGAGAGCTCCGCGAGGGCGGCATCCACGTCGCCCGCGTCCTCGCGGACGATGACCACGCGGTAATTCTGCTCATTCTCCGCGATGATGCGCCCTTCTGCGTCGAAGACCATCCCCCTTGGGGGAGGCAGCAGCCGCACGTTGACGCGGTTTTCTTCGGCGAGCAGTCTGAATTCCTCAGCCTGATCAAGCTGGAGGTACCGCATCCGCCAGCCCAGAGCGCCAATGAGTGCGACCTGCACCCCGCCAACTATGAGCCCGCGACGGCTGACCCGGCGGTGGGAGGCCTCAATATCTTTGGGGGATGCTTTCATAGCTTGCGCCCCTGGGCGTCCGTCTGCCCTGGCGCTGCCTTGGTCACGCCCAGGAACATCGACGAGGCCGCAGCGACAGCTGGATAGGCGAGGATGGTCAGGATCGCCTGTACGATCAGCATTCCAAAGGAGATGTCATAGGTCATCGCCACCGACCAGACGACCATGAACACGACATAAAAGCCCAGCGTGAACGCCGAGATGACGGCCCATTCTACGGGAAAGATCATGTCGCGAAAATCATTGGCTCTGATCCGGACGAGCTCCGTCGTGATGAGCGCCAGAGCAGCCCATAGACCCGGCGGACGCTGGAGCAGGAGATCCGCCAAAAGAAACATGGCAGCGACGAGGGTGACGGGAGCAAGATCGGGCCGCCTCGCGACCCAAACGAAGGTGAGTGCCAGCAGAAAATCCGGTCCCACCCAACCGCGCGGCGCGGTCTCCAGCGGCAAGAGCTGCAGGAAAAGCAGGAAAAGTCCGATCCCAGCATAGGCCCCCCGCATCCCCCAGACATAGCTCGTTGCGGCGCTACCCATCGGAAGCGTCCGCGGTGATTTCCGGGCCGAGAGGCGGTGCGATCAGCGCGCCGGGATCCGTAATCGCCTCCAGATCGTGGGTGCGAATGACGCGCAGGAACTCCAACCTCTCATAGTCGGCAACCAGGCGCACGCGTAGCCGCCTGTCGGCGTCCTGCACCACCTCGCCCACAAGGATGTCCGCAGGGAAGACCTGACCGTCTCCGGAACTGAAGACGCGGTCTCCGGGACGCAAGGCATCCACGTTTTCCACCAGATCAAGAAGGGGCCGGGCAGAGTTGTCGCCGGCAAGTATCGCGCGTACGCCTGCAGGCTGGATCGTCACCGGCACGCGCGATGAGGCATCCGTCAGCAGGATCACGCGGCTCGTTTTCGTGCCGACGCCGCTGATGCGACCCACGAGGCCCAGCCCGTCCATCGTCGCCCAGCCATCGAGGATACCATCTCGGTCGCCCACATTGATCAAAACGGACTGCCGAAACGGAGAGCCTGAATCCGCGAGGACGACCCCGGTCACATGGGTGAATTTCGGGTCGAGGCGCACCTTGTTGAGGTCGAGAAGTCGCGCGTTCTCCTGCTCGAGTTGGAGCGCCGCTTCCTTCCATGCCTTCATCTGCTGCAGCTCGCGCTTGAGCTCCTGGTTCTGGTCGTAGATCCGCTGGTAGGATCGGAAATCAGAGGCCAGATCCGCCATGCCCGTAATGGGCGCCATGGCCCAGTCGACGTTCGGCACCAGCGTGTCGGTCACTTCGGTGCGAAAGCGCTCTACGCGCGGGCTATCGATCCGCCAGAGGATGAACACGGCAATGAGGAAGAGTGCCAAGACGGCCACCAGAAGGCGCCGGACCGGTCCAGTAAACTCTTCGGTGCTGTGACGTTCCTTGGCCATATCGTTCCCTCACGCGGGGTGTCATGTGGCGGTGGGCTCAGCTGTCGTAATCAATGACGTGGAGCAACTGCTTTTCATATTCTAGCGTCTTGCCGGTGCCGAGGGCCACACAATTCAGGCTTTCATCGGCAACGGAGACAGCAAGACCGGTCTGTTCGCGCAGCGCCAGGTCGAGCTCGCCCAAAAGTGCGCCGCCGCCCGTGAGCATCACGCCCCGGTCCACGATATCCGCAGCGAGGTCAGGCGGTGTCGCCTCAAGCGCCGTCATGACGGCCTCGCAGATCTGTTGCACGGGTTCCGCGAGGGCCTCTGCGACCATGGCCTGAGTGATTTCAGCTTCCTTCGGGACGCCGTTCAGCAGGTCTCGTCCCCGGATCGGCATCGACGAGCCCCGCCCGTCATCGGGCATCCGTGCCGTGCCGAGCGATGTCTTGATGCGCTCTGCAGTCGCTTCCCCGATGAGGAGGTTATGTTGCCGTCTCAGGTACGAGATGACTGCCTCGTCCATCCGGTCGCCGCCCACCCGTACGGACCGAGCGTAAACGATGTCGGCGAGCGCCAGAACGGCCACTTCCGTCGTTCCGCCCCCGATGTCGACGACCATAGAGCCTGTCGGGTCCGTGATCGGCATGCCCGCGCCAATGGCGGCGGCGATCGGTTCCGCAATCAGACCAGCGCGGCGGGCACCTGCAGACAGGACAGATTGCCGGATGGCGCGCTTTTCGACCGGGGTGGCCCCGTGCGGGACACAAACGATGATCTTGGGCTTCGTAAATGTCGTGCGGCGGTGAACCTTGCGGATGAAGTGCTTGATCATCTCTTCGGCCACGTCGAAATCGGCAATGACCCCGTCCCGCATCGGTCGGATCGCTTGGATCGAACCCGGCGTGCGGCCAAGCATAAGCTTGGCATCCTCTCCGAATGCGAGCGGCTTTTTCACGCCGTCCTTCACTTGATAGGCCACCACTGACGGCTCATTCAGGATCACGCCCTTGCCCTTGACGTAGACAAGTGTGTTCGCCGTCCCGAGATCAATCGCCATATCCGACGAAAAGAGGCTGCCAAAACCCGCCATGCCCGTCACCTTTGCCCGTATTCTTTATATTAACCCCAGTGGCGCAGCAGACGGAGGCTTACGACTCCCCAAGCGCGTTGAGGGCTTATAAAGCGAGGGTTCGCGAGGTGAAAGGGTCGCTTTGACCTGCGGCGAAAGGGTGCCGTGCGGCGCCCGGGCGGGCTCAGCCCTTTGTCACGTCCTCAAAATCCCCCTGGCGGAGATAAAGCAGCTCGCGCACCAGCTTAACGGTTGGCCTTAGTGCGAAGAAGCCAGAGCCGATGACAAAGAGCCACGCCGAAACGGTCGACCACCTCTCGTCAAAGAGCATGATCGACCCGACGAGGAAAAGTGTCGCCGCCAGAAAATCCATCGCCGTGCCGATTACCTCTGAAATCGCGTAGATTCGTTGCGTTCGGGCGTCACGGCGGTGGTTATCCGGGTGAAAGAGGGCCACGCTAGCCCGCGTCCTTGTAGCTAACCATTTTCGCGTCTGACCCTTCTCGCTGCCGCCGCGCGATAAGCCGGTTGAGTGCGTTGACGTACGCCTTGGCCGAGGCAACCACCGTATCCGTGTCAGCGGATTGGCCGGTAGCGACGCGCCCCTCCGCGTCGATCATACGGACGCTGACCGTGGCCTGCGCGTCGGTGCCCTGGGTGACCGCATGAACCTGATAGAGATCCAGCCGGGCTCCGTGGTCGAAGAGTGACTTCACCGCGTTGAACGTTGCGTCTACAGGACCGTCGCCCGTTGCCGTCGCGGATTTCTCCGCACCCTCAATCGTCATCAAGAGGTCCGCCTGCTGGGGCCCTTCGGTTCCGCACACGACCTTGAGCGACCGGATCTGCATGAACTCGTTCTGATCCTCGGCAATCTCATCTTTCATCAGAGCAACAAGGTCGTCGTCTTCGACCTCTTTCTTGCGATCTGCGAGGTCCTTGAAGCGCACGAAAAGATCAGCGAGCTGGTTGGCCTCCATCGGGTATCCCAGCTTTTCCATCTTGTCGCGGAGCGCAGCGCGCCCGGAATGCTTGCCCAGTGGCAGCGACGTTCCCGAGAGCCCGATATCCTCGGGTTTCATGATCTCGAAGTTTTCGCGGTTCTTGAGCATGCCATCCTGATGGATGCCACTTTCATGCGCAAAGGCGTTCTTGCCGACGATGGCCTTGTTGAACTGCACCGGGAACCCTGCCGCGGAGGCCACACGGCGCGACACGGCCATGATCCTGGTGGTGTCAACGCCGGTATGGAAGGGCATGATGTCAGAGCGTGTGCGCAAAGCCATGACAACCTCTTCAAGGGCCGTATTCCCGGCGCGCTCTCCCAAGCCATTGATCGTACACTCGATCTGTCGTGCTCCGCCTTCGACGGCAGCAAGGGAGTTCGCCGTCGCCATGCCCAGATCGTTGTGACAATGCGTGGCGAAGATCACGTCGCTTCCGCCATCGCATTCCGCGATGAGGCGGCGGATCAGGTCCGCGCTTTCCACCGGGGCGGTGTAGCCCACCGTGTCCGGGATGTTGATCGTTGTTGCGCCTGCGGCGATGGCAATCTCCACAACCCGTTTGAGGTAGTCCCATTCGGTGCGCGTGGCATCCATGGGCGACCACTGCACGTTGTCGCAGAGGTTGCGGGCATGGGTCACCGTTTCATGGATTTTCTCTGCCATGTCGTCCCGCGAAAGATTTGGGATCGCGCGATGCAGCGGTGAGGTGCCGATAAACGTGTGGATGCGGGGGCTGCCTGCGTGCTTCACGGCTTCCCAACACCGGTCGATATCCTTGAAATTCGCGCGTGCGAGCCCGCAGATCGTGGCATTCTTGGAGCGTTCCGCGATCTCACTCACGGCCGCGAAGTCACCTTCGGAGGCGATCGGAAATCCGGCTTCGATGATGTCGACCCCCATCTCGTCGAGCTCTCGGCGATCTCGAGCTTTTCGTCATGGGTCATGGTTGCGCCGGGGGACTGCTCCCCGTCGCGCAGGGTTGTGTCAAAAATGACAACTCTGTCTGTGTTCGTCATGGGTCTGGCTTTGTGTCTGGGTTTCTCTTGGCCGGCGCTGGTCTCTCCTGAGCGGTCGCGCCGTATGGCACGCTCAGGAGCGGCTAAGGAGAAGGCCCAGAAGGGCGGCGCTATGCGACGCAATCGACATGCGCGGCACCTTACATGGGAGGCAGGGCTTGTGAAGAGGGATTTTCAGAAAAGGGCGCAGGCGTCTGCTCTGGCCTCCGGCGCTCTGTCCCGGAGCGTCGGCAGGTAGTCGAATGTTACCAGTGCGCCCCCGTCGTCAAAGCCGATCCACATGGTCCCGGTATCTGCCTGGATGGCAATGCCTTCGGGATCCCGGCCCCACTCGCTCAGCGAAACAGTAGCGAGCAACGTCCCGTCCGGAGCGAATTCAAAGAGCGAGTTCGATCCTTCCTGATCGTCCACCACATACAGCGCGCCTGTCCGTCGGTCATAGGCAATGCCTTGCGGTTCCACCATCGGCGGCGTCATCTGGAAGCCCTCGATGGCCCAGATCTCTCTTCCTGCGGCGTCGATTTCCCAGACCCGCGCATCGGCGTCTTGCGTCAGAACGAGGCCACCTCCGTCGCGCGCGATGATACCTTCCACATCCCAAATGTTGCCGGGCATCCGGTAGGGCGCCGTGATTTGCTCACCCTCACGTGAGCGCACCTCAAACCGTCCCGTTCCATCTGAAATCAGCACGCCTTCATCGGTGAGCGTAAGGGACTTTGCCGTGAAAAGGGCCGTCTCAAAGCGCCGCGTGATCGCACCCGACGGGTCCATAAACGCGACTTCGCGACCCTCGTTGGCAATCCAGACTCCACAGAGCAACGTGTCGAACTCGAGCGATGACGGTCCACGGAGCTCCAGCGTATCGCGGTGAAAAAGCTCCAGGGCCGTTGCCTGGAAGGGCAGGGATAAAAGGATCAAAAACATCCACCGCATGGTACTGAGGTGGTCCGGAAAGTGCCTCTGGCAAGACGCCGCGGCCCAAGACACTGCGCATTTGCTCCTTTCTTTCGTTCACAAATACTCCGGGGAGCTCGAGGGGCTGGCCCCTCGACTGGAATATGTCGCAGTCGTCCTATGTCCGCATGGATGGAAAGAGCATTGGTAATCGGCGCCTCTGGCGGCATTGGGCAGGCGCTTGCGCGCGAACTTGAAGGCCGTGGCCTCACTGTCGTGCGTCTCTCGCGCCAGGAAGATGGCTTTGATGTTACGGACCCAGAGCTGGTAGAGAGCACGCTCAGCACCCTTGGGCCCTTCGACGTCGTTCTGGTGGCGACCGGAAAGCTCGACGGGGCAGGGCACCCGCCTGAGAGGTCGCTCAAAGCCCTATCGGCTGAGGCCATGGCCGACCAATTTCAGGTCAACGCGATCGGACCGGCGCTGATTTTGCGACATCTTCCAAAGCTTTTGCCCCGGCAAGGGCCGAGCTTTTGCGGCGTACTTTCTGCCCGGGTCGGATCCATCGGGGACAACAGGCTGGGCGGCTGGTACTCTTACCGGGCGGCGAAAGCCGCGCTGAACCAGATCGTCCACGGCGCGGCCATCGAACTGGGCCGCACCCATCCTGAGGCCCGGCTCCTGGCGCTTCATCCCGGCACTGTGGACACGACCTTCACCGAGGGTTTCACCGGACACGAAAAGCTCTCACCTGACGTCTCTGCCCGACATCTCGTTGATGTCCTCATCGCGTGCGAGGCGACGGAGAGCGGGACCTTTTGGGATTGGAAGGGTGAACCTGTCCCGTGGTAACGTGCCTCAGCCGTCGCTTGCGCCGTCGGCCTCGTCGCCGGTGACGATTTCGCGGGCGTCGCTGAGGGCGCCGTCTTCCCATGTACCGGTGGCGCTGTCGCCATTGGCATAGCGCATGGTACCTTCACCCTGACGACGTCCATTGCGGAACATGCCTTCGTAGACATCTCCGTTGGCGTAGGTCGCGATGCCGGAGCCATCTATTTCGCCTTGGTTCCACTGGCCTTCATAGCGGAATCCATCCGCCATGACGATTTCGCCCTGGCCATGGCGCTGGCCACCCTTGAAGCCGCCGCTATAGACCGTGCCGTCCGCATAGGTTGCGACCCCTTTGCCTTCGCGCTGACCAGCGACCCAATCGCCGTCGTAGCGGTAGCCATCAGCATAGGTCATGACGCCCTTGCCGTGGTTCTTGGCGTCCTTGAAGCCGCCCTGGTAGATCACTCCGTTCGAATAGGTGGCGATGCCCTCACCTTCGATGACGCCTGCATTCCAGGTGCCTTCGTAAGTGGACCCGTCCGGATACGTGATTTTGCCGAAGCCGTTTGCGACGTCCTCGGCGAGCTGCCCGGTGTAGACAGAGCCATCGGGGTAGGTCACTTCACCAGTGCCACCAACCTGGCCGTCGACCCATGACCCGACATAGACGTAGCCGTCGGTTCCGCGAAAGGTGCCCTGGCCATGACGGAGGTCGCCTCGGAAAGACCCGGTATAGGTGTCTCCGTTGGCATAGGTTACCGTGCCCTGGCCCTCGCGCCGGCCGGCCACGAGCGCGCCCTCATAAATGTCTCCGTTGGGCTGGATCAGCTTGCCCTGCCCATTGATCTGTCCGTTTTCCCAAAGGCCCGCATAGATCAGCCCGTCTGGCATGGTGAGCGTCCCTTCGCCGTCGCGCACACCGCGCAGCATATCGCCTTCGTAGATGGCGCCGTCCGGATAGTTGATCTTGCCCTTACCCTCCTTGACGCCGTTGACCCAATCACCGGCGTAGACATATCCCGCAGGGGTCGTCATCGTCCCTTGGCCATGGTGCATGGCCGCGCGGAAGCCGCCCTCGTAGCGCACGCCATTGGCATAGAGCGCAATGCCCTCGCCGGAAATCTTGCCGTCGTCCCAGCTCCCCTCATAGGTGCCGCCATCGGCGAAGGTGATGAGGCCCTGACCAGCTGGCTTGCCTTTCGCGAACTCTCCGACGTACACGGATCCGTTCGGGAAACGGGCCTCGCCCTGACCGCGGATTTCGCCCTCCACCCATTCACCGGTGTACTGGTAGCCGTTCGGAAGTGTGTAGGTGCCCTGGCCGTGCTGCACACCGCCCTTGAATTCGCCTTCGTAGATCCCGCCGTCGTCATATTGCTTTGTCGCACGGTCCTGAGCGGCCGCGGTGGAGGCCGCAACGAGCGCCACGGCGCCGATGATCCATGAATACTGCATCTTTTTACCCCCGGTTTGCGCGTGGACGCGTCACCCTTGCCCGAAGTTGATCCCCGGTTCGGGTCGGCGGAGCCTAGACTTCCGCGGGCGCAGGCTAATTGAGGTGGCCCAACCGCACAACACCCATATATGCCATTGTGATGGTGAAAGGGGCGGCAAACGGCGGGGTTTCGCCGGCTTCGCCCGCCCTATATCAGCAGCGCGAGACACCGTTCCGGAGCCTGTCCATGTCCCACACATTCCGCCTGACGCTTGCGCAGTTGAACCCCACGGTGGGTGACCTCTCGGGCAATGCTGCCAAGGCACGCGATGCCTGGAAAGCTGCGCGGGCCGCGAGGGCGGATATGATCGCGTTGCCTGAGATGTTCATTACCGGATATCAGACCCAGGATCTCATCATGAAGCCTGCCTTCGCAGCGGCTGCGATTGCAGAGATCGACGCTCTCGCGCAGGCATGCGCCGATGGGCCGGCGATAGGAATCGGCGGCCCGGTGCAGCAGGACGGGCTTCTTTACAATGGCTACTTCATTCTGCAGGGCGGGAGTATCGTGCATCGTGTCCTCAAGCGCGAACGGCCCAACGACGGTGTGTTCGATGAAGTGCGCCTCTATGCCCCCGGCCCGGTTCAGGGACCTTATGAGGTAAATGGCCTTCGGATCGGGACGCCCATTTGCGAAGATGCGTGGCATGCAGAGGTTTCCGAGGCGTTGGCGGAGACAGGTGCAGAGATCCTGATCGTCCCGAACGGCTCCCCCTATCATCGGCACAAATACGATGTGCGTGTGAACCACATGGTGGCCCGCGTGACCGAGACGGGGCTCCCCTTGGTCTATCTAAACATGGTGGGCGCGCAGGACGACCAGTGCTTTGACGGCGGCTCTTTCGCGCTAAACGCGGGTGGGGCGCTGGCCGCCCGTATGCCCGTCTTTGACGAGGCGCTTGAGACGATTGAGTTCACACAGACAAATACCGGCTGGGTGATTGGCGAGGCCACGAAGGTGCCCCACCCGGACGCATGGGAGCAGGATTACCGCGTTATGGTCGAAACCCTGCGCGATTACATGGGCAAGACCGGCTTCAGCAAGGTTCTTCTGGGTCTTTCCGGCGGTATCGACAGCGCAATTGTTGCAACCATTGCCGTGGATGCGCTGGGCGCAGACAATGTGCGCTGCGTTATGCTGCCGTCTGAATACACGTCCGTCGGCTCGCTCAGCGATGCGGAAGATATCGCCGCGCGCCTCGGCGTGTCGTATGATACGGTCCCCATCGCCGGTCCGCGCGCTGCTGTGACTTAGGTCCTCGCCCCTATCTTCAATGGTCATGAGGCCGACATCACGGAAGAAAACATCCAGTCCCGTCTAAGGGGCCTTCTTCTTATGGCGATGTCGAACAAGTT
>JBCDGS010000013.1:0-67479 GCA_038751055.1 Pseudomonadota bacterium | reverse complement strand
TCTCATCGTCAATCTCCACGCCATGGGCGTCGCAATAGCCCCGGATCATGGCGAGGTAATCGTCCTGCCCGCAGGGGTGAAAGCCGAGCCAGAGCCCGAAACGATCGGAGAGCGAGACTTTCTCCTCCACCGCCTCTGCCGGATTGATCGCCGAGCCGCGCTCGTTCTCGATCATATCCCGCGGCATGAGGTGGCGACGGTTGGACGTCGCATAGAGGACGACGTTCGCCGGTCGCCCAGCAATGCCGCCATCGAGGACGGCCTTGAGGCTCTTGTAGTGGGCGTCGTCGTGGCTGAAGGACAGGTCATCGCAAAAGAGCAGGAACCGGGCGTCGGCACCGCGCAAGAGGTCAAGGAGGCGCCCGATGGATGGCAAATCCTCGCGCTGGATCTCCACGATCTTGAGGGGCAGGCCCGAGGCCACGACCGCACCATGCACGGCTTTCACGAGGGACGACTTGCCCATGCCCCGCGCGCCCCAAAGGAGGGCGTTGTTGGCCGCCTGCCCCGCCGCGAAGCGTTGGGTATTGGTAAGAAGGGTGTCCCGCGCCCGGTCGACCCCGACCAAAAGGGCAATATCGACGGCGTTGACCTCGGCCACCGGAACCACGGCATCCGGGTCAGCCTGCCAGACAAAGGCATCAGCGGTCGTCCAGTCCGGCGCGGTGGCCGGGGGCGGCGCAAGACGCTCCAGCGCTTCGGCGATGCGTCCGAGGGCGTCGTCGTTCACTTGGCGTCGTCTTCGTCGTCGGCAAAGGCGCCTTCGCCGTGGATATCCTCGTCCCAGAGGCCCTGCGCCTTGAGGTCAGCCTCGCGCTTCTTCTCGATGCGTTTGACGAGCTGGATCGAGACTTCATAGAGGCCGTAGACGGCCACGAAGAGGATCACCTGCGTGATGATGTCGGGCGGCGTGACGATGCCTGCGAGGACGAGGATCGCAACCACCGCATATTTGCGCACCGCTGCGAGGCCCCGCGCGCTCACCAATCCGGCCTTGCCGAGCAAGGTCAGAAGCACAGGCAGCTGGAAGCACAGGCCGAAGGCCATGATAAAAGTGATCGTGAGTGACAGGTACTCGGCGACGGAGCCCTGGAAGGCGATGCCCGCCGTGCCGGCCTCGACCTGCTCGCCCACGGCGGCGCCGGTGTCCGGCGCGATCTGCTGGAAGTTCAGGAAGAAGTCGAAGGCCAGCGGGATGACGATGTAGAACGCAAAGGACGCGCCCAGAAAGAACATGAAGGGCGAGGCGAGCAGGAACGGCAGGAAGGCCGACCGTTCCGACCGGTAGAGGCCCGGCGCGACAAAGCGCCAGAGCTGGTAGGAGATCACCGGGAAGGCCAACGCAAAGCCGCCCATGATCGATATCCGGATGGCGACAAAGAAGCCTTCCTGCAGCCGGATCAGGATCAGCCCGCATTCCTGCCCGCGCTCGGCAAGCGCCTGGCAGATTGGGGTCGTGAGATAGTTGAAGATCGGGTTCCAGACCGCAAAGCAGATGAAGATCGCGATCACGAACGCGATGGCGGCGCGGATGAGGCGGGTGCGGAGCTCTGCGAGATGCTCAATGAGGGGCGCGGAGCTGTCCTCGATCTCGTCGTCCATGCCGTCCGAGGGGGCGTCTGTCTGGCTCATGCCTTGGTCTCCGCCGGGTCAGGCCCATCGGCCTTGGCCACCTCTGTGGTGTCGGGCTCTGCGTCGGGTTCAGCGGCTTCGGCGGCGCGGCGCGCCTCCTGCTTGGCCTTGGTCGCTTCGTGGATCTTGCGCGCGGCCTCGGCCCGCTCCTGGGCGAGCTTGGCAGTTTCCGGGCCCATGGCCTTGGCCTGTTTGCCCGGTTCCCACTTGTCGAACGTGTCTGCGGCATCCTTCAGGGCGTCCATTCCGAAATTCTTCGGGTTCGACATGCCCTTGAGGTCCTTTGCGATGTCCGAGGCCCCGGACGCATCGGCGGCCTCGTTCATGGCCGACGAGAATTCGCGCGCCATACGGCGGACCTTTGCGGTCATCTTGCCCAGGGCCTGAAACATCACGGGCAGGTCCTTGGGACCCACCACGATGAGCGCCACAACGCCCACGAGGATCAGCTCACTCCAGCCCATGGGCCCAGTCTCCGCGGCCCGTTCAGGCCTTGTCTTTGTCTTTGTCTTCTTCGGGCGTGATGTCGCGCGCGGCTTCGGCGTCGGCTTGCTCGAGCTCTTCGGCGCCCTCTTTCACGCCTTTCTTGAAGGACGTGATGCCCTTGCCGACCTCACCCATCAGCGAAGAGATCTTGCCGCGGCCAAAGAGGACGAGGACGACAACGGCGATGAGCAGCCAGCCCACCGGCGGAATGTTGGTGACGAACATCGGGGTCATAGGTGTCTCCTTATGGGCGCGTCGGCGCGCCTCCCGGTCTCAGGTCAGATACGGTATCTACGGTCATGGCGGGCCCGCGAAAAGACTTGAAGCTGCGCTGCAGCACGCGCATTGTCGCTTTTCATGTCAAAATCCTGTCAGGAGCGGTCCGCGAGGGCCGGAATGTCCGCCCATGGGCCGCAGTGACCGCCTTGTCGAGCTTATCCAGATCCTGCGCGCCGGGCGCCGGGTGCGGGCCGAGGACCTCGCGCGACAACTCGGCGTGTCGTTGCGGACGGTCTATCGTGACATGGAGGTTCTCGCCGCCTCGGGGATCCCTGTCGAAGGCACGCGGGGGCTGGGCTATGAAATCACCGCGGCGGTGACGCTGCCTCCGTTGAACCTCACGCAGGTGGAGCTTGAGGCGCTGCACCTCGGGCTGTCGGTGGTGGGCGAAGGCGGCGATGAGGAACTGAAATCGGCCGCGCGCGCGCTTTCGGCCAAGATCGACGCGGTGCTCCCCGAAAGCCGGGCAGATGCGCCCAAGGGGTTTGGCTTTGCGGTCTACCCCTTCGCGGACGTCGCGCACGGATTTACGCATATGCCGCCGCTGCGCGCCGCGATCCGCGCGCGCCAGAAGGTCAGCATCGAGTATGAAGGGCGCGGCAGCCTGGTGATCCGGCCGCTGCAGCTCGACTACTGGGGGCGGGTGTGGACCGTGGCTGGCTGGTGCGAGGAGAGCGCGGATTTCGAGACCCTGCGCGTGGACCGCATCACAAAGCTGCGGGTCTTGCCGTCGATCTTCGTGGAGGAGGAAGGCAAGCGCCTTGAGGACTTCATCGCGCGCCAGCCTTAGCCGCCCGTGGTTACTGCGCGCCACCCTTGCGCGGGAAGAGGTGGCAGTGGCGGCGCGGGATGCGCAGGTGAAAGCGACGTCCGGCGGGCGGCAGAAAGACGCCGGGAACCGTCGCCCGCATCGTCCTGTCACCGACGTCGAAATCCACCTCCGAGATCTGGCCCAGAAACCGCGCCCGACGGACGCTTCCTTCTGCAACCGAGCCCTCCGCCGCCGACGAGCGTGGCGCGCCACGGGCGCGGTGGAAGTCGATGCCGACATCCTGCGGACGGATGGCGATATCGAGCACCGTCCCGTCGGTATGGCCCGGGGCGAGGAAGGGGCCGAAGGGAGACTGGACCAACCCGCCCTCCACCCGCCCCGTCAGGACATTCACATCCGAAAAGAATCGCGCGGCTTCCAGGTCAACGGGCGCGTTGAACATCGTGTAAGGCGCGCCGCGCTGCACGATGCGCCCGGCGCGCATGAGCGCGATCTCGTCGGCCATACGCATGGCCTCCATCGGGTCGTGGGTCACCAGGATGATCGCTGTCCCCTCCTCCCTGAGGACGGCGAGGGTGTCATCGCGCACGGTGTCGCGCAGACGCTCGTCGAGGCCCGAAAACGGTTCGTCCATGAGCATCACTGCAGGCTTCGGGGCAATCGCCCGCGCGAGCGCGACGCGCTGCTGTTCGCCGCCCGAAAGCTCATGGGGGTACTTGTCGATATGCGTGCCGAGGCCGACGCGCGCCAGAAGGCCTTCGACCCGGGCCCGGGCCGTGCGTCTGTCGCGCAAGCCGTAGGCGACGTTCTCCCCCACCCTGAGATGGGGAAAGAGCGCGAAGTCCTGGAACATGAGGCCGATGCCGCGGGCTTCGGGCGGGGTCGCCAGAATGGAGGCGCCGCCGAGCCGGATGTCACCGCCATCAGCCGTCTCGATCCCCGCCACGATGCGCAAGGTCGTCGATTTACCGCATCCCGACGCGCCCAGAAGGCACGTCACCGCGCCTTCCGCCACGGTGAGCGACACGCCGTCGAGCGCCGTCATCGCACCGAAGCGGCGGCTCAGGGAGCTGATCTCTAGCTCTGGCACCCGCGCCTCCGGGGCACGCGCAGGCTGGTTTGAGGCGCGGCCATGGCGGGCGGTCCTCAGATCGTGGCGTTCGTACCGCCACCGTCGAGCAGGATGTTCTGCCCCACGATGAAACCGGCATGTTGGGAGCACAGGAACGCGCAGGCGGCGCCGAACTCCTCGATGGTACCGTAGCGCCGGGCGGGAATGGTGGCCTGCCGCTGGGTCTTGGCCTCGTCCATGGTGATCCCTTGGGCGTTCACGACGCCGGTATCGAGGGCCACGGCCCGGTCCGTCGCATGGATGCCGGGCAGGAGGTTGTTGATCGTCACGCCCTTCTCGGCCACCTGGCGCGCAGTGCCCGCCACATAGCCTGTGAGGCCCGTGCGTGCGGCGTTGGACAGGCCCAGCTGCGGGATCGGGGCCTTCACCGACTGAGACGTGATGTTCACGACCCGGCCCCAGCCCCTGTCCATCATCGCGGGAAGCACTGCCTTCATCAGTGCGATGGGCGCCAACATGTTGGCATCGAGCGCCTTGATGAAATCCGCGCGGTCCCAGTCGTGCCACATGCCCGGCGGTGGCCCGCCTGCATTGGTGACGAGGATATCGAGGGGACCGGCCGCATCGAGGAGTTTCGCCTGGCCTGCCTCGGTCGTGACATCCGCGGCGATGGCTGTGACCGAGACACCGAGCGCGCGAAGCTCCTCTGCCGTGGCCTCCAGCGCCTCGGCGCCGCGGGAATTTACAACGAGGTCAACACCTTCTGCGGCGAGCGCGAGGGCACATCCCTTGCCAAGCCCCTTCGAGGATGCGCAGACCAGCGCCTTTTTCCCGCCTATGCCAAGCTCCATTTCGATCTCCTTTGTTCGCTTGCGCGCAGGTAGCACCTTGCTCGCGTCGCGACAACGCCGCGACATCTCCCTTCTGTCGCCGCAATGCTTCCTTAACCGGCGGGCACGTAAGTTTGTGCTCCGGTGTGTTTGGGATTACCATGACGGCTATGACCCCGAATTTTCAAAAGAAACTCCGCGCCACGCAGGCGTTGCCGGTTTACCGGGCCGAAGAGTTCTTTGTGCTGAGCGGGGTAAACTCGGGGGAGCCATTGGGCTTTGCGAGCGAACTCGTCCTCGATGACATCTACGAGCTGATCAAGGGATCGAAGCCTTCGCGGCTCGTGGTCGCCAACGATCAGGACGAGCTCCGCATCACCAGGGCCAGCGACGTGGGCACCCAGGGCGGTCGCGTCGTCATCGACAGCACCGTGACGCTCATGAGCCCCGAGGGACAGACCATCGAGGGCCTCGTGCTGGTGGAAGTGGAAGGCGACGAGGCGGTCGACATCTTCCTGTTGCCACTGGCGCACCTTGCCCATCGCACCGAATACACGCTCGTCGGGGTGGATACCTCTGACGCGCGGCGGCGCTTTGCGGAAGCGGCCTGCGTTGCGTTCACCCGTGGGACGCACATCACCATGGCCTCTGGCGCCCAGGTGCCCATCGAAGACCTCAAGGTCGGGGACCGCGTGCTGACCCGCGACGACGGCCCGCAGGAGATCCGCTGGATCGGCCAGAACACGCGCCGGGCCGTGGGTGAATTCGCACCGGTCCTCATCAGGCGTGGGACGCTGAACAACGAAAACGACCTCGTCGTTTCCCCCGACCACCGGCTGTTCATCTACCAACGAGACGATGCCATTGGCGCGGGCAGGTCCGAGGTCCTTGTGAAGGTCCGCCACCTCATCAACGGCAGTTCGGTCATCCGCCTCGAGGGCGGGTTCGTGGATTACTTTCAGCTTCTCTTCGACAGCCACCAGATCATCTATGCCGAAGGGATTGCAGCGGAGTCCTTGCTCGTCGATCCGCGTACGAGGGCCGCGCTGCCCGAAGAACTCAATGAGACGCTGGCCCAGGCCTTGCCCGGCCACGAGGACCGGCACCACCTCGACTATGAAGTGAGCGAGACACTCCTGAGCAAGGACGCCGCCGAACGCCTGCGCCGCGCGTCGACACGGTGAGGTGATGGGTGGAGACCACCCATCCTACGTAACGCGGCACCTGTAGGATGGGTGGTCGCCACCCATCACGCGGGCTGCGCGTTCCCCAAAAGCAGGATCGGCTTCACCCGACAAGTCAGGCGGCACGCGCCCAGCGGCGATATCCCTGTGGATCGTGCTCAGCGGCCAGTCTGCGGCTCTATCCACCAGCCCGTGCTTTACGGGGTTGAGCCAGCAGTAGCGCAGACATCTCGCGAGGTCGCGATCATCGCGGATCCAATGCTCCCAGAACCGTCTCTGCCAGACGCCCAGTTCAGACTTTGACCGGTGTGACGCGGTCCGCATGCCCCGAAAGCCCGTTGTCCGCGAAAAGCGACTTTTGATCAGGCGCCACCGGGTCGAGAAGTCAGTGTCTCCGTCCGGAAGGGTCCAGATCGCGTGAAGATGATCGGGCAGAACGACGAGGCCTGCGGTCCTGAATGGGTGGGTCTGCCGCGTGGCGGCCATTGCGTCCTTGAGCTCTGGCCAGTGGGTGACCAGTGCCTGGCTGTCACGGTCCGCGAGATTGACGGTGAAAAAGTACGTCCCTCCCGGGCGGCGCAGGCGGCGATAGGCAGTCATCCTTTGATCGTTGCGCAGCGTGGTTAAGGATGGGTGAAGACCACCCATCCTACGTTGCCCGCGCGGACGTTTCGCGTTAGCTCGCAGACATGCTCGACAATCGCCCCACACTGCCTTCTGAAATTGCGCGCCGACGCACATTCGCGATCATTTCGCACCCCGATGCGGGCAAGACGACGCTGACGGAGAAATTCCTACTTTACGGCGGCGCGATCCAGACCGCCGGGCAGGTGCGCGCCAAGGGAGAGGCGCGGCGCACGCGCTCGGATTTCATGCAGATGGAAAAGGATCGCGGGATCTCGGTCTCGGCCTCTGCCATGGCTTTCGATTATGGCGACTACCGGTTCAATCTGGTGGACACGCCAGGCCACTCGGATTTCTCGGAAGACACCTACCGGACGCTGACGGCCGTGGATGCTGCCGTCATGGTCATTGACGGTGCCAAGGGCGTGGAGAGCCAGACGCAGAAGCTCTTCGAGGTCTGCCGTCTGCGCGACCTGCCGATCCTGACATTCTGCAACAAGATGGACCGCGAGAGCCGCGACACGTTCGAGATCATCGACGAGATCCAGGAAAACCTCGCCATTGACGTCACCCCGGCCGCCTGGCCCATCGGGCGCGGGCGGGACTTCATCGGCTGCTATGACCTCCTGCGCGACCGGCTGGAGCTCATGGACCGCGCGGACCGCAACAAGGTCGCCGAGAGCGTCAAGATCGAGGGCCTCGACGATCCCAAGCTCGCCCAGCATGTGCCGGCGCATTTACTCGAGACATTCCTGGAGGAAGTGGAGATGGCGCGCGAGCTCCTTCCCCCGCTCGATCCCACGGCACTTCTTGAGGGGACGCTGACGCCGATCTGGTTCGGGTCGGCCATCAACTCCTTCGGCGTTAAGGAACTCATGGACGGGATCGGCGCCTACGGCCCGGAACCGCAGCCGCAATCCGCCGAACCGCGCCAGATCGCGCCGGAGGAAAAGAAGGTTTCGGGCTTCGTCTTCAAGGTCCAGGCCAATATGGACCCCAAGCACCGCGACCGCGTGGCCTTCGTGCGCATGGCCTCGGGCCACTTTCAGCGCGGCATGAAGCTGACGCATGTGCGAACGAAAAAGCCCATGGCGGTGAGCAATCCCGTCCTCTTCCTCGCCTCGGACCGCGAATTGGCGGAGGAGGCCTGGGCGGGCGATATCATCGGCATCCCAAACCACGGGCAGCTTCGGATCGGCGACACGCTCACGGAGGGCGAGACGCTGAAGGTCACGGGCATTCCGAGCTTTGCGCCCGAGCTCTTGCAAGGCGTGCGCTCGGGCGATCCGATGAAGACGAAGCACCTAGAGAAAGCCCTGATGCAGTTTGCCGAGGAAGGGGCCGCCAAGGTCTTCAAGCCCATGATCGGTTCGGGCTTCGTGGTGGGCGTCGTGGGTCAGCTCCAGTTCGAGGTGCTCGCGAGCCGGATCGAGATGGAATACGGCCTGCCCGTGCGCTTTGAACCCTCGCAATTCACCTCTGCCCGCTGGGTCCATGGCCCGAAGCCCAAGGTCGAGGCGTTCGCGCAGACCAACAAGCAGCATATGGCCACCGACAATGACGGCGACGACGTCTATCTGACGCGCCTGCAATGGGACATCGACCGCGTCGCCCGCGATTACCCGGACCTGAAGCTGTCGGCCACCAAGGAGATGATGGTCTGACGGGAGAGGCCTTTCCCGGCGGTCTCGCCGCTCTGCGCGCCCAGACCGAGGGACGCCACCGGCAATATGCGGCATGGGGCGAAGTCCTGCCCGCGCCTGACTGCGATCTGAACGAATGGAAGGCAAACCGGACCGCGCCCATCGTGCGCGGGACGCAACCGTCGGGCCATGCGGTTCCCAAGGCCGCGCGGCTGGCCGTCGAGTTTGCGGAGGCGCCCGCGCTCCACTGGCTCCATGCGATGCTGATCGCCTGCGCGCGGCGCCGACCGGTGCCTGCCCCGGTGCACAATCTTTTCCACCGCCTGTGGCGCGAGGAGGGCGACTGGCTGCGCGCCACGCTGTCACCCCGCTGGCTGCTGTCGGCGGCGGCCACTTACCGTGATATCGGCGAGACGGAGGAAGATCGACGCGCGGGTCTGGCGCTGGCGCTCCTTTTCAATGCGCTCAAGCTGGCTGACAGCGAGCGCGTCTATGCGGGCGGGCCAGTGGACCGCCACCTGCCCCGCCGCGCCCGTCAGGCGGATCGTCTCCTCCTGGATCAGGATGTCTTTGCGCTGCGCAAAGGGGATCTCGACGTCAACCTGATGCTCTATGTCTGGGAGACCTGCGATGGCGCGAGCCCCGCGTTGCGCCCCCTCGCGCTCGACCTCATGGCGCGGCTCAATGCCGATGGGCGCAGCGTCTTTCACCGGCTGGCGCAGCTTCGCGCAAAGATCACCTAGCAGAGCCCTCTGCCTTGTCGCGGACGCGCGGATTTGCCATTCAGGGAGTGAAGGAGATGGCGATGCGCAGGATTTACGCGACGGCGGCTGCCCTGATCTTGGCTGGCGGTGCCTCCCTGGGCGCCTTCGCCTCAGAGCCCTTTGACAGCGATGCAGAGTGGAACCTGCTCAACACGGCCTCCGTGTCCGAGCGGATTTCCGGCGATCTCTGGGAGGCGGTGAAGGAGTTTCCCGATCCCCTGCGCGCCGCGACAGATGATTTCATGGTGCAGGGTTTTCTGGTGCCGATGCTCGCCGAAGCGCAGCTGAGCCACTTTATCCTCGTGCAGGATCCCGAGAACTGCCCGTTTTGCGGGACCGGATCGGGCTACGCGCCGGTCCTTGAAGTGCTGCTCGCCCAGGCGGTCCCGTCGCAACCTGAATTCACCCAGATCCGGGTTCAGGGCACGCTGGAATTGATCGAGGATCCGCAGACCTATCAGATGTTCCGCCTCGTCGATGCCCGCGCCGTGAACTGAGGCATTTGACGCAGGCCTCTCAATGCCTTATCTGCAGCGCAGCATGCAATGGCATGACTGACGACGCCGGGCGCGACGGGATCAAGCGCCCATGACGGGGACCTCCCCCAAGCATTGGACGCAGATGACGAAATTTACTGACCTCAACCTCGACAAGAAGGTTCTGAAAGCCGTTGAAGAAGCGGGCTATGAAGAGCCGACCCCCATTCAGGCCGGGGCCATCCCCCCTGCCCTCGAGGGCCGCGATGTCCTCGGGATCGCGCAGACCGGGACGGGCAAGACGGCCTCCTTCACGCTGCCGATGATTACCCTTCTGGGCCGGGGACGCGCGCGGGCACGGATGCCCCGGTCGCTGGTCCTGGCCCCCACGCGGGAGCTGGCCGCGCAGGTGGCAGAGAATTTCGACACCTACACGAAGTACCACAAGCTCACCAAGGCGCTCTTGATAGGCGGGGTCAGCTTCAAGGAGCAGGACGCGCTTATCGACAAGGGCGTGGATGTCCTGATTGCCACGCCGGGTCGCCTTCTGGACCATTTCGAGCGCGGCAAACTCCTGCTCACGGGCGTGCAGATCATGGTCGTGGATGAAGCTGACCGGATGCTCGACATGGGCTTCATCCCCGACATTGAGCGTATCTTCAGCCTGACGCCCTTCACGCGCCAGACGCTCTTTTTCTCGGCGACCATGGCGCCAGAGATCGAGCGGATCACCAACACCTTCCTCAGCAATCCCGCCAAGGTGGAGGTGGCGCGCGCTGCGACGACGAACCAGAACATCGCGCAGGGCGTGGTCATGTTCAAAGCCTCGCGCCGTGATCGCGAGGGCAGCGAAAAGCGCAAGCTGTTGCGCGCGATGATCGACGGAGAAGGCGACGGGCTGACGAACGCCATCATCTTCTGCAACCGCAAGACGGACGTGGATATCACGGCCAAATCGCTCAAGAAATATGGCTATGACGCGGCCGCGATCCACGGCGACCTCGAACAGTCGCACCGGATGCGGACGCTCGACGGGTTCCGCGATGGCACACTGAAACTGCTCGTCGCCTCCGACGTGGCGGCGCGTGGGCTCGATATCCCGAATGTGAGCCACGTGTTCAACTTTGACGTCCCGAGCCATGCAGAGGATTACGTCCACCGCATCGGTCGGACGGGTCGTGCCGGACGCTCTGGCACTGCAATGATGATCTGCGTGCCCCGCGACGAGAAGAACATGGAGGACATCGAGCGCCTCGTGAAAAACGCGATCCCGCGGCTCGATAATCCCATGGGAGGCGCGACCCCAGCGCCTGCTCCCTCTGCTGACGGGGCGGGCGAGGACGAGAAGCCCAAACGCTCGCGGTCCCGGTCGCGGTCAAAGAAATCCGATGAGAGCGGGAAGACCGCTGCGCCTCAGGAACCGGCCGCCGAACACAGTCCTGCGCAGTCCGATGCGAAGCCGCCTGCCAAGGAGCCCGAAGAGAGGCAACGCCGGTCCCGCGGCGGTCGCGGACGCGGTCGCGACGGTGGCGGCGGACCGACGCCCGTGGGCATGGGCGATCACATGCCCGGCTTTATCGCAAAGAGCTTTGAAGAGCGCCTCGCCGACGACGCGGCGGCCTGAGCGGATCTAGCGTCCTTCGCGGAGCGACCTCAGAAACAGGCCGAGACCGCCAAAGAACAGGACGAGGATCACGATCAGGTCGAAGGCGCTCATGCGGCCGAGCGTCAATTGGATTGACGCGATGACCCCCGCCACGATGGCAATGAGCGACCCCGCCGCCAGCGCCCAGCCGATCCAGAGCCGTGCGTTGTAAAAGATCAGCACGACGCCGAAGATGAACGGGATAAGGACCATGCCCGTCGTCACCTGAACGCCGCCCATGCGGAAAAGCCCCATGCCGAGGCCGAATTGCGGGCGGATGATGATGCCGTTGAGCAAGAGGTACCCACCAGCGACCATCATCGCGAGGCCGATGAAGAACTGGCCCGCCCCGCCATCGCTGCCGCCCGCGCCCCGCATCAGCCCAGCCTCGACAGGACGACGGTAACCTCGGGCTTCTTGCCGATCTCTGCCTGCGTGGTGTTGCGCGTGATGCGCCGCAGCTCGTCTTCGAGCTTGGTGTCGTCGCGCAGCGTCTTGGCGCCCGCGCGCATCATGAACTGGTTGAGGTCTTCCTCGAGCACGTCGACGAGAGGGGCGTTTGACGATCCCGTCTCCGCGAGCCCGCGCAGTTCGCACCAGGGTTCGCCCACGGGCTCATCGTCTTCGAGGATCACCGTGACCATCACATGCCCATTGAGAGCCATGCGGATCCGGTCGCGGATCACACCGTCCATGGCCCCCACCTGCGCTGTGCCGTCGAGATAGGTGCGCCCTGTCTCCACGAAGCCGGCCACCCGCGGGGCGTTACCTGCAAGATCGATCATCGTTCCATTCACCGCGACCACGGACACGCGCCCGCCCGCCTCGGCGAGCTTGGCATGTTCGCGCAGATGGCGATGCTCCCCGTGCATGGGCACGACGAATTGCGGCTGCGTCAGTTCGTGCATACGCGCCAGATCGGGCCGGTTGGCGTGGCCGGACACGTGGTAGGTGCCGCCCGAGTTCTCATCGACGACGTCCACGCCCATCTCGCTGAACGCGTTGATGATGCGGATGACGCCGGTCTCATTGCCGGGAATGGTCTTTGAGGAAAAGAGGAACGTGTCGCCCTCTTTCATGGTCAGGCCACGATACTTGCCGTTGGCAAGCTGGGCAGACGCCGCGCGGCGTTCCCCCTGCGACCCGGTGACGAGCAGCATGAGGTTGCCGCGCGGGATATCGAGCGCGTCTTCAGGCGAGACCGTGCTCGGAAAGTCGTGGAGGATGCCGGTCTCTGCCCCCGCCTCCACCATTCGACGCATGGCGCGCCCGAGGAGGCAGATCGAGCGTCCCGCGCGCTCCCCCGCTTCGGCGAGCGTTTTGACGCGGGCGATGTTCGAGGCAAAGGTCGTGGCGACGACCATGCCTTCGGCCTCGCTCACCAACCTCTCGATCTCGGGGCCCACAATGGCCTCGGAGCGGCCTTCCGTTCGGGAAAACACGTTGGTGGAATCGCAGATCAGGGCCTTAACGCCGCCTTTCGCGATTTCCTCGAACAGCTCGGGTTCGAACGGTTCGCCCACGCCCGGCGTCGGGTCGAGCTTGAAGTCGCCGGTATGGAAGACGCGGCCCGCAGGCGTTTCAATGAGGAGGCCCGACGATTCCGGGATGGAGTGTGACACCGGCACGAAGCTGACCTTGAACGGGCCCGTTTCGACCGCTTCGGGGTAGCGCGACACGGTCGTCACGGCCTCGGGCGGGACGCCGAATTCCTCGAGCTTGCGGCGCGCGATGTTTGCGGTGAAAGCCCGCGTGTAGATCGGCGCCTCGAGCTGGGCATAGGTGTGACCCACCGCGCCCACATGGTCCTCGTGAGCGTGGGTGATGAAGATCGCGTCGATCATCGTCTTGCGCTCCACGAGCCAGGAGATGTCCGGCAGGATCAGATCCACGCCGGGTGTGCCATCCATGTCCGGGAACGTCACGCCCAGATCTACGACGATCAGGCGTTCGGCATCTTCGGGTCCATAGCCGTAGACATAACAGTTCATGCCCACCTCCCCGGCGCCGCCGAGGGGCAGGTATATCAGTCGCTCGCTCACATGTTTTCCTTGTTGTATCGGTGGATGACGGTCAGGCCGTGCATCGTGAGATCGTCCTCAAAGGCATCAAATAGGCTTCCGGCCTGCTCAAACAAAGGGGCGAGGCCGCCGGTGGCAATCACTTTCATTGGGCGGTCACGTTCTGCCTTGATGCGGGCCGTGACCTCTTTGATGAGGCCCACATAGCCCCAGAAGACCCCCGATTGCATGCAGGCGACCGTGTTGGTGCCGATGACTTTCTGGGGCTTGGTGATGTCGACATGGGGCAGCGCGGCCGCCGCCATATGGAGGGCCTCGAGCGAGAGGTTCACGCCCGGTGAAATCACCCCGCCCTCATAGGCCCCATCCGCGGCCACCACGTCAAAGGTCGTGGCGGTCCCGAAATCAACGACGATGAGATCGCCGCCATGGAGGTCAAACGCTCCGGCTGTGTTCACGAGCCGGTCCGGCCCCACAATGGTCCCTTCGTCCACGCGCGGATCCACCGGGAGGGCGCAATCGGCCTTGCCCACGACCCAGGGCCGGGTGTTGTAATAGCGGTCCGTGAAGACGCGGAGATTGAAGACGACACGCGGGACCGTGGAGGAGATGATGACCTCGTCGATCTCCGGGTCGATGCCGTGCAGCGTCATGAGCGACTTCAGCCATACGAAGTACTGGTCCGCGGTCCGCTGATGCTCGGTCGCGGTGCGCCACGTCGCCAGAAACGAGGCGCCGTCCCACAGCGAAAAGACCGTATTCGTGTTGCCGCAGTCGATGCACAGAAGCATGGGCCGCCTTTCTAGAAGAACACGTCGGCGGCCGCGACCGTCACGGTGCCCTGGGGCGTGGATAGAACGAGGCGGCCGTCATTGTCGATGGTCTCGAAGGTGCCGTAATGCTCTTCCCGGACGGTGCGGGCGCGGATGGGTTCACCCAGGCGCGCCGCATGGGAGAGCCAGACCTCACGCAGGGGGCCGAAGCCCTCGCGCTGGAAGGTGGCCTCCCAGATGTCGTAGCTTTCCGCAAGGACGTCGAGGAAGTCCTCCGGCCGAACATCGAGGTCAAGGGCCACGGGCCGCACGGCTCCGTCCTCCACGTCGCTCGCATCCGGGGCGTGGCGCAGGTTCACGCCAAAGCCTATGGCGAGCCGGTTGCCCGGCAACATCTCGAGCAGGATCCCGGCGGCCTTGCCGCCCCGGACAAGGACATCGTTCGGCCATTTGAGAGCGAGGCCCTCGACCCCCAACCGATCAAGCGCCGTCCGAAGCGCGAGTGAGGCCGCAAAGGACCTGAGCGCCGCCTCCCGCACCTCGACCTCTGTCACCAGTGTGGCTGCAAAGTTGCCCGCGCCCATGGCCCAGTTCCGGCCCTGGCGCCCTTTGGCAGCGCTTTGATGGCGGGCCATGATCCAGGTCGGTTCTTCGAGGTCGGGCGCACGGCGCGCCGCCTCCGTCATGGTGCTGTCGACGCTGTCGAGGATGATTTTCCGGCTCATTCGGGCGCGCTGGTCGCAGCGGCATAGCTTTCTGCCAGCGCGGCTGCCGCCGGTCCCGTGCGATCGAGCAGGAGACCGGGGATCAGACCCAGCAGCACGAGCGCCCCCAAGGCGAGGCCCATGGCCAAACGCTCCCGCGCGTCCATGCCGCCCATGGTGCGGACATCCTCGCGCAGGAGGTCGCCCAGCGCGATCTGGCGGTAGAGGCCGGCGGCAACAGCCCCGAGCCCCAACACAGCGAGCACAAGCGCAACCGCAAGCCACGCATGCGCCTCGAACGCGCCCAGCACCGCCAGCGCAAGGACCGGGAACGCGGCCGTGCCCGGCAGGCCAAAGCAAGTGTAGCAGAGCGCCATGAGCAATATCGAGAAGCCCGGCAGGCGCAACCGGATGCCGCCCATGGCCTCGAACGCGTCAGAGCGCAGGCGGGCCTCGACCATGGTGAGCGCCACAAAAAGCCCGGCCAGCGTCAGCGCCCGCGCCGCCGCGCCGAGGATCGCCGCGTCGATGCCCATGGCACTACCGCTCAGCGCCGCGAGGAGAGGAATGGCGGCCAGTGCCATGGCGAGATAGGCCAGCGCCCCGCGCATCCTCTCTTGCACATAGGCGGCGAGCGCGGCCCACGCGAAGCTAAACAGGGCAAGGCCTGTTGCGTAGGGCCACAGGTCCATCAGGCCCATCGGCAGCATCGGCACAGCCAGCCGGAGAAGCATGTAGAGCCCCAGGATCGCCCCCGTCCCCGCCACCATGAGCGTCGCCGCCGCAGGGGCCCGGGCCGCAAGACCCGGCAGCCAGGCGTGAAGCGGCCAAAGCGGCAGTTTCACCGCCAGCGACCATGCGAGCCCAAGAAGGAGCCATGTCTGGAGCCCGCCGGGAAACCGGCTTTCGCCACCAGATGGCAGGTTATGGCGCATGAGCGCGTCCATATCGGTCGTCGCCGCGTTGTTGGCCATGGTCGCCAGCGTGACGATGAGCAGAACGGCCCCGGGCAGAGCGTAGAGGAAGACCTTGAGCGCCGCCTGCCCGGCCCCTTTGCCCCCCCAGAGCCCGGCCATCACCAAAAGGGGCACCAGAGCGCCCTCCAGGAAGATCGCGAAAAAGACGAGATCGAGGGACAGGAGCGCGCCGAGGATAAACGTCTCGGCCGTGAGGAGCGCGATGATGTAGTCGCGGACGCGCTCTGCGATGCGCCAGCTCGCCGCCACGGCCAGTGGCGTGAGCCCGGCCACGGCGAGGCAGAGCCCGAGGGACAGGCCATCGACCCCAACCTTGTAGGTGAGGCCAAGGGGCCATGCCCGCTCCTCCACGAACTGAAAGCCGTCCATCGCAGGATCGAACGCCCCCCAGAGGATCAAGGCGACAAGGAACGTGGCGCCCGTCGCCGTCACGGCGAGCCATTTGGCATTGCGCTGTGCAGCCTCGTCATCGCCCCTGAGAAAGACAGCCAGGATCAGCGCCGCGAGCAGCGGAATGAAGGTGAGGATAGACAGCAGGTTATCCATCGCCTCAGCCCCCGGCCAGCGTGACGAGCGTCACCAGCAGGGCGGCGGCGACTGCGGCGCCAAGCACCCAGGGCGCGGCGCGCGACGCGTTGAACTGACCGGACAGACGATCCAAGCCCGGCAGGAGCCGCGCGGAGAGCGGGTCAAATACCGCCTCGAGAAGCGACTTATCAAGGCGATCCGAGACAAGACGCCCGAGGCTGCGCAGCGCCGTCTCAAGGCCCATCCGGAAGATCTCGGGCAAAAAGATCGGGCCCTCGAAGACCGGGCGGAGCGGCGCGGCCCCACGGGCGCCGGGCACCCTGTGAAAGAGCAGCGCGAGCAGGAAACCCGCCACCCCCGCAAGGAGCGGAGCCCCCGGCAACGGTCCGGACCCCGGAAGGCCGGTGATCGTCCCGAGGACCACGCCGAACGCAATGAGGAGAGCCAAGAGGCCGCCGCTGGTCACGCGGCTCAGGATCGGCTCGGCGTCAGTGTCCGCGTCGTCGCGCTTTTTCTTGCCGCGACCGTGAAACGCGTCGAGATAAATGGCCCAGAGCGCCAGTGCGTGGAGAACAAGCGCCCCGACTAGAGGCCAGTAGAAGGCCTCCGCCGATGCCAGTGCCCCCGCCTGGCCCAGATAGCCCGGAAGCACCAGCGCAAGGGGACCGAGAAGCACAGGCACGCCGAAGCCCGTGGCCGAGATCGCCCCGCCAAGGGCCGCAGCCTGGGCCCCACGATGCTCTGCCCCCGCCCCGGCCTCGCCCGCGTGGTTAGCCACATGGTCGAGCGCCGCACCCATCAAGAGCAAGGCCACGCCGTGCCCCGCCAGCAGGATCAGGGCAGCTCCGGCATTCCCATTGAGCGCCGAGAACACGGCGAGCGCCACGGGCGCAAAGGCCGCGGCTGCCAGCCTCGCCCGCGCGCTCTGTTGCGCCAGGGAGGCCAGCGGCATCAGGATGGCGGTCACGGCAATGAGGCCTTCTAGGACGACGGGATCGGGCTCCAGAAACGGCTGGGCGCGGAGGAACACGGTCACGGCCACGAGGCCCGCGCAAGTGCTTAGCAGCGCGGCAAGCGCGCCCGGTGCCTCCGAGGCCTTGAGCGCCCAGGGCAGAAACGGCACCGGCGCTGTAAATGCGAGGCCCGCAAGCCCCAGCGCCAGCGTTACCGGCCTCGCCGGCATGTCGCCCGCCAATGACGTCAGCACCTCGAATGACACGGCATCCCCAGCGGCAAAGAGGGTTCCCGCCGCAAGGAGGCTCAGGAGCGCGCCGGTGAGGCAAACAAGAAGGCCCCGCGCCGCCGCGCGCCCGGCCCCGGCGCTGCGGACGTTGAAATCGAGGATGAGCGCAGAGGCCACGGTGAATGCGATGAGACCGGCACCAAAAAGCAGCGTGCCGGACGCAAAGATCACAACGAACGCGGCGCTGGCGAGAAGCGCTGTGGACGACACAAGCCGCATGGCCCGGCAGTCGCCCACGCGGCGAAGCGTCTTGGGCGTGCTCAGCGTCGCGCCGTAAAGCTGCGCAAAGACCGCAATCGTCAGCGCGATCGCCACAGACAGGGACGACACGCCATCGACCTCGAATGCGATTTCAGAGGCGAGCGTTCCGCTTTCGATCCACGGTGCGATGAAGACGCTGCGAGGCCCTGCATCGTCGCCGAGCGTGCCGATACACACCACCCAGGCAAGAAGAGCCGCAAGGGCCCCGAGAGCCGTCGCCGCAAAGGTGGCCGTCTGCTCACCCAGTCCCCGCCCGAACGGGCTCGAAACGAGAGCGGCCACAAGCAAGGCCAGGAAGATCGTCAGCTCCAACGGGGCATCTCCGCTCAGAAGGCCGTTTCAGGGCAGTTTCGCTGGATGCACGCGTGCCCGCTTTGCCCGCCAAGTGCAAGGACCTGGCACGCTGCCGCCGTTAAACCCACAGGTGCCGAGGATCTTGAAGAAACCCTTTTGGCTGTCGTCCCAAGGGAGTTGGACCCTGACGCCAGACCTCGCCGGATCGGCGACACAATGCTCCGGACCGCTCTGGGGAGAGAGGCGCCACCTCTGCACGGCGGCGCAGAGGTCGCCTCCTTTTGCGTGTCTTCCATTTCGTCCCGCCTGCTTCACGCGGTCAGTGCGCCGCCTCTGGGCAAGCTAGGTCGCAGCCTTCGTCGCGTCGAGGCTGGCGGGGGTCAAACTGTCGGGACGCCCGCCTGCTGGCAGATCGCGACCGTCAGCCCTGCGTCGAGGGTCTGCGTCCCTCGAGGTATATCGGCCGAAATCGTGTAGACCGCGTCAGCACGCCAGATCGGTCCGGTCTCTTCAATGTTGGTGCGGACGTGGCGCGCGAAGCGGTATCCGCGGATCAGCGCGTATTGCGCGGCCGCGCAGTCGCCATAGACGCGCATGTCCGCGGGCGAGGACGCGCCCCCGACCGCAAGCGAGAAGTTGACGAGATCGGTATCAAGCAGCCGGGTCTCAATGCCCTGGTAGCTCAGCCCCCCAACGGCGGGCCTGCTGACATCCGGGGGCGAGGTTGCGCACCCGATCAGCGCGCAAGCGGCGATGAGGGCCGCGATGCGCACGCGCTAGCGCTCCCGCAGGAGGCGACCGACGGCGGAGCCTGCAGCGATCTCTGTCCGACCAAGAGCGCAATAGGTGTCCACATTGCCCTCGACGACGCCGTTTTGGCGCAGATATGCGTCTGCGTCGGCCTCCAGCCGCGCGCGGGCGGTCTCGTCATCCACATAGGCGTCGATCTCGTCGTCGGAGAAGCCCTCGCTGCGCGCCACCGCCAGGAGCTGGTTGCGCAGGGAATAGACGCGAATCAGGCGCGGAGAGATTGACGCGCACTTCTCCTGGATTTCGTTGCCCACGGCGACCGCGAGGAGGCCATTCCGGATCTCGGAGATATCGCCCGGGCTGCGTGCCGAGAGCGTCGCGCCGAGGGGGGCAGTCACAAGGACCAGTGCGAGAGCGAGGCGCATCATTGTCCTTCCTCCACGAGCACCCGCCCGATGGCGCTATCGGCGGACATCTCGGCCTGGGCGGCCGCACAAATCGCGTCCTCTGTGGGGGAGGTCAAAGCGTAGCGTTGCGTGAAGGCGGACTGAAGCGCGGCCACGCCTGCCTCGATGCCCGTGAGCGCCAGAATGGCGTCGCCGGTGATGCCGTCCGCGGCGAGCTGGTTCAGAACCGCCTCGGCCTGAGCGTTCGCGGCACCCGGGTCAAAGCCCACATCCGGACAGAACTCGGTCAGTGTCTCTGCGGTTGAGACAGCAAAGAGCGCCTCGATGTAGTAATCCGGAGCTTGGGTTTCCGCTGCGGCTGACGACGCCCCAACCACGCAGGGCCCCGCAAGAAAACACAAAACATACGCTGCTCGTCCCATGGTCATCCTTTCGAAAGATGTTGAGCGTGACATGGGGCCGGGGCGACCTGATATTCAATAGCATCCCCTGCGCGGTGGCGTGGATCAGCCTAGTCGCCCCGCGTGCGCCACAGGCGGAAGGCCACGACCATGGCCCAGAAAAACGCCGCCAAGGCCGCGAAATCAAAGAGGATCGCGTATTCGCCCGGCAGGCCCAGCCGTGGTCCGAGGACCATGGCCAAAAGCCATAGAAGTGTCGCTCCCACCAGCACGAGGGCGACTGTGCGGCCCTGTCGGGCGCGCGCCATGTCGGCGGCGCTCACCTCGATCTTCTCGGGTTTCTTGGCCACGCCGGTTCCCCTTTCAAACGCCAAGGGCGCGCCCATGCATCCACACGATGCGGGCGCGCCCCTGTGTAACTCAGCAGATCAGTAAACGTTGCCGCCTTCGACCTTCTTGGAGAACTCGGTGGTGCCGCCAGCGGCGAGGATCTTGGCCTGGGAGACCCATTCGTCACGCGTGACGCGGCCCTTGAACCCTTCGAGGTTCTGGTCGACCCATGCGACTTCGTCCGCGCTCCAGGCTGCGATCTGATCGAAATGATAGAAGCCAAGGGTGTTGCAGAGCTTTTCAAGCTTAGGCCCGATACCCTTGATTTCCTTCAGGTTATCGGCCTTGCCGTCGCGCGCGGCGCTGAGCGCCTCAGGCCGCGTGCCTTCCGCCGTGGCCGGTGCTTCGGCAGCGGGCGCAGGTGCCGGAGCAGGTGCCGGTTTGGGCGCGGGCGCGGGTTCTGCGACCGCTTTGGGTGCCGCAGCGGCTGCAGGTGCAGGCGCTGGAGCGGCTGCAGGTGCTGGAGCGGCAGACGCCGCCGGAGCCACAGCGGCAGGTACGTTGGACGCGGAGGCAGAGCCCTTAGAGGACGACGCGCCGGGCGCTTCCACTTCTCCTATGGCCGGAAGCTCCCGGCAGAAGATCCACGCAAAGAGCAGGCCCAGAACGAGAAGCAGCAGGAGCCCGACAAAGATCGCACCCTCCCACGACAATCCCGCGAAAAAGCGCATCACGACAGTGCCGAGCACACCGATGAGGCCGGCCATGATAAACGAGCTGAACGTGCAGTTCATGCCACCAGTATCGTTGTTCATGGGTCGAAATCTCCCTGAAATCCCACAATTTTCATCGGTATATCACGGGCTCTGCGCTCTGTCCTCCCCGAGCTGCGGGGAAAGATGTAAGGGATGCATCACGCGGGGCCGCAAGGCCACACTCCGTTCAGGACAGGGTCATCGCATAGGCGCAGAGGCTGGCCGCGACGCCAGAGGCGAACGCGGCCATCAGGTGGCTGCCATAGGGGTGGCCGCGACGGGCATAGATCCACGTATCGGCCAGGGAGGCCACGATGAACGCCACCTGCAGGCCGAGCATCACGAGGAAGTCACCGTAGAGCACCGCCATGACCGTGAGCGTGAAGAACATGAGGTAGCGGCCGGTCATCACGTGAGGCAGCTCTTCCCGGCGGTGTTTGAGCTTGTCGAGGCCTGCATAGGGGTCACGCAACATCAAGACGACGATCGCGCCGGTGACGGTCAGCGTCACGACAGCCACGAAAGTGAAGATCGCTGTGAGAAGGCTCATGCCCAAGGGGTGCCCCGGAGTGAGGTTTGGGTCAAGCTCCGGGCGCGTGGCTAGGCTAACGCCCAAAGCGCGAGGCAGGCCAGACACGCCGCAAGGCATCCGAGGCCCGCCTGGATGTGCCTAGCCGGTGATCTCGCGGCGCCCCGGTAGACCCATCCGTCATAGAAGCCCACGGCGCTGAGACAGCCGAACACGAACGCGAGCGCCCCTGCCCCCCCGAAGATCAGGGCGCCAAGGACCATGGCGGCCATGAACGCGTAGCGACCAACCATGATCTGCGGAAACTGCGCGGGGTCATGGCTGGTCAATCTGAGCGCTGCGCCGGGATCAGACAGCCAGCAGCGTATGATGCGACCCAGGATGACCAGCGCGACAATGGCAAAGAAGCCGGGAAGGATCAGCGCCCAGCTCACGGTCGCCGCGCCTGCCAGGCCTCGGGCAGCGGGCCGATGGCCTCTTCGGCAAAGGCATATTCCTGCGCAAGATGCTCAGCCGCGCGGGCAGCAAGCTGCGGACGCAGGGCGACGCGCTGACCGGCATGTACCTTGTCGCCCAGCGGAGCCGGCGCAGGTGGCAGCCCTAGCCACCCGCACAAAGCCGCGTATCCCGCGTCGGTCAAAAGCTCTTCCATGTACATCACGCGCAAGTTGGCGGGCGCGACGGCCTCCCTGAGCCGCGTGATAGTGGCGCCATAGGTGCCGCGCGCTGTCAGATGCGTCTCCGCGTTCCGGTTGAGAATGCGCCACAGGATGTTGTTGGCCTTTTCCTCAATGGTTTCCCCCGGGCCAAGCTGCCGGTCCGCCTGCATCCGCACCGCCGACCAGAGCCGAGCGACAGGCTCACGCACGAGATACAGAAAGCGGGTCTGGGCCGTGAGACCCGCCATTTCGCGGTAGGTGGGCGCATCGAGCAGTGAATAGGCCGGACAGATATCTCCGATCAGGCGCGTGTCCTCCGTCGCCCCAGAGCGAAGGTATGCCAGGTAGGCCTCACGGGAGCCGTCAGCCAACATGGCGAGCAGCCGCTCCACATCTTCGATCTGCCGGGCCATGTTGCGCGCTTTCCACCCGATGCCCCGCGCCTCGGCGTCTGACAGGGCCTCACGGAAGCGAGCGCGCCTCTCGCCTAGCGTCGCGATCCATTTTTCCCGGGTGTCGGGTGCAGATTTATCCCAGAAATGGGTTTCCTTCACCGCGCTGAGCGCGACGTCACCGCGATCCGCAAGCGTCCGGTAGAGCCATGACGTTCCGGCCTTCGTCGCGCCCACACAATAGAGCAGGATGGGTTCGGCGTTATCGGTCATAGGCCGCAGAGTGTCGTTCGATGCCGTGGGGGTCAAAGGCAATCTGAGTGCCAACGCATAGGCGCTAGAGTTTCCAGGCTGGCGCGCGTTTCTCGAAGAACGCGCTTACGCCCTCTGCAGCCTCGGCGCTTTCCCAACGGGCCACCAGCGCATCGAGGGCAGCGTCGATCACCGGCGGGCTGAGATCCGGACCAAGCGCGCGGGCCAGACGCTTTGCGTCGGCCACGGCGCCTGGCGCAGCGGAGAGGTAGGCGGTCACCTCCTCCTCCACGTGCGCGTCGAGGTCCGTCGCTCCATCCACTGGGGTGACCAGACCCATCTCCCCCGCCTCTCGGGCAGAAAACACGCGCGAGGACATGAACACGGACCGCGTGCGCGGCCCAAGGCGCGCCGCCACATAGGGCCCGATCGTCGCGGGGATGAGACCGAGCCGCGTCTCGGTGAGGCCCATGAGGGCGTCCTTTACCGCGAAGGCCGTGTCGCAGACACAGGCGAGGCCCACGCCGCCGCCAAAGGCATTGCCGTGGATACGTCCGATGACCGGCACGCAGGTGTCATTAAGCACGCCCAGCATGTCGCTGAGCCGCTGCGCCTCTGTCCTGCGGGCCTCGGGCGGGGCCTCGAACTGTGCCCGCATCCAGCCAAGGTCGCCGCCTGCGCAAAAGCTTTTGCCGCGCCCTGCGAGCACAAGGACGCGGACGTCCCCGCCCGGTCGCAACACCGACACGGTGTCACTGATCGCGTCCATCATCTCGGCGTTCATCGCATTGTGCACGTCCGGACGAGACAGCCAGAGCGTCATCACCCCGCGTGCATCTGTTTCGACCTCGATCACCATCTCACCGCCCCACAATATCGCGCGCCAGATCCGCCGCAGCCTCGAGTTTGGCGCGATCCACGCCGGTTTGAAAGCCGCGCGCCTCAAGGTGGGCCACCAGCGCTTCGGTGGCGAGGTTGCCGGGAGCGCCCGGGGCATAGGGGCAGCCACCCAGCCCGGCGACGGAGCTGTCAAAGCTCCGCACGCCCCTGTCGAGCGCGACATCGACATTCGCGAGCGCGAGGCCAACCGTGTCGTGAAAATGCACGGCCGTCGCCTCCGCCGGCCACGCCGACAGGGCCGCGTCCAGCATTGGCGCCACGCGGTCCGGCGTGCCTTTGCCGATGGTGTCCGCAAGCGCGAGCGTGTCGCATCCGGCCTCGCGCAAGTGCGCCGCCAGACGCCCGACGGCCTCTGGCGGGATCTGCCCTTCGAACGGGCAGTCGGTGGCGCAACTGATGTAGCCGCGCACGCGGGTCGCGTCGGGCAGCTTCGCGAGGATCGCGGCCACGCGCACCAGGCTTTCGTCTACCGAGCAACCCAGATTGGCACGGCTAAACGCTTCGGTCGCGCTGATGAACACGGCGATGTCGGAGAGGTCGAACAACGCCTGGGCCCGCACGAGCGCGTATTCCTGGAGGCGCCTGACCGTGGGCACGAGGACCATTCCGCGCACGCCCGGCAACTCCCCCACGGCGCGCATGACGGCGCCGGTATCGGCCATCTGCGGCACCCGCTCCGGGTTCACGAAAGATCCCGTCTCGATCACGCGCAACCCGGCCTCGGCGCAGGCATGGATGAGCGCAGCTTTCTGCGCCACCGAGATCACCGCCGTTTCGTTCTGCAGGCCGTCGCGGGGGCCGACCTCAACGATTTCGACGCGATCTGTCACGCCGCACCGTCCCAGGGAGGATAGAAGTCCCGCGCGTAGAGCCTTTGATCCCCTGGCAGTGAGGCCTGAAAGCCCGGGCGGGCGGTGATCCTTTCGTACCATGCGGCGACGCGCGGATAGTCGTCCAGCGCGGTGAAATGACGGGCCATGTAGACGGCCTGCCCGACCGCGATGTCCGCAGCCGAGAACCGGGGCAGGAGGTAATCGCCCAACGCGCCGTCCAACGCGCCGTAGCATTTCGCGATGCGCTTCGCCTCGAGCTGCATGACGATTGGAGACCGCATGTGATCCTCGCGCAGCATAATGTGCTGCTGGGTGAGCGCGGCGGCGTGCTGGCTGATCGTCTCCGCGAAATGGAGCCATGTGAGGTAGCGGTTGCGCTGCGGGTGGCCCGGTGCCCGGCCCAGCCCGGCTTCGGGGAACCCTTCGCACAGCGCTTCGAGGATAGCCCCGCTTTCCCAGATGACCTCCCCGTCGAGCTCAAGCGTGGGCACACGGCCCGCCGGGTTCAGCGCCAGAAACTCGGCCCCGCGCAGGGACTTGTCGAATGGCCATTCCCGAAGCTCGAATTCAACGCCGAGTTCGTGCAGCAGCCAGAGCGCCCGCATGGAGCGGGTCTGTGGGCAGTGATGAAGCCTAATCATCGGGGCTGAGCCGGATGATGGGCGCACCGGCATCGACTTGCGTTCCGGGGCTCGCGAGAACCTCCGCAACAATCGCGTCGCGGGGCGCGCGCAGCGTATGCTCCATCTTCATGGCCTCGAAGATCGCAAGGGCGTCGCCTTCACCAACGGCTTGCCCGGCCTCGGCCATGACGTCCCGCAAGAGGCCCGGCATCGGCGCCTCGATCACGTCGGCGCCCTGCCCTGCCTGCCCCCGTGCGAGGGGGTCGGGGATGGCGAAAACGTAAGGCGTGCCGAAAAAGACCGTGACAGCACGGGGATCGCGGTGAATACGCGCCGCCGTCGGCGTGCCATCGATCCACCAGCGCCCGCCGCGCCATTCGACCCTGGTTCCCTCGACGTCCGCCGTCGTGCCCCTGATCGTGACGCGCAGCTCAAGCTTGGCCTCGCCAAAGGTCAGTTGCGCACGATGGATCAGCGGCTGCCAAAGCGCAAAGCCCAGATCCGCCGTCAGACCGCTTTCAAAGCCCAGCGCCCCCAGCGCCGCCAGTGCGCGCGTCTTCGCGCAGGGCTCAGGGTTCGCGGCAAGGCCATCGCCCTCCCGCCCAATGAGGCCCGTATCGACGTTGCCCGACGCGAAATCCGGCACGCGAACGAGGCGCCTTAGAAAGCCCAGATTGGTCGTGAGGCCCGCGACCTCGGTCTCGCCGAGCGCCCGTTCAAGCGCGGCGAGCGCCCCGGCACGGTCCTCGCCATACTCAATGATCTTTGCGATCATGGGATCGTAGAACGGGCTGATCGTGTCACCCTCTCGCACACCCGCATCGGCCCGGAAGCCCGCGAATTTCAACCGCGTGATGCGTCCCGTTGCCGGCAGAAATCCGGCGGACGGGTCCTCGGCATAGAGCCTCGCCTCGATGGCGTGGCCGCTAAGCGCGATGTCTTCCTGCGCGGCAGGAAGCGGCTTTCCGGCTGCGACCTCGAGTTGCCAGCGCACGAGGTCGATGCCTGTCACGGCTTCCGTCACCGGGTGCTCGACCTGAAGGCGGGTGTTCATCTCCATGAAGTAGAAGCGATCCGGGCGCAGGCCGTCCGAGGCATCTACGATGAACTCCACCGTTCCGGCGCCGGAATAGCCGATGGCCCCTGCCGCGCGCACGGCCGCAGCGCCCATGGCCTCGCGCATCTCGGCGGTCATGCCGGGTGCGGGGGCTTCTTCGATTACCTTCTGGTGGCGACGCTGGAGGGAGCAGTCGCGTTCAAAAAGGTGCACCGCGCGTGACCCGTCACCAAAGACCTGAAGCTCGATATGGCGCGGGGTCGCGACGAACTTTTCGATGAGGACGTCGGCATTCCCGAACGCGCCGCGAGCCTCCGCTTGCGCTGAGGCGAGCGCCTCGGCGAAGTCGCGCGCGCGCTCTACAAGGCGCATCCCCTTGCCGCCGCCCCCTGCGACCGCCTTGATCAGCACCGGATATCCGATCTTGTCTGCCTGTGCGGCGAGGTGCGCGGGATCCTGATCCGGTCCGTGATAGCCGGGAACGACCGGGACGCCGGCCTCTTCCATCAGCTTTTTTGCGGCGTCCTTGAGGCCCATGGCGCGGATCGCCGCAGCCGAGGGGCCCACGAAGGTGATCCCCGCTGCGACCACCTTGTCCACGAAGTCCGGATTTTCGGATAAAAACCCATAGCCCGGATGGATCGCATCAGCGCCGGTGAGGCGCGCGGCATCGATGATGGCGTCCTGACGCAGGTAACTCTCTGCCGGGGTCTGACCGCCGAGGGCTATGGCATCGTCGCAGGCCGCCACATGAGCCGCGTCCCGATCCACGTCCGAGAAGACCGCCACGCTCCGCAGCCCCATCTCGCGCGCCGTCCGCGCGATCCTGACCGCGATCTCGCCCCGGTTCGCTATGAGGAGGGTCTTAATCATCCGCGGCCTGACGCTCTGCCCGGTAGGACCGGTAGCGGTGCCGGTAGATCAGGTTCGGCCTGTCGCCTTCGATCAGGTAAAAGACGATTCCAATCCCGATGATCGCATTCACGACCCCGTAGAGCGCGAGCACCGGCGGCACTTCGAATGCCCCGCCCCCGATGAGCTGAACAAACCCGAACATCTCGCGCACGGCCAGAAGCACGGCGAGGACCAACGCCCACGGCGCCCGGATGATGAGCCCGACTGCGCACAAAAGCATGAGGCCTGTGAATACGAGCTGCACAGGGCCAAACTGACCGTAGCCGATGTTCACAACGGCCTCGAACGCCGCAATGAGCGAGAACCAGAGCGCCATGCCGTATTCCACCGGTCCCGGCCCGCCCTTGGGATGGCCATGGGCCTCCTGCGCGGTCAGGTAGACCCAGTGGCGGCCCATGGCGTCGGGCTCTGTGAGGATGGTTTTTTTCTCGGTCACTGGTGGTTCCTCCGGCGCACAGAAGTATGAGGGGCTTTCCTCCCGATGCGCGCAAACAGTACACGGCCGGGGCCATGCGTCCCACCCCAGGGCGGTGAGGGGTCCCGTCCGCTCGGCGCGATTGCCGACGCCTTAACGCTTAGGACGAAACGAGGTCTCCCTGCCTCCCAGATGCGGCTACCGCCGGAACAGATCATAGGACCTCCACCACTTTGAAGTACTCGCAGACGAGGTCCATGTCCTCGGACCAGCCGCCATTGCGTTCGAAATAGGCGCGATGGCCCCGGCGCCATCCGTCAAGGCTGTCGTTTTCACCCTCGGCCAGGGCAAAGTCCTCGGATACATCGTCAAACGTGCATTGGAACACGTGGACCGTTTCGATGACGACGGCCGGGCGGCCATCCCAATGAAGCGCGATGTCTCGGCGTCCAACAACGGGAAGCGGTTCGCCGCCCTCCCCAAAGTCACGGAGGGCGCCGCACGTCGCGTGCTTTCTGCCAGTTATGACCAAGTCCAGGATCTCATTGCAGAGGGCTTCGTTGTCGCCGAAGGTAAAGGACTGCGCCTCCGGATAGCGTGCCAAGAGGTCTTCCAGCATCACATGCGGAACACGCCAAAGCGCGTCTCTTCTATGGGGGCATTGAGCGCGACGCGGAGGGAGAGCGCCAGCACACGGCGGCTGTCGCGCGGGTCGATGACCCCGTCATCCCAAAGCCGGGCAGAGGCGTAAAGCGGGTGCGACTGCGCCTCGAACTGGTCGATCGTGGGTTGCTTGAAAGCAGCTTCCTCGTCTTCCGACCAGCTACCGCCTCTCCTTTCGATGGCGTCCCTGCGCACGGTGGCGAGAACACCCGCCGCCTGCGCGCCGCCCATGACAGCGGTGCGGGAGGTGGGCCAGGTCCAGAGAAAGCGCGGCCCGTAGGCGCGGCCAGCCATCCCGTAATTCCCCGCACCAAAGGATCCGCCCAAGATCAGAGTGATTTTGGGTACGGATGTGCAGGCCACTGCTGTCACCATTTTGGCCCCGTGGCGGGCGATGCCTTCGTTCTCGTACTTCTTGCCGACCATGAAGCCGGTGATGTTCTGAAGGAAAACCAGCGGGATCCGGCGTTGAGAGCAGAGCTCAACGAAATGGGCACCCTTCTGCGCAGCCTCGGAGAAGAGGACGCCGTTATTGGCGATGATGCCGCAGAGCATCCCTTCGATACGGGCAAAGCCGGTCACGAGTGTCTCGCCGAAGCGCGGCTTGAACTCGTCAAGACCGTCGCCATCGACGATGCGGTCGATGACCTCGCGGATGTCATAGGGCGTGCGCAGGTCGGCGGGGATCACATCAAAGAGGTCGTCCATGGATTTCCCCGGCGCGAGACCCGTAGGATGGGTGATATCACCCATCCTACCAGAGGAATTGCGCACAGCCTCCCGCACGAGCGCGAGGGCGTGAGCGTCGTCTTCGGCGAGGTAGTCCACTACCCCCGAGAGCCGGGTGTGGACGTCTCCACCGCCAAGCTCTTCAGCGGTCACAACCTCCCCCGTTGCAGCTTTCACCAGCGGTGGACCGGCCAGAAAGATCGTTCCCTGCCCGCCAACGATGATCGACACATCTGCCATGGCGGGCACATAGGCCCCGCCTGCCGTGCAGGAGCCCATGACGGCAGCGATTTGCGGAATACCCTCTGCACTCATGCGCGCCTGATTGTAGAAGATCCGGCCAAAATGATCGCGGTCCGGAAAGACCTCATCCTGGTTGGGCAGGTTCGCCCCGCCCGAATCGACGAGGTAGATGCAAGGCAGCCTGTTCTCAGCCGCGATCTCCTGCGCGCGGAGGTGCTTCTTGACGGTCATCGGGTAGTAGGTGCCGCCCTTCACGGTGGCATCGTTGGCCATCACCATGCAAAGCCTGCCTTCCACCGTGCCTACCCCTGCAACGACACCCGCGCAGGGAGCGGCCCCGTCATACATCCCGTGCGCCGCGAGCGCCCCCACTTCGAGGAAGGCCGAGCCGGGATCGAGTACCCCGGCCACACGGTCCCGCGGCAGCATCTTGCCCCGGCCGAGGTGGCGGGCACGGGCCTTCTCTCCCCCGCCTTCAGCTGCGAGACGGGCGGCTTCGGTCACCTGAGCCAGCGCGGCTTCATGCGCGGCGCGGGTCATTGCAGGGAAAGCCCTTCTTCCAACAGCAACGTCTGGCGGGCCGTCTCTTGCAGGTTGCAGCCTGCCCCGGCTGGCCCCTGCCCGGTGCCGCCGCCCCATTTGGAACGCTCGAAGGCGCAAAGGCCGTCGCGGTAAGCGATCCAGGCGCGTTGCATTGCGCGAAGAGCCTCTTCTCGTCCCACGGGGCGCATTCCGATCTGTTGGGCGCGGCTATCCGCGGCGATCGAAGCGGCAAGGGTCTCCTGATAGGCTTTGTTCAGGCGGGCGTCCCACCACATCGCTTCGGCCTGTGAGCAGGCGGACATGACCACAGTAGCGAACCCACCTTCCGTCATCTCCATGCAGGCGATGGCGGCTTTACCGGCGCACAGCTGGGCTGAGTGCAGATTGTCCTGCGAAGCCACGCAAACCTCCGTGGGGCCGGGGTCGAAAGCGATGTCTTGCGCGCTTGCAGGCGCGCCCAGAAGGGTCAGTGCCAGCCATCTCATGCTTCGGGCACCTCCACCGCGCGGGCGGCGTATTCCAGGCCGCCGCCTCGGTTCGCGCCATACAGGAACGCCGGTTCGTTACCGGGGGGCGAGCAGCGAACCTCGATCCAGATGCGGCCCTTATCGCCAGGAACGGCCACGCAATCCGTCAGCTGCGCGCCTGGGCCAATCTGGGCGGCATGGTCTTCGAGGTACTGGGCGGCGTAGTATTCAATGACGGCGGTTTCAGTCACCGCGTCGCGTTCGAGGCGCAATTTCAGGCCCGTATAGCCCGCGATCAAGATTAGCACGAAAAGCGGCGCGAAATAGAGCCAGCGGGGGATCACCGGAGCTTCTCCACCTCGGCGAAGATACGCTCCATATCGCCGAGGTTCTGACCGCTCCAGACGCCCGCGCAGGTCAGTGCCGTACCCGTGCAGTCGCCCAGTGTGCTCCAGCTTTCGGGGTTTGCGAGACGGCGGGCCTGCAGCGGCGGCAAAGTCGAGAAATCGAGGGTCGCGAGGATGCTGTCGATGCGCGTGCGCAGATCGGCGGCGTCGCTTTGCCAGCGCTCCGTGAGGCCCTTCCGGCACTTGTTGCTTTCGCAATCGTCGAGGGCGGCGACCCGGCAATGTCCGCGTGTCAGGTGCGTGGTGCTTTCGATCTGACCCGCCGGGCAGGTCGCGGAACTCTCGCAGCGGTCCGAAGGAAAGCGTTCGGCGTAGTTGGCCATGAGGCGTTCTTCGAACTCGGGGCCGATGCATTGCTCGTAGGCGGCGACGCCCGCATGTGACGATCCGGCGGCCAGGATGAGGGCAAGGGCTAGTCTCTTCATTGCATGGCTCCCACGAGCTCACGGCCCACCAGCATGCGGCGGATCTCGGAGGTTCCTGCGCCGATTTCCATCAGTTTTGCGTCGCGAAAGATGCGGGCGACGGGGGCATCATTCAAAAATCCGGCCCCGCCCATGGCTTGCACCGCCTGGTGGGCCTGGGTCATCGCAGCCTCGGACGCATAAAGACAGCATGCAGCAGCGTCCTGGCGGGTGACCTCGCCCCGGTCGCAGGCCTTGGCGACCTCATAGACATAGGCGCGGGCCGAGTTCATGGCCGTGTACATGTCTGCAATCTTGCCCTGCATGAGCTGGAAATTCCCGATAGGCTGGCCGAATTGCTTGCGCGCAGACACATAAGGCATGACCTCGTCGAGACAGGCCGCCATGATGCCGAGGCCGATCCCCGCGAGGACGACGCGCTCATAGTCCAGGCCGGACATCAGCACCTGCACGCCCTTGCCTTCCTAGCCCAGGACGTTCTCGAAGGGCACTTCGACGTCCTCGAAAATCAGCTCACCGGTATTTGAGCCGAGCATGCCGAGCTTGTCGAAATGGGGCGAGGTGGAGAAACCCGTCATCTCCTTTTCGATGAGAAAGGCGGTGATGCCCTTTGAGCCTGCCTCGGGATCCGTTTTGGCGTAGACGACCAACGTGTCGGCGTCCGGCCCGTTGGTGATCCAGTATTTCGTGCCGTTGAGGCGGTAGTGATCGTTGCGCTTTTCGGCCTGAAGCTTCATCGACACGACGTCCGAGCCTGCACCGGCCTCCGACATCGCCAAGGCCCCCACATGATCGCCAGAGACGAGCTTGGGCAAGTACTTGGCGCGCTGATCCTCGGTTCCGTTGAGTTTGATCTGGTTCACGCACAGATTCGAGTGCGCCCCGTAGCTGAGCGACACCGAAGCCGACGCGCGCGCCAACTCTTCGATGGCCAAGGTGTGATCGAGGTATCCCATGGCCGCGCCGCCATATTCCTCCCCAACAGTGATGCCGAGGAGACCGAGGTCGCCCATCTCTTTCCAGAGCTTGGCCGGAAAGGCGTTTTCGCGGTCGATATCGGCTGCGATGGGTTTCACACGCTCCTGCGCCCAGCGATGCGTCGTGTCGCGGATCGCCTCGGCGTCCTCGTCAAAATCGAACCTCATGGAGTGAAGGAACATGGGCACCTCCGGTTAATTGAACGTTTGTTCATAAAAGTAGCTGCCCCTGCCCCACCTGTCCAGAGCAGCGGTTGAGCCGCCCCGCTAAAGTCAGGACCGTCGGGGCGTATCGGCGGCACTAGGCAGCCTGAAAGACGGCCGAAACCTCTTCGCGGATGATCCGGGCAATGAGGGCGCAATCCTCAAGACTGAACGTCAAGGGAAGGCGCATATCCATCACGGCGCGCAGGATCCGGTCGGAGGCAGGCATCGCCTCGGGCTCGGCGTAGCGCCAGGAATGGTAGGTCGAGGTGAAGGCCACGGGCTCAGGCGCGCCGAACCATTTGACCTCCACCCCGCGTGCGGCGCAGCGGCGCACCACCTCGCGGATTGCCTCGTCTGCCCAGTCGAGAAGCAGGAACTGATGCGAGGACGCGATAAACGCCTCTTCCTCGGGTCGCTCGATGAGGGTCAGACCCGGCGTCTCGGCCAGCCCATCGTCAAGGACAGCGTAGCGGGCGTTCCAGCGCGCGCCCTGCTCTGTCAGCGCCGCAAGCTGCGGTCTCAGGATCGCAGCGCGGAGATTGTCCATGCGGCCAGAGATGTTGGGCGTATCGAGGCGGATGTCCTCGAACGCCTCTGCCGGTGGCGCGGCGCGGTGGCGTCCATAGAGCATGTAGCTGCCCGTGAGCATCGTCGCGCGGGCCATGACCTCGGCGTTGTCGCTGACGATCAGGCCGCCCTCGCCCGAATTGACGTGCTTGTAGGTCTGGCAGGAATAGCACCCGATGAGCCCGTGCCGGCCCGAGGCGGTACCATTCCACGCGGCACCCATCGTATGCGCGCAATCCTCGATGATGGTCAGGCCGGTCTCGCAGGCGAGGCGGACGAGCGCGTCCATGTCGCAGATGTGGCCGCGCATATGCGAGAGCATCAGAACGTCCGCCTGCCCGGCTTTGGCGGCCAGATCCTCCATGTCGATGACGAGCGCTTCGGTGACCCCCACGAACACCGGTTTTGCCCCGACGCTGGCAATCGCACCGGGCACGGGGGCGAGTGTGAACGCGTTGGTGAGGACCCGGTCGCCCGGTTTCACCCCAACGGCCCGCAAGGCGGTGGCCAGCGCGTAACCGCCAGACGCGACCGCGAGGCAGTACTTAGCGCCCATCTGGGCGGCAAACTCCTCCTCCAAAAGGGCCGTCTCGGCGATCTCTCCGGGTGCTTCGTTGTACCGGTGGAGGCGGCCGTGACGGAGCACGTCGAGGGCCGCGGCGATCCCGGCCTCTGGGATCGGTTCCTGCTGGGTGAATGAGCCTGTGAAAATCTCCATGGCCGATGTTTGCGGAGTGCCCCGCGGCGCGTCAATCCAAAAGGCGCGCGACAATCGCGGGGAGGTCCGCGTAGTCATCGAGCCAGGCATCGGGCGACATCTCTGCCCGACTGGCAGCGTCGGGCGAAAAGGAGACAGAGACGCTGGGGACGCCTGCGGCGCGGGCGGTGCGCTCATCGGTCATGGAGTCCCCTACGAGGAGGCTTCTGTCCACCTGGCCACCCACCCGGCGGACGGCCTCAAAGTAGGGTGCGGGATCGGGCTTGCGCACCGGCAGCGTGTCCGCGCCCACAAGCGCACCAAAAGCCGAACGATGCCCGAGGCTAACCATGAGTTGCTCGGCGAGGGCTTCGGGCTTGTTCGTACAGATCGCAACAGCGATGCCCTGCGCGGCGAGCGTCGCCACGGCCTCCATGGCCCCCGCATAAAGGCGCGTATGCACATCGAGCGCCGCGCCGTAATGCGCGAGGAGTCTGGGATACTGTACCTCCACATCGTCGGGTCCAAAACCCTCAACCCGAGAGAATCCAAGGCTGAGCATGGCCTTGCCCCCCCTGAGCGCGGTGCCCGCATCCTGCGGCCCCAACAGCGCGCCAAGGCCCAGCCCTGCGAAACACGCATTGGCCGCGGCAAGGAGGTCGCCGGACGTGTCGGCAAGCGTCCCGTCGAGATCAAAGACCACTGTTTGCGTCATATCAATCGCCTCCCTGCGGCCCCGCGCCCCGTTTCAGACGGTCAAAAGACGTGAAGCCCTGCCCCTTGCTTGCGCGCCCCTTTTGATGCTTAGCAAAGTGAAAAGAAAGGCAGAGCAGCTTCATGCCCAACGCTCTTATCGTTCTGGCCGCCGGACGCGGCACGCGGATGCAGTCGGATATACCCAAGGTCCTCCATGAGGTGGCGGGCGCGCCTCTGCTGGTCCACGCGCTCGAAAGCGCGCGTGAGATGGACGTGTCAAGGCGCATCATCGTCACCGGGCACGGCGCGGATGCGGTGGAGGCCGCCGCCCGCGACTACGCCGAGGACGCGGTTTGCGTACGGCAGGAGGAACAGCTGGGCACCGGGCATGCCGTGCTTCAGGCCCGGGAGGCGTTAGAGGGCCATAAGGGGCCAGCCTTTGTCCTCTACGGGGATACGCCATTCGTCGCGCCTCAGACGCTCGCGGCCATGGCGGACGCGCTCAGCGATGCGGCGCTCGTCGTGCTGGGCTTTGATGCCGAAGATCCGGGTCGTTACGGCCGCCTCGTGACCGAGGCCGACCGCCTCCTGCGCATCGTGGAGTTCAAGGACGCCTCTGACCAGGAACGCGCGATAACGCTCTGTAATTCCGGGGTTCTAGCCGGTGATGCCGCGCTCTTGATGGAGCTGCTGAGCGAGGTGACAAACGAGAATGCGGCAGGCGAATACTACCTGACGGATCTGCCGGGCCTAGCCGGTCAACGGGGGCTCGTGACGCGCGTCGTGCGCTGTCCAGAGGCGGAGACGCTTGGCGTGAACTCCCGCGCGGACCTCGCGCAGGCAAGCGCCGCATTTCAGGGCCGCGCGCGCGCCGACGCGCTGGAGACCGGGGTGACCATGGACGCGCCTGATACAGTCTATCTGTCCTTCGATACCGTCCTCGGGCGCGACTGCCATGTTGAGCCCAACGTGGTCTTCGGACCCGGCGTGACTGTGGAGACGGGCGCGCGGATACGCGCGTTTTCCCACCTCGAAGGGTGCCATGTCTCGCGCGGTGCAATCGTGGGCCCTTATGCGCGGCTGAGACCGGGCGCAGAGCTGTCCGAGGACGTGCGCGTGGGTAACTTTGTCGAGGTCAAGAATGCGGAGCTTGGCCCCGGCGCCAAGGTCAACCACCTCAGCTATATCGGCGACGCGACCGTTGGCGAGGGCACGAATGTGGGCGCAGGCACCATCACCTGCAATTACGACGGCGTCCTCAAGCACCGCACAGAGATCGGCAAGCGGGCGCTCATCGGGTCAAACACCATGCTTGTCGCGCCGGTGACGGTGGGCGACGAGGCGCTGACGGCCTCGGGCTCTGTCATCACCAATGACGTCCCCGACGGTGCCCTTGCTGTGGCGCGCGGGCGGCAGGAAAACAAAGACGGCCTGGCGCGCAAATTGATGGCGCACCTCAAAGAGATCAAGGCGAACAGGGGCAGTTAAATGTGTGGAATCGTTGGCATTCTAGGATCGCATCAGGCTGCGCCGATCCTCGTTGAGGGGCTGCGGCGGCTTGAATATCGTGGCTATGACAGCGCGGGCATCGCGACGCTGAACGACGGCAAGCTCGAACGCAGGCGCGCGGTCGGCAAGCTTGTAAATCTGTCCGACAAGCTCGTCCACGAGCCGCTCGCGGGGCTTGCCGGCATTGGCCACACCCGCTGGGCCACCCATGGCGCGCCCACAGAGGAAAACGCCCATCCCCATCGCGGCGCGCGGGTGGCTGTCGTTCATAACGGCATCGTCGAGAATTTCCGCGCACTCAGGAAAGAACTTGAGGCCACGGGCGCGCAGTTCGTGACCCAGACCGATACCGAAACGGTGGCGCTCCTATGTCAGCACTACCTTGAGGCGGGACAGGACGCGATCGATGCCGCCCGCGCAACGGTCGCGCGCCTCGAAGGGGCCTTCGCGCTGGCGTTTCTCTTTGATGGCGAGCCGGATCTCATGATCGGCGCACGGAAGGGCTCGCCCCTCGCGGTGGGGCATGGCGAAGGCGAGGTCTACCTCGGCTCGGACGCCATCGCCCTCGCCCCGCTGACCGATCGCATCACGTACCTTGAAGAAGGGGATTTTGCGGTTCTGACCCGCACGTCGGTAGATGTTTGGGATGTGCGGGGCGCCCGGGCCAACCGCGCCATCCACACGATCCAGATCGAGGCCGCGCAAGCCGACAAGGGCGGGCACAAACATTTCATGGCCAAGGAGATGGCCGAACAGCCTGCCGTCATCGACCGCTGCCTGGCGCATTATGTAACGGACGGCGCGATCCATCTGCCCGAGGACTTCGACTTCGACGGCATAGATCGTCTGACTCTCGTGGCCTGCGGCACAGCCTTCTATGCCTGCCTCGCGGCGAAGTACTGGTTCGAACAAGTGGCGCGGATCCCGGTGGAGGTCGATATCGCCTCGGAGTTCCGGTACCGCGAACCGCCGGTCTCACCGGGAACATTGGCGATCTTTGTGAGCCAGTCGGGGGAGACCGCCGACACCCTCGCCGCGCTTCGCTACATGGACGGGAAGGCCGAAAAGATCGCGGCTGTGGTGAATGTCACGACGTCGACGATCGCCCGCGAAGCTGACCTCATCTTCCCCATCCATGCGGGCACAGAGATCGGCGTCGCCTCGACGAAAGCCTTCACCTGCCAGCTTACGGTTCTGGCCCTCATGGCGCTCAAGGCTGCTGCTGCCCGCGGGGTCCTCGTGCCGGAAGGAGCGTTGGAGGCGCTGCAAAGGGTCCCAGGGCTGATCCAGCAGGCGCTCACCCTCGGTACGCGCTACCCGGAGGTCTGTCGCCAGCTCGCCGAGGCGCGCGATATCATCTTCCTCGGGCGTGGATCGCTCTACCCGCTGGCCATGGAAGGAGCGCTGAAGCTGAAGGAAATCAGCTACATACACGCGGAAGGCTATGCATCTGGTGAGCTGAAGCACGGCCCGATCGCGCTCATTGACGAGAGCGTCCCGGTGATCGTCATGGCCCCGCGCGACGGCCTTTTCGACAAGACGATCTCAAACATGCAGGAAGTCATGGCACGCGGGGGCAGAATGGTCCTCGTCACGGATCACGCTGGCGCAAAGGAAGCGGGGGACGGAGTCTGGGAGACGCTTCTCATGCCCGAGGTCGCCGCGCTCTGGGCGCCCATTGTCTACGCCGTCCCGGCGCAGCTTCTGGCCTACCATACAGCGATTGCCAAAGGCACGGATGTGGACCAGCCGCGCAACCTCGCGAAATCGGTGACGGTTGAATGACCCCGTAGGATGGGTGATTCACCCATCCTACCCGCGATCAGATTGGCTCGACGATGAGCGGAGAGATCGCGGTGAGGGAAAGGCCAAGAGCCTGAAGCGCGGCAAGGGACGCGCGGCTCCCGGCTGTTGGCTCCGCGTCGAGGGGGATCAGCGTCACCTCCACAACGCGGCCGTTATCAACGCTCGTCACCCGTCCCGGACCCTGGGACGATACCAGCGGCGTCTTGAGCCAAAGCCCCGGCTCTGCCGCATTGCCCAGCGTTGCCAGCGTTTCATTGCTTGGCGCAGGCACAGGCTCTGCCACCTCTTCCTTGACCAGACCTGTCTCCGCCTCGGGGTCGGGAATGTCTGCGACGGGCTCAACCGGCACCGCTATGGCGACCTTGGGCGGGGCATCATTGCCCAAAAATTCGGGAAGCTGGGCACAACCAGCAAGGGACAGGGCGAGGACAAGAACAAGACTGCGCATGAGCCGAGTGTTACGGCCTGTCGCTGGCCTTGGCAACGCATCCCCTTGGCAGCACGCGCCTGCCCGCCTAAACCTTCGGCATGGCCAAGGATACACTGCCGACCCTGTCACACGCTGCGCCGCTCGTGGATCCGTTCGAGCGCACCATCAGCTATTTGCGCCTTTCGGTGACGGATCGGTGTGACTTCCGCTGCCTTTACTGCATGGCAGAGCACATGACGTTCCTCCCCAAGGCGGAACTTCTCACGCTGGAGGAACTCGACCGCTTGGCCTCCACGTTCATTCGCCTTGGCGTTCGGAAGCTCCGCGTCACCGGGGGAGAGCCCCTCGTGCGCAAGAACATCATGAGCTTCTTTCAGGCCATGACGCGGCACCTCGAGAGCGGGGCCCTCGAGGAACTGACCGTGACGACCAACGGCTCCCAGCTCAGCCGCTTTGCCCCGGACCTTGCGGCCGCTGGCGTGAAGAGGATCAATGTCTCTCTCGACACGCTCGATGACGCGAAGTTCAAGCATGTCACTCGCTGGGGCAGGCTCGCACAGGTGCTCCATGGCCTTGATGTCGCTCAGGAGGCCGGGCTGAGGGTCAAGCTCAATACCGTGGCCCTCAAAGGCTTCAACGAAGATGAACTTTTCCGCCTCCTGGAGTTCTGCGAGGCGCGGGGGATGGACATCACCTTTATCGAGGTCATGCCCATGGGCGATCTCGGCAACGAGGACCGGCTTGACCAATATTGGCCCTTGAGCGACCTGCGCGCCCGGCTGGCAGAGCGCTACAGCCTCACCGATCTGAGCCGCCGCACCGGTGGCCCGGCCCGCTACGTGCGACTGAATGAAACCGGTCAGCAGGTGGGGTTCATCACACCCCTGACACATAACTTCTGCGAAAGCTGCAACAGGGTGCGCGTGACCTGTACGGGCGAGATCTACACCTGCCTCGGGCAGGAAGGCATGTCGGACCTGCGCACGCCGCTCCGGGACGGCGATGATGCACATTTCGAAACCGCGATTCGGGCGGCTATCGGACTCAAGCCTCGGGGACACGACTTTGACTATTCGCGCGGCGTGGCGGACGGACAGATGACGCGCCACATGTCTCATACCGGCGGATGACGCCGGTCCCATCCCGGCGGATCGCTTGGCCGATGAGCGCCCGGGGGTACCTCGCCCTCATGCGGCTCTTTGCCCCAATTCTTGTCTGGCTGGCGCAGCGCCGGCACCGGGCCATGGGCGCCGCGGAAGGGCGGTTTGCCGAAAGGCTGGGCCAAGGGGGCGATGGCGCGCGCGTCCTGTGGATCACTGCGGCCAGCCTCGGGGAAGTGCGTGCGGCGCAGGCGTTGATCGCCCAGCTCGGCGCACGTTGCACCGATTTACCCATCCTGCTGACGACGACGACGCAAAGCGCGGCCAATCGCGCGGAGCTTTCATGCGCGCACGTGGACCACCGCTTTCAGCCGCTGGATACGCCAGCAGCCGTTGATGCGTTTCTGCGCAGTTGGTCGCCCGCCTACGCCGTCTTCATCGAAAACGAAGCGCCGCTTCGTATGATCGAGGCGCTGGTGGAGCGCGGCGTGCCGCTAGCGCTCGTGAATGTGCGCCCGTCAAAGACGAGGGCGCGCCTGCCCTCGGCGTTTCAGGCCTTCCTTCCCCATGTTTCAATTGCCACGACGCAGGACGACCAGACAGCCGCGGAGCTCATCGACCTGACGCTTGCGCCCGAGGCGCTGAAAGGCGTTGTCGACCTCAAATCCCTTGCCCCTGCCCCCGCCCCTGATCCCGCAGCGCTGACCGAGCTGACCGGGGCAGTCGATGGGCGGCCGGTGATCTTGTTCCTGTCGCTTCACCCGTCCGAGGCGCCCTTCGTGGCGCAGATTGCGACGCTCCCCGCTCAGATCATCGTCCTGCCGCGACATCCCGAGAAGGCCGCCGAATTCGAGGCAGCGCTGACCCCCCTCGAGACATCCAGACGCAGCGCCGGCTTCGTCCCAGATGCAGACACCGTCTACCTTGCCGATACGTTCGGAGAAGTGGGGACGTTCCTAGCCCTCGCCGACATCGTCGTCATGGGGGGAACCTTCGCAGAGATCGGGGGCCATGGCCCGCAAGAGGCCCTCGCGGCCGGGCGGTCGGTCTTGCATGGCCCGCATACGGGAAACGCAACGGCAGCCTATCGCGCCGCATCGGAGGTCGGGGCCGCACGCATGGCGTCCTCGGCAACGGAGCTTGCAAGCCAGTGCGCCACACTCCTGAAAGACCCGACAGCCTTCAACGCCCGCGCAGAGCAGGTCCAGCCATGGGGTTCAGACGTGCTGGATAGCCTTGTTTCAACGATCGCAGACCACGTGAGGGGACGATGAAACCCCGGGTCGTGCTGCTCAACGATACGGCGACGCGCTACCATCACGGATGCTCATCTGTCATGGACGCAATTGTCCGGGGGCTCGAATCCCGCGACCTCCGCGTCACCGCACGATCACCTGCGCGCCACGACTGGGAAACCGACGCCTCGTTTCTCGATCATCTCGGGGCCGCAGACCTTGTCGTCGTAAATGGCGAAGGGACGCTCCACCACGGGGCCGCCGCCGGGGAGCGGTTGTTGCGCGTGGCAGGGCATCCCGCGGCAGCGCGTGCGCGCGTGGCGCTGATCAACGCGCTTTACCATGCAAACCAACCCGAATGGAGCGCAGCACTGAAGAGGTTCGACCTGCTGGCCGCGCGCGATTCGGCGTCGGCCAGGGAGCTTGAAGTCCAAAGCGAGATGGCCGTGACATGGCTTCCAGACCTGTCGCTGACAACCGCGGCGCCGTCCGCAGCGGCCATGCGGCACGGTGTTCTCATCGGTGATGCGGTGCGCCTTGCGCAGCGCAAGCACCTTCTTTCGGCATTTGAGCGCTACCCGGACGCCACATTTCTGCCGACCAAGACGCTGCGCCAGGCAGTTTTTCAGAAACCCGGCCTCGCGCGCTTCTCCCGCGCACTGGTTTTTGGGCCCTATATGGGGCGTCCCCTGGCCCGCCCGCCCCGATTTGAGATGCCCGTGGATGTCGCAGGCTATCTGAACGCACTGTCGGGTGCCGCACTTCACATCACCGGACGGTTTCACGGGGTGTGCCTGTCGCTCGTCACGCGCACGCCTTTCCTTGCGGTGACGTCGACCTCCGGAAAGATCGAAAAGCTGCTGCACGACCTTGGTCTCGGCACAGGGCGGATCATCGATGCGGCCAAGATCGCAGGGCTTTCGCGGGATCCATCGGCTTATGCGTTCAGCCCCGAGGATGCCGCGCAGATCGACAGGGCTTTGGCGGATGCACGCACCCGCGCCGATGGCCTCTTCGATGCCCTTGCAACCCTCGCTCGGGAGACGCAATGATCGGATTTTACCTTGCGCGCTTACGGCGCGATGAGGCTGCCCTCGCCCGGTATTCGAGCCCGCTTCCATTGCTGGACGGCAGGCACGTTGCCCTCGTCGGCAATGCGCGGAAGCTGGGCGAGCTTGGCTTCGGCGCTGAGATCGACGCCAGCGACCTGATCGTGCGGATGAATTCAGCGCCCCTGCCCGACCCGTCATCCCACGGCACGCGCACAGATTGGCACGCCACATCGATCCCGCTGTCCCGCGATGTCCTCCGCGCGCGCGGGGCGCGGCGCGTCCTCTGGATGACGCCAAAGCGCAAGCGATTGCCCTACCACATCGCAACGTCAGAAGGCTTTTACCTTCATCCCGCTACCGAGCCCGCGCGCCTGCACAAGACACTCGGGGCCCGGCCATCGACGGGGGCGATGCTGATCGACCTATTGGCCCGGACGGATGCCCGGTCGATCACGCTCTACGGGTTCGACTTTTTCGCGTCGCTTTCGCTCAGCGGGCGGCGGGAGGCCGCACAAACCCCGCATGATTTCGACGCAGAACGGATCTGGGCCGAAGCCCTCATGGCACGCGATGCCAGGATCACCCTATGCGGAGAGCGGTAGCCGCCGTTCCACGATTTCTGCCCACCACGAACAGCCAGCGGGGATTGCTTCGTCGTTGAAGTTGTATTCGGGGTGGTGGACGCTCGCCGTGTCCCCGTTGCCCACCAGGATGTAGGCACCGGGGCGCGCGTTGAGCATGAACGCGAAATCCTCGCCGCCCATGACCTGCGGCGCGTCGTGGCACGCGCCTGAGACGGCACTCGCGACATCGGCGGCGAAGGCCGTCTGTTCATCACTGTTGACCATGACCGGGTAGCCCCTGTGATAGTCGACCTGAGCGGTACCCCCGAAGGCTGCGGCGGTCGTTTCGACCACGGTCGTCAAACGCGCTTCAACGAGGTCTCGGATCTCGGCGTCGAGTGTCCGCACCGTGCCGCGCAGCGTCACCTGCTGCGGGATCACGTTGTGCGCGTTGGATGACGTCTGGAAGGACGTCACGGACAAAACGGCCTGTTTGACCGGGTCCACGTTGCGGCTGACGATGGATTGGAGCGCTATGACCACGTGGGAGGCCATGACCGTGGTGTCGATGCTCTCCTGCGGTTTGGCCGCGTGGCCGCCTTTGCCGGTGAGCGTGATCTCGAACTGGTCGGCGGCGGCGAAGAAGGCGCCCGGGCGGATGGCGAATTCCCCGGTTTTCATGCCCGGCCAGTTGTGCATCCCGTAGACCTCTTCCACATTCCAGCGGTCGAGCATGCCGTCATCGACCATCTCACGGCCCCCGCCGCCGCCTTCTTCGGCAGGCTGGAAAATCACGAGCACGTCGCCGTCAAAATTACGCGTCTCGGCCAGATAGCGCGCCGCCCCAAGGAGCATCGCCGTGTGCCCGTCATGGCCGCAGGCATGCATCGCGCCGGGTGTCTTCGACGCATAGTCGAGCCCCGTCGCCTCCAGAATGGGGAGCGCGTCCATATCCGCGCGAAGCCCGATGGTACGCCCAGACGTGCCCTTGCCCTTGATCAGGCCGCACACGCCCGTACGGCCGATCCCCTCCACAACCTCGTCGCATCCAAACTCCCGAAGCTTGTCGGCGACGATCCCGCTGGTGCGGTGCGTCTCGAACAGGATCTCGGGGTTCTCGTGGAAATCGCGGCGCCAGGCGGTGATGTCAGGCAAGAGCTCTGCGAAGCGGTTCTTTACGGGCATGAATGACCTTCAGGACAGGTGTTGGATCAGCTTGCTGAGGAAGGTTTCCCCTTCCTCGAACTGCTCGACCGTGATGTATTCGTCTGGCTGATGAGCTAGGGCGATATCGCCGGGACCGCAAATCACAGTTGAATATCCCCCGGCCTGAAACCACCCGCCATCCGTGCCATAGGGCACAGTATGAGAGCCATTGTCGCCGGTGATCCTCCGGGCCAGTTCCTCGGCGGGAGATCCGGGTTCTGGGCTCACACCCGGTCCTGGGGCAAGCACACGGCAACGAACGTAGGCGTGCGGGTGCACCTCTTTAACCTCTGCATCCACTTCAGCGCAGAAGTCCTTGAAATCCTTGAAGTGCTTTCCATCCATTTCAGATGGAACGTTGCGCACATCGACGGAGAAGGAGCAGTCCTTGGCCGTGATGTTGTGAGCCGTTCCCCCGTTCAGCATCCCCACATGGAGCGTCGTATAAGGCGGATCGAAGGCCGCATCCTCTGGCTTCACCGGCGCGGCGCGGTTGGCCTCTGAGCGTTGACGCAACCACTCCACCAGCCGCGCGGCGACCATGGTGGCGCTGACGCCGTCATGCATCTTGGAACTGTGAACCTCAAAGCCACGCACATCGACAAAGCACGCGTCGCAGCTTTTGTGGCCGGAGACGACGCGCATCCCGGTGGGCTCACCCACCAAGCAGGCAGTGGCGCGCGGAAGCGGTTTCATCGCCTCCACCAGAGGACGCGCGCCGAGGAGGCCCACCTCCTCATCATAGCTCAGCGCGATCTGAATGGGGCGTTTGAGGTCCGTCATCTTGGGAACGGCGGCAAGGGCAAGTGCGACGAAGCCCTTCATATCTGTCGTACCGCGTCCGTAGAGCCTGCCGTCCCTTTCGGTCACAACCCAGGGATCGGTGGACCAGTCCTGCCCATCCACGGGAACCACGTCGGTATGGCCGCTCAGGATCACGCCGCCGGGCTCTTCCGGGCCGATATGGCAGAAGATCGAGGCCTTCTGTCCGGTCTCGTCGTAATCGCGATGCGCAGCAACGCCGTGCGCTGCAAGATAATCTTCGACAAAGTCGACGAGGGGCAGGTTCGTGTCACGGCTCACGGTCGGGAAAGCCACGAGGCGGTCGAGCATGTCGCGGGCGGACAGGTCCACTAGCGCCGCGCCCGCTGGTAGCCGGCCCATTCGCCTTCGAGGACGAAATGGCCGGGGGACACCTCGTCGTAGACCGACGGTTTGGGCTCATAGTCCAGAGGGTGGATCGGCGACGGGATCGGGCGGAAGTTCAGATCCTTCTCGGATTTGCGCTGCGTCGGATCGGCCACGGGCACAGCCTTCAGCAGGCTTTGCGTATATTCGTGCTGCGGATCTTCAAAGATCGCCCGGCGCGGCCCCATCTCAACGATGCGACCAAGATACATGACGCCCACGGCATGGCTCACCCGCTCTACGACCGCCATGTCGTGCGAGATGAAGAGAAGGGAGATCCCGAGCTCGGCCTGCAACTCCATCAGGAGGTTGAGGACCTGAGCCTGCACGGAGACATCGAGGGCGCTTACCGCTTCGTCGGCCACGATGAGCTTGGGGTTCAGTGCCAGCGCGCGCGCGATGGCGATACGCTGGCGCTGACCGCCCGAAAGCTCATGCGGGAAGCGGCGCATGAAGCTGCGGGGAAGCTCCACCCGGTCGAACAGCTGGGCCACGCGGTCCATCTTGGCCTGTCCGCTTAGAAGGCCGTAATTCTCAATAGGTTCAGCGACTTGATCGGCGAGCTGCATTTGGGGATTCAGGCTCGCGAAGGGATCCTGAAAGATCATTTGCATGTCCTTGCGCGCGTCGCGCAGCTCCGCCTCGGACAGCGCCATGACGTCGACCCCGTCAAGCATGACGGTTCCGGACTCAGGCTCCACCAACCGCAAGAGGGAGCGTCCGCAGGAGGACTTCCCGCAGCCCGATTCGCCCACGAGGGACAGGGTCTGGCCCTTCTTGATGGAGAAACTCACATCCTCCACGGCATGCACATTGGCCACCGTGCGGCGGAAGAAGCCGCCTTTCACGGGAAAGCGCGTGACGAGGTTCTTGACCTCAAGCAGCACCTCGTCGCGGCCCGCAATTGGGGTGGGGTCAACGTCCGCCCCCATGAGCTTCATGGGCTCGGGCAGGTCCTTGCCTGTCATCTCCCCCAGCCGCGGAACGGCCGCCAGGAGGGCCTGGGTGTAGGGGTGCTGGGGATGTGCGAAGATCTCGGCGACCGGCCCCTCCTCCACCTTTTCGCCCCGGAACATGACGACGACGCGGTCAGCCATCTGCGCGACAACGCTCATGTCGTGGGTGATGAACATCACCGCCGTTCCTGTTTCGCGCTTCAGGCGGTCCATGAGGGCGAGGATCTCGGCCTGGATGGTGACGTCGAGGGCCGTCGTCGGCTCGTCCGCGATCAGAAGGCGCGGCTCGCAGGCCAGCGCCATGGCGATGACGACCCGCTGGCGCATCCCGCCGGAAAGCTCGTGGGGGTATTGCTTCAGCCGTCGCTCCGGCTCCGGGATCCGGACCTGCTGCAGAAGTTCAAGCGCGCGCGCCGCAGCGGCAGACTTCGACAGGTTCTTGTGGATCATGAGCCCTTCGACGAGCTGACGCTCGACCGTGAAGACCGGGTTGAGCGAGGTCATCGGCTCCTGAAAGATCATGCCGATGGCGTTGCCGCGCAGGTCACGCATATCCATGATGGACCGCGCGGCGACGTCCTCTGCACCGTTGCCGCGGTCAAAAAGGAGCTGACCGTTCGTGATCTCTCCCCCGCCGTATTCCACGAGGCGCATCAGCGACAGCGAAGAGACCGACTTGCCCGAGCCCGACTCGCCCACCACGCAGACGGTCTCTCCCTCATTGATGGAAAAGCTGACGTCCTTGACGCCCACAACGGGCCCGTCCTTGGTCTGAAACTCAACGCGCAGGTTGCGGATATCGGCGACGGGCTTGTCGGCAGGTGTGCCGGTGGCGTTCCTCGCAGGTAGCTGATCGAGCATGGCATCCCCCTTGCCATGACGGTGGCCGCAGCGCGCGGAAGTGTCAAACGTCGACCCGCGAAAAACGCCCTGAAAATCGGCATGCGGTGAAAAATCAACCACTTGTCGCCAAGGCAATGCTTGCAATCGCACGAAAAGCGGTGCCGAATGCCCCTCATGAGTGTCCGGGGGGCCTTTCCATCGCTGCTGTCATACTTCGCTCAGGCAACCCAAGCCTGCCCGCGCCGACATCCGCGCTGCAACAGCCTGACCCCGGCTCTAACTTCAACTGGGAGAGTTAAATGACCTTGAAAACCGCCCTTTTGGGTGCAGCCGCCGCTGTGGCATTCGCCCCTGCTGCCTTTGCTGAGCGTGGCTCGGACGGGGAAGTCCGGATCATCTACTGGCAGGCGCCATCGATCCTCAATCCGTTTCTTTCGGGCGGCACGAAGGACGTCGAATCCGCCTCCATGATCATCGAGCCCCTGGCGCGCTACAATGAGCGAGGCGAGCTTGTCCCGTGGCTCGTGGAAGAAGTGCCCACGGTCGACAACGGTGGCGTGGCCGCGGATCTGACCTCGATCACGTGGAATATCACGCCCGGCCTTCTGTGGTCCGACGGGACGCCCTTCACGTCTGCGGATGTGAAGTTCACTTACGAATATTGCACGGACCCCGAAGGTGGCTGCGCGCAAGTGACGAAGTTTGAGGGTGTCGAGAGCGTCGAGACGCCCGATGACCTCACAGTGGTGGTGACCTTCGCGGGCCCTACGCCAAACCCTTACGGTCCTTTCGTGGGCGGTGAGAGCCCGATCCTGCAAGCCGCGCAATTCGCCGATTGCGTAGGCGCGGCGGCCTCCACCTGCACCGAGCAGAACTTCAACCCGATCGGCACTGGCCCCTTCGTGGTCGATGACTTCAAGCCAAACGACGTCATTACGATGTCAGCCAACCCGAACTACCGCGACCCGGCCAAGCCAGCCTTTGCAAAGGTGACCTTCAAAGGCGGCGGCGATGCCACGGCGTCCGGCCGCGCGGTCATGGAAACGGGCGAGTTTGACTATGGCTGGAACCTTCAGCTCGCGCCCGACGTGATCGCCCAGATGGAGCAAGGCGGCATGGGCACCCCCGTCGCTGGCTTTGGCCCGCTTGTGGAGCGCATCATGCTCAACAACGCGAACCCGGATCCAGCGCGCGGCGAGATGCGGTCTGTGAAGGACGATCCCACCGGGCCGTCCGAGCACCCGTTCCTCGGCGATCCGGCGGTCTACAACGCCATGTCGATGGCCATTGACCGGCCCCTTCTGGTGGAAATCGGCTACGGCCAGGCCGGTCGCGTGACCTGCAACTGGGTGCCGGCACCCGATGCCTTCAACTCAGAGGCATTGACCTGCGACACGCAGGACATCGAGGGCGCGAACGCGATGCTCGATGAAGCAGGCTACATGGACACCGACGGGGACGGCATTCGCGAGACGCCCGATGGCGTGCCGATGTCGATCCTTTACCAGACGTCCACGAACGCCGTCCGCCAGGACTTCCAGGCGCTCATCAAGGACTGGTGGAGCCAGATCGGCATCGAGACCGAGCTGCGCAACATCAACGCGTCAGTCTTCTTCGGCGGTGACCCGGGCTCGCCCGACACGTTCCAGAAGTTCTACGCCGACGTGGAGATGTACGCCAACACGTTCAACGGCACCGATCCGCAGGCCTATCTGGGCAACGCGCTCTGCGACAAGGCCCCCCGGCCCGAGACGCAGTGGCAGGGCGAGAACATCACGCGCTTCTGCCTGCCGGAATACGACGCGCTGCATGCAGAGCTGCAGGCCACGGCCGGCATCGAAGAGCGCTCGCGCATCGGGCGGGAGCTCAACGACATGGCGGTGACCAACGGCAAGATGATCCCGCTCGTGCATCGTGGTCGTCTGTCGGCCCATGCGAACTCCCTCGGGGGCGTCGTGCTCAATGTCTGGGACAGTGAGCTTTGGAACGTCGCCGACTGGTACCGCATCGACGGCTAAGGTCGGGGTGGTGGTGTGCTTTGCGCACCCGATCCGCACAATATCGTAGGGTGCGCACTGCGCGCCCTACCCCCTCCTTCAGGTGAGAAACGCCGATGCTGACCTACACGATCAGACGCCTCATCCTCGCTGTTCCGACACTTCTCTTTATCTCGCTGGTGATTTTCCTTTTGCTGGAACTCGCCCCGGGCGATCCGATGGCGCAGGTTCCGCTGACCGTCCCCGCAGAGGTGAAGGAGAAAATGCGCGAGGCGCTCGGCGTAGGCCAGCCCATTTGGGTGAGCTTTCCGAAGTGGCTCTACCAATTCTTCATCGTCGAACCGCAGGTGATGATTGACCACTACTTCGGGACGAGCTTCGCCGAGGGCGAGTTCCGCGCGATTTCCTGGCAGACGCGCTCCCCCGTGATGGACATCGTCGTCGAACGCCTGCCCCAGACACTCTGGGTCGTGGGCGTGGCCTATATCGTTGGCTTTGCCATCGCGATCCCCGTGGGGATCTATTCGGCATACAAGCAGTATTCTGTCTTCGACAATGCGGGCACGTTCATCACGATGGTGGGCTTTTCGGTCCCACCGTTCTTCTCCGGCGTGCTCGTCATAGTGATCTTTTCCGTCCAGCTGGGCTGGTTCCCGTCAATCTATGACACCACCCTTGTCGTCGATTCATGGGAGGCGTTCTGGAAACAGGTGCGCCAGATGTTCCTGCCGGTCATGGTCCTCGCGCTCCAGATCACGTCCCAGACCTCGCGCTTCATGCGCTCCTCGATGCTCGACAACCTCAATCAGGATTACGTGCGTACCGCGCGGGCCAAGGGGCTGGGGGAGCGCGCTGTTGTCCTTGTCCACGTGCTGCGCAACTCCATGATTCCCGTGGTGACGGTCATGGCGCTGAGCGTGCCGCAGATCTTTGGCGGCGCGATCATCACCGAGCAGGTTTTTCAGGTGAACGGCATCGGCCAGCTTCTGATCGGAGCGATCCAGGCCAACGACCTGCCCATGGTGCAGACGCTGACCTTCATCTTTGCGGTGCTGATCGTTCTCTTCAACCTGATCGCCGATGTCCTCTACGGCATCCTGGACCCGAGGATCCGCTATGACTGACGCGACCCACACCAAGCCCCTGTCGGACCCGATCCCGGACAAGCCGCCACGGTCCCAATGGCAGGACGTCTGGGGCCAGTTCCGGCGTCACCGGGGCGCGATGATTTCCTTGTTCATCCTGACCTTCATCGTGCTGGCGACCTATATCGGCCCGCTGATCTGGACAGCGGACCCGCAGGCCATTCCGTCGACGGTGGACATGATCAAGCAGCGCGATGCGCGACCCATCTACACGGCCCTCTGGGACAGCGGGGCAAAGGTGCAGTGGGCCAACCCGCTGGGCACCGACAACCTCGCCCGCGACAACCTAGCCCGGCTCATGATGGGCGGGCAGGTCTCTATCGCGGTGGGGCTGGCGGCGATGGCGCTGTCGATCATCCTCGGCACGCTTGTCGGAGTGACGGCAGGCTATTTCAAACGTCTCGACTCGCCCCTGATGCGCCTCACAGACCTCTTTCTGGCCCTGCCCCTTCTTCCGCTCATCCTCGTGGCGTCCCTGCTCTTCCGTGATCCGCTCTCAGCGGCTTTCGGTGTGGAAGGGGGCACCTTCGTCCTCATCGTCGCGCTCATTGGGATCACGAGCTGGATGCAAACCGCGCGCATCGTGCGTGGTGACGTGCTGGCGCTGAAGGAACGGGAATTTGTGCTCGCGGCAAGGTCCGTCGGCACCAAGCCCGGACGTCTCATTCGCCGCCACGTCCTTCCCAATGTGCTCTCGCCCATCATGGTCTCGGCCACGCTCGGCATCGCCACGGCGATCATCACCGAGTCCGCGCTGAGCTTTCTGGGCTTCGGATTTCCGCCCGATTTCCCGACCTGGGGTCGCCTTCTCAATGACAGCGTCGACCGCATGGTCAGCTTTCCCGAGCGCGTCCTCTGGCCCGGTCTCATGATCTCGCTCACCGTGCTTTGCGTGAACTACATCGGCGATGGCATGCGTGACGCTTTGGACCCACGGATCCGGGGCCGCTAGGCTTGGCCTTGCCAAGCCCGACCCGCTGCCCTTACGAACGGGCAAATGGTTGGGAGAGTGACATGATGCGGCCCCTTATCGTCATCGGAGCGCTGGCAGGACTGGCAGCCTGTGAGCCCGTACCCGGACAGAACACGGGCGGAAGCGCGAACTTCGCGACGCAGGTGCCCGAAGAGGTCGTCGCCGTAGCCGACCCGCGTCACGTGGGCACCGCGCGCCTCCTCGAAGATGGCTGCTACTGGTACGTCCATGACAATGTCGTGGAGACAACGTTCCTCCCGCTCAGAACCCCGGACGGGCGGCCGATCTGTGCACTGACTGCCGAGGAGCGGGCTGCAAAGGCCGCAGAGGCAGCGACAGAAAGCTAGGCTTCGGTCGCCGGGTCTTGGCTCCTCAGGCCACCTCGACGTCGTAGAGGTGGGCGGTCGATCCAGTCGACACCTCATCGTAGAGACCGATGATGTGGGCCATGACCATGCGCACGCAGCCCGACGACGCACGACCACCGATGGAGCGGGGCGCGGTTGTGCCATGGATACGCAGGTACGTGTCGCGATTGCCCACGAACAGATAAAGCGCCCGGGAGCCCAGCGGATTGCGCGGACCGCCGTCCATGCCATTTTCGAACTGCTTGTACTTGTTCGGCTCCCGCTCGATCATCGCGTCGGTGGGGCGCCAGGTCGGCCACTTTGTCTTGCGACGGATCGTGTAGACCCCTGGCTCGTACAGGTCGCCCTTGGCGATGGCGACGCCGTAGCGCATGGCCGTGCCGTCGGTCTTGATGTGGTAGAGGTAGCGCCCGATGGCATCCACGTGAATGTCCCCCGGCGCCAGGCCCGGCTTGTGTTCCACGAGCTGGGGAAGGAAGCGCGGGTGAAAGCCCCAAGGGTTCGACGTCATGGGATCAAAGTTCGCTGGCGTCACCTGGCGGTCCCAAGTGTCCCACATGGCGCGGTTGGACACTGGCGGGCGCGGTGCAGGTTCGGGTGCCGGCGCTGCGACGACGTCCTCAACCACGGGTTCGACCGTCTCTTCTTCTTGGGCAAAAACCGGAAGGGCGGAAGAAAACAGGGCAGTGGACGTAGCAACAAAATGGCGTCGGGTTAACATGTCAAAGGTCCCATCGTGCGGAGTTTTACAGCTGTTAGCGTGCATATTACCTGCGAAGCGAGGCTCATGGACCTCACAAACGCGTAACGCGCCGAAACGTTTCCTTTGGGGCACAGTCGCGCCACAGCCGCGCATAGGACGCCGGCGGTGTTTCGCGTCCGCGCCGCTTACTCGACTGATTGCCGGATGCGGCGCACGAGCCACCAGACCGCCAGCACCGTCAGCGGTGTTGCGATGCCAAAGAGAACCAGATTGGACATCCCGAGGGGGAGCGCCGCCGGACTGAGCGCATAAACCACGAGGTTCACCGCATAGTAGCTGATAGCCACCACCGACAGCCCCTCCACCGTCTTCTGTAGACGCAATTGAAGATCTGCGCGCTTGTCCATGCTTTCCAGAAGCTTCTGGTTCTGGGCCTGACGTTCCACATCCACGCTTGTGCGCAAGAGATCGCCAGCACGCAGCGCCCGCTCGGACATGTCCCGCAGCCGCTGTTCGGTCGCAACGACGGTGCGCATGGCAGGATCGTAGCGGCGCATCATGAACTCGCGAAAGGTCTGGCGCCCGTTAAAGCGTTCCTCCCGCAGCACTTCGATGCGCTGGTTGACGATGGCCTCATACGCGCGCGTCGCAGAAAATCGGAACGCGGCCTTGGCCGACATGTTCTCTAGCTCCGAGCTCAGCGCGATCAGCTCCCGCAGCGTCCCCTCCGAGCTGGACGGACCCGCTGACATCATCTCCACAAGTTTGAGGAGGGCGGAATCAATCTCGCCCAGGCGTTTGCTCATGTCCTGCACCCGCGCGAGGCCCAGCATCGACATGGCCTTGTAGGTCTCGATCTCGCAGAGACGTTGCAGGACGCGGCCGATCCGGCGGTTCCCGGTATCGGGCCGCGTAAAGATGGCAAAGCGCATGTGCCCTGCCGGGTCGATGCGGAAATCGCTGGCCACGGTTGCAGAGCCATCGACGACCTTGCTCACTGCCAGGCTCTCGGAAACGAACCAGTCTTCGATGAGGCTCGCCTGCGTCTCGTGATCCACTTCTTCCTGGATCCGGATAAGGGCCGATGTCAGGCGCACGCCCGGCGCCTCTTCCAGCCAGTCTTCGGGAAATGCCTCGAAGCCCACCGGGTCAAAGGCACGGTCGCCGAGACCGTCTGAAACGGCGGTATAGGTTACGAATTCAGCGTGGCTTTCCCACTTCAGCCAATAGCGTCCGACTTGACCGTAATAGTGCGTGGCCCCAGGCGACGGATGCGCCGCGCCGTGGCGGTCCAGGAGCTTTACCAGATGGACGCGGTCCTGCTCCCGATCCCGGGAAGACGCATTCTGTTCCTGTTTGATTGCCAGAAACGCCCCGGTGGACGGAGCTGAAAGCGCCGGAAAGGGCCGTGCGTGGATCTCGTTGGCCAGTGCGTAGCGCAGGGGGTGGTCTTCGATGGGGGACATGCGCGCGCCTTTTGGTACTCACGCTCATGTAGCCTATGGAACAGAGAATAAAAGGCGGAGTTAGCGTTATCTTTCAGGCATTTGTGGTCGACAATTGTGTACTGCCTACAAGAGAGGCAAGGATCGCATCGGCCGTTTCCTTCGGAGCGTCCATGGCAGAGATGTACTTTCCGGAGACAACGGCGAAGCGGCCTCATGTCAGCGTCTGCGCGGCTGTCTCCTGCTCAACCAGCGGATACACAGGATCAGCTTGGCCCCCGCCCCATCCTCAGGGACGAAGAGTTGGCCTGCGCGTGTTGCGCTTCGTTAGGTCTTGGGTACGCCTCTGTTAGAGGTGCTCATATTTGCCGAGTGGAAAAGACAATCCCTCGAACTCTCCATAAAAAAGGGCGCCCAAGGTGGGCGCCCCTTCTCATGTGTTTTTGGTGCATCGGTCATACATCGGCTTTTGGCTCCGCTAGTCGATCAGCGGGACGAGCTTGTCAAAGCTCTGCTTCGCGTCGCCGTAGAACATCCGCGTGTTGTCTTTGAAGAAAAGCGGGTTCTCGATCCCGGAGTAACCGGTCCCCTGCCCGCGTTTCGACACGAAGACCTGCTTGGCTTTCCAGCATTCCAGCACCGGCATCCCCGCGATGGGAGAGTTCGGATCGTCCTGCGCCGCCGGGTTCACGATGTCGTTCGAGCCGATGACGATGGCCACGTCCGTGTCCGGGAAGTCGTCATTGATCTCGTCCATCTCGAGAACGATGTCGTAGGGCACCTTGGCTTCCGCCAGAAGCACGTTCATGTGCCCCGGCAGACGTCCCGCCACGGGGTGGATGGCGAAACGCACGGTCTTGCCCTTGTCCCGAAGCTTGCGCGTCAGCTCTGCGACAGTCTGCTGGGCCTGCGCCACGGCCATGCCGTAGCCCGGGATGATGACGATGCTGTCCGCCTCATTCAGCGCTGCGGCCACGCCGTCGGCGTCGATGGCAACCTGCTCTCCTTCGACGGCCATCTGTTCCCCGGCCGATGCGCCACCCCAGCCACCGAGGATGACGGAGACGAAGGACCGGTTCATAGCCTTACACATGATGTAGCTGAGAATCGCGCCGGAGGAGCCGACCAAGGCGCCGACCACGATCAGGAGGTCGTTGCCGAGGGAGAAACCAATCGCCGCCGCTGCCCAGCCGGAATAGCTGTTGAGCATCGAGACGACGACGGGCATGTCCGCGCCGCCGATGCCCATAATCAGGTGGTACCCAATAAAGAGCGCGAGCAGCGTCAGCAGGACCAGCGTCCAGGAGCCTGAGCCGCCCAGATACATGAACATGAAAAGCACCGACAAAGCCGCCGCTGCCGCGTTGAGCATGTGCCCGCCGGGCAGCTGCTCCGCATTGGTCGAAATCTTCACCGGCAGGAGCGATGACCCGCCTGCGAGCTTTGCGTAGGCAATGACGGAGCCGGTGAACGTCACGGCCCCGATCCAGATGCCGAGGACGAGTTCGACGCGCAGAATGGTGATTTCCACGCCCGTCTTCTTGGCGATGAGCTGACCGAAGGCCGAGAGCGACTTCTGCGTCTCGGCAGCGATTGGATAGGCAGGCACGAGACTGCCATCCATCGCAGCCAGCCCCGCCGCACCCGGTGCCGCAGCTTCTGACAGGGCCGCGATCGTATTGATCATCATGTCTGCGTTGAAGCCCACAAACACGGCTGCGAGCCCCACGAGAGAGTGCATGATGGCCACAAGCTCTGGCATCTGGGTCATCTCGACTCGCGTGGCGAGGACGTAGCCGCCCGCGGCCCCAACCGTGATCAACACGAGTGACGCCAGCCAAAGCCCTTGACCCGGCCCCATAAGCGTCGCGACCACAGCGATGGCCATGCCCACGATGCCGAACCAGACGGCGCGCTTGGCGCTCTCCTGGCCGGATAGGCCGCCCAAAGAGAGGATGAAAAGAACAGCGGCAACAACGTAGGCCGCAACGGTGAATCCGAATTCCATGAGCCTGTTCCCTTACGACTTTTGGAACATGGCGAGCATCCGCCGTGTCACGAGGAAGCCGCCGAAAATGTTGACGGAGGCCATGAGCACGCCGAGGCCGGCGAGGATGGTGATGAGCGCGCCCGTCGATCCGATCTGGATCAGCGCTCCAAGGATGATGATGGAGGAAATCGCGTTCGTCACGGCCATGAGCGGCGTGTGGAGCGAGTGCGACACGTTCCAGATCACCTGGAAACCGATGAAGACCGAGAGCACGAAGACGATGAAATGCTGCATGAAGCTCGCCGGTGCCACGGTGCCAACGAGCAGCAAGAGCACCGCGCCGATCCCGATGAGGGCCACCTGCGTCTGAGTCTGCTTTTTGAAGGCGGCGGCCTCTGCGGCCTTCTTTTCCTCGGCCGTCAGCTCCTTCGGGGGCTCTTTCTTCGCCTGCGTCGCGATGGCGTTGATCTTGGGTGGCGGCGGTGGGAACGTGATCTCCCCCGCATGGGTGGCCGTGGCCCCGCGGATCACGTCGTCTTCCATGTCATGGTTGACGACGCCGTCCTTCTCGGGCGTGAGGTCCGTCATCATGTGACGGATATTGGTGGCGTAGAGCGTGGACGATTGCGTGGCCATGCGGCTTGGGAAGTCGGTGTAGCCCACAATGGTCACGCCGTTATCCGTGACGATCTTCTTGTCCATCTGCGTGAGTTCGCAGTTGCCGCCGCGCTCGGCGGCCAGGTCCACGATGACGGAGCCGGGCTTCATCATCTCGACCATGTCCTTGGTCCAGAGGATCGGCGCGTCCCGGTTCGGGATCAGCGCGGTCGTGATGACGATGTCGATGTCGGGCGCCATCTCGCGGAACTTGGCGAGCTGCGCTTCGCGGAACTCGGGGCTCGATGGGGCCGCATAGCCGCCCGTCGTCGCGCCGTCGGTTTGCTCCTCGTCGAACTCGAGGAAGACGAACTCCGCGCCCATGCTCTCGATTTGTTCGGCCACTTCGGGGCGCACGTCAAAGGCGTAGGTGATCGCACCCAGTGAAGTGGAGGTGCCGATGGCGGCGAGGCCCGCGACGCCCGCACCCACGATCAGGACCTTCGCCGGGGGCACTTTGCCCGCCGCCGTCACCTGACCGGTGAAGAAGCGGCCAAAGTTGTTGCCTGCTTCGATAACCGCGCGGTAGCCCGCGATATTGGCCATGGAGCTGAGCGCGTCCATTTTCTGCGCGCGGGAGATCCGCGGCACCATATCCATGGCGATAACCGTTGCGCCCTGCTTGTTGGCAAGGTCCATGAGCTTTTCATTCGAGCCCGGGTAGAAGAACGAGATGAGCGTCTGCCCCTCGCGCAGGCGCTTCGTCTCTGCTTCGGACGGCGGCCGGACCTTGGCCACGATGTCAGCCTGCTTGAAAAGGTCAGCAGGCTTTTTGACGACAGTGACACCTGCCTCCTCGTAGGATGCGTCCGAGAACCCTGCAAGGATGCCCGCGCCAGCCTCGATAAGGCATTCATGGCCAAGTTTCTGGAGTTGCCTGGCGCTGTCCGGCGTCATCGCGACGCGCGCCTCACCCTCGAATATCTCTTTCGGCGTTCCGATTTTCACGTGTCCCACCCTTTTGCGATGCTTTTGCCTGATCTGGCGCAGGCGTGGCGCGCGTCTAGCCGCATGGCAGAAAGAATCCAACCGCCGGGCGCAAGATTATTGCTTTAGTACTGGCGGGCTCGCGGATAATCGCCTGATTTTTAGGCGCGGAACCCCGTTCTCAGAACCACCGCCGGACCTTCGCGCACCAATCCCCGAAGGCCACACCGAAATCGTCGTGCAATCGCGCTTCTTCAGGCGCGATAAAGCGGTTGGCGATGAGAACCGTAAACGCCGCCACAAGGACCTGGCTCCACCAAGGATGAGCGTAAAAGAGGTAGCCCGACAGAAAGATGGCATCCCCGAGGTAGATCGGATTGCGGGAAAAGCGGAAGGGCCCGCTGGTCACAAGGGAGCTGGCGCGCCGATGCGGCACCACCGTCGTCCGCTCCCGGAGCATCGTGAGCGCAGCCCAAGCCATCAGCGCCACCGCCCCCACCATCATGGCCACAGCGATGCCAGCGACCTCTGGTGCCGGCGTTACGGGGAAGATCATTGACGCCAGAAGCATAAAGCCAAAAAGCCAGACCGGTGGGATATCGATCCATTTGAGCATGGCAGGCCTCCTCGTTAGGCTCCCCACCATGACATTAAGCGGCAAGAGAGCCCTCGTCACGGGGGGTGGAACGGGCATTGGGCTGGCGACAGCGGTGGCCCTCAAGATTGCGGGCGCTGAGGTCACGATCGCCGGTCGCCGCAAGGACGTCCTCGACGTGGCAGCCCGCACCCATGGGTTCACAGCCCTGGCAATGGATGTGAGCGATGAAAACTCCGTCCTCGCAGGCTTTGAGAGCGCGGGACATATCGACATCCTGGTCGCCAATGCAGGGATCGCAAAGGGCCAGAACATTCTAGGCTCGGACACCGCATTCTGGCGGCAGATCATGGCCACGAACCTTGACGGGGCGTATCTGACGATCCGGGAGGCCCTGCGCCGCATGCCTGTGGACGAATGGGGGCGCGTGGTTGCGATATCTTCCATCGCGGGGCTGAGGGGCCTGAAGGGCGCCCATGCCTACACCGCCTCGAAGCACGGGCTGGTCGGGCTGATCCGGGGCCTCGCGGCGGACTTTCCGGACGCACGCGTTACCTTCAATGCGATCTGCCCGGGCTATGTCGACACGCCCATTGTCGACTACAACATGGACCACCTCACCTCGCGGCTCAAGATCGACGAGGCCGAGGCAATGAAGATCATGCTCGATGCCAACCCGCATGGCCGCCTGATCGCGCCCGAGGAAGTCGCCGAAGCTGTCCTTTGGCTTTGCGGCCCTGGATCGGGGTCTGTCACCGGCACCGCCATCGAGATTTCTGGCGGCGTGGGCTAGCGCAACACCATCAAAACACCCTGCAGCCGCCGCATTTGCGCCGAAGAAGGGCCCCTCGCGGACGTTAACCAATTCTTTGGGGCGCGGGTTATCCGCATGGAGAAAATGGGTGGGAGCAGACGATGCCTGACGGGTATCTCGTTCAGCTAGGAAATGGATCGCTTGATGCGGGCGATGCCATTGTCGACCCCCTCATCACCTTTACGACGGATCAGGTGCTGGGCGCCGGCAACTGGATCTGGTCCGGCACATGGAACGGCCAGACCTTCACGAATACCTCCGAGCCGGGAGAGTATATCCTCGCCACGGACGGCAATGTCTACTTCGTGCCCGATTTCGGGGCGGTGGACACGATCACTTCGGCCTCGGTCACCTCAGCCCCGCCCTACACGGAGCCACCACCCGGAAGCACGATCACCGGCACGCCCGAGCCAGACGACCTCGACGGGACGGCCGATGGCGACTTTATCGACGGGCTGGGGTCGGGGGACACCCTCGACGGGCTGGGCGGCGACGACACGATCCTCGGCGGCGGCGGCGAGGACACGATAACGGGCGGCAGCGGCGCTGACAGCCTCACCGGTGGCGACGGCGCTGACAGCGTCGAAGGCGGGAGCGGCGATGATGAACTCTATGGCGGGGAGGACGACGACGCTCTCTTCGGCGAGGCGGGTTCCGACCTTCTCGTGGGTGGCTCAGGGTCAGATGCGCTTCTGGGGGGCGACGGAACGGACACGATCTACGGAGACGCGCCACCAGGCGATCCGACAGAGCTCTTGCAATGGTCCCTCGAAGGCGGGGACGGCACCGATGTCACGGGCGGCTTCATGCAAAACACGGGGACCGTCGACGTCACGGTCTCGATCACCAACGACGGCGCGCTGACAGCTGCGGAACTCGACACGACGACAACGCAATACACAGAGACGGGCGAGCCCTTTGGCGGCACCTCGGCTCTGGAGCTTTCAGGCGACGGCGGTTCGGCCACGGCGACCGTCTCCTTGACCTTCGCGGACACCGATGACACCGACAGCACCGGCGCAGTCGAGGACCTGTCGTTTCGCCTCAACGATATCGATACCGGGGCCTGGGTGGACACGGTCACGATCAACGCATTCGATGCGCTGGGAAACCCTGTCTCCGTGACGATCACGCCCGAGGATGCCGGCAACACAACGAGCGGCTCCACGGTGACCTCGGGCGTTGCCAATGGCAGCGCAGCGAGCCAGTCAGGCTCTGTCCTCGTGGAGATTGATGGGCCGCTCAGTTCCCTCGAGATCATTTACGGTAATGACAGCACAGGCGGCCAGCGCGCCTGGATCTCTGACGTGGCCTTCACGCCCAGCACGGCCCCCGACGGGGCGGACACGCTCGATGGTGGCGCGGGCGCGGATGTCATATTCGGCGGGGGTGGCAATGACGCCTTCATCGTCGCCGATGGCGACGAGGCCTATGGCGAGGACGGCGACGATGTCTTCACGCTCGCCGATTTGGGAGAGGCCGGAGCGGCCATCACCATCGATGGCGGCGAAGCGGGCGAGAGCACGGGCGACACGCTGGCCCTCGGCGGGCTAGGCTCCGTCGATGACGTGGTCTTTGATGCGGGCAACCCGGAAAACGGGACGATAACCCTGACCAACGGGACGGTCGTCACCTTTTCCAATATCGAGAACATCATCTGTTTCACCCCCGGCACGGCCATCGCCACGCCCCATGGCGACCGCGCGATCGAGGATCTGCGTATGGGCGACCTTGTCTTGACCCGCGACCATGGGCCCCGCGCGATCCGCTGGATCGGTGCAAGCACAATGCCCGGCGACGGAGACTTTGCGCCCGTTGAAATCAGCGCCGGGGTCTTCGGTTGCGGGTCCGTGCTCGTGTCACCGCAACACAGGATGCTGTTCACCGGACCGCGGGCCGAACTGCTGTTTGGGGAACGTGAGGTGCTGGTGGCAGCGAAGCACCTTGTAGATGGGCGCGCGGTGCGCGTCAGGCCGCGCCCGGCTGTCACCTACATCCATATCATGTTTGACGACCACGAGATCATCCGCGCAAACGGCTTGCAGACCGAGAGCTTCTTTGCCGCCGATCAGGGCCTTACAGCGCTAGATGACAGAGCACGGGAGGAGCTCTTTGTGCTCTTTCCGGAACTCAGGACGGCATCCGCTGTCGGGCCCACAGCGCGTCGCGCGCTCAGACGCTATGAAGCTGCCCTGCTCTCCTGAGGACGCTCACCGGCTGCCCAGGCGCGCGCCGCATCGCCGAACGCTTCAAAGAGCGGGCGCGAGACCGGATCGTTGGCTGCGCAGTATTCGGGGTGCCACTGTACGCCGAGCGCAAAACCGGGCGCTCCGGCGACATAGATCGCCTCGGGCGTGCTGTCCGGCGCGATGCCATCGATGACGAGGCCCGGCGCCAGCGATTTGATCCCCTGGCCATGGAGCGTGTTCGTGCGGACCACGTTGGCCCCGAAGAGCCGGGCAAAGGGTCCTCCGGGCGTCAGAGTGACGTCGTGGCGGAGGGCAAATTTCTCCTCCAGCGTGCCGTCCGGGGGCATCCGGTGGTTGTCGCGCCCAGGCAGGTCCCGGATTTCGGGGTAAAGCGAGCCGCCCATGGCGACGTTGAATTCCTGGAAGCCGCGGCAAATGGCAAGCATGGGCTGGCCGAGCCCGACGAGACGGCGGATGAGGGGCAGCGTAACGCCGTCCCTGCTGCGGTCAAAGGTGCCGTGGGCCTCGGTCTCTGCCTCGCCATACTCCTCCGGATGGACGTTGGCGCGGCCACCGGTGAAGACGAAGCCGTCATAGGTGTCCGTCAGTTCCTCGGCTGAGACGTAGGCCGGGTCGGTGGGAACGATTGCGGGCTGGCAGCCGGCGACCTCGTGGATCGCTTCCACGTTCATTTGCCCCGCCGCATAGGCCGGGTATTCGTCATTTATCAGGTAGTGGTTCCCGATGATGCCGATGAGCGGGCGCGCCATGGTCTAAGCCTCCTGTAGGGGCGTATGTAGCGGCCTAAGAAGGCCAGGAATAGCCGCGACGGCGCACAATGGGCTGTGCGAGGAGGCAAATGCCCGGAAATTAGGCGCGCAACGCCATCCACCGTGGGGACTGATCCAAAGGAGCCGCTGCGCGGCGCGTCTATCCCGGTGCCCTGCCCCTCCAAATGCCATTTGACGCACGACCCCACGCTGCGCCGATCCCGCGGCGGAGGCGGGTCATCCGATCGCCTTTGCCTCCCGACGTCGACGGTGGAGGATCGGTTCAGTGTACCCTGCAGGCTGGGTGCGACCCTCGAAGACGAGATCGCAGGCGGCTTTGAAGGCCAAACCGTCAAACGTCGGCGCCATGGGGCGGTAAGAGGGGTCGCTGGCATTCTGGCGATCGACGATGGCGGCCATCTTCTTCATCGCCTCCATCACGCGGACCTCGGACACGACGCCGTGGTGGAGCCAGTTGGCCAGGCCCTGCGACGAGATCCGGCAAGTGGCGCGATCTTCCATGAGGCCCATGTCGTGGATGTCTGGCACTTTGGAGCAGCCCACGCCGTGATCGATCCAGCGCACGACGTAGCCCAAGATCCCCTGGGCGTTGTTCTCGACTTCCTCGGTGATGTCAGCCTCGGACCAGTTTCGGCCATCGGCCACCGGAATGGTCAGGAGGTCGGACAGTGTCGCGCGGGCGCCCCCGGCGCGGAGTTTATCTTGCACCTCGCGCACATCCACGCGGTGATAGTGCATGGCGTGGAGCGTGGCGGCCGTTGGCGACGGAACCCAGGCGCAGCTTGCGCCCGCCTCAGGGTGCGCGACCTTCTGCGCGATCATATCGGCCATGCGGTCGGGCATGGCCCACATCCCCTTGCCGATCTGGGCGCGCCCCTTCAGGCCGCAGGCCAGCCCGATATCGACATTGCGATCCTCATAGGCGCTGATCCAGGATGCGGACTTCATGGCTCCCTTGGTCATCATCGCACCCGCCTCCATGGACGTGTGGATCTCGTCGCCGGTCCTGTCGAGGAAGCCCGTATTGATGAAAGCCACGCGGTTCCTGGCGGCGCGGATGCACTCCTTGAGGTTGGCGGAGGTGCGGCGTTCCTCGTCCATGATCCCCATCTTCACGGTGTAGCGGCGCAAGCCCAGCACGTCTTCGACTGCAGCGAAGAGATCATCTGAAAACGCCACTTCGCCCGGGCCGTGCATCTTGGGTTTCACGATGTAGACCGACCCCGTCTGGGAGTTCCCGCGCGGAGCGTCTTGCGCGCGACGCAGGTCGTGCATGGCGATCAGCACCGTGGTGAGCGCATCGAGGATCCCCTCTCCGATCTCGCGCCCCTGGGCATCGAGAACCGCAGGCGTCGTCATGAGATGGCCCACATTCCGCACCAGCATGAGCGCGCGGCACTTCACGACAAAGCTGCTGCCATCCGGTGCCGTATAGGGATAGTCATCGAAAAGCGTCCGGGTGACCGTCTCTCCACCCTTCTGGAAGGTCTCGCTCAGATCGCCCTTCATGAGGCCGAGCCAGTTGGCGTAGGCCAGCACCTTGTCCTCGGCATCGACGGTGGCGACGCTGTCCTCGCAATCAAGGATCGTGGACAACGCGGCCTCGAGGTTGACGGCGGCAATATGGGCCGGATCGGTCCTGCCGATATCGTGGTCCGGATTGGTGAGGATTTCGACCTTGAGGCCGTTATTCTCGAACAGGTAGCCGCGCCATGCACCCTGGGTCATCGTTCCGAGGAATTGCGCGGGCCTCTTCAGCGCAAGGGCGCCCATATCCGTGACGTCTGCCCACGATCCATGGAGCGGAATGGCCTCGTCGAGGAAGGCCTTGGCCGCCGCGATGACCCGGGCGCCGCGCTCTGGGTCATAAGCGCCGCCAGTGGGGAGATCGCCCAACGCATCCGTGCCGTAGAAAGCATCATAGAGGTTGCCCCACCGGGCATTTGCGGCGTTGAGCGCGAAACGCGCATTGGTGATCGGTACGACGAGCTGCGGACCGGGGACCTGCGCGATCTCGGCGTCGACATTCTCGGTCCCGATCTCGAAGTCGGGTCCTTCGGGGATGAGGTAGCCAATCTCCCGCAGGAACGCCTCGTAAGCAGTGGCATCGTGGGGCTGGCCGCGCCGGGCGATGTGCCAGGCGTCGATCTTGTCCTGCATCTCCTGTCGGACGGAGAGAAGCGCGCGGTTGCGGCCCCCGAAGTCTTCAACGAGCTTGGCTAGTCCGGCCCAGAAGTGATCCGGCGTGAGGCCCGTTCCCGGCAGCGCCTGATCCTCGATAAAGCCGTGAAAGACTTTGGCCACCGTCAGCCCATGGGTCTTTATGCTGTCTGCCATGGTCCACCCTTTCCGCGTATGTGTGACCTTGGACGCTACGGGTGGAGTTTCCTATCGGCAACAGGATTTCCCGCTCTAGTAGACCGGATTTTCTCGGTATCGATTTAGCTTTTCTTAACTGACTTTGCGCGGCGGCAGCGGTCAGAGCAGTACTTTACGTCGTCCCAAACCTTTGCCCACTTCTTTCGCCAGGCGAACGGCAGCCCGCATGTGGCACATGTCTTAGTGGGAAGGTCAGACTTCTTTTTCTGCTTGGGCATGGTTGGTCTGCTTTCGCGGGGGCCAGCCCCCGCACCCCCGAAGTACGGGGCACAAAGAAAACGGGATCAGAGGTCGAAGGACATTTGGGAGGTGTTATCGGATTTTGAAGGGCGGCGGCGCTCACCCGGCATTGGGTCGCGCTGGAACCCCCGGTCCTTCTTGCGCGAGGCGTGTTTCTTGACGATGGCATCGGCCTCCTGACGGAAGGCGCTGCCTTTTCGCACCGCGAAGATTTTTTCCCGAGCCTCCCGGGCAGATTGCGCGACATCGACGACGGGCGGTGGATAGCCGGCGACACCGCCCGCGCGCCAGGGTTCCTGGAGGTGTGCGTCCGCCAGATGAGCAAGTTCCGGCACCCAGCGGCGCGTAAAGCTGCCAGTGGGGTCCTGGTCCTTGCCCTGCTTTACCGGATTGTAGATGCGCACAGTATTCATGCCGGTCGTGCCGGACTGCATTTGCGCCTGGGACCAGTGAATGCCGGGCTCGTAGTCGGTGAAGCGGCGCGCGAGGACCATGCCGCTGTCTCGCCAGTCGAGCCAGAGGTGATAGCTCGCCACGGCCTGGAGCATGGAGCGCATGCGAAAGTTCAGCCAGCCTGTGTGATCGAGATAGCGCATGCAGGCATCGACAAAGGGAATGCCGGTTTGGCCGTCGCTCCAGGCGGTGAGGCGGTCCGGATCGGAGCCCTGCCGGATCCCGCGATAGGCGGGATGCAGTGCACGGGTTTCGATGGCCGGCTCGTCCTCGAGCTTTTGCATGAAATGGTCGCGCCAGGCGAGCCGCGAGGTGAAGGACGCCAGTGACCCCGACCAGCCGTCCCGTGTGCCTTTGACATCGGCCTTGCGCGCCGCCGCGGCCTGCGCCGCTTCGCGTCCGCTCAACACGCCGAGCGCTAGATACGGCGAAAGGCGCGAACAGGCCCATTCCCCCTCCCCCGGGGAAGACATGGCTTTGCGATAGGTTCGGCCACGCTCTGTCAGAAACCCGCCAAGCAGACTGAGCGCTTCTGCGCGTCCACCGACTTGTCGACCCGGGCATGGGTCCGGGCGGAGGTTGAGGTCTTTCGCCGTGGGCAAGCGCGCGCCTTCCCACGGGACGGGATCAATCTGGACGGGCGCGACTTGGGGCGCGCGCACAAAGCGTTCGCGTTGCGCAGCCCAGCCGTCCCGCCCGGCAAGACGCCGAACCACACCCGATTGGGAGTATTCGTGCCAGATGACGCCCTTGGAATGGCACCAGTCTCTGACCGCCCGGTCACGGGTGAACGTCCATGCGTTTCCGGTTTCCTCGTGGGAATAGAGCCCAAATCGCCCGTGCTCGCGGTGGATGTCGGTCAGCACTGCACGTATGTCCCCGACGCGCACGACCAGTGGCACCTCGCAGCGCAGGCTTTCCAGACATTCGCGGGTGAATTCCCACTGTCGGGCCGAGGTATCGGGCAGCCCCCAATACTCAGGTTCAACGACATATAGCGGTAAAACCGGGCCAGCCTCTGCCGCAGCAGCGAGGGCCGCGTGATCGGTGATGCGCAGATCGCGTTTGAACCACATGACTGAAATCATGGATGCGAACGTAACGCGCATCGCCGCAGGTCAAAGGCACAGTAGTGTCACACCTGTTGATCTCTTCCGATCCCAAGGCTGCCTGGGTCCGGACGGGCGTAAAAGTCGCGGAGGCTCTGGCCCGGGCGCGGCTTGAATGCGGCACCCTGGATGAGCGCGCCCATGCGGTCCACCCGGAACATGCGAAAGTCGTCGCGCAGCTCGCACCAGCCCACAAAGGTCCAGACCAGACCCCAAAACCAAAGACCGAGCGGACGCACGCTCCGCTCGGTCTCCGATCCCGCCTCATCGCGATACGTGAAGTGCAGGACGCGCCGCGCCTCTATCGCCGTCTCGATGAGGTCGAGCGCGGCGCGTGTCTCGTCGCTTTGGTGCGTCCCGAAGGCATGGACCTGCAATTGCCGCGATCTTGCACGGAGGTCGTCGTCGAGGACCGCATCAATCTTGGCAAGCGCCTCCTCTGCCCCGCGTGCCATCTCGATCCCGCCCCAAGCGCGGATCAAGCGGGCGCCAGCGGTCAGCGCGGCAATTTCGGACCTGGTGAACATGAACGGTGGCAAGTCGTAGCCGTCTTGGAGGATGTATCCAAAGCCCGCTTCCCCGTCGATGGGAACGCCACTGGCCATGAGGTCGGCGACGTCCCTGTAGATCGTCCTCTCGGACACTTCGAGCCGCGCTGCGAGGCTTCGGGCCGTTACGTGCCGCCCGCCGCGCATGAGCTGGATGATTTCAAAGAGGCGGTCGGCTCGGCGCATCGGCTATCTCATGCTGTCTCAAAGAACCCCACGACGTTCCCGTCGGGGTCGCTGGCCTGAAAGAAACGGCCGGTGGGCACCTTCATCGCATCGGTCAGGACAGTGCCGCCTGCATCACGGACACGCGCCATGGTCGCGTCGAGAGGTCCCTCCGCCGAGAGATAGACGATTGAACCCCGCGCAGGCTCTCCGACCTGCAGGTCAAAACCGGCACCGCTCGCTGCGCCGAACATGGCTACCGGGGTGCCGAACATCTCCAGCCGGGCTGCCTCCATGCCGGTGACGTCGGCATAGAAGGTTGCAGCAGCGTCGAGGTCCCGTACGTGGATCTCGGACCAGACGACGGCGTTTTGCGGTTGGTTGGGCATCTTATGTCTCCTTCTAACAAGATAGACTTCTTTTCGCACAGCCTTCCTGACGGCGTGCTGTCAGCATCTGTCTTGCGTCCGGCGCGGGCACGGCTAGGTTCCGGAAAAAGGAGAACACCCATGCGCGATGCCAGCCCCCAGACCATCCATCTGAAGGATTATCGCGCCCCGGCCCATTGGGTCGAAGAGGTGGACCTGACGTTTAAACTCCATCCCACGAAGACACGCGTGATCTCCCGTATCCGATTTGCGCCGAATGCTAGTGCGCCGGGCCCGTTTCGTCTCGACGGCGAAGAGCTGACGCTCATCCGCGCCTCGATCGACGGTGAGCCGGTAAGCCCGGCGATCGACGCAGAAGGCCTGACCTGCGCGGTGCCGGACGCGCCGTTCACCTGGGAGGCTGAGGTTGAAATCTCACCGTCGACCAATACCGCGCTCGAAGGGCTCTACATGTCGAATGGCATGTACTGCACCCAGTGCGAGGCGCAGGGCTTTCGCAAGATCACCTACTACCCGGACCGCCCGGACGTCATGGCGCCCTTTTCCGTGCGCATCGAAGGCGAGCTGCCAGTGCTTTTGTCCAATGGGAACCCCGGCGCGGAGGGCGCCGGTTTTGCGGAATGGCATGATCCATGGAAAAAGCCCGCCTACCTCTTCGCACTCGTCGCGGGAGAGCTTTTCGCCACGTCGGGCTCGTTTACCACGATGGAAGGCCGCGAGGTCGCGCTCAACATCTGGGTGCGCGACGGGGACCAGAACAAGACGGATTTCGCCCTGGAAGCCTTGAAAAAGTCGATGAAATGGGACGAGGAGGTCTACGGGCGGGCCTACGACCTCGACATTTTCAACATCGTCGCCGTGGATGATTTCAACATGGGGGCCATGGAAAACAAGGGCCTGAACATCTTCAACTCGAGCGCCGTGCTCGCGTCGCCGGACACATCCACCGACGCCGCCTTTGAGCGAATCGAGGCGATCATCGCCCATGAGTACTTTCACAACTGGACCGGCAACCGGATCACCTGCCGCGACTGGTTCCAGCTTTGCCTGAAAGAAGGCCTCACCGTGTACCGCGATCAGCAATTCACGTCTGACATGCGTTCCGCGCCGGTCAAACGGATCGGGGACGTCGTGGAATTGCGCGGCCGGCAGTTTCGCGAGGATGCAGGTCCCCTCGCTCACCCGGTGCGACCCGAGAGCTTTGTGGAGATCAACAACTTCTACACGTCCACAGTCTACGAGAAGGGCGCAGAGCTTATCGGAATGCTGCGAACTCTGGTGGGGCCAGAGGCCTACGACGCGGCGCTCAATCTCTACTTCGAGCGCCATGACGGGGATGCGGCGACGATTGAAGATTGGCTCAAGGTCTTCGAGGATGCCACAGGTCGCGACCTCTCTCAGTTCAAGCGCTGGTATGCGCAGGCAGGCACCCCGCGCATCGCGGTGGAGGAAACCCACGACGGCGACCGCTACACGCTGACCCTGACCCAGTCCCAACCGAACACTCCGGGCCAAACGGACAAAGTGCCCCTCCATATCCCCGTCACCCTGGGCCTCCTCGATCACAGTGGCACAGAACACGTCGCCAGCCACACGGTCGAACTGACTGAGGCGACCACACAGCTCCACTTTGCCCATTACGGGGAGCGCTGGTGCCCCCTTCATCT
>JBCDGS010000012.1:0-67590 GCA_038751055.1 Pseudomonadota bacterium | reverse complement strand
CCACCCACCACCCCCCCGCGGCCAACCCCCCCTTCGTCCCCTACTAAAAAACAAAAACAAACAACCACGCCCGGGTGTAAGCGACATGGCTGATCAAATCTCTTCGCTCGACGAGCTTTCCGCAATCGCCGGTGACGCCGCCCCAGAGGGCGTCGAAACCGAAGTGACCATAAACAGGGAGCCGGTCCGTGACGACCTCGGCCGCTCCTACGCCACGGGCAAGCGCAAGGACGCCGTGGCTCGCGTGTGGATCAAGCCGGGCTCCGGCAAGGTCACCGTCAATGGCAAGGATCAGGACGTGTATTTTGCCCGCCCGGTTCTTCAGCTTATCCTGCGCCAGCCCATGCAGGTGGCCGGCGTCGAAGGCGAATTCGACGTGATGGCAACCGTGAAGGGCGGTGGCCTGACGGGCCAGGCCGGCGCGGTGAAGCACGGGATCTCGAAGGCGCTTCAGCTCTATGATCCCAGCCTGCGCGGGGCTCTCAAGGCCGCAGGCTTCCTGACCCGCGACAGCCGCGTCGTGGAACGCAAGAAGTTCGGCCGCCGCAAGGCCCGCCGGAGCTTCCAGTTCTCCAAGCGCTGAACCGGATACCTTTTTTGGACAAGGCCGCCCACCACTTGGGCGGCCTTTTTCGTTGGGCAACTGCGCGGCGCACCGGGTGTCAGTGGCCGGTACCGCTCGGCGCGCCCCGGAACTTTTGGGAAAACGCGTTGCACAGGTTTTTCCATGGTCGCCGCCGCGCTATGTGCCCCCGCATGGAGCCGCAATCCGATAAACCAAAGGTCGTTTCCCTGTTCGAGCCAGAGCGCCTGGAGCGCATCCGCGTCGAGGAAAAGCGCCGGTCCATGCCCGAAAAGCTCATGCTTTGGGTTTTGATCACCGTGGGCATCCTGACGGTGGTGCCGGTGGGCCTCCTCGCGTTGGTCGGTTACGCGCACTAAACGGCGTTTGCCCAAGACAGCCGCGTTGCGGGGCTCTGGCACCCAGGCGCCCGGGGGGCGCATCCTTGGATCTTGCGTTTGTCCTTGCATCACGCAGGCCCTCTTGGCCTAGTACGCCCATGGCGGGGGCACTTTTCAGCGGACAAACAAGGAGCGGGTTGCTGCTGGTAAGCCCGCCTTTTCTCTACGCGATCGCCCTCTTGGCCGTGCCGCTGGGCGCCATCGTCCTCTTTAGTTTCTGGACGCAGGATTATCTGACGCTCGTCACGACGCCCACGCTCGATAACTACCGCGAAGCCTATATTGAGCCGCTCTATGGCCTCCTCCTGCGTCGCTCGCTCATGATTTCAGCGGCGGTCACGGCCGCCACTGTCGTCTTGGCCTTTCCTATCGCCTATTTCGTGAGCTTCCACGTCCGCCCCGAGCGTAAGTCGCTGTGGCTCTTCCTGATCACGATCCCGTTCTGGACCAGCTACCTGATCCGCGTTTTCCTGTGGAAGGTGATCCTGGGCTTCAACGGCGTCCTGAACTCCGGCCTGAGCGGGCTGGGGCTGATTGATGAGCCGCTGACCTTCATCCTCTACAACGCCAATGCCGTCGTCATCACACTGGCCCACGCCTTTGCCCCCTTTGCAATCCTGCCGATCTTTGTCGCGCTCGAGCGTATCGACCGCTCGCTCATCGAGGCCGGACGCGACCTCGGGGAGACGAAGATCATGACCTTCTGGCGCGTGACGCTGCCCCTAGCCATGCCTGGCGTCGTGGCCGCCGTTCTCATCGTTTTCATTCCGACGATTGGCGATTACGTCACGCCGCGCCTCGTGGGCGGGCCAAATGGGCTCATGATCGCTAACATGATCCAGACCCAGTTCCTCAAGCTCAACAACGCGCCCATGGGGGCCGCACTGGCCGTGATCGCGATGCTCAGCGTGTCCTTTATCGCGCTGCTCTTCGTCTGGGCGAACCGCAGGTTTCTGAGGGTCAAGCAATGAGCCTCCGTCTATACGCCATCGGGTATCTGATCTTCCTCTACCTCCCGATCCTTCTGCTGCCGCTATTCGCGTTCAACGATTCAACGATCATCGCATTCCCGCTCGATGGCTTTACCTTTCGCTGGTTCGTGGAGCTCTGGGACACGCCGGCCCTCCACGACGCCGTGCGAAACTCGATCTATATCGCGGTCCTGACGGCGATCTTTTCGACCCTGCTGGGCATCTGCGCGGCGCGGGCAGCGGCGAAGTATGAGTTTCCCTTGAAGCGCTCTATCATGGGCCTCATCATGGTTCCGCTCGTGCTGCCCGAGATCATCGTGGGTGTGTCCCTTCTCGTGGTGGTGGTGCAACTCCTGCAATGGGAGCTTTCGACCTGGACCGTCGTTGGCGCCCATGTCCTGATCTGCACGCCGTTTTCCATCGCGATCCTGAACGGGGCCTTTCAGAATATGGACACCTCCCTCGAAGAGGCCGCGCAGGACCTGGGCGAAACGCCGTTTTCGACCTTCCGCCTCGTGACGCTTCCGCTCGTGATGCCGGGGATCATCTCTTCGCTTCTGATTTCGTTTACGATCTCGCTCGATGAGTTCATCATCGCCTTCTTCCTCACGGGCGCGGAACCGACAATGCCGGTCTATATCTGGGGGCTCCTGCGGTTTCCACAGAAGCTACCCGCCGTGATGGCGCTGGGGACGATCCTCGTGGTTTTGTCGATCCTGTTGCTCATGGTGGCCGAATACTACCGCCGCCGTGGCCTCGCGCGCGCAGGCTTGAAGGACAAGGGGGGATTCTTGTGAGCGGGCCGATCATCGCGCTCTCTGGCGTGCAAAAGTACTATGGCGATTACCACGCGCTTCGGGACATCGACCTCGACATCGCAGAGGCGGAGTTCTTTTCCCTGCTCGGCCCATCCGGCTGCGGGAAAACGACGCTCTTGCGCACCATCGCGGGCTTTGAAGAGGCAAGCGACGGGCGGGTGACGCTCGGCGGTCGCGACATGAAGGGGGTGCCCGCCAACAAGCGGCCCACGAACATGGTCTTTCAGAGCTACGCGATCTTTCCCCACCTCAACGTCGCAGAGAACGTGGCGTTCGGGCTGCGCAAACGCGGGCTCGCTCCGGCGCAGAAGGACGCGAAGGTGGGCGAGGCGCTGACGATGGTCGGCCTCGACGGATTTGGGGACCGCGCCGCCCACGCGCTCTCTGGCGGTCAAAGACAGCGCGTCGCGCTGGCCCGCGCGCTGATCCTCGAGCCCAAGGTGCTGCTGCTGGATGAGCCTCTCTCGGCGCTCGACAAGAAGATGCGCGAGCAAATGCAGGGAGAGCTGCGTCGCCTCCAGCGGCAGGTGGGTATCACCTTCATCCTCGTGACCCATGATCAGGAAGAAGCGCTGATCATGTCGGACCGTATCGCCGTCATGTTTGATGGGCGCATCGCGCAGGTGGCCGCCCCGCAAGAGCTGTACAGGCGCCCCGGAACGCGGCAGGTGGCTGACTTTATCGGTGTCATGAACTTCTTGCCGGCCAAAGCGTCTGTCTCTGGCGCGAAGATCACGGCGGACATCGCGGGGCTTGGGCACGCGACGCTGGGTGTCGATCAATGCCCCGGTGGCGCCGCATCGGGCGCGGTCCATGTGGGGCTCAGGCCCGAGATGGTGACGCTGCTCTATTACGTGGAGGCGGCCTCCGGCGAGACGGCCGCAGGCACGGTCGCAGAGCAGTACTATTACGGCGACATGACCTTTTACGATGTGGCCTTGGCGGGCCTGGAGACGCCGCTGACCGTATCGATGAAGAACGTCGTCGGTCGGCCCGTGCTTGAACGCGGTGCGCCGGCGGTGATCTCCTGGGATCCCCGGGCGCTGGTGCTCTTTTCCGACTAGGGAAACCGCCACGCGCAAAAGGGCGTCAACTCTTGTGGTCCGCAGGGATCAGACCCAGCCCCCGCAGGTAGATGCCAATCCCGGTTTCCAGCAGGTCTTCCGGCGGAAACGGGCTCTTTGTCCCCGGGCTGCCCCGGGCAAAAAGCTCTACCACCCCATGGCTCATGGCCCAGACATGGGCAGAAAACATCTGCGGCGGCGGGCGCTTGTCAGGCGGGATATGCTCAGAAAGCTCGGCCGCGGCCTTTTCCAGCACGCCGAGGGCACGGGTGGCCACATCATTGAGTTCCGGCGTGCGTTGAATGGAAATGCCGCTTTCGAACATCGCCACGTAGTGCCCCGGAAAGCGGCGTGCAAAGGCAAGATAGGCGCGTCCCACAGTCTCAAACGCCGCGAGCGCGGACGGCTGCCCCTTGTCATAGGCATGCTCCATCAGGTCCGCGAAAATGCCGTAGCCCTGGCGCGCGGCCTCAGCGATCAGATCATCGCGTCCCTCGAAATGGCGGTAGACCGCTGCGGGGGTCACGCCCGCATCCTTGGCTGCCTCAGACAGCGTAAAGCCCGTGGGCCCCTTCTCCTCGATCAGGCGGAGTGCGGAATCCACCAGCGCCTGACGGAGGTTGCCGTGATGATAGCCGCGTTTAGGCATGCCAGAGGTCGATGCCCGCCGCCACCGCACCATCCACGCGGCCCAGGCCCGTGTCATCGCGCCCGGCATAGTCGAACTGCCTCAGCACGCTTCGGATCGCCATCAGCCGCGCGCGGCGCTTGTCATCGCTGCGAATGACAGTCCAGGGGCAGGGGGCGTTGGTGCGCTCCAGCGTCTCCGCGATCGCGTCAGTATAGGCGTCCCAGCGGTTCAGCCCTTCCACGTCGATCCAGCTCAGCTTCCATTGCTTGAGGGGATCAGCCTCCCGGTCGAGAAAGCGCTTGAGTTGCGTGGCGCGCCCGACATTGAGCCAGATCTTCGTCAGGTGGATCCCGTCATCGGCCAAGAGCTGTTCGAACGGGGCCACCTGTGCAAACCAGGCCTCGCGCTGCTCTGCCGTGCAGAACTCGAAGACGTGCTCTACGACACCCCGGTTATACCAGGACCGGTCGAAGAACACGATTTCCCCCGCGGCGGGAAGATGGGCGATGTAGCGCTGGAAGTACCAGCTTGCGGCCTCGCGGTCCGAGGGTTTTGAAAGCGCGACCACGCGCGCGGAACGCGGGTTCAGGTTCTCGCGGAAGCGCTTGATCGTGCCACCTTTTCCGGCCGCATCCCGCCCCTCAAACACGATGGCCACGCGTTGGCCGGTGTCTTTCACCCAGGCCAGGAACTTCACGAGCTCGATCTGGAGCGCGTCGAGCGCCTCTTCATAGGCGGCTTTGTCCATCCGCGCGCCATAGGGATAGTCCGGGTTCAGGATCTCGCCCTTCTTGGCGTCCTCGATGAGGCGGCGGACGTCCTTGGGCGCGGCCTCATTGAAGAAGCGCGTGATGCCTGCGTCAAAGGGTTTGGCCATGCTCGTCTCCCGTTTCAGGGAATATGGCGGCGCTGTGGTCTCAGCGCAATCCGGCGCGGGTAGCAGCCCGGTCGATGGCAGCCACGACATCGTCTCCGTGGGTGTGCTGCGGCATATGCCCTGCACCCTCCAGCACGGTGAGGACGGCCCCCGGCACCTGACCCGATAGCGGCACTGCGTGCACGTCCAGCGGGACAATGTCGTCGGCATCGCCGTGGACGATTTCAAGTGGCATGGTCAGTTCGCCATAGCCCGGCACCATCTCTACGATATGGGGCTTCAGGGAATGGACCTGGCGCGCATTGGCGCGTGCAGTCTCGCGACGGGCGGACATGCGTGGCCCGATATGCTCCGAATAGCCGTCCGGGGCAGTCTGTGGACGGAAAATTCCGGACACGGTGTCGTCTATGTAGCTCTGCGGCACGAAGGCCGTGGCTAAAGGCACGAAGAGAGCGCCGCCCGCGGGCGAGGCATTGACGTTGTAAAACCAGCCGAGGCCGCCCTCCCATTCATTGGCGACGCCCGCGACCATGACGACCGCAGCTGTCTCCTGCGGTCGCTCCAGCGCCCAGGCCATGGCGACGGCCCCCCCGAAGGAATGCCCGAGGACGATCGGGTCCGTCACGCCGATGGTGTCAGCGGCAGCCTGCAGAAATCGCGCCTGCTCCCGTGGGCTTTCGGCATCCCGGGACCAGATCCCATAGCGTTCCGGCCGGCCCGAATAGCCGAGGCCCGGACGGTCGAAGACGGTGACGCGGTAGCGATCCGTCAGCCGGTCCACAAACTTGAAGGTAAAGTCCCGGGTAGAGCCGCCCGCCCCGTGCAAAAGAACGAGGTCCGGTCCCTCGCCGCGCTGCACGTAGTGGACGGGGACACCGTCCACTTCCGTGAACTGGCCCTCCGGCGGGTAGGCGGCCTCTGCGGCGCGCTCGTTGTTCGCAGCGATAACGCGCACGGTGATCGCGCCCGCCACGACGAGCACGGCTAGAATGATCATCATGGTCCGAAATCTCACGTGGTCGTCTTCCGCAAATCCGTCTTGGCCTGCCCGATGAGGGAGGCATCATATGGCGTGGTGAGGTAAATCTCTGACAGCCAATTCCCATATAGAAGATGCGCGTGAGAGCGCCATCGGTTCTGCGGTTTCGACGTTGGGTCATTGCCGGGAAAATAGTCGACCGGAAGCTCGATCTCCACACCCGCCACCTGATTCGAGGCAAGATCGCGCTCGTATTCCTCGGCCAACGTCGTGGAGTCGTATTCAAAGTGGTTGAACACATAGAGCGCCCGATGCGCGGGGTCCTCGACCAGCGCCGGACCCACACTGTCCGAATGCAGGAGAATTGGCAGGCCCGCAGCCTCGATCTCGGACTTGCGCATTTCGGTCCAGCGGCTGACGGGCATGGCCAGATCGTCAGAAAATCCCCGCAAGTAGGGGCTTTCCGGGGCAAAGTTCATGTGCCGGTAGCAGCCAAACAGCTTTCGCGGCAACAGATGCTTGGCGACCCCGTGGAAGTGATGGATCATCGCCATCCCACCCCAGCAGACACCAAAGGTCGAATGCACATGGGTCTGGGTCCAGTCCATCACCTGCGTGAGCTCGTCCCAATACGTCACGTCTTCGAAAGGAAGATGCTCGATGGGCGCGCCCGTGATGATGAGACCGTCGAAGGTTTCGTCCCGGACGTCCTCAAAGGGGCGGTAGAAGGCCTCCATGTGCTCGGCCGCTGTGTTCTTGGAGAAATGCTCCGACATGCGGATCAGATGGAACTCGATCTGAAGGGGCGTGGCACCGATGAGCCGCGCGAACTGGTTTTCCGTCTGGATCTTCTTGGGCATCAAATTCAGAAGCCCGATTTTCAGCGGCCGGATGTCCTGACGTGCGGCTTCGTCTTCACTCATGACCATGACCCCCTCGCGGGAGAGGAGGTCGTAGGCAGGCAGGTCGGACGGCAGCTTTATCGGCATGGAACGCGCATCTATGCGCCTGCGACGCGGCGATCAATGGCCGCAGCGATCACGTCGATGAAATCAGATTCGCTGACGATGCTCTCCCACTCTTTGCCGTCCACTGTCACGCCCCAACGGGCCATGGCGGCGTAGCGCGGTTCCCGGTGTGCGAGCGCCTTGGCATAGGTCCAGCGGACGAAGGCGTCTGGGTCGATCTCGGCCTCGGGTCGTCCTTCGGCATAGGTATCCCACGCTTGGCTCAAAAAGCTCGGCAGGTAGCACATGGGTTTCGGATCGCGGTCAAACCGCGCGATCAGGGTCTCGGTATGCGCCGCATCGCCCCGGATCCAGACGGGCAGCATGTGCGCGGAAAGCTCGGTCATGATGGGATCGTCAGGATTTGCGCCATCGGCGACCTCGCAAAGCGAACCGGACGAGTCGCAAATGAAATGCGGGTAGTCATACAGACGCTTGGCGCGGTCGATAAACCGGATCGCGTCGAGGGTCGCAGCCTCCTCCGCGTCCTGGTGCAGCGCTTGGCGGCGTCGGTATTCGGCAAGGCTCAAGCCGCCGCGCGCCGGGTCGCCGGGTTTGCCCAGATAGGTGCTGAGCGGCGCGAGATTTTCGAAGGTGATGTTCGAGGCCACATAGATCGAATCCCGGCGCAACAGGTCCGCGAGGAAGGGGTTCTTCATCGCCTCCGCCTTGAAATTGTCGGTGATATGCTCGCCCATGTAGCGGGTGCCGATGCGGTAATCGACGGAATAGTGGAACCAGCTCCCGCCCTCGCGAAGCATGTTGGAGACATAGGTCTTCCCGAGCCCCGACATGGCAAAAAGGCAGACGTGTTTCTCGAGCGCGTCACGCCAGGCCTGGGACGTTGGGTATCTCATGGGGTCCTCCCGTTCGCGCGTGTCTTACCGGCGGCGGCGAAGCGGGGAAAGGGGCAGGCGGCCCGAGAGGATCAGAAGACCAAGCGCAAGAATGCCAAAGCCCGCCAGCGCCCGGAATGGCAGCGCCTCTCCCAGGAAGATCGCGCCAAGGACGATGGCGATGGGCGCGATAAGGAGGGTGCAGAGCATCAGGTTTCCCGATCCCGCCATCGCCAGCACGCGGTAGTACAAAAGGTAGGCCCCTGCCGTGGCAAAGATCGTGAGGTAGCCTATGGCGGCCCAGGTCTCCGCGGGCATGGCAAGGGTCAGCGGGCCCTCAACGATCCAAGCCAGAGGGATTGCCAGGAGGCTCGAGGCCGTGAGCATCCCAGCCGCCTGCACAAGGGGGTGCATCCCGGTGAGGTACCGGCGCGCCCAAACGCCCGCAAACGCGTAAGAGATCGTGGACGCTACCAGGGCCAGTTGCCCGAGGCTTCGAAGGTCGAACTCCGCCAGGGTGCCCAGCCCGATGGCTGTCGCAACGCCGATGAAACCCAGCGTCACGCCCGTGATCTTGACGAGGGACAGTCGTTCGTCGGCGAGGAAGAGTGCCGCGATCAGGACGCCCCAGATCGCCGTGCCCGCATTGAGGATCGCGGCCAGCCCGCTTTCGATATGAAGCTGGCCCCAGGCCTGTAGCGAGAACGGGAGCACATTGTTGAGGCAGCCCATCCCGAGAAATCCGATCGCAGCCCGCGCCGTCAGAGGGACCCGAAGCCCGGAGGCCAGAACCACGACCCAGAGGATCAGGCAGGCCCAAAACACGCGGTGCGCAACGATGGTAAAAGGCCCGATATCCGCGAGCGCGACGCGCACCGCCAGAAAGACGCCACCCCAGATCAGGCTCAGGAGGGTGAGCTCTGCCCAGGCGCGGGTACTCATGGTCATTTGCGGGGCCATGTCGGCGCTCTAGCAGGGCGGGGCGCAGCGTGACATCCGAAAGCTGCGCAAAAAAGAAACGCCCCGGCGCGGTGGCCGGGGCGTTTGTGATTTCACGAGGCCGCGCGCGTTAGAACGCGTAGCCAATGCGCAGGCCGATGCCCACGACCTCGTTGTCGTCAAACTCTGCCTCGCCGCCATCGATGAACGCGTTCGTCACCGTCTGGTCACCGGGCCGGCCATAGGTGATCCCGCCCGCGATGGTGATACCGGACCCTGCGTCGAAGGAACCCGAGAGCGTGATCGACTGAAGGCCCGTCGTCGGGGCAAGTGCCGTCGTGGACGGCATGTCGCCGGCCTCTTCATAGGTGTAAGACGCCGCAACGGACAGCTGGTCGGTCAGGCGACGTCCGACGCCGATCGTGTAGGTCACGGTGTCATCATCGAAATTCACGTACTCGGACGGCCCGCGCGGTGCCCCGGTGCCCACAAGGCCGTTTCCGGCGGTTGTGAGGTTGAAACCACCCCAGCCGACCCAGCGGATGTTGGCGAATGCCAGCGTATCGGCTGCCACACCCGACTGGATGTCGAGGTTCACGCTTTCGGGGAACTCGATGGTAAAGTCGGCAGGTGCCGAGAAGGCTACGGGGCCTGTCGGGGACGGGAGACCAGCCACCGGAAGAACCGTCGATTCCGTGCCGGTGAAGTCCACGTCGATGCCCGACGAGTAGGTCATTGCAACGCGCAGCGCGATGTCCGGGCGCTCGTAGGCGACACCGACGACGCCGCCGATCTCGTAGTCCGACTCGGCCTCGAGAAGGGCCGGGTTAAAGCCGCCGTCAAACGCCGTGAAGATCTCGCCCTCCAGGCGGATCGCGCGCAGACCGCCATGAACGGAAAAGCCGTTGCCAAACTCGTAGCGCCCCAGAACGGTCACCCCGTCGCTGGTGATGTCTGCAAAGCCGCCCACGAACGGCAAGCCCTCGTCATACTCAACCAGGGCGCCAAACGGCTGGTCATAGATCAACGAGAGGCTGAACGCATCGTTGAACTGCTGCTTCACGCCAAGGCCGAGTTGCGTGTAGTCGCTCAGCGGGCTCGAAGAGCCTGCCACCGCCCCGCCAAACAGCGTGAAGTCCGCATTCGCAGACGGGGAAACGTTACCAAAGCTCAGCTGGGCGTAACCACCGGTGGCACCGGTGTCCGCGAAGATAAGCCCGATGGACTGGCCGCTGCGGTCAATGCCGCCTGCCGCGGCCGCGCTTGCCATGATCGTCATGGCAGCCGACGTCAGTAGGTACTTTTTCATGGTGTGTGTCTCTTCCCTTTGCCGCGCTCCCAACACGGCTTCTGGTAAAGTCTTGCGTGAAAGTGACGCTGCCGGTCAATTTGTGACGCGGCGTCATGGCCTTGCGGCTGGCCAATCGTCACATTTTCGCAATACGCGCCTCCCGCAGGATGCTGAGGTAGTTGGCCGCGAAAATGACCGCCGCGCCGAGAAAGACGAGCGCGTCGAGAGGCTCCTGATAGACAACCATCCCGATGAGGGCGATGGCGGGCAGGCGCACGAAATCCACGGGCATCACGACGGATGCCGGCGCCAGCGTGAGCGCCTTCGTCAGGCAGAAATGCGCTACGAGGCCAGCAAGGCCGATCGTCACAAGCCAGGGGACGGACGTCGCAGAAGGCAACGCGATGTCCCCATCGAAGCCAGCACAGATCACCCCGAAAGCCGCCTGCATCACCGTAAGGTAAAAGAGGATGCAGGTGATCGTCTCGGTCCGCGTCAAAAGCTTCGTGAAAATGGCCGATCCTGCAAACCCGATGGCCGCCGCCGCGCCGAATACGAGGCCCGGCTCGAGGCTGCCGAAATCCGGCCGTGCGACGATGAGGACGCCGACAAAGCCCAACGCCGCAAACCCCACCTTCGCCCAGCTCAGCCGCTCACCCAGAAAGACCGGTGCGAGCAGAAGGACCCAGATGGGTGACGTGAATTCCAGCGCAAAGAGTTGCGCAAGCGGGATCAAGGTCAGGGCATAGAACCAGCAATTCTGCCCGAAGAAATGCGCCAGATTGCGCGCGGCATGAAGGCCGAGATTTCGGGTGGTGACCTCTCCCAGCGTGCCCGCCAGTCGCGCGACGCCCACCACGACCGCGATCCCGATGAATGAGCGGTACATCATGATCTCGAAGGTATCGAGCTCGAACGAGACGGCGCGCCCCGCGATGGCCATGGCGGTGAATGCAAAGATCGCCCCGATCATCCAGAGCGCTCCGCGAAACGTGTCGTTCATTCCCCGACGTCCCGACAGCACCCGGTCAAAAGGATCGGCGTCTGGCCCCGCTGGGTCAGCATCTGCGCCTCATGGGTGCCGTCCGCGCAGGCGCGGTCATGGAGGATCAGGATCCCGGTATCGCGCGCCCCGATCAGCGTGAGCGCGCGGGGCCAGTCTGCCCCGTCCGCGCGCGCCGTGTGCGGCACATCCATCTGCGTCGGCGCGGGAAAGGTGAACTCTGCCTGCGCGCCCATGAGTTCAAGGGACCACCCGTCCCCCGTGCAACTCGCCGTGAGAGCTGTCGCCGGACCGCCCAAGCACAGCATGCACAGCGCAAGCCTCATTCCCATTCGATCGTGCCGGGCGGCTTTGAGGTGATGTCGTAGGTCACGCGGTTGATGCCGGGGACCTCATTGATGATGCGCGTCGCCGTCTCGCCCAGAAATTCGTGGCTGAACGGGTAATAGTCGGCCGTCATCCCATCGACGCTTGTCACCGCCCGCAAGGCGCAGGCGTAATCGTAGGTGCGTCCATCACCCATGACGCCCACCGTCCGCACGGGCAGGATGGCGACGAAGGCCTGCCAGATCTCGTCATACAGGCCGTGACGGCGGATCTGGTCGATGTAGACCGCATCGGCCTCGCGCAGGATGTCGAGCTTTGCGCGCGTGATCTCGCCCGGGCAGCGGATGGCGAGGCCGTGGCCGGGGAAGGGGTGACGCCCGATAAAGCTCGGCGGCAGGCCGAGCTCACGACCCAGCGCGCGGACCTCGTCCTTGAAGAGCTCGCGCAGCGGCTCCACGAGCTTGAGCCCCATTTTTTCGGGCAGCCCGCCCACATTGTGGTGCGACTTGATCGTGACCGACGGCCCGCCGCTGAATGACACGCTTTCAATCACATCGGGATAGAGCGTCCCCTGGGCGAGGAAGGCCGCCCCTTCGATCCGGTCGGCGTATTTCTGGAAGACATCGATGAAGAGCTTGCCGATGATCTTGCGCTTTGTTTCCGGGTCACTCACGCCCTCAAGCTCGCGAAGAAAGAGCTCCTGTTCCTCCGCATGGATGACAGGCAGGTTCATGTTGTCGCGGAACATGCCCACGACTTCGGCACCCTCGTCCTTTCGCAGCAGCCCGTGGTCGACGAATACGCAGGTCAACTGATCGCCCACGGCCTCGTGGATGAGCGCTGCGGCCACCGACGAATCCACCCCTCCGGACAAAGCGCAGATAACCTGCGCCTCGCCCACTTGCTCGCGGATCGCGGCGATGGCCTGCTCGCGGTAGGCGCCCATCGTCCAGTCGCCGCTGAAACCGGCCATGCGCACGAAGTTCTCATAGAGCTTTGCGCCACGCGGGGTGTGATGCACTTCCGGGTGAAACTGCACCGCATAGAAGTTTCGCGCGACGTCCGCGGTGATTGCAAAGGGCGCGTTGGGGGACGTTCCGTAAACCTCGAAGCCGGGCGCGATGGCGCTGACATGGTCGCCGTGGGACATCCAGACCTGTTCAGTTCCCGTGGAAAACCAGCCGTCCAGAAGCCCGATCTTTGCTGCGCCCGGCGTCACGACGGCGCGCCCGAATTCGGCGGTCCCATGGCCGCGTTCGACCTTGCCGCCAAGCATGTGCATCATGACCTGCTGTCCGTAGCAGATGCCAAGGATCGGCACCCCCATCTCGAACACCGACGCCGGAGGCCGGGGGGAGGCCTCATCGATCACGCTGGCCGGGCCACCGGAAAAGATCACGGCCTTCGGGGCGAAGTCCTCCAGAAACGCGTCCGTGACGTTCTGAAAGGGGTGGATTTCGCAGTAGACGTTCAGTTCGCGAAGACGGCGCGCGATGAGCTGCGTCACCTGGGAGCCGAAATCGATAATCAGCAGGCGGTCATGATCCATGGGCAGGCTTTAGGTCGTTCCCGGAGCCGCTGCAAACAGGAACGTTCGCAGGAGGATGTTAGGCGTCGCTTTTGCGCTGCAGCATCCCCGTCGAAGGCCCTAGACACAGTGCAACACCACGAGGGGAAAAGAGCCATGAGTGACGCACCGACCCGTAACCGCCCGGCCCGTGGTGGTGGCGGTGCCGCGCGCCGCGCTGCCCGCACCGGCATCAAGATCGAAGCCGCGCGCTTCATCGAACGCAACATCCCCGTCACCGACCTTCTCAGCACCGAAGCGCTCGATATCATCGAGGACCGCGCCGAACAGGTGCTCGAGGAAATCGGTGTGGCCTTCGTGGACAACCCGGACGCTCTCAGGCGCTGGAAAGAGGCGGGCGCTGATGTCGATGGCGACCGCGTGCGCCTGCCGCGGGGCCTCGCGCGCAAGCTCTGCGCCACAGCCCCATCCCGCTTCACACAGCATGCGCGCAATTCTGCCCGCAATGTCGAGATCGGCGGCAACACCCTCGTCTGCGCGCCGGTCTACGGACCGCCCTTCGTGCGCGATGCCGATGGCGGCCGCCGCTACGCGACGATGGCGGACTTCGAAAAGTTCGTGAAGCTCGGCTACATGTCCAAATGGCTGCATCATTCCGGCGGGACGGTCTGCGAACCCACCGACGTCGCCGTCAACAAGCGGCACCTCGACATGCTGCGCGCCCACATGGTGCTGAGCGACAAACCGTTCATGGGCTCCGTGACCGAGCCGTCGCGCGCGCAGGACAGTGTCGAGATGTGCGAGATCCTGTTTGGCAAGGACTTCGTGCAGGACAACACGGTGATGACCTCGCTCATCAACATCAACTCCCCGCTCACCTTCGACAGCGTCATGATGGGCGCGCTCGAGGTCTATGCGAAGGCGGGTCAGGCCTGCATCGTCTCACCCTTCATCGTGGGCGGTGCGATGGCGCCGGTCTCGGTTGCAGGGACGCTCGTGCAGGTCCTCGCCGAGGTGATGGCCGGCATCGCCTATTCCCAGCTCGTGCGGCCCGGTGCGCCGGTGATCTTTGGGACATTCGTGACCTCGATCGACATGAATAGCGGCGCGCCGACGTTCGGCACGCCCGAGGCCTCCCAAATCCTCTATGGCGCCGGTCAGCTCGCGCGGCGTCTGGGGCTGCCGTTCCGTTCTGGCGGCGGTCTGTGCGGGTCGAAACTGCCTGATGCGCAGGCGGGCTACGAGACGGCCAACACCTTGAACGCCGCGCTCATGGGGGGCGTGAACTTCATGCTTCACAGCTGCGGCTGGCTCGAGGGCGGGCTCGTTTCCAGCTTTGAGAAATTCGTGATGGATGCCGACCAGCTTGGCACGCTGCACAAGATGGCAGCCGGTGTGGCCCATGACGAGAACGGGCTCGCGATGGATGCGCTGCGTGAAGTGGGGCCGGGGGGGCATTACCTCGACGCTGCCCACACCCATGCCAATTACCAGTCTGCCTTCTGGCGCTCCGAGGTGCTCGATTACAAACCCTATGAGACCTGGGCCGACGAAGGCGCTCGGGACACCCCGATGCTGGCCTCGATCCGCGTGGAAAAGATGCTCGCGGCCTATGAACAGCCGGGCCTTGATCCGGCGATCAAGGACGCTCTCGACGCCTATGTCGCCGAAAAGAAAGCGTCCATGCCCGACGCGTTCGTCTGAACCCGATCCCCTTTCAAACAGGCTGGCGCAGCATCTGCGCCTCGGCCATGAGTGCGATCAACACGTCGATGTGCCGCGAGAGGGAGTAGGACCCATCGCCCGTGCGCCGGGCCTCGTCGTGGTAAGCCTCGATTTCCATGAGCCGCATCGCAGCCTCGCCGGAGCTTGGCAAACGCTGCTCGCACAGGATGCGCCGCAGGTGGCGCGCGCGGTTGTAATCCTCGACACCGTGGCGCGCAGCTGAAACGAGGATGCGCGGGCGGCGCAGTGTGGACAGCATTGTGTGTATGTCTTGCATTGCAGTTTATCCTCCAGGTACGCAGGTACCGTCTCACAGTCCCGGGCCCTGTTGCGCGCTACCCAGAAATAGCGAGCGGTGCTTTCAGAACTGTTTCGGATTTTTGCATAATTGTTGCGACATCAGCGTTTTGTTAACGAACCGGTAACCAATGCACGTCTAGGTTGTGTTCGCTTCATTCGTGTCTGGGGACATGTTTGGGGAGTGTTTGGGGATAAGTCAGGACGGGAGAACATGCGAAAAATGCATGTCGCCGGGACATATGCGAACGAGGCATTGCCTACGTGGCTTCCAGAAGCTGCGCGGCACTACCTCTTCCACACCGAAGCCGGGCTTTCGATCCGGGCTTTAGCGCGCTTGGCGGGGATCAACCCGTCTACCGTTTCGCGGCAGGTTCGCCGCTACGAGGCGCGCCGTGACGATCCGCTGGTTGATGAAGGACTGCGCCGCCTGGGCGCGGAACATTTTCAAGAGGCACGCCACATCGGTGCCAGGAAAGGCCGTGACATGAAGCACACCAAGATCGATGCGCCCACGAGCGCTCCCTCCGAAGAATTCATCGCGCGCGAAGGCCGTCGCATCCTGCGTCGCTTGTGCGAAACGGGGGCTGTTCTGGCCGTGGCCAAGGACATGGATAAAGCCGTCGTCGTGCGCGATACCGCCGAAGGTGGGACCACAAAGACCGCCGTTGTGGACCGGCCCGTGGCCCAGGCCATGGCGCTCAAGGACTGGATTTTCTGCGATCAACCGGGCGCACGCATCGCGCGCTATCGCGTCACTTCGGCGGGGCGCGCGGCGCTCAAGCGGCTTCTGGCCGAGGCCGAGTCGCGCGCCGCCGGATTTGCCGATGCGCAGGCGGCCTTTGCGGGCCAGCACCGGGAATGGGCGGAACGCGACGTCATGGACGAAGACGCCGATGGCGCCCCGCGCACCCAGCGTTTGCGATACAACCTTGCCGAAAGCCCGCTCGCCGCACTGGCGCGGCGCAAGGACAAGGGCGGCAATCCGTTCCTGACCGAAGACCTCGTCATCGCCGGGGAACGCCTTCGCGAGGACTTTGAGCTCGCGCAGATGGGTGCCCGCGTGACGCAGAACTGGGATCGGTTCCTCACCGGTGGCGCGGGCGGGGGATTTACCTCGACCGACGGCCTTGGCGGACCAGAGGCCGCGCGCGCCCGCGTGCAGGACGCCCTTGCAGAGCTCGGGCCCGGGCTCGGTGACGTGGCGCTGCGCTGCTGCTGCTTCCTCGAAGGTCTTGAGACCGCTGAAAAACGCATGGGCTGGTCGGCGCGGTCCGGCAAGATCGTGCTTCGCATCGCGCTCACGCGCCTCAAACAGCACTATGAGGACCGGCACGGCAAACACGGCCCCCTGATCGGCTGATGTCAAATCGGACTCCGGAACCAGGGGTCCGGCCATCTCGTTAAGCGCCGCGTGGGACATCTCCTGCGCGGCGTTTCCAATTCCGACCTCGCCCCCGATATGCGGGGTGCGCATTGCCGCATCCCCCGGCTGTCATTGGACAATTCGGGTGCGGCCCGATACCTTTCTTCCAGCCACAACTGAGAGCCCGTCATGGAAGACCTCGCTCCGCCGAAGCTGAAGCCATCCCGCGATCTGAGCGACCGCGCCCAGCGTCACCCGGAAAAACAGCGGCGCCCGGACGCAGCCCAACCCAAGAAACCGCACTGGATCCGCGTGAAGGCCCCGGTGGGAGAAGGCTACGAGACCACCCGCGAGATCATGCGCGAAAACAAGCTGGTCACCGTCTGCGAAGAGGCCGGCTGCCCCAATGTGGGCGAATGCTGGAACCAGGGCCACGCCACGATGATGATCATGGGCGAGGTCTGCACGCGCGCCTGCACATTCTGCAACATCGCCACCGGCAAACCGCCAGAAGCGCTCGACGTGTTCGAACCCGGCCGCGTCGCCTTCGCGGTCAAGAAACTGGGCCTCAACCACGTCGTCATCACCTCGGTGGACCGTGACGACATCGAAGATGGCGGGGCCGAGCACTTTGCCCAGACGATACGCGCCGTCCGCAAGCAATCGCCGGGCACCACGATCGAGATCCTGACCCCGGATTTCATTCGTTGCGATGATAGCGCGCTCGAAGTCGTCGCAGAGGCGAAGCCCGATGTCTTCAACCACAATCTGGAGACTGTGCCGGGCCTCTACCCCGAAGTCCGTCCCGGCGCGCGCTACTTCCATTCCCTGCGCCTTCTTCAGCGCGTCAAGGCACTCGACCCGTCCATCTTCACGAAATCGGGCATCATGGTGGGTCTCGGCGAGAAAAAGCAGGAAGTCGTGCAGGTCATGGAAGACATGCGCGCCGCCGACATCGATTTTCTGACCATCGGTCAATACCTCCAGCCCACTCCGAAACACCACGGCGTCGACCGCTTTGTCACGCCCGAGGAATTCGCAGAATACGAAAAGAAGGCGTGGAACAAGGGGTTCCTCATGGTCTCGTCCACGCCCCTCACGCGCTCAAGCTACCATGCCGGGGACGATTTCGCGAAACTGCGCGCCGCGCGGGAGCGCAGCCTCGCGGCCAGGTAGGCATCGCAAGAGAGCTGACCTGCGGCGCTACTTCTTGACCTCGATCTTCGGGCCGTGGCGCCAGTTCATGTCGCGCTCTGGCAGCTCGAGGCCAAGAAGGCGCTCTCCGCCGATGATAAGAGCGGACGCACCCACCACGCCGAGAACCAAAAGCACCTTCCAGAGCGGCGGGGGGCGCCGGGCCATCCGGGCCAGTCTGACCATCCACATCGGTCCCATCAGACGAACCTGACAGACCCGATGTGATCGAGATTGCGGTTTCGCTGGGCGTAGTCGATGCCGTAGCCCACCACGAACTCATCGGGGATCTCAAAGCCGGTCCAGTGGGCCTTGAAATCGACCTTCCGGCGCGATGGTTTGTCGAGAAGGGCAATCGTGCGAAGCTTGGCGGGGTGCCGTGTTTCCAGATGCGCTACGATGGCCTGCATCGTGAAGCCCGTATCGACGATATCCTCGACAACCAGGACATCGCGGCCTTCGACCGCGCCGCGCAGATCCTTGAGGATCCGCACTTCGCCGGATGATTCCATTGCGTTTCCGTAGGATGTCACCTCGATAAAATCGACCTCGATGGGTAGATCGAGCTCCCGCACAAGATCGGCGATGAAGATGAAGGACCCCCGCAGGATCCCCACCACGACCACCTTGTCGGTCCCGGCAAACGCGGTCTCGATCTCGCGGGCCAGCGTCTCGATCCGGGCCGCGATGGATTTGGCCGAGATCATCTGGTCGATGACATATGGTCGCCCCTGATAAGATTCTGGCACGGCGCTTCCCTTGATTTTCTCGCCCTTCTAAACACATCGCAGCCCATCAGGCGAGCAAGGACAATCATGCCAACGCATTCCGAGACGAAACGCCTCCCGTACACGGCCGCCCAGATGTACGACCTCGTGGCCGATGTGGGGGACTATCCCAAGTTCATCCCCTGGTGCGCGGCCGCGCGCGTGCGCTCGCGCGAGCCCTATGAGGGGGGGGAACTGATGCTGGCGGATCTCGTGATCTCCTTCCGCGTCTTCCGCGAACGGTTCGGCAGCCGGGTGGAGCTTTATCCAGACGACCTGCGCATCAACACCGAATACATTGACGGGCCGTTCCGCTACATGGAGTCCACCTGGTCGTTCGCCGATGCGGACGGGGGCTGCGACGTGTCGTTTTTCGTGGATTTCGAATTCAAGAACGCGGTGTTGCAGGGCCTCATCGGCATGGTCTTCAATGACGCGATGCAGCGCATCGTCCGCGCGTTCGAGCGCCGCGCCGCCGAGCTTTACGGCTGAGCAGCCTGCAAGATCAGCTTCAACGCGTAGTCCCTTGATCTAGATCGTACATTGCCGCGTCCGATTGCTCCAAACTCCACCGTCTCCGTCGTCACAGACCCCGCGAGGGCGAGGGCAAAGCACACCCGTCCCTCGGGCTTGTTGTCGGACCCGCCAGGGCCCGCGATCCCGCTGATGGCAACGGCGATATCGGCCTCGGCGGCCCGCAGCGCACCACGCGCCATTTCGGCGGCCACGTCCTCCGAGACAGCACCATGGGCCTCGAGCGTCGCCGCGCGGACACCCAGCATCTCGCGCTTTGCCGCGTTCGAATAGGTGACAAAGCCCCGCTCGAAGACGTCCGATGAGCCCGCCACGTCCGTGATCGCGGCGGCGACCATGCCGCCAGTGCAGCTTTCCGCGCAGGTTACCGTCCAGCCACGGTTGCGGAGTGCGTCCAGGATAGCGTCAGTCGAAGGCATAGAGCTGCATCCCGTAGATGAGAACGAGGAAGGACAGGGCCGCGAGTATGCCTGCGACGATGTCGTCGAGCATCACGCCCCAGGCGTCCGTACGCCGGTCCGCCCAGCTGACAGGCCAGGGTTTCCAGATGTCGAACAAGCGGAAAAGGGCGAAGGCGAAGGCGACCGCGCCGTAGAAATAGGCCTCGCCGGCGTCCCTTTGTTCAAACAGCAGGGCGATGGGCAGAAGTGCCACCCATTGCCCGGCCACCTCATCGACGACAATCTCAGACGGATCGTGCGGCCCGCTCGCCGTTTCCCGTCGCGTCGCCCAAAGCCCAAGGGCGAAGGACAGCACGATGCACCCCAGAAGAAGGGCCGGACTACCGAAGGAGATGAGCGGCACGGCCAGCACGGCCGCCGCCAGCGAGCCCCAAGTGCCCGGCGCGGGGCGCAAGTAGCCCACATAGCCGAAAGTCACGATGGCGCGGGTCAGGGGTGTGGACGTCATGGGAGCGAGTTAGCGGGTTGCATGGGGAAGGGGCAAGTGCCGGGCTAGCGGGCGGCTATTTGCCTAATATTTCATCACCTGATGCATTCCGCGCCAAAACCAGCTATGCGCTGTGGAGGGCCGGCCTCCGGCTCGTTACCTAGAATGGAACGCCCAAGGAATGTGCACTTGTTGAAGTTTACGGCAGATGGCGCCCCCGCGCCGCCAGTGGTGCTAGCTCCGCTCGCGGGGATCACAGACCTGCCGTTTCGCACACTCGTTGCCGGTTTCGGCGCCGACCTCGTGGTGAGCGAGATGATCGCCAGCCAGGAGATGGTCGAGGCAAAGGGATCCACGCGCGACCGGGCCGAAATCGGTGCAAATCTTGACGGCACAGCGGTCCAGATCGCCGGTCGAGAGGCGCGGTGGATGGCAGAGGCCGCAAAACTCCTCGAAGGGCAGGGTGCGCGGATCATCGACATCAATATGGGCTGCCCGGCCAAGAAGGTGACGAACGGCTATTCAGGCTCCGCCCTCCTGAAAGACCTCGACCACGCAACCGCCCTCATCGAGGCCGTCGTGGCGGCGGTCTCGGTGCCGGTGACGCTCAAGACGCGACTGGGCTGGGACGACGCCCTTCTGAACGCCCATGTCCTCGCACGCAGGGCCGAAGAGGCCGGGGTGGCGTACCTCACGATCCATGGACGGACGCGATGCCAGTTCTACAGGGGGCGCGCCGATTGGTGGGCGATCCGGCGCGTGAAAGAGGCCGTCTCGATCCCGGTCATCGCCAACGGGGACATTTGCAGCGTTGCCGACGCTGAGGCGGCTCTCAAGGCCAGCGGAGCCGACGGTGTCATGGTGGGGCGCGGTGCGCAGGGGGCGCCCTGGCGACTGGCACAGATCCGCGCGCATCTGCGCGGCGAGACCCCGCGCCCGGATCCAGAGGCCGACGCGCGCCTGGAGATCGTCCTCGAACACCACGCAGCCACACTCGACTTCTACGGGGAGGCCCTGGGCACCCGCGTCATCCGCAAGCATCTGGGCTGGTACATGGATGCCGCCGGAACGCCGGCTCGGCTGCGTCGCGAGATCCTCACCGCGCAATCGGGAAGCGAGGTCCGCGCACGGCTTCCCGAAGCCCTCGGCCAGCCAAGGCTCGCGGCATGATGTCCTTCGATGATCTCTGGTCGTCGCTGCCCATTCCGGCCCTCACCGTGAGTGCCGAGGACCGGATCGGAGAGATCAATCCGGCCGCCGAAGCGTTCCTGAACCAATCGACGCGGGCCCTTCACGGGCGGCCCGTCTGGGACAAACTGATGGTGGACGCGCCCATGGATGCGGCGCTCGCGCGGGCACGGGCGAACGGCGTCCCGCTCTTTGTGAATGATGTCGATGTGGGCTCGGGCGAGCGCGCGCCACTACAGTGCAACATCCAGATCGCGCCCCTGCAGGGGAACCCGGGCGGCATGCTCGTGCTCATCGAGCCGCGCCAGTATGCTGGCCGCATGGGGCGCAACTCAAAATCGCAGACCGCCGCCAAAAGCGCCATCGGCATGGCCGAGATGCTCGCCCACGAGATCAAGAACCCCCTCGCCGGGATCACCGGGGCGGCGCAGCTCCTGAGCATGAACCTCACCAATGGGGACCGGGAGATGACCGACCTCATCGTCGCCGAAACCCGCCGCATCGTGAAACTCCTCGAGCAGGTGTAGGAGTTCGGAAACGTCTCGCCGCCGCAGATGAAGCCCGTCAACATCCACGATATCCTCGACCGCGCGCGCAAATCCGCAGCCCTGGGCTTTGCGGCGCACATGAAGATCAGGGAAGACTACGATCCCTCATTGCCGCCGACGCTGGGCGACGGCGATCAGCTGTTGCAGGTTCTCCTGAACCTCATCAAGAACGCCGCGGAAGCCTCGAACGGCCAGCCGGGCACCATCCGGCTGCGAACCTATTACGAACATTCCCTGCGTCTGCGGCGCAGCGATGGCACCGGGCGCAGTCTGCCCCTTCAGATCGAGATCATGGATGACGGGCCCGGCCTGCCGCCAGAGATCGCCTCCGACATTTTTGACCCGTTCGTCTCCGGGCGGGAAAACGGGACGGGCCTCGGCCTCGCGCTCGTCTCCAAGATCATTTCAGACCACGACGGCTGGATCACGGTGGATTCCGTCCCCGGCCGCACAGCATTTCGCATTTCTCTCCCCGTCGCCCCAAAAGAGGAGCAATAACTTATGGACGGCACCGTTCTCATCGCCGACGACGACCGCACGATCCGCACGGTCCTGACCCAGGCCCTGACCCGGGCCGGGTGCAAGGTGCACGCGACCTCGTCGCTCATGACGCTGCTCAGATGGGTAGAGGAAGGGAAGGGGGACCTGGTGATTTCGGATGTGATGATGCCGGATGGGAACGGGCTCGACGCGCTGCCGCGCATCGGGGAAAAGCGCCCGGGCCTGCCGGTGATCGTGATCTCGGCCCAGAACACGATCGTGACGGCGATCCAGGCGACCGAAAAGGACGCCTATGATTACCTCCCCAAGCCCTTCGATTTGCCCGACCTGATGAAGCGGGCGAGCCGCGCCCTTGAGATGAAGCGCCGCGTGCCGACGCCCGCCAATGACGACCGCGCGACCTCGGATGATCTGCCGCTGGTCGGCCGGACGCCGTCCATGCAGGCGCTCTACCGCCTTGTTGCGCGGGTGATGAACGCGGAGCTTCCGGTGCTGATCACGGGGGAAAGTGGCACCGGAAAGAGCCTCATCGCAAAGGCCATCCACGATTTCTCGGACCGCCGGAACTCGCCCTTCGTGACCGTCTCGGGGGAGGAGCTTGAGGGCATCGACGGCCCGTCCGCTCTGCTTGCAAAGGCACGCAGTGGCTCGTTGCTCTTTGACGAGGTGGGCGACCTCGCGGACGAGGCACAGGCGCGGATTGTTCGCATGCTCGACCAGCTTTCTGACAACTCGCCCCGGATCATGGCGACCTCCCAGGTCGATCTGATGTCCAAGATGGAGGCCGGTGAGTTCCGTCAGGATCTGTTCTACCGGCTTTCGGGCGTGACGATGACCGTTCCGGCACTGCGAGAGCGGGTCGAGGATATCCCGCTCCTTGCCGATCACTTCCTGGGACGCGCGGTGCGCGAGGGGGCCAATCAGAGGCGGCTCTCCGCTGAGGCCGTTGAGCTCGTGCGCACCTATTCCTGGCCCGGCAATGTCCGACAGCTCGAAAACGCGATCCGCCGCCTTGTGGTGACCGCCGCCGAGGACGAAATCACGCGCAATGAGGTCGAAAGCGTTCTGGGTAATCAGCCGGCCGTGGATCCGGTGGCTGGAACGGCAGATACCGAAAAGCTTTCTGCAAGCGTTGCCAAGCACTTGCGGCGCTACTTTGATCTTCATGGCGGGGTTCTGCCGCCGCCCGGCCTCTATCAGCGCATCCTGAAGGAAATCGAAATGCCCCTGATCGAAATCGCGCTCGATGCGACAGGGGGCAATCAGGCCAAATGCGCGGACCTTTTGGGGATCAACCGGAATACCCTGCGCAAGAAGATCACCGACCTCGATATTCGCGTGACACGGCGGCGCAAACTGATGTAAACCTGCCACAATAGCGTGGCGGGGCTGCCGCAGGGTGGCCAAAAGATCACGTCGGTAGCAGCGAGTGATGCATGCGCATCACAACATCAGGTGGGGCAGCGTGACGAGTTCACGGCTCAATAACTTTATGTCCCGGTTCTCGCGGTGGCGGAGGCGGCGGTCCACGCAGACGGCGGCCATGGCAATCCTCGCGCTGACGGGACCCTGCCTTGCGGTGCTGACATTCGTTGCCCTGGGCTCCATCGCCCAGCCCACCACAGACTTCCTCCGGCTCGTGCTCCTCCTCGATTTCATCTACGTCATGGCGGTGGCGGCGCTCGTGCTCACCCGTGTCGCGCAGATGATCTCGGCACGACGGGCGCGCTCTGCGGGCTCGCGCCTTCACCTCCGTCTGACGGGGGTCTTCGTGTTCCTTGCGCTCGTGCCGACGGTGCTCACGGCTGTTTTCGCGGTGCTCACGGTCAATACCGGCCTCGAAGGCTGGTTTTCAGAGCGGGTGCGCAATGTGATCGGCGCCTCCGTATCCGCAGCCGAAGCCTATCAGGAGGCCGAAGCGCGCGGCCTCAGCACCGACGCAGAGGCGATTGCGGCTTTCCTCAACCGGGAACGGCAAGCCGCGCAATTCACATCGGACGCCAGTTTCGACGCCAATCTCAGATTCTTTCTGGGCCGCCTCCAGCCCTTCGTGCAGCGTGGCCTCGCCGAGGCCTTCGTGATCGACAGCACCGGTACCATCCGCGCCCGCGGCGCATCGTCCTACGAATTCGACTACGACCCCCCGCCGGACGACGCGTTCGACGCGGCTGTCGCGGGCGGCGTCACGATCATCGAGGCCTGGGACGTGAACGAGTTCCGCGCGCTCCTGCGCCTCGAGGGCTTCACGGACCGCTACCTCTATATCAGCCGCGCCGTGGACGGCGATATCCTCGAACTCCTCGATGAAACGAAGGAAAGCGCGCAGCTCTATACCCAGCTCGAGAGCGAGCGGGGCCGGCTGCTCTTTGATTTCGGGCTGCTCTATATCGGGTTTGCTGTGATCCTGATGCTGGCGGCAACATGGGCGGGGCTCTGGTTCGCTGAACGCCTGTCACGCCCTTTGGGCCGCCTCGCCGGTGCGGCCCAGCGCGTCGGGGCAGGCGATCTGGACGTCCGCGTGCCCGAGGAAAACAGCGACGACGAGATCGCCATGCTGGGCCGGTACTTCAACCAGATGACCGCGCAGCTCAAGGGCCAGCGGGAAAGCCTCCTGGCCAATACCCAGCAGATCGAACGCCGCCGCAGGCTCTTTGACAGCGTGCTGAGCTCGGTGACGTCCGGCGTCGTCGGCCTGGACGCGGACGGTCGCATCACCTTCGTCAATCGCTCTGCCGAGCGGCTCCTGGGGATCGAGGCCGAGGCCGAGGGCCGCGCGCTCACCGTGGCGATCCCGGAATTTGCGCCGCTCTTTGACGAGCTTCAGGGCCGCAGCGCCGGGGCCGCCCAGCGCGAAATCCGGCTGACGCGGCGCGGGGCGACCGAAATCCTCCTTGTACGGATGGCCACGCGGCGCTCCGAAGGGGACGGCTCCGAGGGCTACGTGATCGCGTTCGAGGACGTGACATCCCTCGTCAGCGCGCAGCGCATGGCCGCCTGGGGCGATGTCGCCCGCCGTATCGCCCACGAGATCAAGAACCCGCTGACGCCGATCCAGCTCTCCGCCGAACGGATCAAACGCAAATTCGGCCCGAAGCTCGGCGAAGAAAGTGACGCCCTCGACCAGATGACGGACGTCATCGTGCGCCAGACGGGCGACCTGCGTCGCATCGTGGACGAGTTCTCCAAATTCGCGCGGATGCCCGAACCCGTCCTGAAGCCGGCGGATCTGGGTGAAGTTCTCGGCGCGGCGGTCCTGCTGCAAGAGAACGGCAATCCGCATATCGCGTATTCTGCCGAAATCGCCACCGGCCTCGCCGTGACGGTGGACGAAACGATGATCTCCCAGGCCCTCACCAACCTGATGAAGAACGCCGCCGAGGCGATCGAGACGCGCCGGGCGCGGGGTGACAGCTTTGACGCCCGGATCCGCGTGAGCCTGCGTGCCGAAGACGACGCCTGCAAGATTGTGATCGAAGACAACGGCATCGGCCTTCCCGCCGACCGCATGCGTCTGTTTGAACCCTACGTGACCTCCCGCGAGGAGGGCACAGGTCTTGGCCTGCCGATCGTCCTCAAGATCATTGAGGAACACGAAGGCACGCTCGCACTCTCGGACGCGGAGCCCTTCGACCCAGACCCAAACACAGATCACCGGGGGGCGCGCGCTGATATCGTGCTGCCCCTCGCCGTCATTCCATCCAATCTAGAAAAAGAAGCGGTATAGACATGTCAGATATTCTCATCGTTGACGACGAAAAGGACATCCGCGAGCTCATCGCGGACATCCTGGAGGACGAGGGCTACCGCACCCGGCTCGCCGCCAATTCCGATGAGGCGATGGGTCAGATCAACACCGCGCCGCCGGGCCTCCTGATCCTCGATATCTGGCTCAAGGACAGCCGCATGGACGGCATCGACATCCTCAAGACCGTCAAACGCGACAACCCGGAAGTGCCCGTCGTTATCATCTCCGGTCACGGCAACATCGAGATCGCCGTCGCCGCCATCAAACAGGGCGCCTACGACTTCATAGAGAAGCCCTTCAACATCGATCAGCTCATGGTCGTCATCCGCCGCGCGATGGAGGCCAGCCGCCTGCGCCACGAGAACCACGCCCTCAAGCGCCGGGACGGAAACGCCGCCGAGATGCTGGGTGAGGGGGCCGCCTTCCGGACGCTGAAATCACAGCTCGACAAGGTGACGAAGTCCAATGGCCGCGTGATGCTCACCGGTCCCGCGGGCTGCGGCAAGGAGGTCGCCGCGCGCTACATCCACGCCAATTCCGGCCGCGCCGAGGCGCCGTTCGTGTCCGTCAACTGCGCCGCGATTGAACCCGAACGGATGGAAGAAGTCCTCTTTGGCCGAGAAAGCCCGGACCGCGGCGTTGAAAAGGGGCTCCTGGAGCAGGCCCATGGCGGCGTGATCTTCTTTGACGAGGTCGCCGACATGCCCCCCGGCACCCAATCCAAGATCTTGCGCGTGCTCGTCGATCAGAGCTTTCAGCGCGTGGGTGGCGTCGACAAGGTGCGGGTGGATATCCGTGTGATTTCCAGCACGAACAAGAACTTGCGGGAGGCGATTGATGCAGGCTCGTTCCGGCAGGAACTCTATCACCGCCTCAATGTCGTCCCGATCCCCGTCCCCACGCTGGAGGACCGCCGGGAGGACATCCCGGTCCTCGCCAAGCATTTCATTGCCGCCTTCAACAAAAGCCAGGGCCTGCCACTGCGCGACATAAGCGAAGAGGCGCAAGCGCTCCTGCAGACGATGGTCTGGCCCGGCAACGTGCGGCAGCTCAAGAACGTCATCGAGCGTGTCCTGATCCTCGGGCAGGGAACGGGGCCCATTACTGCCGGCGATCTGCCTGCTTCGGACGCGGCGCCTGAAGAGGACCGCATGATCCTGAGTTCCTCTCTGGCGACGCTCTCTCTGCGCGAGGCACGCGAGCTCTTTGAACGCGAATACCTCCTCACTCAGATCAACCGGTTTGGCGGCAATATCTCCCGCACGGCGAGCTTTGTGGGGATGGAACGCTCCGCGCTCCACCGCAAACTCAAGTCGCTCGGAGTTGTGACCACGAACAAATCCGGCGCCCGCGTTGCGCAGTTCGAGGGGGCGGATGGCGAGGGGTAGGGACGGACCCCCGACACACCGCCGTCCGTCTGCCGGGGCAAGCTTGCTGGCCCTCTCCGATGCGTCTCAGACGCCCACATAGGTCTGGGCGATCTCGGGCGTGAGCTCTGTCATCGCGCCCGTCCAGACGGTTGTCCCACGGGCCAGGATCACCGCGCGGTCCGAGACCGCAGTGAGCTCGCGCAGGCTCTTGTCGATCACGAGGATCGCCATGCCGCTGTCGCGCTTGATGCGGGTGATGGCGGTCCAGATTTCCTGGCGCACAAGGGGGGCAAGCCCTTCTGTGGCTTCATCAAGGATCAGAAGCTGCGGGTTCGTCATCAGCGCGCGCCCAATGGCAAGCATCTGCTGTTCTCCGCCCGACAGCGAGGCTGCGCGCTGCCTGCGGCGCTCGGCAAGGCGCGGGAAGAGGTCGGCGACCGCGTTGAACGTCCAGGGGCCGGATCGGGCGGCGGCATGCAGATTTTCCTCCACGCTCAGATCCCTGAAACAGCGTCGGCCCTCCGGCACCAGTCCGATCCCGAGGCGCGCGACGGCATGGCTGGGCAGCGTATGAAGGTCGTGGCCATCAAAGGTGAGCGTGCCCTCTGATGCGATCATCCGGCAGATGGCCTTTACCGTCGTGGATTTACCCATGCCGTTGCGGCCCATCAGCGCCACGACGTCACCCGCCGCAACCTCCAGCTCGACCCCAAAGAGTGCGGGCACCGGGCCGTAGGAGGCCCGTAGGTTCGCAACGCGCAGGAGGCTCACGCGTCCTCCCCCAGATAGGCGGCACGGACCTCACCCGAGGCGCGGATTTCGTCCACTGATCCGCTGGCGATCACGCGGCCGTAGACCAGGACGCTGATCCGGTCGGCGAGAGCAAAGACCGCGTCCATGTCGTGTTCCACAAGGAGGATCGGCGCCTCCGCGCGCAGCTCGGACAGGAACGTGGTCATCGCTTTCGACCCGTCCGCGCCGAGGCCCGCCATGGGTTCGTCCATGACGAAGGCTTTCGGCCCGAGCGTAAGCGCGACCGCGACCTCGAGCTGCCTGCGTTGCCCATGGCTGAGGGTCGCCGTGATTTGGTCTGCAGCCTCGGCCAGACCAACACGTTCAAGCGCATCAAGCGCCCTCTCGCGCAGGTCACGATTGCCCAGGGCAGGCTGCCAGAAACGCCACGGCCTGCCGGAATGCCCAATGGCCCCCAGTAGGGCGTTCTCCAGCACCGTATCCTCCGTCGCGAGGGCCGAGATCTGGAACGTGCGCGCCAGACCTGCCCGCGCGCGCTCCGGCGTACCCAGCGCCGAGACATCGCGACCGCAGATCTCGATCCGGCCCGCATCCGGCCGAAGGGCACCGCTGATCTGGCCGATGAGCGTGGACTTGCCCGCGCCATTCGGGCCGATGATCGCGTGGATCTCTCCCGGCCTCAGCTCGAGCGAGACGTCATCGGTGGCCAGAAGGGCGCCAAAGCTCTTGCGAAGGCCGTGTGTCGCCAGAACCGGATCAATTCGCGGCTCAGACATGGGGGCCCGCCTTGCCGGTCAGTAGGCCGACGAGGCCGCCCCGCGCAAAGAGCACGATCACAAGGAGGATCACGCCCAGCCAGACATGCCAAAAGTCCGTCATCTCGCCCAGAAAATGCTCCAGCATGACAAAAAGCGCAGCCCCGATCACAGGACCCATCACGCGGCCAACGCCCCCGATGATGATAAGCACGATGAGCTCGCCCGAGAGCTGCCAGGAAAGCATCGTCGGGCTCACAAACCTGTTGAGATCGGCAAAGAGCGCCCCCGCCAGCCCCGTCACCGCGCCCGAGATCACAAAGGCCAAGAGCTTGAGGCGGTAGGGGCTGAGGCCCACGGTCTCGACCCGCGCGGGGCTCTGCCGGGCGGCGTTCAGCGCCAGCCCGAAGGCCGAGGCGCCAAGCCTCCACTGCACAAGGAGCGCGAGGCACAGCGCCGCAAAGCACAGGGCGAAGAACTGGATCGGGACGAGCGTGTTGAGCCCCGGAAAGCCGTTGCGCACGTAGATCGACAGGCCGTCCTCACCGCCGTACGCGCTCCAGGAGATCGAGAAGAAAAAGAACATCTGCCCGAAGGCTAGGGTAATCATGATGAAATAGACGCCCGTCGTGCGCAGCGACAAAAGCCCGATGAAAAGCGCCGCAAGGGCGGAGGCACCAATGGCGGTGAGCCAGATGATCGGCATGGACGTGGTGCCGGCTATCGTCACCGGGCCAAGCTCGAGCGGCGAATAGGTCTGCGCGTGCGAGGCGAGGATCCCCATCGCATACCCGCCCAGCCCGAAGAAGACCGCGTGACCCAGGCTCACGAGCCCGCCGATGCCCAGCGCAATGTTGAGGCCCACAGCCGCCAATGCAAGCACCGCCGCACGGGTGGCGAGGGTGATGGTGAAAGGCTCATCCACCACCAGCGCCCAGAGCGGCACGGCCAGAAAGGCGGCCAGCACACCAGCATTGATCGCGCGTTCCGGGATGACAGGGATCATGCGCGGGCCCCGAACAGGCCCGTGGGCCGCCAGATCAGCACGACGCTCATGAGGATGTAGACGGCCATGGATGCCAGCGCAGAGCCGGTCTGCGTGGCCGCGCCGCTCTCCATAAAGAGCTTGAAGAGCTCGGGCAGGAAGATCCCGCCCAGCGTGTCCGTAAGGCCCACCAGCAGCGCGCCGATGAACGCGCCCTTGATGGATCCGATCCCGCCGATGACGATGACGACGAAGGCGAGGATTAGAACCGGCTCTCCCATGCCCACCTGGACGGACTGGATCGCGCCCACGAGCGCCCCCGCGAGCCCGGCCAAAGCTGCGCCGAGCGCGAAGACCAGCGTGTAAAGTTTCGAGATATCGACGCCGAGGGCTGCGATCATCTCCCGGTCGTTTTCGCCCGCCCGGATCTGGATCCCAAGGCGCGTGCGGGCCGTGAGCCACCAGAGGCCAAGCGCCACCATCAGCCCCGCCACGATGAGCGCCAGCCGGTACAGCGGATACTGAATGCCACCGGGCAGCGTGACCGGGCCCGACAGATAGCTCGGCACATCGAGGAAGAGGGGAAAGGAGCCAAAGAGCCACCGCGTCCCTTCTGAGAAGATCAGGATCAGCGCGAACGTCGCCAGCACCTGATCGAGATGGGCCGCCCGGTAGAGCCTCCGGATCACCACGATCTCGACGATTGCCCCTGCGCAGGCCGCCGCCGCAAGGGCCGCCACGAGGGCCAGGATAAACGATCCGGTGGCCCCCGCCACCGCCGCCGCTGCAAACGCCCCCACCATGTAAAGGGAACCATGGGCCAAATTGATAAGTCCCATCACCCCGAAAATCAGCGTGAGCCCCGCAGCCATCAAAAACAGCATGATGCCGAATTGCAGGCCGTTCAGGATTTGCTCGAGTATCAGGATCGTGGACATCGACAGTCCTTGGCTCGGGGCGTCACGGGGACCCCGTCGCGTTGTCTTCGAGGTGGGGGGAAAGCCCCGGACCGCAGCCCGGGGCATCTTGCTCACATCTTGCAGTCAGCCGCGTAGGCGTCTGCATGGTTTTCTAGCGCGACGCTCAGGATCTTGTTGGTGAAGACCTCCCCCTCCTGAATGACCTCACGGGCGTAGATCGACTGCACGGGATGGTGGTTCGGCCCAAAGGCAAAATCACCGCGCGTGCTGGCGAACTCCGCTGCGCGCAGGGCGTCCCGGAACGCATCCGCATCCGCGACATCCGCCGCGTCGAGGGCCGACAGGATCAGGTTCGCGGTGTCAAAGCCCTGGCTCGCATAGAGCGAGGGCAAGCGGCCGTATTCGGCCTGAAAGCTCTCCACGAAGGCCGCGTTGGTGGGGTTCTCGATATCCTTGTTCCACTGCGACGTGTTCACCACGCCCAGCGCCGCACCGCCCACGGCCTGAAGGATGCCCTGGTCAAAGCTGAAGGCCGGGCCGATCACGGGCAGCTCCACGCCGCTATCGGCATATTGCTTGAGAAACGAAATCCCCATGCCCCCGGGCAGGAAGAAGAACACGGAATCCGCGCCCGAGGCCCTGATTTGCGCGATCTCGGCGGCATAGTCGGTCTGGCCAAGCTCGGTGAAAAGCTCCCCGGCCAGCTCGCCCTCGAAGAAGCGCTTGTAGCCCGTGAGCGCGTCCTTACCGGCCGGATAGTTCGGTGCCAGGATAAAGCTGTTGGCATAGCCCGCGCCGTTCGCATAGGCGCCCGCCGCCTCGTGCAGGTTGTCGTTCTGCCAGGCCACGTTGAAGTAGTTCTGGTGGCATCCCTTGCCGGCCAGCGCCGAAGGGCCCGCATTGGGCGACAGGTAAAAGACCCCCTGGTTCACGGCGGACGGGACGACGGCCATGGCCAGGTTCGACCAGATGATCCCGGTCATGATATCGACCTTCTCGGACTGGATCATCTTGTCCGACAGCTGAACGGCGATGTCGGGCTTGCGCTGATCGTCCTCGATGACGACCTCGACATCGTCGCGCCCCGATTGGCTGATGGCGAGCATAAAGCCGTCGCGGACGTCTATGCCCAGCCCGGCCCCGCCACCGGACAGCGTTGTTATCATGCCGATCTTTGTGTCGGCCCAGGACCCGCCCGCCGTCAATGCGAGCGCCGTGGTCAGTGCAAATAGTGTCTTCATGAGACGTCCTCTCCCGTTTCGTTTTCCTCGCCCGGTGACCCCGGATCCTTCAAAGCGCAGCTTTCCGCTTTCCAGCGCCACTTTCCAGTGTCTGTTTTCGGCAAGCCGTCGGCAAACACAACGGGTCGCAGCACGCCTCCGGTGAGAAATTCGTGGCCGCAGGTCGGGCGACACCCCAATCTGCAACGCCCATGCCCGTTGACGCCCGCCCGCTGAAATGCCAAGCCTGAGCGCCTGAGACCGAGGCAGCCGCGAGCGCGTCCGCATGAAAGTCATCATATGTGGTGCCGGGCAGGTGGGCTGGCAGATCGCACGCCACCTCTCGGGCGAGAAAAACGACGTGACGGTCGTGGATCTCAATGCCGATCTCGTGCGTCGGGCGACCGACAGCCTCGACGTGCAGGGGATCGCGGGGCATGCCTCTTACCCGGATGTGCTGGAACGCGCCGGGGCCGAAGATGCCGACATGGTCATCGCTGCGACGCATTCCGACGAGGTGAACATGGTGACCTGTCAGGTCGCCCACTCGATCTTCGAGGTGCCGCGCAAGATCGCCCGCCTGCGCGCGCAATCCTACCTCGACGCCATCTACCGCGACATCTATCGCCGGGATCACTTGCCCATCGACGTGGTGATCTCGCCGGAAAAGGAAGTGGCCGAGGCCGCGCTCCGCCGCATCGCGGCCCCTGCGGCCTTCGACACGGAGCTTTTCCTTGGCGGGCGCGCCCAGCTTCTCGGGATCACCATCGAAGATGCCTGCCCGGTCATGAACACCCCGCTCCGGCAACTGACAGAGCTCTTTTCCACGCTCCGCGCCCGCATCGTGGGCATCCGGCGCGAGGGCAAGCTCTTTGCGCCCGATGCCGATGACCAGATCATCGACGGCGATAGCTGCTATTTCATGTCCCACATCGAAGACGTGCCGCGCACGCTCGAGGTCTTCGGCAAGATCTCGAAGAAGCAGGAGCGGATCGTCATCCTCGGTGGCGGGAATGTCGGCCTGCGCGTGGCCAAGGCGCTGGAGGCGCGCACCGAACGCATCCGCGCCCGCGTCATCGAAAAGGACCGCGCCAACGCTGAACACGCCGCCGACGAGCTCGAGAGGACCATCGTCCTCCACGGTGACGGCCTCGACCGTGCGCTGATGGAAGAGGCGGGCGTGCAAAGCGCAGACGCGCTCCTTGCTGTGACGGATGACGACAAGACGAACCTCTTGGCGGCCGTGCGCGCCAAGCAGGCCGGGGCTGCCACGTCGATCTGCCTCATCAACGACCCGACCCTCGTGCCGCTTCTCGATGCGCTCGATATCGACGCCTACATCAACCCGCGTTCGACGACCGTGTCCTCGATCCTGCGCCACATCCGTCATGGGCGCGTGAAGGGCGTCTATTCCATCGGCGACGCAGAGGCCGAACTGATTGAGGCGCAGGTCCTTTCCACCAGTCCCATCGCAGGCCGCAAGATCGAAGAGATCGATTTTCCAAAGGGTGTCCTCATCGGGGCGATCCAGTCGGGACAGGATGTGATCGCGCCGCTCGCATCGACGACGATCAAGGAAGGCGACGTCATCGCCATCTTCGCGCTCACCCAGGACGTGGCGGAGGTTGAGCGTCTCCTCCAGGTCTCCATCGACTTTTTCTGACCGGCCATGCGCGCCTTCGTCCATTCGCTGCCGATCCTTGTGGTGCTGTCCGGGGTCTCTGCAGTGCTGATGCTGGTTCCGGCGGTCGTGGCGCTCAACGCGGACGATCATGCCAGCGCGCAGGCCTTCTTTTACCACGCGATCCTCGTTGCGATCGTGACGCTCATGGTGGCCATCGTGACCCAGGGCAGGCGCGGTCCCCACCAGGTCCGGTCCCAGCTCATGGCGCTCCTTGGCTCGTTCCTCCTCCTGCCGCTGATACTGGCCATGCCGCTGCGCGAAAGTCTCGGCGGGACGAGCTGGACGAACGCCTATTTTGAAATGGTCTCTGCCCTCACGACCACGGGCGCGAGCGTCTACACCGATGCCGGCAGGCTCAGCGAAGCAGAAGAGGTCTGGCGCGCCCTGGTGTCGTGGGGCGGCGGGCTTCTGATGTGGTCGGCCGCCGTGGCCCTTTTCGCGCCCATGGGCATCGGCGGCTACGAGGTCGCCCAGCGCCGGGGCCCGGTGGTGGGCCTCGGCGACCAGCGCGGGCAGGAGCGTCTGGCGACCGAACGCCTCTTGCGGGCGGGCGTGGACCTTTTTCCGGTCTTCGCGGGCCTGACGCTGGCACTTTTTGTGGCGCTCCTCGTGGCGGGCGATCCGCCGCTCCCGGCCGCGGTGCACGCCATGTCGACACTGGCAACAGCGGGTTGGTCGCCCGTCGGCGGGGTCGAGAACGCCGAGTCCGGGCGCTTCGGAGAGCTCTTTATTGCGCTCTTTCTCGTGTTCGCGCTGTCCCGGCGGACCTTTGCGACAAGCGTCATTGCCGATGCGTCGCGCGACATCCGCAAGGACCCGGAGCTACGCCTGGCGCTGTCGGTCGTCATGCTGCTGGCGATCGGCCTTTTCATGCGCCACTACCTCGCGGCCGCGCAGATCGATCAGGCTGTGGGCTTCCTGAGCGCCGTGCGTGCGCTCTGGGGCACGCTTTTCACGGCGCTCTCGTTTCTCAGCACCACGGGCTACGCGTCTGCGGACTGGCTAACGGCGCGAAGTTGGTCGGGGATCGAGGCGCCGGGGCTGTTGCTGATGGGCCTCGCGCTCATCGGTGGCGGGGTGGCGACGACGGCAGGCGGGGTCAAGCTCCTGCGGATGTACGCGCTCCTCAAGCACGGCGAACGCGAGATCGGGCGCCTCGTCTTTCCGAATTCCGTGGGTGGGTCGGGCCGGTTTGCGCGCCATATCCGCCGCGAAGGGGCCTTCATCGCGTGGATCGTCTTCATGCTCTTTGCGGTGTCCATCGCGGTGGTGATGCTGGCCCTGGCGGCCGCGGGCGTCGATTTCGAGGGCGCGCTGATCCTGTGCCTCGCGGCGCTCACCAATACCGGGCCCCTGGCAAGCTATGCCGCCAACGAGCCCATAGAAATCGCCTCCCTGCCAAGTAGCGCAAAGTACATCCTCGCGGCGGCCATGGCCGTCGGGCGGCTTGAAACATTGGCCATCGTGGCGCTTCTCAACCCCGCCTTCTGGCGCACCTGACGCGCACTTTACGTGCCCTGGGCGCGTGTAATTTGTGCACCTGCAGCATTATTATTCGGGGGAGCCGGATTTCCGGCTGGAATCCCCGCGCTTGACGTGCATATCTAACACAAATGCCCGGCGCAGATGGGGATCGCGCCGGACTATAATTGATGAGAGAGAGTAGGGGCCGGTCCGATGGCGTCAGATAAACAAAACCTGCAGGACGCATTTCTGAACCATGTCCGCAAGACGAAGGTGCCGGTGACCATCTTTTTGATCAACGGCGTGAAGCTTCAGGGCGTCATCACGTGGTTCGACAATTTCTGCGTTCTTCTCCGCCGGGACGGGCAATCGCAACTGGTCTACAAGCACGCGATTTCCACGATCATGCCCTCCCAGCCGATCTCACTCTATGAAGGGGACGAATAGCCCCTAGATAGGGGACTAGATGTCCGACTTTTACACCACCGAAACCAAATCCACCCGCGCCTGGGTCCTTCATCCGGACATCCGGACGGATACCCAGCGCCGCGTTCCCGAGCACGCCTTGTCAGAGGCCGTGGCGCTCGCCCGTGCCTTGCCCGACCTCGAGGTGGCGGGCTCGGGCGTGGTGCGGCTGCCCAAGGCGCATCCCGGCATGCTCTTTGGCGCCGGCAAGATCGAGGAGTTGCGCAGCCTCATTGAACGCGAGGAGATCGAGCTCGTCCTCGTGGATGGCCCCGTCTCACCCGTCCAGCAGCGCAACCTGGAACGCGCCTGGAAGGTGAAGCTCCTCGACCGGACCGGCCTGATCCTCGAGATCTTCTCGGATCGCGCGGCCACGCGGGAAGGCGTGCTGCAGGTTGAGATGGCGCATCTCAGCTACCAGCGGACGCGTCTTGTGCGGGCCTGGACGCACCTCGAACGCCAGCGCGGCGGGCTGGGCTTCGTGGGCGGCCCGGGCGAGACCCAGATCGAGGCCGACCGTCGCGCCATCGACGAACAGCTCACGCGCCTCAAACGCCAGCTCGCCAAGGTCGTCAAGACCCGCAGCCTCCACCGGAGCGCACGGGCGAAGGTGCCCTATCCGGTTGTGGCGCTGGTGGGCTACACGAATGCGGGGAAATCGACGCTCTTTAACCGGCTCACGGGCGCGGAGGTCATGGCCAAGGACATGCTCTTTGCCACGCTCGATCCCACGATGCGCGCGATCACGCTGCCTGACGGGCTCGACGTGATCCTGTCCGACACGGTGGGCTTCATTTCTGACCTCCCGACAGAGCTTGTGGCCGCCTTCCGCGCCACGCTCGAGGAGGTGACGGCCGCCGATCTCATCCTCCATGTGCGCGATATCTCGCACCCGGACACGCAGGAACAGGCCGAGGATGTGAGCGAGATCATGGGATCCCTCGGGATCCCCGACGACGTCCCGCAATTCGAGGTCTGGAACAAGATCGACGCGCTGGACGCGGAGGCGCTTGATCTGCGCCAAAATCAGGCGGCGCGGGAGGGAACGATCTTTCTGACCTCCGCGTTGACGGGCGAGGGGTTGGACGCGCTTCTGGCGGCCGTCTCAGAGCGGATCACCCCGGTGAAGATGCGGGCCGTGATCGAGCTGCCCTTTGAAGATGGTCGCCGGCGGGCGTGGCTTTATGAGCAGGGTGTGGTCCTTGAAGAGACGGCCAATGAGGCGGGGGCGGCGCTCTCGGTGGAATGGACCGCCACACAATCGGCCCGCTACGCCAAGCTTTGAGGGGGGAAGCGAGGGGTCTCCCCTCGCGCTCCCCGAAGTACGGGGCACAAAGAAAACGGGAGCGGCCTTGGTGGCATTGCCGCGCGGGGGCCCCGGAAGGAGGCAGGTATGCTGGAAGAGAAACGATCCGACCTTGAAAGCGAGAAGCGCAAGCGCGTCCTGCAGGACATCGTGCAGGAGCTGAGCGCCGAGGAGCCGGAGCTTTACTACCAATCGACGAACATCATCGCGAAGATGATCCATCAGCGCATTCAGTCGGGCGAGGGGATGACGCAGGATCGCACGGCGCTTCTGGGCGGGCTGAGCGACCGCGATATCGAGGTTCTTCTGAGCATAAAGTAGCGTGGGGCGGCCGGCCCTTGAGGCCCCGTGTCAGCGCGGCACGAGGCGCGTGACCCCGATGGCCGCCGCGCGCGCGAGGTCGGGATCAAGCGACATCGGCACGTATTCGCCGCGCCGCCAGAGATCGCCCAGATCGTCATAATGGCGGCTCAGCGGGTGGCCTGACTGCCCGGTGGAGATGATGAAGACGCTCGAATCCGGGTCCGCGAAGTCATAGACGCCGCGATATCCCGCGCCGTGGACGCTCCGGAAGGGCTGCGGGCCGGTGCCACGTGTCAGCCCGCGCTGGAGCGTATTGTCCCCCCCGCTCGTGGATTGCCGGATGTTGACGAGCCAGCCCAGGCCGCGGATCTGCCCCAGGACCTGATGGTCATGGGTGGCCTCATGGGCGTCGCCCCAGCGCAGTGACGAGAGGCGCGCGGCGCCGTAGGTTTCCTCGATCCAGAGGATCGCATCGTCGAGCGCCACCCGCGCGATATCCGTGCAGGTCTCGACGGGGGCCGATTGCACCACGTCGCACCAGATGCTCGCATCCTCGATGTCGCGGTACACGCGCTCAAGAAAGAGCGGCTCCACATGGGTAAAGGCGCCCGCCAGCGGCCCCATCTCGTCCCGGATCAGCCGGTCCTGGAGCGCCCGCATCCACGCCGCATAGAGGAGGGGCTCGGGGAGGTGCTCGTTCATCTCTCCATTCCACTCCGCCAGAAGCTCCAGCGCCTCCTGGCGCTTGCGCTCGGGCGTGCCCTGGGGCGCCGCCTCACCGGTGAACCAGAGGTCGGCACCGATCAGGGGCAGGAGGTTGCGGGCGGTCTGGCTCACCGTGTCGAGCTGACCCTCGATAAAGCTCTCGCGCGTATGAACGGCGCGCGATTGCATGAGCCGCTCCCAGCGCTGCACGCGCTGCGTGTCGCCGTAGTAAAAGCTGAAATGCTCGGGAAAGGCGCGGTCGACGGCCTTGTTGTTCGTATTTCCGAGAATGCCGCCGGGGGCGCCGATGAATTCCGGGTTGAGGTCATAGGGCAGGCGGCCCTGCCAGCGGTTTTCCTCGCGCCAGCCGGGCGTGGGCAGCCGGCCCTGGCTCTGGTGGCGGCCGTCCCGGCGCGGCGCGTAGCCGATCAGCTTCATCGCGATGGTGTCGCGGTCCGCGAGGGTGAGGTTCTGCGCAGGCGACATGTAATCCTCGCCCGCCGCGATGGCCGCATCGACGCTTTTCTGGCGGGCAATGGACATGGCCGCAGAGACGGAGGTGTCGGCCCCGTCGAGCACCGTCCAGGACAGCGTCGCCACATGGCCCGGCGGCGTCACCGTGCCGAGGTCGAAATCCTCCGGCGACAGGACTGGCCCGTTCGTCGTCCAGCGCAGGGTCAGGGTTTCCGGCTCCGCCCCGTCCACCTGGATGATGGTCTGGCGTTCGCGGAAGGGTTCCCACCCTCCGGGGGTGCGGTAGCTGCCGGGATCATTGGGGTTCACCTCCTCAATGTGGAGGTCCTGGTCGTCGAGATAGGCCGTCGTCAGCCCCCAGCCCAGATCGGCCGAGCGCCCCACGAGGATGAGGGGCAGCCCCGGGATCGTCCCGCCGATCTGCCCGCCATGGGACAGCTCCAGCCGGGCGAGATACCAGAAGGAGGGCGCTGAAAAGCCCAGATGCGGATCATTGGCCAGAAGTGTGCCCCCCGACGCCGACCTTGACGGCCCGGCCGCCCAGGCATTGGACGCGCCCCCAAAGCCCCGCGCCTTGGCGGGGGAGAGCGGCCCGAGGGCGTGGCGTGTGTCCGGCAGGCCCGGAACGGTGCCAGGCACGACATCGGCATAATCGGGCAGGGCCGCGACGCCAGACCCGGGGATATCGGGAATGATGTCGGCCAGCCGCGCCTCGGGCAGCATGAGCGACACGCGCGCGCGCAGCACCTCGTTTTCGAGATGCGAGGCAAGCTGAAGGCCCATGAGTTTCTGCACGGCGATGGAATCAGCGGGCGTCCAGGGCGCGATGGCGGGCTCGAAGAAGAAGAACTCCGGCGCACCACGCCCAAGCGCGCCCTCGTTGATCTCGCTCAGACGCGCATTCACGCCCGCCGCATAGGCCTCCAGCGCGGCCTGGGTCTCGGGCGTCTGGGCCGGCACCGAACTCCGCGCCAGGGTGTAGAGATCCAGCCGCCGCAGCAGCCTGTCGATGGGCAGCGTCGCTTCCCCGAAGAGTTCGGACAGACGCCCCTGAACCGTCCGCCGCAGCATCGTCATCTGCCAGAGCCGGTCCTGGGCGTGGACATAGCCCAGCCCGAAATAGACGTCTGCATCCGTGGACGCGAAGATATGCGGCACATTGGCGGTGTCGCGCAGGATCTCGACCTCGCCCGCCAGACCCTCCGAGCGGACGATGCGGTCGTAATCCGGGAGCGAGCGGGAAAAGACGTAGTAAAACAGCGCGAGCACCACCACAGACAGCACGATCGCCAGCGACGTCAGCCGCACGAGCCAGCGAAAGACCACCATGAGAGCTCTCCCAAAATGTGCGACAGGACACGCGCGACGCGACGCCCATCCGTTGACCCCAATCGCCCGTCCGTTACGGTGCGGCGCAGGTAAACCACATCGCAGTGAGGGGATAAAGCCATGGCAAATGTCGCATTTCTCGGGTTGGGCGTCATGGGCTATCCCATGGCCGGGCACCTGCAAAAGGCAGGGCACGCGGTCACGGTCTACAACCGGACCGCAGCCAAGGCCGAGGCCTGGGTGGAGGAGCATGGCGGGGCCTCGGCACCGACGCCCGCCGCCGCAGCCGAGGGTCAGGATTTCGTCATGGCCTGCGTCGGCAACGATGACGATCTGCGCGAGGTCTGCCTGGGCGACGGCGGCGCGCTCGCGGCCATGTCCCCGGACGCCATCTTCGTGGACCACACGACAGTCTCCGCCAAGGTCACGCGCGAGATGCACGAGGCCGCAGGCGGCCGCTTTGTCGATGCGCCGGTCTCTGGCGGGCAGGCGGGCGCCGAAAATGGCCAGCTCGGCATCATGTGCGGCGGTGACGAGGCCGCCTATGCCGCGGCCGAGCCCATCATGGAGGTGTACGCCAAGGCCTGCCGCCGGATGGGCGAGAGCGGGGCCGGGCAGCTCACTAAGATGGTCAACCAGATCTGCATCGCGGGCCTCGTCCAGGGCCTGAGCGAAGGCCTGCACTTTGCCGAGAAAGCGGGCCTCGACATCCGCGAGGTAGTGAGCGTGATCTCCCAGGGCGCGGCGGGGTCATGGCAGATGTCGAACCGCTACGAGACCATGGCCGACGGTGAATTCGATCACGGCTTTGCGGTGGACTGGATGCGCAAGGATCTCGGGATCTGCCTGCAGACCGCCAACGAGAACGGCGCATCCCTCCCCGCAGTGGCGCTGGTCGACCAGTTCTACAAGGACGTCCAGAACATGGGCGGCGGCCGCTGGGACACCTCAAGCCTCGTGGAGCGCCTGCGGAAGCTCGGTTAAAGCACCGGCAAGGTCTGCTGTCAGCCCGGATAGACACATGCCGCGGTTTGCCAGAAATGTCCGCGCCGGCAATCTATGGGCCCAGAATGTCCTTTCCGACCTGCTCAATGGCTGCTCTGACGAGGCCATCTACCGAAGCCGACCGATCATCAAGGCTTGCAAACAGCGCACGGGTGGAGATCCGTTCTCCAGCCAACAGGTCTGCCTCGAATAGTGGTTCCAGGCTGTCGTCCCGGCTCACTAAGGCGCTGCAACTCTTTATGACTGCCTGCCGTTTGTCGTTGATGATCCTGAGTTCTAGCGCAGCCTCGGACCTATCCTCATCAGCCAGCTGACTGTGTGCCTGGGCGACCGAAATGCCTGCTGGCCAACGGTCACCAAACCTCATTGTTCCCGCCGCGAGGACTGCCTGTAGCCATCCAAGAATAGCATCGGCGTCCTGTCGTGGAATTTCAAAAAGGGTGAGCTGCTGTTTCCGATCCCAGTCCTGCCAGGCCTCCGCCTCGGCAAGCGTCGAAAGCGTTCGCTCGTCGAGGTGATCTGCGATCTCGGCGCTCAAAAACTCGTTGGACGGTCGCTTCATTGGCACTCTCCAAGCTGGTTGGCGCGAGGCCCTTTGAAAGTAAGCTAGGTAAACGGCAACATCTGCAAATTGGAAAGAGTTAAACGAACGGTCACCAGATAGCCGCGATTTGAATAGGCGGACCGAACGACGGCATGGTCCGCCCAGCGGCCATTGACCTCTGTGCGCCTGCTTCTGCGGGATCGGGCCCCGTGGACTGAGAGAGGCGCGTCCTTGCCCGCGGTGGCGCTCGTCGCCCAGTTCTACAAGCACGTCCAGAACATGGGGGGCGCCCGCTGGGACACTTCAAGCCGCGTGGAGCGCCTGCCGAAGCTCGGTTAAAGCACCGGGAAGGTCTGCCGCGAGCCCTTTGTGCCGAAATGCCGCTTGGAAGCGCATGTCCGCTCCAGCCGCCAAGGCTCTCGTGACCTAGCGAAAACCAATTCGAATCCGCCTCTCGTTTGTTGTGACCCGCCACTCAGCGGATGGAACTCCTCCCAAGATTATCTGCTGTTCGAGCGCCGGAAACCTCGCCGCCATCGGTTTAAAGATAAAACGCGCAATTGGAGCGACTGATGCAAGCCCTTTACATAACAACCGCTTTGACACTTTTGGCCGCCAGTGCGGCGCAAGCACATGAGTTGAATATCACGACCCCAGGGGATCAGCGCTGCATCGTCTCGAACGGCATCCCCAACCACGAAGTTGGCACATGGCGTCCGGGTGCAGTCGTTGAACCGCAAGACCACTTGTTTTGCGTCGATGCGATGCCCGAGGATACCGGCACCATAACGGATCAAGGCGTCTTTATCTCTGGCATGACCCTGACCGGCATCCCCCTGCGCCCGGGCACGGCCGAGTGGCATGATCCAGATGCAGACCCCGACGCCGAGCGCCCATGGACCCGCGACCGGTCATCCGGCTGGAACGTCGAAGGTATGGGCGGCCTGATAATGGACGCACAAAACGCGCATGTTGATGGCAATGGCATGTACCACTACCACGGGATACCCAAAGCCGTGGTGAGCAATCTTGACGGAACGCTCTTTGCCTATGCGGCTGATGGTTTTGAAATCCACTACGCAGGCGATGAAATACGGTCATCCTACCAACTCAAAGAGGGTGAGCGGGAAGGTGAAAATGCGCCGGAGGGGCTGCATGACGGCACCTATGTGCAAGATTGGGAATACGTCGAAGGATCCGGCGATTTGGATCAATGCAATGGCACAATGGTTGACGGTGAATACAGCTACTACGCCACCGATACCTACCCGTTCTTCCCGCGCTGCTTCCGCGGAGACGTGACCGAGGCTGCCTTAGGCGGCGGTGGCGGCGGTAATCGCCCTGAACGACCTGTTGAAAACGACCGCTGAGCAAGAGGTGTCATGGGCTTATTGCACGTGGCAATGGCGGCGTGCTTCAACGTTAACATACTGTGCGTGGTCTCAATCTGGGACAAGTCGCAGAAACCACGTGCACATACTTCACCGTTGGCCTCTTGGAACATGGGTCATCTGGCAAGCGGGCCTTGATATCCTCACCCCTAACGCTCCGGGATGAGCCCCCTCGGGAAGAAGCGGAGCATCACGAGGAGGACGAGCCCCATGGTGATCAGACGCATATGCGCCGAGGCATCGAGCAGGTGGTCTTTCAGCGCCGAGCCGTCAGCCAGCGGTGACGTCAGGACGCCCAGGAGGAACGCGGAGGCGGGCTCTACCTGGATCCAGAGGAACCAGATCACGAACCCGCCGAGGACCGCGCCGAAATTGTTGCCGGAGCCGCCCACGATGACCATGACCCAGATCAGGAATGTGAAGCGCAGCGGCTGGTAGGCTGCAGGCGTCAGCTGGCTGTCGAGCGTTGTCATCATCGCCCCCGCCATGCCGAGGATCGCCGATCCCAGGATGAAGATCTGCAAATGCCGGGCCGTGACGTCCTTGCCCATGGCCTCTGCGGCTGTCTCATTGTCGCGGATCGCGCGCATCATCCGCCCCCAGGGGGAATTCAGCGCGAGCTGCGCGAGGAGCAGAAGAAGGATCAGCACCACCGTGAACGACAGCGCCCATTCCACCCGCACCTGCAGGTTCGACGCCACCACGGGATCAAAGCCAAAGCCCGCCGCACGCTCCATGAAGGCGCTTGGGTCGGCCTGGAGATCCACTTCGTAGGAGACGGGCCGGGGGATCCCCACGACGTTCTTGACCCCGCGCGACAACCAGTCTTCGGCCTTGAGGATGGCGATGATGATCTCGGCGATCCCCAGCGTGGCGATGGCCAGGTAATCCGATCTGAGGCCTAGGGCCGTCTTGCCGATGACCCAGGCCGCGCCCGCCGCGATGAGCCCGCCGGCCGGCCACGCGATATACATCGCCCAGCCCTCCCAGCCGAGCCCGCCCAGAAAGCCCGTGCCCGCCGGGTTCACGGCCTCAATGGCGTCCCGCGCCGGGTCAAAAAGCTGCCGGTAGATCACGAAACCCACAACGAGGGTCGCGGCGACGGCCAATGTCCTCGGACGCCCGGGCGCGACCTTGCGATAGGCCACGACAGCGGCCACGACCGTCAGCGCCCCCATGGTCATCGCCAGCGCCATGCGACCGCCGCCTTCCTCGATCGCTTCGGTCGTGGGCGGCATCCCGATCAGCACGGCCGCCAGCCCCCCCAGGGCCACGAAGCCCATGACCCCGATGTTAAAGAGCCCCGCAAATCCCCATTGCAGGTTCACACCCAGCGACATGATCGCGCTGACGAGGCCAAAGTTCAAAAGCGTCAGCGCCGTGTTCACGCCCTGAAAGTAGCCGGTGCCGATGATCAGGATCGCCACCAGCGCAAAGAGGGACATGTCCCGCAACGTCAGAGAGCTCATAGCGCTTTCCCCTTCATGATACCGGTAGGTCGGAAGAGCAGAACGATGATCAGGATGCCGAAGCTCACCGCGAACTTGTAATCCGTCGTCAGAAGCTGGACGAGGCCGTCCGGCTCAAGGCTTTCGGGCATCAGATAGCCCAGCACCTTCTTCAGCGGATAGGTCAGCGCGATCTCGGCGAAGGCGATGACGAAGCCGCCCACGATGGCCCCAATGGGTGAGCCCAGCCCGCCCACGATGGCCGCCGCGAAGATCGGCAGAAGAAGCTGGAAGTAGGTGAACGCCTTGTAGGACTTGTCGAGGCCGTAGAGCACCCCCGCCGTCGTCGCCAGCGCCGCCACGATCATCCAGGTCACCATGACCACCCGCTCGGGATTGATCCCGCTCAAAAGCGCCAGATCCTCATTGTCGGAAAACGCCCGCATCGACTTGCCCGTCCGTGTCCGGTTGAGGAACCAGAAGAGAAGCGCCACCGCAATGACGGCCACCACGATGGTGATCGCCTGTGACGTGCGGAAGGCCAGCCCCTCATCGAGGCCCGCCCAGTCGCGGAAATCCCGCGCGCGGATAATGAACCTCTCTCCGTCGGCAAAGCGGATGTCATCGACCCCGATGATGAACCGCGTGACCCCGTTCAGGACGAACATCACCCCCATGGAGACGATGACCAGAATGACGGGCGAGGCCTTCTGTGCCCGGTAAAAGCGGTAGACCGTGCGATCCGTGAACACCAGGAGAAGCGCGCAGCCCGCGATCCCCACCGGCAGCGCCAGAAGCGCGGTGGGCAGGGGGCCAAGCGACACCCCCAGCGCCTGCAGGCCCCAGGTCGCAAAGATCACGACCATCGTGCCGAAGGCCATGGTGTCGCCATGGGCGAAGTTCGAAAACCGCAAGATGCCGTAGACGAGCGTCACCCCCAGCGCCCCCAGCGCCAATTGGCTGCCATAGGCGACGCCCGGGATGACGATAAAGTTCAGGATCACGATGATCGCGTTCAGAAGATCGGTCATGGCGCGTCCTCTAGACAGGTTCCTTTGTAATACAGCGCGAGATCAGAGGTGGGCATATGCACCGAAAGCCGCGCCACCTCCTCGTGGATCGTCAGCGTCCACCAATCGCCTGCCTCCGTTGCGCGCCCGAAGGCCAGCACCTCGTTGCGAAGATCGGCAAGCATCTCAAAGCTCTCGGCATCGGTGGTGACGCGGGCAGGGGCCGCAGGCGCGCCACTGCCGGGGCCCCCTGTCTCGCCATGGGCCCCCGGGGTCTGTCCATCCCAGGCGATCTCCATGGCAAAGGCACTCTTGGCGCACCCGTCCGTGTCAAAACACTCGGTCTCGAAGGTGCAGGTCAACAGAACGGGCTCTGCGGGCGCAGATCCGGCAAGAAGGACAGCCACCGCAAGCACCGGAGCCCTCATGAACACGTCCCCAGATACGTCTCCACCCGCGGCCCGGCGAAGATATGCCGCGAATACCGCGCCTCGCCGGGCAGTCCGTGGACGATCACATGGAGCGCTGTGGGTGAATTAGCCACCGCCACCCGAAGCGACGCCGACCCACCGCCATTCACCTCGAATGTGCCCTCCGCGAGGGTGAGCGTCTCCTCGGTCACCTCAAGCGTCAGATCCGTCGGCACGCAGGCCGCATCTTCGATGCACAAAGTTGAAAACGTGCACGTCGCCGCCGCCACTGACCCGGCCATCAAGGAAAACAGGATCGCCAGAAGACGGCGCGCAGTCCGGCGCTGCCCGGCGCGCGCGCGCCACACCCAGCCACGTCTACGCGCGGCGCGGAGAGGCCGCTGGCACAGCGCCGCTCCCACCCGCAAGACATGCCCGCCCTGCATCGCCCTCATTCCCGCACCTCGCAGCGTCCGGCCTCGCTCAGGGCGAACGCATCCGCGCCGAGCGGCGCCACATGCAACGACCGCAGCGCCGTGCCATCGGGCTGCACGGTGATCAGCTGCGACAGGATATCCCCCTGCGGCAAAGCCACGAGGAACCGCCGCACGCCATTCACCGTGGGCACCTCGAGGATCACGTCAGATCGCAACAGCATCTGCGCGGGCCGCCGGTCCGAACCCACGATCTGCCCGCCGCGCGGCTCCTCCAGGGGCGCCATCCCGTCCGCGCCGCCCGCTTCCCGCTCAAAGGCGCAGAGGATCTGAAAGACCGGGGCATCCTGTGTCGCGGGCGCGCCCGCCTCCTGCGCGGCCCCCGCGCTTCCCAGACCGATCCCGCCGACCCCGATGAGGGCCGCCCGCAACGCCGCCCGATATCCGCTCACTGATCCCACCTTCATCTTTCCCCAAATACCTCCGGCCGGAGGCCTCCCGGCCTAACCACCCAGAAATGACCGCCGCACTTCAGGATCTTCCAGCAACTCGCGCCCCGTCCCGGTATAGGCATTGCGTCCCTGCACGAGGACGTAACCCTTGTCCGCGATCTCGAGCGCCTGCCGCGCATTCTGCTCCACCATCAGAATGGAAATGCCTGTCCGCGCCACCTCGATGATGCGGTCAAAGAGCTCGTCCATCACGATGGGGGAGACCCCCGCCGTCGGCTCATCGAGCATCAGGACCTGCGGGCGCGTCATCAGCGCGCGGCCCACGGCCACCTGCTGACGCTGCCCGCCAGACAATTCACCGGCCGGCTGGCGGCGCTTTTCGCGCAGGATCGGGAACAGATCATAGACCTGCTCCATCGTGCCCGCGATCTCATCCTCGCGGATGAATGCCCCCATCTCGAGGTTCTCTTCGACCGTCATCGAGGTAAAGATGTTCGAGGTCTGCGGCACAAAGCCCATGCCCTTCTGCACCCGCGCCTGGGGCGTGAGCACCGTGATATCCTCCCCGCCGAGCCGCACCGCCCCCTGGCGCACATCGAGCATCCCGAACACCGCCTTCATCGCCGTGGACTTGCCCGCCCCGTTGGGCCCGACGATGACGGCGATCTCGCCTTCATTCACCGCGATGGTGCAGTCATGCAGGATATCCGCCCCGGTGCCGTAGCCGCCGGTCATCGTGTCGCCGATCAAAAAGGGTTCGGTCATCTCAGGCGGGTCCCATGGGATAAAGAGTGTCGAGGACCCGCTGGGACATCGCTCTCAAGGCCACGTGACACATGGGCTCGCTTGCGATGGCAGGGCGGTTCGACACGCACTCTCTCGTTGGGCGGGATCGTACAAATTGGGTTTTGGGCCGGTAGAAATTGTACAAAATGTCCCAAACCATGTCTTTCACGCCGTCTTCTTGTTCTTCACGCCGGTGCCGAGATAGGCCTCGATCACCTGCTCGTTGGCCTTGATTTCGTCGATGGTCCCCTCGGCCAAGACGCGCCCCTCGGCCATGCAGATGACCGGGTCGCAGAGGCGACCGATGAAATCCATGTCGTGTTCGATGACGCAGAACGTGTAGCCGCGCTCCTCGTTGAGGCGCAGGATCGCGTCGCCGATCGTGTTCAGCAGCGTGCGGTTCACGCCCGCGCCCACCTCGTCCAGAAAGACGATCTTGGCATCCACCATCATCGTGCGGCCCAGCTCCAGGAGCTTCTTTTGCCCGCCCGACAGGTTGCCCGCCTTCTCGTGCGTTAAATGGGAAATCGTCAGAAAATCAAGGACTTCATCGGCCTTCTCGCCCAGCGCACGCTCTTCCTCGCGGATGCGGCCCCGCGCGAACCAGGCGTTCCAGATGCTTTCGCCCGCCTGCTGGCCGGGCACCATCATCAGATTTTCGCGCACCGTCATGGAGCTGAATTCATGGGCGATCTGGAAGGTTCGCAGCAGGCCGTTGTGGAAAAGCTCGTGCGGCGGCAGGCCTGAAATGTCCTCGCCCGCCATCTTCACCGTGCCAGAGGTCGGCTTAAGATTGCCTGCGATCACATTGAAAAGCGTGGTTTTTCCTGCGCCATTCGGGCCGATGAGACCGGTGATGGATCCTTCGGCGATGGATAGCGTCGCGCCGTCCACGGCATGGAAGCCGCCGAAGTGTTTGTGCAGGTCGTGGACCTCGATCACGTGCTCACCCCTCTATGCGAAGAGCCCGGAAAATCCGGGCTCTTCAATCGTTTGCGTGTCGTTCCTAGCGGAAGTTGACGGTGACGTTCTCACCATCCTGAACTTCGATCTCGCGGTAGGAGCCTGCGCTCTCACCGGGCCCGATCAGTTCCACGGCGGATCCGCCCTGATAATCGATGTCCTCGCCCGCGCGGATCGCTTCCAGCGCCTCGGCGAGCTGACCGGGGAAGAACTGCGTTCCAGGCGCGTTGGCGACGTTCAGGATTTCGGCCGCATATTCTGCCGGATCGTTCGAACCCGCAGCTTCCATGGCCAGCATAAAGATCGCTGCCGCATCGTAAGACTCTGGCGTATAAGGAGAAGTTCCGTCGAACCCTGCACCTTCGCCGATGGACGCCATGGCGTCTGCACCTTCGCCGCCGGAGCCCGCGATCTGCCCGAAGGACCCGTTGAGGTCCGGGCCCACATTGGCCGGAAGCGAGTCGCCGATCATGCCGCCGGGCAGACCGAACGTGTCCCAGGCGCCCGCGTCGAGGGACGCGCGGATGATGCCGAGGCCGCCCTGGTCGAGGTAGCCCGCCACCACGAGCAGGTCACCGCCCGCCGCGTCGAGTTCCGCGATTTCAGCCGAATAGTCGGCCTTGCCGTCCTCATGGGCCGACACGATGGTCACTTCGCCGCCCATCTCTTCGAAATTGGCCTGGATCGCATCGGCGAGGCCCTTGCCGTAGTCGTTGTTGGTATAGGTCAGCGCGATGCTTTCGATGCCGCGCTCCTTCAGGATTTCGGCCATGACCTGGCCTTCGCGCGCATCAGAGGGGGCCGTGCGGAAGAAAAGACCGTTGTCTTCCACAGTGGAGAGCGCCGGTGATGTCGCGGATGGCGAGATCATCACCATGCCGTTCGGGATCGCCACGTTGGCGAGGATCGCGCCCGTGACGCCAGAGCAGTCACCGCCCACGATGCCGTTCACGCCTTCGGCAATGAGGCGCTCTGCGTTCGAGGTCGCCAGACCGTTGTCGATGCAGCCGGTGTCAGCCGAAATCACTTCGACGGAATGCCCGTCGAGGATTCCGCCCGCTTCGTTCACCTCGTTTACGGCCGCCTCAGCGCCTGCGCCCATGGGGCCGGTGAGGGATTCGATGGGGCCGGTGAAGCCGAGAAGGACGCCGAGCTTGATCTCAATGTGGCCTCCGGCATGGGCACCGCCTGCCAGAAGCGCCGTGGCCGCGGAGGCCATAAGCAGCTTTTTCATGTGTAGTCTCCCAAGTTGGAAATTTTCCCAGTCGCCACGTTAGCCTCCCCAGCGGAAAAGGAAAGCAGCTTCACGCCTTCGCTCAGGCCCGGATTCGCGAAAAGGTGAGCGGACGCGCGGCGCGGCGTACCTATGTGTCGAAGAAAGGAGATTGCCGATGATCCGATTGCCCCGTTCCGCCGCCCTGATCGCCCTTGTCTCGCTCTGCGCAGGAAGTGCCGGGTTCGCGCAGACCGATACCTCTGCCGGTGCCGTCACCATGACGCCTGTCATGACAGGCCTCGATGCCCCCTGGGGCTTCGGGTTCCTGCCGTCGGGCGCGGTCGTGCTGACCGAAAAGAGCGGCGACGTCTTGCTGTTGACGCCGGGCGAACGCGCAGAGGTCGCGGGCCGCATCGACGTGGTGGATCAGGGGCAGGGCGGCCTGCTGGACGTGCTCGTGCCGCGTGATTTCGCTCAGAGTCAGGAGCTGTATTTCACCTTTGCCAAAGCGCAGGGGCGGGGGTCGAACACGGCCGTCGCGCGGGGCGTCCTTACGTCGGGCGAACTTACCGATGTTGAGACCATCTGGGAGGCCGCGCCCGGCGCATCAGGTGGCCGCCATTTCGGCTCCCGCTTGGTGGAGGCGCGCGACGGCTCCCTCTACCTCACGATCGGGGACCGGGGAGACAGGCCCTCGGCCCAGGACCGGAGCATCGAAAACGGCTCGGTGGTGCGCATCACACGGGACGGCGAGATCCCGTCGTCCAATCCGTTTCTCGGCGATGACGGACGGCCTGGCATCTGGTCCTACGGTCACCGCAATCCACAAGGCATGGCCGTCGATGCCGACGGGCGTATCTGGACCGTTGAACATGGCGCCCAGGGCGGAGATGAGATCAACCTGATCCAGAAGGGCGCAAATTACGGTTGGCCGGTGATTTCCTATGGCCGCCACTACAGCGGTGCCAAGATCGGCGAAGGCACCACGCAGGCCGGGATGGAGCAGCCGGAATTCTACTGGGACCCCTCCATCGCGCCGTCGGGCATGATGATCTATGGCGGCGACATGTTCCCTGAATGGCGCGGCGACATCTTTGTGGGCTCGCTCAAGTTCGACATGATCTCGCGCCTGGAACGCGGGGGATCCCTGTCCGAGGCAGAGCGCATCGCCGCTGACGAGACCCTGCGCGTACGTGACATTCGCGAGGCACCAGATGGCTCGATCTGGTTTCTCAGCGTCGGGCAGGGTGCGCTTTATCGCATGAGCCGCGCGGGCAGCTAGGCGCCCGAAGTCTTTCGAAGACTTCGGACCGAACTCTTTGAAAGAGTTCGGTGGCCTAGACGCTCATCCGCGCGGCCTGTGCGCCGCGTTCGCGGTAGGGCGTCGTATTGTAGTGCGCCCGGTAGCACTTTGAGAAATGTGAAGGCGAAGCAAACCCGCAGGCCAGCGCCACGTTGATGACGCTCATATCCGTCTGCATCAGGAGGTTGCGCGCCTTCTGAAGACGCAACTCCATGTAGTACCGTTTGGGCGAGCGGTTCAAATAGCGCCGGAACAGCCGTTCGAGCTGCCGTGTGGACATGCCCACATCCTTTGCCAGGATGGACGGCGAAATCGGCTCTTCGATGTTCAGTTCCATCTGCTGGATCACCTGGCTCAAACGAGGATGGCGCACGCCGATGCGGGTGGGGATCGACAGCCGCTGGGTATCCTGATCGGTGCGGATGGAGGAATAGATGAGCTGGTCGGCGACCGCATTGGCGAGGTCCTCGCCGTGGTCCTCGGCGATGATCTTGAGCATGAGATCGATGGAGGCCGTCCCGCCCGCCGTTGTCACGCGATTGCCATCGACGATAAAGACGGATTTGGTGAGCTCGACCTCGAGGAACTCCTCCGAAAAGCTGTCCTGGTTTTCCCAGTGGATCGTCGCGCGCTTGCCGTCGAGGAGCCCTGCCTTGGCCAGTGAATAGCCGGCCGTGCACAGGCCACCCATCACCGGTCCGCGCCGTGCCTCGCGGCGGAGCCATGCGAGCAGGCGTTTGGTCGTCGCCTCCTGCACGGCAAGACCCCCGCACAGCAGCACGGTGTCATCGCGCGCGACCTCCTCGAGGTCCTTGTCGACCCGAAACTCGGTTCCCGCAGAGCACGCAACATGTGTTCCGCCTTCCCCCATCAGTTCCCAGCAATAGAGGCTCTTGCCCGCCATCCGGTTGGCGATGCGCAGGCTTTCCACCGCTGACGCAAAACACAGAAGCGTAAACTCTGGCAACAGGACAAAGACGAACCGGCGCGGTTTGGAACCGTCGCTATCAACGTCAATCCGGGGCGGTTGAGTGAGCATGGCGCTCTCTGGCTGTTATGTCGCATGACACCCTTGGACACGGCGCAAACGCGCGTCAAGGCAAGTTTAATCGCATCTCGCTGACCTGCGCGAATTAGGCTGTTTCCACAAAAGGAACACCTCTGTATACCGCTGCTGCTAACGCTAACCGAGGAGCGCTCCCGCTCCGATTGCAAGGAACCAAAGCAATGACCGAGTGGCAGAAATCTGACTGGCGCAAAAAGCCCAGGGTTCAGATGCCCGAGTATCTGGATGAGGCAAAGCTCAGCGCCGTGGAAGCGCAGCTCTCGCAGTATCCGCCGCTCGTCTTTGCGGGTGAGGCGCGGTCGCTGAAGGCCGATCTCGCGAAGGCCTCCCGCGGTGAAGCGTTCCTGCTTCAGGGGGGCGACTGCGCCGAGAGCTTTGGGGAGTTCTCCGCCGACCTAATCCGCGACACGTTCAAGGTGATGCTGCAGATGGCCGTCGTGCTGACGTTTGCAGCGAAGGTGCCCGTTGTGAAGGTGGGGCGCATGGCAGGACAATTCGCCAAGCCGCGCTCGGCGCCAACCGAGGTCAAAGACGGCGTGGAATTGCCGTCCTATCGGGGCGACATCATCAACGAGCTCGACTTCACGTCCGAGGCCCGCTTGCCCAACCCGAACAAGATGCTGCAGGCTTACACGCAGGCCTCGGCCACGCTGAACCTGCTGCGCGCCTTTTCAAAAGGTGGTTTCGCGGACATTCATCAGGTCCATGCCTGGACGCTCGGCTTCACCGACCGCGAAGAGAGCGAGAAGTATCGCGAGATGGCGGGCCGGATTTCGGACGCGCTCGATTTCATGCAGGCGGCGGGCTTCACGTCCGAGTTCAACGACGAAGTCTCCACCGTTGATTTCTACACCTCTCATGAGGCCCTTCTCCTTGAATACGAGGAGGCTTTGACCCGGGTGGATTCGACCTCTGGCAAGTGGCTGGCGGGATCGGGTCACATGATCTGGATCGGCGATCGTACGCGCCAGCCGGACGGCGCCCATGTGGAGTTCTGCAGGGGGGTGCAGAACCCGATCGGCCTGAAATGCGGGCCGTCGACCACGGAAGAGGACCTCAAGGTGCTCATGTCGAAGTTGAACCCGGAGAACGAGGCCGGGCGGCTCACGCTGATTGCGCGCTTCGGGGCCGGCAAGGTGGCCGACAACCTGCCGCGTCTGATCCGCACCGTTCAGGCCGAGGGGGCCAATGTCGTCTGGTCCTGCGACCCGATGCACGGCAACACGATCAAGAGCGCCACGGGCTACAAGACGCGTCCGTTCGACAGCGTGCTGCGCGAAGTCCAGGAGTTCTTTGCCGTCCACCGCGCCGAGGGCACGGTTCCCGGTGGTGTGCATTTCGAAATGACCGGTAAGGACGTGACCGAATGCACAGGCGGCGTGCGGGCCGTCACGGACGAGGATCTGTCCTCGCGCTACCACACGGCCTGTGATCCACGGCTCAATGCCTCGCAGGCGCTGGAGCTGGCGTTCCTCGTGGCCGAAGAGCTCGGCCAGACGGCACAGACGCGCCAGGCGGCTGCCGTCTGACTGCCTCCGGCGGAGGTATTTCGGGAAAGATGAAGGGGCGGCCTCTGAGGGGCCGTTCCCGCGCGTTCAGTCGTCGTTCTTGACGAGCTTCAGGTAGGGCCGTTCGGCCGGATGGTGCCGCGTTTCGAACGGTGCAGGCGTCTCGGCAAAGCCTGCTGTCAGGGGGCGCTCTGAGGCCGGGCGGCGGTGGACCACGGGCGCATCGGCCGTGTCGCGCAGGGCGCGGCGCTGGATCTTGCCCGTCAGCTCGAACCGGCGCGGCGCACGGCCCATGGACCCGCGGGTGGGAAAGCACCCGATGGCGCGGCTGATATCGCCGAGATCGCTTTTGAGCGGCATGAGGATGATCTGGCCGGGCAGGGCGGGCTTTCCTGCCCCCTCCGCGCTCTCAACCGACATCTCGATCACTTCGGGGCCATCAAAGACGCCCTCGATCGCCTCAAGCACCTGGGCGCGGGACTTGGTGCCGAAGAAGGACGTGATGGGCATCCCCCGCACATCCATCCCCATCATCTCGTTGAGCTGGGAGCCGGCGAGGCGAAACCGGATCACGCCGGAGGTCACGCGCTCCACGATGAAGGAGAAATCCAGCGCGCTTTCGATGCCGCGCGGATCAATATCGGAGCGCAGCGGCACGAGGCGACTGCCGCGCACGCTTTGCCAATAGGCTTCGAGCGCGGCGATGCCGTCAAATCGCTGGGTTTTCTTGAAATCCACCATAGTGACCTGTGCGTTTTCGTCGGACATACACTACACCCCGCTCAACGTATCGCAATCGATTGCCGCCCCCAGTCAAAGATTGCCAAATCTCGACGCGAATTGGCAGCAATTTTCGCTAAAAGAGTAAATATGGGCCTGTCGCGGGAGCTTGAGGGGGCGCGCGGCTCTTGCTAGGCAGCGCTCAGACGTCACGCATGAAAGGCCGCCATGCCGCGCTCCATGACAGCTTACGCCACGCGCACCGGCGCCCATGGACCCTTTACTTGGGTCTGGGAATTGCGCGGTGTGAACGGGAAGGGCCTCGACCTGCGCCTGCGCGTCCCGGACTGGATTGCAGGGCTCGACCAGGCGGTGCGGAGCGCCTTGAGCGCGGCCCTGGCGCGGGGCAATCTGCAGGTGTCTTTGAAGGTCACGCGGGCCGAGGCGGCGGCGGGGGCCGTCAATGACGCGGCCGTCATCGAGGTCGTGACCGGCCTCAAGCAGGTGGAAGCGCTGGCGGGCGAAGCGGGTCTGCACCTCGCGCCGCTGACGGCCGCGGACATTTATTCCATCCGCGCCGTGACGGAGGGCGGTGGCGACGATGACGGGGGGGCGGAGTTTGCATCGGCCCTGAAGGGCGATATCGGGCCACTTGTCGCCGATTTCATCGCCATGCGCGATGCCGAGGGCGCGGCGCTGGGACAGGTCATCGACGAGCAGCTCTCCGGCATTGCAGGCCATGTCGCTGCGGCGCGGGCGCTCCTGCCGGACCGGGCCGCAGCGCAGGAAGCCACGTTCCGGGCCGCCATGGCGCGCGTCCTCAAGGACATCGACATCGACGAGGCCCGCCTCGCCCAAGAGCTCGCGCAGCTGGCGATCAAGGCTGATGTCATGGAAGAGATTGATCGCCTCGAGGCCCATATCACGGCCGCCCGCGACCTGCTTGGCCAGGAGGGACCGGTGGGACGCAAGCTTGATTTCCTGATGCAGGAATTCAATCGTGAGGCCAACACGCTCTGCGCGAAGTCGGGGGATGCGGCGCTGACGGCGATCGGGCTCGACCTCAAGGTCGCCATCGACCAGATGCGCGAGCAGATCCAGAACGTGGAATAGGACATGTCACGCCGCGGCCTCCTCATTATCCTGTCATCTCCGTCGGGTGCGGGAAAAAGCACCCTGGCCAAGCGCCTTCGGGCCTGGGACCCGACGATCCGCTTTTCGATTTCTGCGACCACGCGCCCCGCGCGCCCCGGGGAAACAGACGGGCAGGACTACCATTTCATCGACGAAGCCGCCTTCAAGCGCATGGTCGCAGACCGGGAGATGCTCGAGCACGCCCATGTCTTCGGCAACTTCTACGGATCGCCCCTCGGCCCCGTCCGACGTGCCGTGGATGAGGGGTGCGACGTCCTCTTCGACATCGATTGGCAGGGCGCGCAGCAGATCAAGAATTCGGTTCTGGGGCAAAGCGTTCTGAGCGTCTTTATCCTGCCCCCCTCCATCGCGGAGCTGCGGCGCAGGCTTGAAGACCGCGGGCAGGACGACGAGGCCGTCATCGCCAAGCGCATGCGCAAAAGCTGGGACGAGATCAGCCGCTGGTCGGAATATGACTATGTCCTCATTAATGACGATCTGGACGCCACGGATCGCAAGTTGAAAACAATCATCGAGGCCACGCGCATGGCCCGCGTGCAGCAGCCCGACTTGCAGGACCACGCCCGCGCGCTGCAACAGGAATTCGAGGACAGCCAATGATCTATGCACTGGACGGGGTGCGCCCCACGCTGCCCGAGGGTGGCGACTACTGGATTGCGCCGGATGCCAACGTCATCGGCAACTGCATCCTTCACGACGCGACCTCCGTGTGGTTCGGCGCGACGCTGCGCGGCGACAACGAGCCGATCACCGTGGGCCGCGGGACGAACATTCAGGAAAACAGCGTTCTGCACACGGATATGGGGTTTCCGCTCACGATTGGTGAGAACTGCACCATTGGGCACAAGGCTATGCTGCATGGCTGCGTCATCGGGGACAATTCGCTCATTGGCATGGGCGCGACCGTCCTCAACGGGGCCAAGATCGGCAAGAACTGCCTGATCGGGGCAGGGGCGCTGATTACCGAGGGCAAGGAGATCCCCGACGGATCCCTCGTCATGGGTGTGCCGGGCAAGGTCGTGCGCGCGTTGGACGACGCCGCGATCAAGGGACTGGAGATGTCGGCGCTGGGGTACCAGATGAACATGCGACGCTTCCGCGATGGTATGACCAAAGCATGACGCGCCGACCCTTTTTGCCGTTCAAGGGTGCGCCCCTCGTCAGCCCGCTCATGCCCGCGGTTGTCTACCGCGCCGAGACGCCGGATGCGCTCGATGAGATGTATACGGGCGACGATGCGGCTTTCGTCTATTCCCGGGAAGGTCACCCCAATGCGCGCCATGTGTCGGGCATGATCGACGCGCTGGAGGGGGCAGAGGGCGGCGTCATGACGCCCAGCGGGATGGCTGCCGTGTCGCTGGCGCTGATGTCGGCGGCAAAGTCGGGCGATCATGTGATCGGGTCATCACAGCTTTACGGCCGCTCGCAGCGCCTTTTGGCAGAGGATCTGCCGCGCCTGGGCATCGCGACGAGCCTCTTTGACCCCACGGACGTGGCCTCGGCACGGGCCGCGATCCGGCCAGAGACGACCGCGATGCTGATCGAGGTTGTCGCCAATCCGTCGCTGCGCGTGGCGGATATGGACGGCCTCATCGCGCTTGCCAAGGAGCACGGGCTGACGGTGATCGTGGATAACACCTTCACCACCCCGCTGGGCTATCGCCCGCTCGATGCCGGCGCCGATATCGTGCTGCATTCGGTCACCAAGCTCTTGTCAGGCCATTCGGACGCGATGTTGGGTTGGGTGGCCGCGAGGGACGCCGAAACGAACCGGCGTCTCGACATCATGGCCGCGACCTGGGGCTTCACGGCCGCGCCGTTTGATTGCTGGCTGGCCGAGCGCGGCCTTTTGAGCTTTGAGCTGCGCCATGCGCGCACCCAGACGAACGCCGCAGCCCTTGCCGACGCGCTAAGCGAACTGCCGCAGGTGCGGCGGGTTCTCTATCCCGGGCGCCCGGACCATCCCGACCACAACCGCGCCCGCACGCTCCTAGGCGACAGCATGGGCTCTATGGTGTCTTTCGAAATCGCGCCGGACCGCGCCGTGACAAATGCTTTTGTTGAGGCCATCGATGTTGCCTTTGCGCCGACGCTGGGTGACGTCGCGACCACGATTTCCCACCCCATGTCCTCGAGCCACCGGGAGGTGTCGGAGGCCGCCCGCGAAGCTTCCGGCATCTCGGAGGGGTTCTTTCGCGTGTCCGTCGGGGTAGAGCCAGAGGCCGACCTGATCCGGTCTTTCCGCGAGGCGCTAGTTCAGCTTTGAGACGTCTCTGACGGTGACAAGCGCGAAGTCCACGAGGGGGGCAGCTGTGTGCACCTCCCCCTCGATGAGCTGGGGGTGCGGCACGCCCACCGCAATCGCGAGGTAGCGGCCCGTATAGCCGAAGTCCTGGAGCCGCTCAGCCAGATCCGTGGAATCAAAATCATGCGCGAGAAGGGGGCTCATAACCGTCGCCGGTCGCACGCGGTCGAGAAGCTCCACCGTCACGTCAGAGAAGGACACGAACAATGGCGCGTCTGCGGCATCCGCATCGCGAAGGACGTCTCTCCACGTATCCAAGTCCCCCACACACAGGATCGTGCTCATCTGCTTAGGCACGCCATGGGCAGCGCTCACTTTTTTGCGACGTTTTTACGCGCGTTACTTACAATTGACAGCAAGGGCAATCCCGATTTCAACTCAGCCGGGAACGCCGACGCATACACTCTCCTTGAAAATATAGGGTGCCCGTGGCCTGGGTAAAGGATGGACCGAATCGAGGCTTTCAGCGCCGTGGTGGTGGCAATGCCGGGCCCCGCCCTCGTTGTGGGGCGCGCGCGGCGGGTCTTATGCATGAATGCGGCTGCGGCCACGCTGCTTGGACATGACGCGACGGGCAACCACTACACGACGGTCTTGCGCCAGCCCAGCATGACGGACGCCATCGAAAACGCTCTCAGCGATCGGCAGCACCGCGACGCCGCCCATATTGGCCGCGAAGGGGATCGTGAGGTCCGCTACCGGGTCCAGATTTCGCCCCTGGGCGGGGCACCCGGCCTCGGCGTTCTGGTCAGTTTCGAGGATGTCTCGGGCGCCGAGGGGCTGGGCCAGATGCGCCGCGACTTCGTTGCCAATGTGAGCCACGAGCTGCGCACGCCGCTTACCGCGCTCATGGGATTTATCGAGACATTGCGTGGCCCGGCAGCTGAGGATCCGATAGCAAAAGAGCGCTTTCTTGGCATGATGGAGATCGAGGCCGAGCGGATGAACCGCCTCGTGCAGGACCTCCTTTCCCTTAGCCGGGTAGAGAGCGAAGGCCGCTTGCGGCCCGACGCCAAGGTAGACATCGCAACGCTGGTCCATGAAAGCGCCGAGACGTTGCAGCATGCCTTGGGCACGGCAGCCAGCGGGCTCGAGCTTGACCTTCCCCGGGGCGCCATTGAGGTGCGCGGCGACCGCGAACAGCTCATGCAGGTCTTTCGCAACCTCTTTGAGAACGCTCTCAAATACGGGGCAGGGGAGGTGCGTGTGACGGTCACGCTCCGTGACCATGATCCCGCTCTGCGAGGGCCGGCGGTGATGATCGACGTGACCGACAATGGCGATGGCATCGAGGCGCATCACCTTCCCCGATTGACCGAGCGATTCTATCGCATCGATCCCCATCGCAGCCGCGCGCAGGGGGGCACGGGCCTCGGCCTCGCTATCGTCAAGCACATCGTCGGGCGTCATCGCGGTCGGCTCGCCATAAGCTCTGTTCCCGGCGAAGGCTCTGTTTTCACGGTAGTCTTGCCACGCGTCTGACCTGTCCTTCGGGCCGGCTTATCCCGTCCGATTTCCGCGCTCGGCCAGTGTCATAGAACTGTTACAAAAGCTTAACAAAAGCATCGTACGGCCGCGATAATTCGAGCGCGAAGCGGGTGCCCTTGGGGGGTGCGACCGCTGCTAAGGATCAAGGAGCATCCACATATGTCTTTCACGAAACTCACCGTCTCTGCGCTTGCGGTCGCGGCCGTTGCTTCCGCAGCAAACGCCCGTGACAATGTCCAGATCGCTGGATCATCTACGGTTCTGCCGTATGCGTCCATCGTCGCCGAGGCCTTCGGGGAAAACACAGACTTTCCAACGCCCGTCGTCGAATCCGGCGGCTCTTCGTCCGGCCTCAAGCGCTTTTGTGAAGGTGTCGGCGTCAACACCATCGACATCGCCAACGCCTCCCGCGCCATCCGCGAGCGCGAAGTGGCCGCCTGCGCCGAAGCAGGTGTGACCGACATCATCGAAGTGCGCATCGGCTATGACGGCATCGTCTTTGCCTCGCAGATCGACGGCCCGGCCTACACGGCCTTCACGCCCTCCGACATCTTCAATGCCCTCGCTCCGAAGGTGATGGTGGACGGCGCACTTGTCGACAACCCGCACACGCAGTGGGCCGACTTCAACGCCGACCTGCCCGCCGCCGACATTCTCGCCTTCATCCCGGGCACCAAGCACGGCACCCGCGAAGTGTTCGAGGAAAAGGTGATCGCGGCCGGCTGCGAGGCCACCGGCGCAATGGAAGCCATGATCGCGGGCGGCATGTCCGAGGATGACGCCGAGGATGCCTGCCTTGAGGTGCGCACCGACGGCAAATCCGTGGATATCGACGGCGACTACACCGAGACCCTCGCGCGCATCGACGCGAATGCGAACGGCATCGGCGTTTTCGGGCTCGCTTTCTACGAGAACAACACCGACAAGCTGAAAGTGGCGACGATGTCCGGTGTTGCCCCGTCGACCGAGACCATCGCAACGGGCGAATACCCCGTCTCGCGCCCGCTCTTCTTCTACATCAAGGCGGCGCATATCGGCGTGATCCCGGGCCTCAAGGAATACGCCCAGTTCTTCATGGCCGACGAGATCGCAGGCCCTGACGGCCCGCTCGCGCAGTATGGCCTCGTTTCCGATCCGGAGCTTGCGGCGACGCAGTCCATGATTGACGCCGAAGGCACGATGTAAGATCGCACGGCGGCGGCCCTCGACCGGGGCCGCCGCCACACCTCGTTCGGTTGTCCTTTTTTGAAAGTGACCGGATTACCCTCGCCTGGATACTCGCTGCGCTTGCCCTGTGGTCTGTGGCAGGCTTTTTCGTTGTCAGGGCCCGGGCGATGGCTTCGGCGGGCGGTGATCGTCGAAACTTGCACTCGCTGCCCAACTACTACGGTTATCACGCGGCGCTTTGGGCGTTTGTGCCCGCGTTCGTCCTTTTGTGTCTGTGGCTGATAGCGCAGCCGCTCCTGATCGGGGCGAGCCTCTCTGCAAATGTGCCCGCAGGGGCGCTCGGTGACGGCATGAACATGAGCCTGCTCATGTCTGACGTGAGCCGGGTTGCCGGTGGCCTTGATACCGCCGTGGCCGGTGGCGCGATTTCTGCGGCAGACGCCACGTCCCCCGCGCTTACCATGGATAGCTTGCGCGCCACGCTCACGGCCGCTGGGGTGCCCATCGGCTCTGATGTGGGCGACGTGGTCCTGCGCTTGGCCCAACAATATCGCGCGTCGAGCGCGGTGGGCTACGGGCTCATGACCGCCGCCGTGGCCATTCTCGCCATTGGGGGGCTTGGCTGGGCGTGGACACGCACCAACGCCGCGTTCCGGGCGCGCAACATCGTCGAAAGGGCGGTGCTCGGCCTCCTCATCGCGGCGGCCTCCATCGCGATCCTCACGACGATCGGCATCATTTTCTCGCTGATCTTCAATACGGTGGAGTTCTTCCGGCTCTACCCGGCCTCCGAATTCTTCTTCCTCCTCGAATGGGCGCCAAGCTTCAGCGGGCGCGGAGGCGCATCCTCCCTCGGTGTGCTGCCTCTCCTCTGGGGGACGCTTTACATCTCGCTCGTGGCGCTCGCAGTGGCCGTTCCCGTGGGCCTCTTGTCGGCGATTTATCTGAGCGAATACGCATCGCCCACAGTGCGCTCCGTCGCCAAGCCCCTGCTCGAAATCCTCGCGGGCATTCCAACCATCGTCTACGGCCTCTTCGCGCTCCTGACGGTGGGTCCGTTCCTCGTGAGCTTCTTCGGGGAAGGGGGCTATCTGGGCGTGACGTGGATGGGCGGCGGCACTGCGGTAATGACGGCGGGCCTCGTCATGGGGATCATGCTCATCCCGTTCGTGTCGTCCCTCTCCGACGACATCATCAACGCGGTTCCGCAGGCCATGCGCGACGGCTCTCTCGGGCTTGGCGCGACGCAGTCCGAGACGATCCGCCAGGTCGTCCTTCCCGCCGCGCTGCCGGGGATCGTGGGCGCGATCCTGCTCGCAGCGTCCCGCGCCATCGGAGAGACGATGATCGTTGTCCTGGGGGCAGGGGCCGCAGCCCGGCTGTCGCTCAACCCCTTTGAGGCCATGACCACCATCACGGCCAAGATCGTGAGCCCGCTCACGGGCGACAGCGACTTTGCGAGCCCCGAAGCGCTCGTGGCCTTTGCGCTGGGCATGACGCTCTTTGTCATCACGCTCGGGCTCAATGTCTTCGCGCTCTACATCGTGCGCAAATATCGGGAGCAGTACGAATGACCGACGCCACCGCCGCCGCGGCTCCCACAAACCCCGCAAAAAGCTCCCTGCTGGCCGTGAACGACCGCATCCGGCGGCGCAACGCTGCCGAAGCGCGGTTCAAGTATTACGGTCTCGCCGCAATCATCGTGGGCCTTTTGAGCCTCGTGATCCTGCTCACGGCGATCCTGTCGAACGGCATCCCGGCCTTCCAGCGCACCGTTGTCCAGCTCGAAGTGACCGTGACGCCCGAAGAGTATGAGGCCGCGGAAGGCACGCTCTTCAAGACGAAGGAATATGAGGCGCTCTTTGTCGGTGCGCTAAGCGCCACCCTTGAAAACGCCGGCATCGACGCGGACCTGAGCTCTGACGCCTTGGAGCGTCTCGTTGGCAAGGTGGGCAACAACTTGCGCGCGTTCTACCGGGAAAACGAGGACCAACTGGGTCAACCGGTGACGTTTGAGGTGCCCGCCGCTTCCCGCATCGACCGCTACTTCAAGGGCACCCTCGCGGTGGAGAACATCACCGCCGAGAACCGTTTCATCCAGCCTGCCGATGTGGACGTCGCCGAGGCGATGATGGAGGCGGGCCTCATGGCCACGGTCTTCGACTGGAACTTCATCACCGGCGTCGATACCGGCGTCGACAACCCGGGCGGGGCAGGAATCGGGGCCTCGGTCCTCGGCTCCTTCCTGATGATGTTCGTCGTGCTTGTGCTCGCGTTGCCCATCGGCGTGGCGGCCTCGATCTACCTTGAGGAATTCGCGCCGAAGAACCGCTTTACCGACCTGATCGAGGTGAACATCTCGAACCTCGCGGCAGTGCCGTCCATCGTTTTCGGGATCCTTGGCCTCGCGGTGTTCATCCAGTTCATGCACCTGCCGCAATCGGCCCCGCTTGTGGGCGGGCTCGTGCTGACGCTGATGACATTGCCCACGATCATCATCGCCACGCGCGCCTCTCTTAAGGCCGTGCCACCCTCGATCCGCGATGCGGCACTCGGGGTGGGGGCCTCCAAGATGCAGGCCGTCTTCCACCACGTTCTACCGCTCGCTGCGCCGGGCATCCTCACCGGGACAATCATCGGCCTCGCGCAGGCGCTGGGGGAGACCGCACCGCTCCTCCTCATTGGGATGGTGGGCTTCGTGGCCCGCTACCCCGAGACATTCATGGGCGGCCTTGAGGGCCCGAACTCCGCCCTGCCGGCGCAGATCTACAACTGGGTGAGCCGCTCGGACGCGGTCTTCACCGAGAAAGCCTGGGGCGGGATCATTATCCTCCTCGTCTTCCTGTTGACCATGAACATCATTGCCATCCTCCTGCGCCGCCGTTTCGAGCGCCGCTGGTAAGAGGGGACCAGACCCATGTATGACGACGCAAGACTGATCGAACGGAACGTAGCGACCATGGACACCAAGATCTCAGCCAAGGGCGTGGACGTCTTCTACGCCGATACCCACGCCATCAAGGACGTGAATGTCGAGATCGAGGACAAGACCGTCACCGCGTTCATCGGCCCGTCGGGCTGCGGCAAGTCCACATTCTTGCGCTGCATAAACCGGATGAATGACACGATCGACATTTGCCGCGTGACCGGTGACATCCTCCTCGACGGGGAGGACATCAACGACAAGCGCGTGGATCCGGTGCAGCTCCGCGCGAAGGTGGGCATGGTCTTTCAAAAGCCAAACCCATTCCCAAAGTCGATCTACGACAACATTGCCTACGGCCCCCGCATCCACGGCCTCGCGAAGAACAAGGCAGAACTTGATGATATCGTTGAGAAATCTTTGCGTCGTGGGGCGATCTGGGATGAGGTAAAGGACCGCCTCGACGCACCGGGCACGGGTCTCTCCGGCGGCCAGCAGCAGCGCCTGTGCATCGCGCGCGCCGTGGCGACAGAGCCCGAGGTCCTCTTGATGGACGAGCCATGCTCGGCGCTCGATCCCATTGCCACCGGCCAGGTGGAAGAGCTCATTGATGAGCTGCGCCTGAACTTCTCGGTCGTGATCGTCACCCATTCCATGCAGCAGGCGGCCCGGGTGTCGCAGAAAACGGCCTTCTTCCACTTGGGCTCCCTCGTGGAATACGGCGATACCGGGCAGATTTTCACCAACCCTGTGGATCCTCGCACGGAATCCTACATCACAGGGCGGATCGGATAAAACCATGCAAGAACCGCATATTGCATCGGCCTTTGATCGCGACCTCGAAGCGCTTCAAGCCAGTATCATGAAAATGGGTGGCCTCGTTGAGGCGGCGATCCTCGACAGTGCCCGCGCGCTTGCCGACCGCGACATCGAGCTCGCTGAAACGGTGCGCACCGGCGACAGCGCGATCGATGATCTCGAGGACCTCGTGAACCAGGAATGCGCCCGCATCATCGCCATGCGCCAGCCCATGTCCTCTGATCTACGGATCATCCTCGCGGTCATGAAGGTCGCGGGCGCGCTCGAACGGATCGGCGACTACGCCAAGAACATCGCCAAGCGCACGAGCGTTCTGGCTGAAACCGGCCCGATCAACGGCTCGGACCAGTCCTTGCGGCGCATGGCCCGCGAGGTCGAGACGATGCTCAAGGACGTCCTTGACGCCTTTATCCAGCGCGACGCCGATCTGGCCGCGGACGTGCGGGACCGCGACCATAGCGTGGACCAGATGTACAACGCCCTCTTCCGCGAGTTCCTCACTCATATGATGGAAGATCCCCGTAACATCACCGCCTGTATGCATCTGCACTTCATCGCCAAGAACATCGAACGCATGGGCGATCACACCACGAATATCTCAGAGGAAGTGATCTACCTCGTCACGGGCGATCACCCAGATGACAGCCGCAAGAAAGGCGCAACGGCGCCCGGAATTGAGAGGGCAGGGTAGATGACCCAGCCGTCCGTCCTCCTGGTGGAAGATGAGCCTGCGCAACGCGCCGTCCTGTCCTACAATCTGGAGAGCGAGGGCTTTCGCGTCATCGAAGCCGAGAACGGCGAAGAAGCGCTCCTCCTCGTGGAGGAAGATACGCCAGATGTCGTCGTCCTTGACTGGATGCTGCCCAACGTGTCGGGGATCGAGGTGTGTCGTCAGCTCAAGATGCGCAAGGAAACGCGGTCCTTGCCCATCATCATGCTCTCCGCGCGCTCGGAAGAGGTCGACAAGATCCGCGGCCTCGAGACGGGCGCGGATGACTACGTGACCAAACCCTATTCCGTCCTCGAACTCATGGCGCGCGTGAAATCCCAGTTGCGCCGTGCGCGGCCGGGATCGCTGGGCGTCGAATTGCAGTTCGAGGACATCACCCTCGACACCGAACACCACCGCGTGCGGCGAGCGGGCGAGGACATCAAGCTCGGCCCGACGGAGTTCCGGCTGCTGACGACCTTCATGGAGAAACCCGGTCGCGTCTGGAGCCGTGAGCGACTGCTCGACCGGGTCTGGGGGCGCGACATCTACGTGGATACGCGGACGGTCGATGTTCACATCGGTCGCCTGCGAAAGGCGCTCATGCAGCACGGCGGTGAAGACCCGGTGCGCACGGTCCGCGGCGCAGGCTATGCTTTGGGCTGACGTCTGACATGGGCGCGTAGTGTTTCTGTGCGGTTCCTAGTATCGGTGATACCTGGATTTCTGCGCAGCCATCATCGGCAGGGACGCGTCGCCTAACCTTCGCAAAGCCACACAGATAATCTTATAATCAACATTATGGTAAGTAAGTGTGCTTGCCCGACAATGCCCTGCAACGTTCTGTGCAAGATATGTTGGACGCCCTGTTTTTGTGCAAACGCGTCAAGTATGAGATACATGACCTTAGCGTGATACCGCGCGCCGTCTGCAATTTGGATGTCTGATGTCTTCTGTGCTTGTCCTGAATGGCCCCAATCTCAATCTCCTGGGGACCCGCCAACCAGAAGTCTACGGGACGACGACGCTCGCAGACGTTGAGGAACTGTGCCGCACGACGGCCCAGACGCTGGGTTTGGCGCTCGAATTCATGCAGACGAACCATGAAGGCGCGCTCGTGGATGCGATCCATGGCGCCAAGGGTGTACATCAGGGCCTCGTCATCAATGCTGGCGCATACACCCACACCTCGATTGCCATCCTTGATGCGGTCTCTTCCGTCGCACTTCCGTCGGTTGAAGTTCACCTCTCAAACGTCCACGCACGCGAGGATTTTCGCCATCGCAGCTATCTTGCAAAAGCAGCTATCGGCGTCATTGCCGGTTTCGGTGCGCAGAGCTACGTCCTGGCGCTCCATGCGTTGAAGGAGCGGCTTTGATGCGTATCCGTGACTATCTCTGGGCCGTGACCGAAGCCAAGACCATGGAAGACATCTGGGAGATGCACGTCGAGCGGATGGCCGAATACGGCTTTGACCGCCTCATGTACGGCTACACCCAGTACCTCACGCCAAGCTCCCTCGGAGACCCGGAAGACTGGGTGCTTTTGAGCAACCACGATCAGGAATACATTAGCGTTTTCATGAAGAACGGTCTCTACTTTCACGCGCCCATGGTGCAGTGGGCCCGCCACAATGACGGCGCGGCGAGCTGGGGCGTGATTCGCCAGATGCAGGAGGCCAAGACCCTCACCCCGGCGGAACAGAAGGTCGTCGAGTTCAACCAGCGCATGGGCATCTGGGCGGGCTACACTGTCAGTTTCAAGTCAGTCTCAGCCCGCGCGAAGGGTGCCATCGCATTGACCGCGCCTTCCGGGGTCAGTCAGGCAGATGTCGACATGGTCTGGGCCAATCACGGGCGCGATATCATGCTTATGAACAACGTCGTGCATCTCAAACTGATCACCCTGCCCTTCAGTGGCGCACGGTCTTTGACGAAGCGCCAGCGCGAGGTTCTGGAATGGGTGGGTGACGGAAAGACAACGCAAGACATCGCGACCCTCCTCGGCCTCACGGCCGCGACGGTGGAAAAGCACCTGAGGTTGGCGCGCGAAGCTCTCGACGTGGATACGACGGCTCAGGCAGTGCTGAAGGCGGCCTTTCAGAACCAGATGTTCGTCCTCGAAGACGCAACACAGTAACATTTTTGCCGTGGTAAGGATTCCCGCACTTCCTTAACCCTACGTAAATGCGTCATACACTCGGTGTTCCGTGAGTGGAGGCTTTAGCCAGGAACGAGGGAGTGGCGCCGCGCGATTACGCGGAAGGCGCTCCCAAACCCGCTGTATAGGGCACAAATTCGCGCAACCCGGGGCTTTCCCGACCCCGGACATCACACGCCCCGTCTCTTCCCCGATGGGGGGCGTTGTCATGGAGCGGCGTTGCCAGTCCCGGCAGCGCCGCTTTTTTGGTGCCCGGAATGAAAAATGGGCCCCCGGATATCGGGGACCCATCTGTCAAATACTCAGACCAGAAAAGCGAGCTCAGCCGCCTTGTGCTGTCTTGGCGACCTCTGCGGCAAAGTCTTCCTGCACCTTCTCGATGCCCTCGCCCACTTCGAGGCGGACAAAGCCGGTGATCTCGACACCGGCGTCTTTCGCGGCGGCTTCGACCGTCAGATCAGGGTTCACCACGAAGGCCTGGCCCATCAGTGTGGATTCAGCGAGCCATTTCTTCATCCGTCCCACGATCATCTTTTCGATAACCTGCTCGGGCTTGCCGGATTCGCGCGCGATATCCATCTGCACCTGCTTTTCCTTCTCGACCACCGCCGGGTCGAGGGACGATTCGTCGAGCGCGGCCGGGTTCACAGCGGCGATGTGCATGGCGACCTGCTTGCCAAAGGCTTCGTTGTCACCCGTCATGGCGACGAGGACGCCGATCTTGCCCATGCCTGTGGTGGCCGCGTTGTGGACGTAGGAGACGACCTGCTGACCCTCGATTTTGGCCATGCGGCGCAGGCCCATGTTCTCGCCGATGGTCGCCACGGCGTCGGTGATAAGCTCAGAGACGGGCTTGCCGCCCACATCCGCGCCGCTCAGCGCCTCCGT
>JBCDGS010000011.1:0-71308 GCA_038751055.1 Pseudomonadota bacterium | reverse complement strand
GCGACTTTTCGGTCGCGTGGACAAGGCTTTCGGCCTGGTTTTTGGTTTCAACCAGTTCTGTCTTGGCCTTGTCGGCCTCGGCGTTTTCTTCTGCCTCGCGTACCATCCGGTCGATGTCGTCATCGCTGAGGCCACCGGAGGCTTGGATCGTGATCTGCTGTTCCTTGCCGGTGCCTTTGTCCTTGGCGCCGACCGACACGATGCCGTTGGCGTCGATGTCAAATGTCACCTCAATCTGCGGCACACCGCGCGGGGCGGGTGGGATGTTTTCACGGTTGAACTGACCGAGGATTTTATTGTCCGCGGCCATTTCCCGTTCACCCTGGAAAACCCGGATCGTCACAGCGTTCTGGTTATCCTCGGCGGTGGAGAAGATCTGCGATTTCTTCGTCGGGATCGTCGTGTTGCGGTCGATCAGGCGCGTGAACACGCCACCGAGCGTTTCGATGCCAAGTGACAGCGGTGTAACGTCGAGGAGGACCACGTCCTTCACATCGCCTTGCAGAACGCCGGCTTGAATGGCAGCGCCCATGGCCACGACCTCATCGGGGTTCACGCCCTTGTTCGGCTCCTTGCCGAAGAACTTGGTGACCTCTTCGATGACCTTCGGCATCCGCGTCATACCGCCGACAAGCACCACTTCGTCGATGTCGCCCACCGAAAGGCCCGCATCCTTCAGCGCGGCCTGACACGGCTTGATCGACTGCTTGATGAGGTCGTTGACGAGGCTCTCCAGCTTCGCGCGCGTCAGCTTGACCACCATGTGAAGCGGCGTGCCGGTCTTCGCGTCCATGGAGATGAACGGCTGGTTGATCTCGGTCTGGGAAGAGGACGACAGCTCGATCTTCGCTTTCTCGGCAGCTTCCTTCAGCCGCTGAAGCGCCATCTTGTCCTTCGTCAGGTCGACGCCGTTCTCTTTCTTGAACTCGTCAGCGAGGTAGTTGACGATCCGCATGTCAAAGTCTTCCCCGCCGAGGAACGTGTCCCCGTTGGTGGATTTGACTTCGAAAAGGCCGTCATCGATCTCGAGGATCGTCACGTCGAACGTACCGCCGCCGAGGTCGTAGACCGCGATCGTCTGCGTCTCTTTCTTGTCGAGGCCATAGGCCAGCGCTGCGGCTGTCGGCTCGTTGATGATGCGCAGAACTTCAAGGCCCGCGATCTTGCCCGCATCCTTCGTGGCCTGGCGCTGGGCGTCATTGAAATAGGCCGGAACCGTGATCACAGCCTGTTCCACCTTCTCGCCCAGATAGGACTCGGCGGTCTCTTTCATCTTGCCGAGGATGAATGCGGAGATCTGCGACGGGGAATATTTCTCATCCTTCGCTTGGACCCAGGCGTCGCCATTGCCACCGTTGATGACCTCGAACGGCATGTTCTTTTTGTCCTTGGCGAGGTCCGCGTCATCGAACCGGCGACCGATGAGACGCTTCACACCAAAGATCGTATTCGTCGGGTTGGTGACGGCCTGGCGTTTCGCCGGCTGGCCCACGAGGCGCTCGTCATCCGTGAAGGCCACGATGGAGGGGGTGGTGCGCGCGCCTTCGGAGTTCTCGATTACGCGAGGCTGGGAGCCATCCATAATCGCAACGCAGCTATTGGTCGTCCCAAGGTCGATGCCAATGACTTTTGCCATGCTCTTTCATCCCTTTCTGGCGATGTGTGCTGGGCCCGCGGTCGCGGCACCCGATACGTCAAGGATTTGGAGCGGCCCCTTTGAGACCGCTCCGCTGCTGGGCTATATAGGAGGGGGCCATTGGCCCTGCAAGCAAACGAGACAAAGCTTTGTGATCCTGTCCTGCCATCTCTCCCGCCTCCGCCCTTTCTTTCGTTTCCAAATACTCCCGTCCGGGGCCCGACATGTCTCGCTGGCGGCAGGTTAGGGCGCGGACGGGATGCAGCCAACGCTGAGGATCCGCGGATTTGAGCTCTACCAGGGCTGCCTTTCTCCCCCGGACCAGAGGGCCATGGTGGAGGATCTGCGCCGCGTGCTTGAGGACGCGCCCCTCACGCAGCCGGTCACGCCCTCCGGCAAACCCATGAGCGTGCGCATGTCGGCCGCCGGTCGCCTTGGTTGGATCACGGATCGCAAGGGCTACCGCTATGCTCCGCTTCATCCGAACGGCAGCCCGTGGCCACCGATCCCCGAACGGGTTCTCCGGCTCTGGCACGACGTCACGAGCATCCCGCGCGCGCCCGATTGCTGCCTCATCAACTGGTACGGTGAAGGGGCGAAAATGGGTCTCCATCAAGACGCCGATGAAGGGGACTTTTCTTGGCCGGTCCTCTCCGTCTCACTGGGTGACGACGCGCTTTTTCGCATGGGCAACGCCACCCGGGGCGGCACGACCGAAAGTGTCTGGCTCAGTTCCGGCGACGTCCTCGTCATGGGCGGTGAGGCGCGGCTTAAGTACCACGGCATAGACCGCGTCAAACACGGCTCCTCCTCGCTCCTGCCCCGTCACGGCCGCATCAACCTGACGCTGAGGGTCGTGTCCGTCTGAACCCGTTTTCTTTGTGCCAATGTACTTCCGCCGGAGGCATCCCGGCCAAGCAGGGCGACCTTACGCCCGGGCGCCCCAGCTCTCGGAAGCGTGCTTGCGCGTGTAGAACTCGAGCATGAAGCCCACCATGATCAGCACCATCGCGACGTAAATCGGGTAATCGATCACCGAGTTGCGCGGCGAGTAATTGATGAACGCGAAGCCCCGTGCCTGGTCGATGGCATGAAAGAGCGGGTTCCAGTCAAACATCGCCAGCATCATCGGCGGCAATTGGTTGGCCACGAACATCTTGCCTGATGCGATCATGTTCGCCCGCGCATAAAGCGAGGAAATGAGGGATACCGGCCCGGGTGCCCAGGGCTTGATCGCCAGAAAGACGATCCCCACAGCCGTCCCCGTTCCCCAGGCGATGAGGAACATCCCGTAGACGGCCAAGGGCCTGTCGAGATGCACAGGCTCGATAATCGCACCGTAGCAGACGAGGATCACGATGGCCGTCAGCGTCTGCATGTATAGTTGCGCGAATGCGGCACCCGAAATCGCGATCAGCGTGTTCATCGGCGCGTGTTTCATCATCGGGCTCGCCGGACCTTCAGAGCCCACGACCGCGCCCATGGTCTTGGTATGCGTCAGGAAGAGGAAAATCCCCGACATGATGTACACCAGGAAATCCCCACGGATCGCCATCCCACGCAGGCCAAGCACCGTGAACATGACGTAGAACGCAGCCACGAACATCACCGCCTGCATCATGTTCATGATAAGCCCGATCAGGGCGTTCTCATGGGTCTTGCGGATGTTGCGCACGATGGAATGGTAGATCAGCTCCAGCGTGTTCGCAGCCGCTGAGCGACGCGTCCGTACGCGATATTGTTCGAACATGATGTGCCAGCCTCTGGGTTGTGCAGGCGGTTTCACGCGCCCGCTTATACGTGAGACCTTGCCGATCCCTTACCGCACCCTGATAAAGCAGCAGGGGAAACCGATCAAGAAAAGCGCGAGGACACGCCATGGATCACGAGGAACTCGCAAAGGTCATGAGGCGCCTGGCGCTCGAAGCCGGCGCCAAGATCATGGAGATCTACGAGGCCGATGATTTCGACGTGAAGGTCAAATCAGACGAAAGCCCGGTCACTGAGGCAGACGAGGCCGCCGATGCCCTGATCTCGGCCGGGCTTCGCGCAGCCTTCCCGGACGTGACCCTCGTCACGGAAGAGCAATCCGCCTCCCACAGCACGCGCGCTACCACATTCCTCATCGTGGACCCCCTCGACGGCACGAAAGAGTTCATCAACCGCCGCGGCGATTTCACCGTCAATATCGCCTATGTGGAAGACGGCACGCCCATTCGCGGCGTCGTCTATGCGCCCGCAAAGGGACGGCTCTTTTACACCGACGCCCAAGGGCAAACCGTGGAAGAAGCCGGCCCCTTCGGCGCTGAGCCCGGCAAGACCACCCCGCTCAGCGTGCGCTCCCCCGACAACGGAGCGTTGAACGTGGTGGCCTCAAAGTCCCACCGCTCGCCCGAGCTCGAAGACTACATCGCCAAGTACGACGTGGCGGATTCGAAAGCGGCTGGATCGTCGCTCAAGTTCTGCCTCATCGCGAGTGGGGAGGCAGATCTCTATCCCCGCCTTGGCCGGACGATGGAGTGGGATACCGCCGCCGCCCATGCCGTCCTTGAGGGCGCGGGCGGACATGTCGTGCGCTTCGATGACCTGACGCCCTTGGGCTACGGCAAGGAAGACTACGCCAATCCCTACTTTATCGCCTATGCGCCCGGGGTAGATCTCAAGCCGTCATGAGTGCTGTGATCGTGATTCCGGCGCGCTACGCGTCGACGCGGTATCCCGGGAAACCCCTCGTGTTGCTCAAAGGAGCCACGGGGGAGGCGCGCTCGCTCCTCGAACGGTCGTGGCGCGCGGCCCTGGGCGTAAAAGGCGTAGACCGCGTCGTGATCGCGACAGACGATGATCGCATCAAAGCCGCCGGACAGGAGTTGGGCGCCGAGGTCGTGATGACCTCACCCGAGGCCGCCAATGGCACCGAGAGGGTCGCGGAAGCCCACGACAAGATCGGTGGCGGCTATGACATCGTCGTCAACCTGCAGGGTGACGCCCCGCTGACGCCCGCCTGGTTCGTCGAAGACCTCATCGCCGCCATGACCTCATCGGACGCAGATATCGCAACACCCGTTCTGCGCTGCGACGGACGCTCGCTTAACGGGTTCTTAGAGGATCGCAGGGCCGGTCGCGTGGGTGGCACGACGGCCGTCTTCGGGGCAGGCAATCGCGGGCTCTACTTCTCCAAGGAAGTGATTCCCTACACCGGCAAGGTCTATTCCGATTCTGATGAGACGCCGGTCTTCCATCACGTGGGCGTCTATGCCTACCGACCGGCCGCTCTCGCGGCCTATCCGAGCTGGCCTGTGGGCCCCCTCGAGACGCTTGAGGGGCTCGAGCAGCTCAGGTTTCTCGAACAAGGCCGGGACGTCCTGTGCGTTGAAGTTGAGGCCCGCGGCCAGGAGTTCTGGGAACTAAACAATCCGTCCGATGTTGAAAGGATTGAAGCAATCCTCGCAAGACTCGGGATTGCATAGTATGCGGGTGCAGCAAGATTGACGCGTTCTTCATTTTTTTCCCCGAGAAGCCGACGGGAAAGTCATATTTTGGACATACCGTGTGAACATCTATGACAAGTAAGTTTTATGCTAATTAGCGAGGTTGGACGATGAAGCGTAAAGTCACCAAGGCGATCTTTCCGGTGGCAGGGCAGGGGACCCGGTTCCTTCCCGCAACCAAGGCCGTCCCGAAGGAGATCATGACGCTCGTTGACCGTCCCCTTATTCAATACGCCATCGATGAAGCGCGGGCGGCGGGCATCAAGGAGTTCATCTTTGTAACCTCGCGCGGCAAGTCCGCACTGGAAGACTACTTCGACCACGCGCCAGAGCTTGAGAATTCCCTCAGAAAAAAGGGCAAGGACGAGCTTTTGGAGACGCTGAAATCCACCAACATGGATTCGGGTGCCATTGCCTACATTCGTCAGCACAAGGCGCTGGGCCTCGGCCACGCCGTCTGGTGCGCGCGGCGCCTTCTGGGCAATGAGCCCTTTGCCGTGATTCTGCCCGATGACGTCATCGCGGCAGAGACACCCTGCCTCAAGCAGATGGTCGACGCCTATGAAGAGACCGGCGGCAACATCGTGGCAGCAATGGAAGTTCCGCAGCATAAGACTTCGTCCTACGGCGTTCTGGATGTGAAGGACGACATGGGCCACATCGTCTCCACGCAGGGGATGGTTGAAAAGCCGGATGCCGACAAGGCGCCGTCGAACCTCGCCGTGATCGGCCGCTACATCCTGAACCCGACGGTCATGAGCCACCTCAACAAGATGAAGCAGGGCGCAGGTGGCGAGATCCAGCTGACTGACGCCATCGCTCAGGAGCTTGAAGAGGGTCGCGATGTCTATGGCCTTCGCTTCCGGGGTCAGCGCTTTGATTGCGGCTCCAAGGCGGGCTTCCTTCAGGCCACCGTTGCTTTCGGTCTCGCGCGCGATGACCTCCGCGACGAGTTCAGCGCCTATCTCGACGACGTGCAGAGCATTCGGCGGGCCGCTGAGTAAACATGCCTGATCCGGCGGCGCTCTGGCTGGCGTACAAGCTGCGTTGGCGCCGCCGTCGATACCTGGCCCGGGCATGGCGACGTCGCCATGAGTTGACAGCTGTCAACTTTAGGTTGAGCGGGCGCCGCCGCAACCAGATCCTGTGTTTCACCACAATACGTAACGAGGCGGCGCGGCTACCCTACTTTCTGGAGTATCACCGCGCCCTTGGCGTAGATCACTTCCTGATGGTCGATAACGCCTCGGACGATGGCACGGGCGCGCACCTCGCAGACCAAAGGGACGTCTCCGTCTGGCGCACGGAGGCGAGCTACAAGGCGTCGCGCTTCGGGGTCGACTGGCTGAACTGGCTCCAGCACCGCCACGCGCCGGGCAACTGGGCGCTGACACTCGATGCCGATGAGATCCTGACCTACCCCGACGCCGAAAGCCGCGATCTGAAGGTTTTGACCAGATGGCTGGAGCGCGAGGGCGCGGAGAGCTTTGGCGCCATGATGCTCGACATGTATCCTGAAGGGCCGCTCGGGCAGACGCCCTATCGTCCGGGCACCCCGATCACCGACACGCTCACGCATTTCGACGGCTGGGGCTACACGTGGGAGTGGCAGGAGAAATTCCAGAATATCTCAATCCGCGGAGGGCCCCGGAAGCGGGTATTCTTCGCCGATGCGCCGGACCATGCACCACATTTGCACAAGGTGCCCTTGATCCACTGGCGGCGCGGGATGGCCTATGCCAGCTCGACGCACCTCGCCCTTCCCAGACGGCTGAACAATGCCTTCGATCTGCGAAAGGGGCTGCCGACGGGCGTCCTCCTCCACTCCAAGTTCCTGCCGGAAGTCGTGGAAAAGTCCGCCGAAGAGAAGACCCGGGCCGAGCATTTCACCCATCCCGAGCGCTACGGGGACTACTATGATCGTCTCACCCAAAGCCCAACGCTGACGGGTCCGCCGAGCCTCCGATACGAGGATCCCGCGCAGCTGGAGGCGCTGGGGCTGATGCAAAGAGGTCGCTGGTAGCAGGGTGATTGTTGCGCCAAGGTGGACAATTCAATTGTCTGAGCGCCCCCGAGCCCCTATCACGTACGCAGCGCCCGCGCTTAGACGGGCGAGTAGAGCATGGCGCAGGCACTGGTTAACCCGGTATTCAGGCCCACGCGCGTAAATGCTGGGTTGAGGCAAGAGGTCTGGCTTGGGCGTATTAGGTACATATCGTCTGCGGCTCCGTCGCAAACGCTATATCGCCCGCGCGATCCGAAAGCGGCGGGAGCTGCGGTCCGTTGTAAATCGCACCATCAGCATCAAGCCCGGGCAGATCCTGCTGTTTTCGACCCAGCGGAATGAAAAGATCCGGCTGCCCTACTTCCTCGATTACTACCGCGCACTGGGCGTTGATCACTTTTTAATTGTCGACAATGACAGTGATGACGGGTCGGTCCCCTACCTTGCCGCCCAACATGATGTGAGCGTCTGGCACACGAAAGCCTCCTACAAGCGGTCGCGCTTCGGCGTGGACTGGCTGAACTATCTGCAATGGAAATACGCTCACGGGCATTGGTCGCTCGTTGTCGACCCGGACGAGTTCCTCGTCTACCCGTTTTCGGACACCCGGCCCCTGCCGGCGCTCTGCGACTGGCTGGACGCATCCGAAGTCACATCGTTCGGCGCGATGCTGCTGGACATGTACCCTAAGGGCCGGATCGATGCGCAGCCCTACCGGGAAGGCCAAAACCCGCTCGAGATCGCAAGCTGGTTCGACAGCGGCAATTATTCCATCAAACACAACAAAACCTACCACAATCTCTGGATCCAGGGGGGGCCGCGGGCGCGAAAGTTCTTCCCTGACAATCCGGGCAAGGCACCTGCGCTTAACAAGACGCCCCTCGTCAAATGGCATCGGAGCTATGTCTATGTCAGCTCGAGCCACATGCTGTTGCCCCGCAAGCTGAACAAGACCTACGATACCACGGGCGGAGAGAAGGCGTCGGGCGTGTTGCTGCACACCAAGTTCCTCGACACATTCACCCAGAAGGCCATGGAAGAGCTGAAGCGAAAGCAGCATTACTCCGGTTCTGTGGAGTACAAGGCCTATGCCGCCGAGCTGCAGAAAGACCCGGACCTTTGGTGCAAATGGTCCGAGAAATACATCAATTGGCGCCAGCTTGAGATCCTCGGCCTGATGTCCAAGGGGAACTGGGCGTGAATTTACCGAGTGGTCTGGGGCCGGAGACGGCCAAGGCCCTGGCGCGGGCGACGTCCTCCCTCGGCGTTGTGATGCTTGTCCACAATGCGTTCAACCGGGCTGAGCAGGCCGCGCGCCATTGGGCGGCATCCGGGTGCCCGGTGGTCATCCATGTCGACAAGAATGTCAGAAGCGCCGATTACTCGGCGTTCACGAAGGCGCTCGAAGATGAGCCCCTCATCAGTGTTTCGTCCCGGCACCGGTGCGAGTGGGGGAACTGGGGCATCGTGGCGGGAACGCAGGCCGCGTCGGAAAAGCTGTTGGCGAGCTTTCCGGATATTCGGCACGTATATCTGGCGTCGGGCTCCTGCCTGCCGCTGCGTCCGGTACAGGAGCTGATCGACTACCTTTCAGAACGCCCCCGCACCGACTTCATCGAGAGCGCGACCACATCGGACGTTCCGTGGACGATCGGTGGTCTGGATGAGGAACGGTTCACGCTTCGCTTCCCGTTTTCGTGGAAGAAGAACCGCAAGCTTTTTGACCGCTACGTCGCCTTCCAGCGGCGGTTCAAGATCACCCGGCGGATCCCGAAGGGTCTTGTGCCGCATATGGGCTCGCAATGGTGGTGCCTGACGCGGCGCACGCTGAGCGCGATCCTCACCGACCCGGATCGGGAGACCTACGACCGCTATTTCAGCAAGGTCTGGATCCCGGATGAGAGCTACTTTCAGACGCTGTGCCGGCTTTATTCCACGGATGTGCAATCCCGGTCCCTGACGCTGTCGAAGTTCGACCATCAGGGAAAGCCTCATATCTTTTACGACGATCATCTGCAGCTTTTGCGACGCTCTGACTGCTTTGTGGCGCGCAAGATCTGGCCAAAGGCAGAGCTGCTGTATCAGAGCTTTCTCACGGATGAAGAGCACGCGATGAAGAAGGCGGAGCCGAACCGCGGCAAGATCGACCGCGTGTTTTCGCGCGCCACTGACCTGCGGACGCAGGGGCGGCCCGGGCTTTACATGCAGTCGCGCTTCCCCTTCGACCAGTGGAATGACGGTCGGACCTGCGGGCCATACTGGGTGTTCGAAGGCTTCATGGACATTTTCGAGGATTGGGAGGAGTGGCTGGCCGCCAATACCGGCGCGCGCGTCCACGGCCATCTGTTTTCGGAAAACTGGGCGCAGTTTTCGGGGCGTGAAAAGACCTTTGCAGGCGCGTTGACCGACAGCGCGCAGATGCGGGACTATAACAGTCGCTCTTTCCTGACGAACCTCCTGTGGAACACGCGGGGAGAGAACCAGTGCTTTCAGTTTGGTCCATGGGACAGTCAGTACATCAGTTGGGACCTTGCCACCGATCCCAACGCGCGGATCCATGTCATCACCGGGGCCTGGGCCCTGCAGCACTTCCGCTCGAACGCGGATTTTGCGGATATCCGGCGGGATGCGGCGTGGCGTCAGAAGGTGGAGGCGGAGCACCTCGAAGCGCTCAAGAGCCAGTGGGCGAAGGGCAAGATCCGGGTCATGTCCATGACCGAATTCATCGAGAGCCCCATGGAGCATCTGCAGGCGATCATCGACGACATCGTGGGTGACGGTGCGCGGCGGCTGACCGAGGCGCCGCGGATGTATGATCTGCGCGGCTTTGGGAAGTTCCTGCAGACCCTGAAGAACGAGGGGATGCATCCGTATCTGATGGGGGATTATCCCATGGATGATTTGCCCGAGCGCCCCCGCCAGCGGATGCGCAAACCCTATCTTGTGAAGAAGTAAGCGATGGCGGATTTCGACTATTTCGTGCTGTTCGCGGAGATGCGTACCGGCTCCAACTTTCTTGAGGCGAACATCAATCGCTATCCCGACCTCGCCTGCCTGGGTGAGGTCTTTAACCCGCACTTTCTGGCCTACCCGAACACCGAAGAGCTTCTGGGATTTACGCAGGCCCAACGGGACGCCGATCCCATGGCGCTTGTTGCCGCGATAAGGGGGCAGGAGGGGGTGCAGGGGTTCCGGTTCTTCCATGATCACCACGCCGCGATCCTCGATCAGATCCTCGATGACCGGCGCTGCGGCAAGGTGATCCTGACCCGCAACCCGGTGGAAAGCTATGTGAGCTGGAAGATTGCCCAGGCCACGGGGCAGTGGAAGCTGACCAATGCCACCCATCACAAGGCCAGCCAGATCGAGTTTGATCGCGCGGAGTTCGAGGCGCATCTGGGCAACCTCCAAGCGTTCCAGATCGCGCTTTTGAACACCCTGCAGAAGTCCGGGCAGACCGCGTTTTACGTGGCTTATGAGGACATTCAGGACATCGAGATCATGAACGGCCTCGCGCGGTTTCTGGGCTCCGCGACGCAGCTTGAGGGGCTGTCGAAGAACCTCAAAAAGCAGAACCCCGCCCCGATGTCCGAGAAGGTCGCGAACTATGAGGCGATGGAGGCCTCGCTGGCCGCTCTCGACCGGTTCGATCTCACGCGGACCCCGAACTTTGAGCCGCGCCGCGGTGCGGTGATCCCGACCTATGTCGCCGCACAGGACGCGCCGCTGCTTTACATGCCGATCCGGTCGGGGCCGGAGGCGCAGATCAAGGCGTGGCTGGGGGCGTTCGGGGGTGCGCCAGAGACGAACTTTACGCAAAAGACCCTTCGGCAGTGGAAACGCAGCCGCAAGGGGCACCGCAGCTTTACCGCCATTCGCCACCCTGTCCCGCGTGCCTACGCGGCGTTTGAGCGGCACATCGTCGGCACCGGTCAGGGCGCGTATCTGGAGATCCGCAAGACCCTGATGAAGGTCTACAACGTCCCGCTCGCCGAAGACGGGCCGGGCGCAGGGTGGAGCGCACAGGATCACCGCGCGGCCTTTCTGGGATTTCTCGCCTTTCTCAAGATGAATCTGGGCGGGCAAACGGCCGTGCGCGTGGATGCGGCCTGGGCTAGCCAGAGCTCGATCCTCGCTGGATTTGCGGACTTTGCCCAGCCGGACATGGTACTGCGCGAGGACAACCTTGAAGTCGAACTGGCGATGCTTTGCGAGTTGGCAGGGGTCCCATGCCCCGCCCTGCCTGACGCGGACCCATCGGACGTGCCGCTGGAGGACGTCTATGACCAGGAGGTCGAGGCGGCAGTGCGCGACGTATATCAGCGCGACTACATGAGCTTCGGCTTCGGTCCCTGGCAGCGTTAAGCCGCGAGAAGGGCAGCCTCATAGGCGCGCAGGACCGGACGTGCCGACCTGTAGGCGGGACGCGGGGCGAGGATGTCGCGAAGCTCCTCCCGGGATCTGTCTGACACCTGGGACAAACCGAACGTAGAGGGCAAAAAGCTCTCTGTTGCCATGCCCGCGCAATCCACGATCGCGTGGCTGGGCAGGAGGATGTGGTGGTAGTGGACCTGCACCCCTGAAACGAGCCGGATGCCCGGACGATCAAACAGAGCGCGGGCGGGAACGAGGACTTCGGATGCGCCAAAGAGCAGCTCTGCCTCCGGGCCGCTCATCAGGATCCGGTGCTGTTGGGAGACGCGCAGCGTTCTGTCATTGCCGAGAGCGCCCGCGCCGACCTCGACCGGGGCGAAGGGCCCGACGCCGAAGGCGCGGCGGGACCCGGCCCAGAGGATCGGCTCTGCCCCGTTATCTGCGGTTTGCAGGTAGTCGCCTGCGCGCAATTCCTCTACCGGCCGGTAGCCTTCGGGCGTCAGAATTGGGCAGCCAGCGTCAAAACAGATCGGCGTGGCGTAGTCCGCGGCGGCGAAGTTCGGGCCTTCGCCCGCGTTGTTGAGTTGCAGCGTCACACCGGGTGGTGGGAAATCACCGGGGCCACCGATGACGGCGATGCCTTCAATCGTGCCGTAGGACGGGCTTGAATTGACGACGTTGAACGCGATCAGTGTCCAGGTTTGCCCGTCAAACGTCGCCTCAAAAGAATACTCCGCCTCGAGCCGGGTGCCGTCTGCATAGGTTGTCCCGTTGACCTCCTGCGCGCCATCGAGGCGCTGCGAGCTGTCGTTGTCAGAGAAGTTGACGTCATCGTCGCGGATCGTGATCGGCGTCCAATTCGGGGTATTGATGGTGAGCGTTTCGCCGTTCAGGTGACTGCCATCGCCTTGGGTCACACCGTCAAGCCCCGTCGAAGACGACGTGGTCAGGTCATTCTCATCCAGGACGTAAATCGTGTAGTCAACCATGGCTCCACCGCGATACGTATCCGAGGATGGTTAGAGAGGGATTAAGCTCAATTTGTGGCATCCTGTGGGTATTTGACTGCCGGTTGCCGCGTGCCGTCGGCGAGATAGCCCGATGCTAAGGCGCTTGCATGAGCTCATGGGCCAAGTCGCCGTGGGCGTTTCTGCGCGGTTGCGGCCGCCTGTCTTCCTGGGTGTGAAGCTTTTCCTGATGAACGAGGCGGGGGAGGTCCTTCTTATCAAAACCAGCTACGCGCCTGGATTTGTGTTGCCCGGGGGCGGTGTCGAGCCGGGTGAGACCTGTCTGGAGGCTGCTCTGCGAGAGGGTCGCGAAGAGGGGGGCGTGAGTGCCGCCGAGACGCCAGAGCTGTTTCAGGTGTACCTCAATCGCGCGTTTGAGAACCGCAATCACGTGGTGATGTATGTCGCGCGCGGGGCCGCCGATCCGGCCGCGCGGAGTGCGAAGATGGAGGTGGTCGCTGCCGGTTTCTTCGCGCCCGATGCGCTGCCCGAGGATGTGACCGATGCCACGCGCCGCCGCATTCGGGAGGTCACGGAAGGTTTGCCGCCTGCGCCTTATTGGTGAGGCGCGGGCAGCCGTGCGACCGCCCAGCGTGCGGCATCCGCAACCACCGGGTCCGGGTCGTTCAGGTGGCGTTCGGCGGATGGTCTGAGCCGCGCGGCGCCGCTGTTGCCGATGGCGTAGAGCACGTTGCGGACGAAGCGGTCCCGCCCGATACGCTTGATGGGCGAGCCTGAGAACCGCGCGCGGAAGGCGGCGTCGTCGAGGGAGGCGAGCTCTGCCAGGTCCGGGAACTGTGTTCCGTCGCGCGCGGCGTATCGGATCTCCTGCGCGTCGGCGGCGAACTTGTTCCAGGGGCAAACGGCGAGGCAGTCGTCGCAGCCATAGATCCGGTTTCCGAGTTTCGGGCGGAGCTCTTCGGGCACCGGCTCTTTATGTTCGATGGTGAGGTAGGAGATGCAGCGCCGCGCGTCGAGCTGGTAGGGCGCTGGAAAAGCGTCCGTCGGGCAGGCATCGAGACATCGCGTGCAGCTGCCGCAATGGTCTTTTTCGGCGGGATCGGGGACGAGATCGGCGGTCGTGAAGATGGAGCCGATGAAGAACCAGTTGCCGAGATCCCGGCCCACGAGGTTCGTATGCTTGCCCTGCCAGCCGAGGCCTGCGGCCTCTGCCAGTGGTTTTTCGGCGACGGGGGCGGTGTCGACGAAGACCTTCACCTCGCAGCCTATCTCTGCGACCATCCAGCGGGCGAGCCGTTTGAGGCGCTTCTTGACGACGTCATGGTAGTCTTTGCCGCGGGAATAGACACTGATGTTGCCGGTTTCCGGCTCTTCGAGCCCGGCGAGGGCGTCTTCGGCAGGATAGGCCTCTGCGAGCATGACGATGGACCGGCAGTCGGGCCAGAGGACGCGGGGGTCTGCACGCCAGTGGGCGCGATCCTTCATCCACGCCATCCCCCCTTCGCGGCCTTCCCTGAGGAAGGTATCCAAACGCTCCGGCACCTGCGGGATGGCATCCGGGCGCGTTATGCGGCAGGCGGTAAAGCCCACCTCCTCGGCCTTCGCGATGAGGCGGGTGCGGATATCGGGCAGGTCAAAAGTCAAGGTCGGCATAGTGGCGCGGCGGCGGGAAGCCGGGCACGACATCGGCGAGAATGGATCTGAAGGCAGGGCGGGACTTGATCTTGGCGTACCAGTCTTTGACGGTCTCCGAGCGGTTCCAGTCGACGTCCGAGATATAGTCGAGGGACGACAGATGCGCCGCTGCGGCAAAGTCGGCGAGGGTCATCACATCCCCCGCCAGCCAGCGGCGATGATCAAGAAGCCAGGTCATGTAGTCCAGATGGTACTTGATCGCCTTCGCGCCGGCCTTGACGCGGGAGCTGTCCGGGTAGCCCTGCCCCATGAGCTTCTTGTTGACGCGCTCGTAAAGGAGGCGCGCGGTGACTTCGTGGTGGAACTTGTCATCGAACCACGTCACGAGGCGGCGCACCTCAAAGCGGGCGTCGCGGGATTGCGGCAAGAGGGCGGGGGCCGGGTAGGCCTCTTCCAGATACTCGCAGATCGCCGCGCTTTCGGACATGACCCTGCTGTCTATCTTGAGGACGGGAACCTTGCCTGCCGGGTTGCGGCGCATGAATTCGGGCGACTGCTCCCAATAGCGTTCCTCGACAAGCTCTACCTCGACGCGCTTTTCGGCGAGCGAAAGTCGCACTTTGCGGCAGAACGGGGAAAGGGGCGCGTGATAGAGCGTGTTCATTGACGGGGTGGCCTGCTGCGGATTTGGGCATCTGCATGCCTCAGGGCCTGCGGCAATTCAAGTTTCCTCGAAACAGGCGGCGCGTCCATCGGCGGCGATTGTGTCTGCTCCGGCCAGAATTTGCCGGGCGCGGCTTCGGACGAAATCCGATGGCTGGGCGGCCGAACGCCCCTTGGGGTCGGGCAGGATCGCGGCGAGGCGGGCCGCTTGCGCGCGCGACAGGTCTGCGGGCGCCACGTCGAAATAGTGCTGTGCGGCGGCCTCGATCCCGAAGACGCCTTCGTCGAATTCAGCGATGTTGAGGTAGACCTCAAGGATACGGCGCTTGGACCACGTGAGCTCTACATAAGGGGTGATGAGCGCTTCGAGCGCTTTGCGCCAGTAGGACCGCCCGTGCCAGAGGAAGACGTTCTTGACCGTCTGTTGCGAGATGGTGGAGCCGCCCCGCAGCGCGCCGTCTTCGAGCGCGTCCCGGATGGCGGTCGTGTCGAGGCCCCAGTGGAGGCAGAAGTTGGCATCTTCGGCGGCCACGGCTGCGCGGGCCATGATGGGGGCGATCTCCTCCATCGGGACCCAGGCGTGATCGATGCCGTCGAGGCGGCGCGCTTCCTGCACGCGGTAGGGCCATGTGGGCGGGTTTATGAACGCACCGGCCGCGATCACGAGAAGAACGACCGCGAGCGCCACGAGCACGTAGCGCGTGATCCGCCGTCTGAGCTGGCGCCAGAACGGATATCTGTCTTTGACCTTTTTGCGTTTTGCCTTGCGCGCCATCTGCCCCGAGCACGTCGCGCCGCTGTGGCGCGATCCTTTCTTGGTGTCGCCCCTAGATACCTAGACAGTGAGCCGGGTCAAAGAAGCAAGGCGTTGCAGTTGAACTTTGGCTCGCGGGCCAGAAAGCCTTCTTCGCCCGGGAAGTGAAACTCCACGGGAGCGTCGTCGGTCTGAAAGCTCGTTTCCGGTGTGCGGGTCACCGACTGCCCGGCCAGGAAGATCCGCCAGTCCAGGTGGATGTACTCATTCCCCCGGCTCTCCCATGCGAGGCTGCCGTCTGCGCGCGTGGCCCGTGCAAATGTGTCGGTGCGCAGGAGAGGTACGTCATCAATCACGACCGTTTCCCCGGTCAGGAGGTCGCGGCCCTGATACCTGATCGTTTCCCCCAGCTCGGAGGTTGTCGTGAAGTCGAAGTCGTCGCGGTCCGTGCGGGTGAGTTCGGTAAAGCTCGTGGGATCCGTGGGGTCTGCGTCGAGGCGATCAATGACGCCCTGGCGCAGGTCATGGCTTTGGACCCACTGCGTTTCTCGGTCCACTGTGCTGAGGAAATAGGGGCCGTCATCGTCGATATCCACGCGGTGCTGGATGCCGTCGGGGTCGCCTTCGCAAGTGTAGTAATGGGTGACCGTGCACAGCTTGTACTGCACCGTCACGAAGGCCTTGCACCCCTGGGGGAGGTCAAACTTCGCTGCCGGATCATCCTGCGCGAGCGCCGCACCGGCCAGCGCCAAGACCACTATGCTTGCCCATGCTTTCATGTCCTGCCTCCTTTTCGGCTGCACATCCTGCGCCACCTTTTGGGCTATACTGCGGCACGCGGCCTCGGCTATCAACGCGCCGAATTGCCGGGGTCAGGAATGCCGCTCTTTCACCTTATCCTCGTTGCGCTGGTCCAGGGCATAACCGAGTTCCTCCCTGTCTCTTCGTCCGGGCACCTGGTGTTGCTGCCGCTTCTGACCGGGCTCGAGGATCAGGGCCTCTTGATCGACGTAGCGGCGCATGTGGGCACCCTGGCGGCGGTGGTTCTTTATTTCTGGCGCGACGTCCGTGCGGCGCTTTTCGGTCTTGGGCGGCTTCTTCGCGGCAAGGTAGATACGCAGGGCGCATGGCTGGCGCTGTGCCTTCTTATCGCAACGGTGCCGGTGATGGTGCTTGGGCTGGTGTTCAAGCTCTTCGGGATCGCGGACGCCCTGCGCAGCGTGGAGGTCATCGCCTGGGCGACGCTGATCTTTGCGGGTGTCCTGTTATACGCGGATCGCACGGCGGTGCAGACGAAGGGGCAGGCGCAGCTCAGCCTTGCCGATTCGGTGAAGCTTGGCCTCTGGCAGGCTCTGGCGTTGATCCCCGGCACGTCACGGTCGGGGGTTACGATCACGGGCGCGTTGGCGCTGGGCTACACGCGCGAAGACGGCACCCGGATCGCGATGCTGATGTCGATCCCCACGATCATCGCGTCTGCCGTGCTTCTGCTGACGGATGCGGTGGGTGGCACCATTCCGTGGCGGGATGTGAGCATCGTCGTGGGGCTGAGTTTTCTCGCCGCCTTGGGGGCACTCGCTCTCATGATGCGGCTGTTGCGGTCGGTGAGCTTTACACCGTACGTTGTCTATCGCATCGCGCTGGGCGTGATGCTCTTGGTGCTCGTCTATTCTGGCGCGCTCACCTGAGGTAGGTGGGCAGGATGTCTGCCATGGGCGTGGGCGTGATGCCAAGATCCTGCAGGCCGGGAAAGTCACCCGAAACCACGTTGTCGGTTCCCAGGTTCTTAACTTGATCGCGTGTAATCTGAGGCTCGAGGCCGGTCACCTTCGACAGGATTTCGAAGGAGGTGCCCATGGCCATGCCCACGATGCTGGGCAATGGCAGGACGAGCCTTTTGCGGCCTAGGACGTCCAGCATCCGGTGCATGAGGGCGCTGAAGCTCTCCACATCCGGGCCGCCGAGCTCATGGATACCCGTCTTGTCCTGACCGAGCCCCGCAATGACGGCTGACGCGACGTCGCCGACATAGACGGGCTGAAAGCGTGTTTCCGCACCCACCACGGGCACAAAGGGCGAGAGTTTCGACATATCGGCGAAGCGATTGAAAAAGCTGTCGTCGGGGCCAAACACGATGGATGGGCGCAGGATCAGCGCGTCAGGCATATGGCGCAGGACGCCGGCTTCGCCCGCCGCCTTGGTGCGTTGATAGACGCTGGGGGAGGACGCATCAGCCCCGATGGCAGAGATATGTACTATCTTCGCCACGCCCGTTTCCTGCGAGATCCGGGCGATCCGTTCGGCGCCCTCGGCCTGAAGGCGCTCAAACGTATTGTCGCCGCTGGGTGCGAGGATGCCGACGCAGTTCACGGCGACCTGGGTGTCGGCCAGTGCCTCGGTCGCGTCAGCGTCGCTGGTGATGTTGCACGAAACGGCCTCCGCCCCGTCCACTGACGCGCCTGAACGTGACGCGACGCGCACCTCCCAGCCCGCGTCGCGCGCTGCCTGCGCCACCGAGCGGCCGACAAACCCAGTGCCGCCAAAGATCACCATGCGCTGCGCCATTGTCGCCTCCATTTACCTGTTGGGCGAGCTAGGCCAGCAGCAGGAGGGCGCAACCCCTCTGCCCCCGATCAAAATGCGGCGGTGACGCGCATCTGACGGCTCAAGGCGCGTTGACAGTGGCAGGCCGCGCGCGTACATCCCGCGCTCACCAACCCGTGCCCAGATGGCGGAATTGGTAGACGCGCCAGCTTCAGGTGCTGGTGTCCGTATGGACGTGGAGGTTCGAGTCCTCTTCTGGGCACCACTATCCCCAAAAGTCTTTGCCCCAGGTCGCGCTTTATGTGCGTGCCGGAGGATCCGGTCACCTCGCAGGCGAGTTGCATCAGTCCGATCGAGGTGCCGTGTCGGGGTTCTCCTCGGATGGGTTTGGGGTGGGGGGAGTGGAACCGGGTCATCGATTAATGCTGAGGCGGGTATTGTGGGTGCCCCCTGCTATCCCACTGGTTTGAGGCGCAAAACCCGTTTGGCGACGTCCCTAATGAGACCCTGCATTCGGAAAATGTGGGGTATTTTTTGATTTTTTCCCCTTTGTGACACCACATGTCGTGTGGCCTCTCAGCGCCGGAAATGAGGGGTACCTACATGCGAAATCTGCTAATCGTACTTGTCTTGGGGGTTACGGCGCTGACGTTCTATTCAGCGTTGTGGTTCAAATCCGAGGACATCGAAGACGACATCACGGCCCGCGTCAGTGATGATCTGACCTCGTCGGGCGCCAAGGATGTCGAGGTTGCCGTCGATGGTCGGCATGTCACGCTTTCGGGCGTCGTGTATGACGGGGCGACGGAAGACGCCTACCTCACGACAGCTGACATGACCTATGGCGCGCTTGGACCCATCGACGGCCTGACGCTTCAAGCCGATGGGGGATACGTCAAGGCGATCAAGTCTGCGGACGGCATTTCGCTGCGTGGGACTGTCCCCAACGACGACGTGCGTGCCGCGCTTGTTGCAGAGGCCGAGGCCGCAACGGACGGAAGCATTGACGATCAACTTGTCGTTTCCGGGCCCGAGGCAGCGTGGCAAGATGAAGCTCGCTTTGGGATCGGGCAACTTGCAGGCCTTACCACTGGCACACTGGCCGCCGCCGCGGGTGGCTACACACTCTCCGGGAATGCCGATGCCGGTCCGGAAGGGGCGGCGGTTGAGGCCCTTGAGCGGGAGGGATGGAGCACCTTCATCGCCTCGCCAAATGAAACACTGGATCTGTCGGCTGAAGTCGATCGACTTACTCTTGGTGTTGCAAACCGGGACGCCCGCATCGGTGAACTTGAGGAGACAGTGACCGGCCTGGAGGGCGAAACCAGTACACTGACTGGCGAGCGTGATGCCCTGAGCGATGAGTTAGCGGCCCTGAAATCCGGGCTGACGGAAAGTGAAGCAAATGCGGTGGACCTGAACGCCCAGATTGCCGCAGCAACCGCCATGATCGATGAAAAGGATCAGACGATTGCCGACCTCACGGGCGAGGTGTCCGAGGGTGCTGCACTGATTGCCGCCCTGGAAACAGAGCTGCAGAACCGTCAGGCCGCATTGGGGAGCACCGATGAACAGGTTGTGGCTTTGGGTGCTGAACTGGACGCAGCAAATGCGGTCATTGAGGACCTTTCCGGCCAGGTTGCGGATCGGGATGAAACGATTGCGGGCCTGACCGGTGCGGTCGAAGATCGCGACGCCACAATCGTCGGTCTGAACGATCAGGTCGCTGGCTTGTCGGCGACAACGGAGCAGTCAGTTGCTGATCTAAGGGCGGAGCTGGATGCGCGGGACGGGACCTTTGAAGACCTGAGCGGCGTGGTCGCCGAGCGTGATCAGGAGATTGCTGGTTTGACCGGGACGGTTGCGGAGCGTGATCAGCAGATTGCTGGCCTGACCGGCACGGTTGCCGAGCGTGATCAGCAGATTGCTGGTCTGACCGGCACGGTTGCGGAGCGTGATCAGGAGATTGCTGGTTTGACCGGCACGGTTGCGGATCGTGATCAGGAGATCGCTGGCCTGACCGGCACGGTTGCCGAGCGTGATCAGGAGGTCGACGGTCTGACCGCCCTGGTTGCGGATCGTGATCAGGAGATCGACCGCCTCAACGGGGCAGTTGCTGACCGAGATACCACCATCGACGGGCTGAGCGCGCAGGTGTCTGATCTTGATGGATCTGTCGCTGGCTCGGTGGCGCAAATTGCGGCTTTGACCGCTGCGAGCCAGGCGTCTGATTCGACGGTTGCAGGTCTGGAGGGCCAGCTCACCGATCTGGAAGGCCAGGTCGCGGATCTGACCGAAACCGTCGCGGCGCGCGATGATACGATCGCAGACCTGCGGGCGCGCCCAGCGTCGACGGGTTCGCTGGCTGATCAATGCGCGGCCCAGGCAACCGACGCGCTCGAGGGATCTCAGATCAACTTTGAGACCGCGTCCGCGCGGATCGCCAGCGGCTCGGTTGAGCTTTTGGAACGGTTGACCGGCATCGCTTTGGCCTGTGTCAGTGACGATCTGACGATTGAAATCGGTGGTCACACCGACGCACAGGGCACTGACGAGAACAATCAGGCCCTCAGCGAGGCCCGGGCGCAGGCGATTGCCGCGTTCATGGTTGAGCGTGGCGTCCCGGCGGACGGTCTGCGGAGCGTTGGTTTCGGTGAAAGCCAGCCGATTGCGGACAACAGCACGGCGCAAGGCCGCGCGTTGAACCGCCGGATCTCTTTTGACTGGCAGGCGCGCTGATCGCGCCTGTCCCTCACACTGACATTCAGACTTAGGAAGAACCCATGTCTTATCTCCTCACCCAAATGTTTCTCTATCTGCTCGTGGTCTTTTTGCTTGGCCTTCTGCTCGGCTGGCTGATCTGGCGCTATGGCAACACATCCGAGGCCGACTGCGAGGCACTGCGGACCGAACGCGACGCGCTGGTCCTTGAGCGCGATGATCTGCAGACGAACCTTGACGCCTGCCGCACCCGGTCAGAGCGTGAACGTGAAAGCCTCGAGGCCATGCGGGCCGAAAAGGTCGATCTTCAGACAAGGCTGGACGCGGAACGTAACCGCGCGGATGCGAATATGATGGCAATGCCGGTTTCGACCCCGGCGCCGGCCCCTGCCGCCGAGGTCGAGGCGACAAAACCACAGGGCCTCAGCGCCCCGCGTGGTGGCGTGGCCGATGATCTGAAGGAGATTTCGGGCGTCGGGCCGCAGATGGAAAAGCTGCTCAATAAGCTGGGCTACTTCCACTTCGATCAGGTTGCGGCTTGGAGCCCGTCTGACGTCGCCTGGGTCGATGAAAACCTGGAAGGCTTCAAGGGGCGGGTCTCGCGCGACAACTGGGTTTCGCAAGCCCGGGATCTGGCCAATCGCTGAACAGGCTTTGGTACTACTGACAAGGAAGCGGGCCTCGGCCCGCTGTTTTGTGTCGGGGTCGTGTGGACGCTTTAGTCAGTGCTCGCGCGGCGGGTGGCGGCCCTGTACCAGCGACGGATGTCGGCGCGGGCCTCATCCTGCATCTGGAACGCGCCGGGCGGAGGCATGGCATGGCTGACGCCCGCCTGCAGATACACCTGCAAGGCATTGCGGGCGACATCGGCTTCGGTTTCCAGAAGGACACCTTTTGGGGTCCAGAGGATCCCGGCCCAGGCGGGTTCACGCGCGTGACACATGGAGCAATTGCCGATGACGGCGTTGTAGGCATCTTCAAATCCCGTGGCCTCGGCAAAGCGGACCTCGTGGGGGGAGAGGGCGCGCGCCTCTGCCTCTTCCCAGGTTTCGCCGCGCATGGACGCGGTGGAGAGCCACGCAATGGCAATCATCAGGATTGCGGTGACCACCCATGTCCAGTTTGGCCCCGCGCCGGTCTTGTGCATCGTGTTGAAGTAGTGCCGGATCGTCACCCCGGTGAGGAAGATGAGCGAGGCAATGATCCACGCGTTCTGTGTGCCAAAAGCCAGCGGGTAATGGTTCGACAGCATCAGAAAGACGACGGGCAGCGTGAGGTAGTTGTTGTGCGTCGAGCGGAGCTTGGCTATCTTCCCGTATTTCGCGTCCGGCTGGCGGCCAGCCTTAAGGTCTTCAATCACGATCCGTTGGTTGGGCATGATGATGAAGAACACATTCGCGGTCATGATCGTGGCCGTGAACGCGCCCAGATGCAGGAGCGCCGCGCGGCCGGTAAAGATCTGGTTAAGCCCCCAGCTCATCGCGACGATGATGACGAAGAGGGCAAGCATCATCGCGTTGGGGTAATCGCCCAGCTTTGACTTGCACAGGTAGTCATAGATCACCCAGCCTACGCCGATGGAGGCCGCGCTGAGGACGATCCCCTGCCAGAGCGACAGGTCGGCCTTCGACGGGTCAAGAAGATAGATCTCTCCCCCCACCCAGTAGACGATGGCGAGGAGAACCGCGCCGGAGAGCCACGTCACGTAGCTTTGCCATTTGTGCCATGTGAGATGCTCGGGCAGGCGCGCGGGCGCGACCATGTACTTCGTTGTATGATAGAAACCGCCGCCATGGACCTCCCATTCCTCGCCGGAGGCGCCTTCGGGCATGTCGTCGGCCTCTTTGAGCATGAGGTCGAGGGCGATGAAGTAAAAGGACGCTCCTATCCACGCCATCGCTGAGATGACGTGGAGCCAGCGGACAGCAAAGCCCACCCAGTCCCAAAGAATAGCTAGATCGTACATCAGGCCTGAGCTTAATCGCCGGGCGCGCGGGCGCAATGCGTCAGGCGCGCGCCCGGGTGCGTTTGGGGTCGTAGAACGGCATGGGTGCCACTGTGACGGGCAAACGCTTCAAGTGCCCGCCCATCTGGCCCACATGGAGCGTGGTCCCGTCATCCGCATATTCAACGGCGAGGCGGGCCATGGCGATGGTCACGTCCGCCTGGGGTGAGCGCGCTGCCGAGGTGATATGGCCAATCTTTCGTTCGCCCGCATAAACCGGCGCACCGTGGGCGGGGACGTCCTGGCATTCGAAAATGAGGCCCTTGAGCGCCCGGCGGGGGGCCTGGGCATTTCGTTCGAGCGCGGCGCGTCCGACAAAATCGGCCTTCTTCAGATCCACCGCGAAGCCGAGACCGCTTTCGTAGGCATCAGAGCCCGGTCCGAACTCTGCCCCTGCGGCGGGGAGGCCTGCTTCGATGCGGATCACGTCGAGGGCTGCGGAACCCATGGGTGTGATGCCAAAAGGTGCCCCTGCCTCCATGAGTGCGTCCCAGATCGTAAGGGCATCACCGGGGGTGCAGAAGATCTCGTAGCCGAGCTCGCCGGTGTAGCCGGTGCGCGTCAACATGAAGGCCGCCCCGTCCCGGTCGTGGAGCCGGGCGATAGTGGCGCCGAACCATTTGACATGTTCAAGCGCGGGCACATGCGGTTGCGTGAAGACGAGGCCCGTGAGGACGTCCCGTGATCGCGGCCCTTGCAAAGCGAGGTTCACGAGGGCCGAATTCATGTCATGGACGCGGACATTGAGGCCTTCCGTATCGGCGAGCGCCGCGAGGTGGCGGACGCTTTCCTCTGTGCCGCAGCACCAGCGGAAGAGATCATCGCCCATGCGGAAGAGGGTCCCGTCGTCGATGACGGCGCCGGTCTCGTCGCACATGATCGCGTAGCCGCCGCGCCAGACTGCGAGGCGGGAGATATCGCGGCTCAGGGCGCGCTGCATGAGCCGTTCGGCATCCGGGCCCACGATGTCGTACTTGCGAAGCGATGACATGTCCTGAAGCACCACCTTTTCCCGACAGGCCCAGTATTCACCCGCCATACCGGTCGCCGGGAAATGCGTTGGCAGCCAGAGGTCGCGGGCAGGTGCGAAGGCTTGCGTCAGCTCTGCCGTGCGGGGATGGAAGGCGCTTTCATGGCTGATGGTCATGGGCGCGTCCTCCTTGACGCGGTAGGCCACGGCCCGGCGGATCGGGGCACCCGGGCGGTAGATGCGGACATGGATGTCAGTGGGGTTCCAGCCGTTGATCGGGTCGAGGTCGTCGGGGCAGGCCGTGGAGACGCAGGCCAGATCCTCGAGGGCTTCCATGGCTACGTAGTCACCGGGGCGGGAATGGGATTCCTCGGTCAGGAGCGCATGGCTGTGCGGATCGATCCACGTGTTCCAGAAGAAGTTGATGGCCGGCCATGCCGAGCGTTTGGCCACGCCGAACGGGGCCATCGCGAAAGAGATGTTGTCAGAGCAGTTGAGGTGCCCGGGAAAGCCGCGCTCCTCGTATCCGCGGGCCGTGCAGGCGAGCCCGAACGTGTCATGGCGCCCGCAGGTGTCCTGCACCACGCGCAAGAGTGGCCGCATGTCGGCGTCGAAGAACTTATCTAGGAGGCCGGGCCCCGGATAGGCGTGGCGTACCATGGACCGTGTGGCGGTGGAATCGATTGTCTGCTCTCGCCCGGCGTCCAGCCCGTCCTTGCGGAAGGCCATGAAATCGGAGCACTGCTGCCCGTCGATGTCGATGATCTGAAGGATCTCGCCCTTCTTCACGTCGTAGGCGCGCGCGGTGCCGCGTGGCACGGTGAATTCATCGCGCACGTCGCCCAGCGGGTCAGGCAGGGACGCGCGGGGGGCGGTGCCTGTGGCGCTAAGGATCACTTCGCCGCGGTAGCCGCCTTCGACGGCTTCACGGGCAGAGATCGTGTGGACGACCCAAAGCGTGCAGGGTGCCGTGGCGCGAAAGGCTGCGAGTTCCGGCAGGGGAACGCGGACCCCGCGAAGAGCGCCCGTCCCGCCATGGGCCGCAATCCAGCCTCTGAGTTGCTGATGATCGAACCCGTCCCATGGCACATGCGCCCCAGCGGAAACCCCAAGTGACGGGAGCGCGTCGCACCCCCGCTCATCAACAGCGAGCAGAAACGCCGAGGCGCTGCCCGTTCCGGTAAGCGACACCAGGTCCCCGGCTTCGAGCACGACCTTCGCCGCCTCGCGGGGTGCGACGTGCTGGCGGGTGGGAAGCTGATCTGCGGGGAAGCCGACAAACGCGCGGGCTTTTGACACCAGCCCGATATTCGAGAAGCCTCTGATGAGCTCATCTTGCATCGTGTCCTCGTTGTCGCGACGCCGACGCCAAGGTGCCTCAGCCTCTCTCTAAGTCAAGGCTCAATCCGCGTGTTCGCGCCCTTTGGAGAGGCAGCCTAGGCGAGCGGCGGTATTTTGCACGATCAGACCGAAGGGACGTCTGGTCAGCATGGGCGAGCGTCACGCCGCACTATCCGCCCAGTCCATGTTGCCTGGCAACGACTACGCAGTTCCGGAGGCCTAAAAGTCCAAATCTGCCAGGTCGTCTTGCGTGTCGATGTCGCGCAGCAGGCAGGGATCTGGCTCTACCAATTGTGAAGGCGGTAAATTGGCAAGGATCGCCCTTGCTCCGCTGTCCGAGGGCGCTTCAGATGAAGTGCCGAACAGATGCAGCGGGATGCAGGCCGGTGGCGTTGGGTGCAGGCCCGTCGTCGCTGCTGCGCCCATTTGATCGGTCGCAAGGTCGAGAACTTCATTGAGAAGCTCTGTCGTAATCAGCGGCATGTCACCAAGCACGATCAGTGCGGACTGCGCGCTTGACAGTCTGGCGGCCGCGATCCCGGCTGCCAGTGAGTCTGACATAAGTCGGGACGATCCATCGACCTCGATGCACTTGAACTCCGGCAAGAGCCGCGTCACATCGCGCGACGCGCAGACCGCTATCGGGCGTTCCGAGGATGCGCGAGCAAGCGCTTTCGCCGCATGGGTCACCAACGGCGCCCCTCGAAACGGAGCTAGGAGCTTATCCTCTGATCCGAAGCGTGTTGAACGGCCAGCAGCCAGCAAAATACCTGCAACCTTGGGCCTTTTGGTCATGGGGCCGATTTATGCAAGGACACGATCTCGGCCAGGACGGAGATGGCGAGGGTCTGAGGGTCGCGCGCGGATTTAATGAGTCCGACCGGTGCCTTGATGCGCGCGAGGTCTTTTTCGGTGTTGCCAAAGACCTGCAGGTCCTGGTTCCTGCTTTGTCGCGCGAGGTGGCTGCCCTGCGCCCCCAGATAGAAGGCGTCTGTTCGGAGAAGTTCGTGCAGGAGGGGCGGTTCCCAATCATGGTCATGGAAGAAGAGGACGGCCGCAGTGTCCGCGTCGATCAAAAGGTCGGCCGGCAAGATCGGCGACACGAGTTGGTGGGCGGCGCATCCCAAGGATGCGGTGTGCCTGAGTGCGGTGTCATCCGGCGATAGCACGGTAGTGGCGAAAGGCACCTGATGGCAGAGCCTCGCGAACGTGGTCACTTCCGGCCCTTGTCCGATGGCGAGCACCTGAAGTGCGGGGCTTTCGTGCAGCACAAGCATATCGCAGTTCGGAGCCGCTTCGGCGCGGTTGGACACCGTGATCATGTTCCCTGACAGGCTTATACTAATGGAGAAATTCTCTCGCGCTTGCCGACGGGCAAGAATGTCACTGAGCGCGGTAACGTCCGGGTTGGGGACCAGAAGGATGTCGAGGCCGCCGCCGCAGGGCAGGCTGATGTCTCGATAGGGGGATCCTCGCCCATAGCGCAGGATTTTCGAGCCGCCGGTTTCGATGACCTGTTCGGCATGGCGAACGACATCCGCTTCGATGCAGCCTGACGACAGGGAGCCTATTGTCTGGCCGGAGGGCAGGCAGGCCATCATGGTGCCGACGGTTCGGTAGGAGGGGCCCTCAGTGCCTGCGATGACGGCGAGCACTCCGCCATGCTCCACAAGCGCCGCAATCGGGTCGGTGCTGTCCTGCATCACTCCGGCAGCGCCGGGATGTGTTGAGGATCGGGCAACGGGCTTTGATCTTTTGTCGACAGGGTATATCGCATGGGTCCAGCTGTGGATTGCTCCAATCACCGTAGCGACGAGCGGCGTTGGCAGCAAGATAAGCGTTTATCGATAATCGTTGATACTTGCAACATCCAAGCTGCGGTGCTAGCCTTGATTTGGATACGGTTTAAGCTGCCCGGCCCCCGGGCAACGCCGCCCTGCGCCAAAGAAGGTGCTGCCCAGAATGGAGCGACCAACGTGATCCAGAGAGTTGTCCTGAGCGAGCAGGTCAAGGAAGAGCTTCTCGATGACATCATGTCCGGGCGCTACAAGCCGGGGGATCGCCTTGTTGAGTCTCAGATCGCAAAGCGGATGGGTATCAGCCAGTCCCCGGTTCGAGAAGCGCTGCGCGACATGGTCGCCATGCGCTTTGTGGAGGTACAGCCGCATAAAGGCGCGCGGGTCCGGCACATTGAACAGCGGGAAGTGGTGGAGATTTACCCCGTACGGGCACGCCTAGAAGAGCTTGCTGGGCAGTTGGCCGTCAAAGCTGCCCAGGGCCACATCGACGAGCTGGAGCGTAGCGTTGAACGGATGTCCCGAGCGTTCAGTGACCGCAACGCCAAGGAGATGGCGCATTGGGACGTCGCGTTCCACCGCATCCTCCTCGAGGCGTCGGGGAACCAAATCCTGATTGAGTCTTGGAATTCGCTCATGATCGAGGCGCGCACCTACGTGACGCTGAGCAATCTTATGAACCTGCGTCCCGACCTCGACCTCGCAGAGTGGCACCTGCCCATCATCGAAGCGGTTAAAAGTGGCGATCCGGAACGGTGCGGCTTTGAGATGCGCAAGCATGTCGAGGAAATCGGCGTCGTGATGATCGACGTCTGGGATCCGAAATACACGCCGGACGATGCCTCGCCGATCATGCCGGTCCCGAAATCTCGGGTCGGATAGACCCCGGCGGCTAGCGGCAAAACTTCAAGACGAGATCACGCGATGGCAAACGTTACACTTGCTTTTCTCAGGCATGGAAAAGTTCCTTCTCATGAAGGGGATATGGAACTTACAGACGATTCGAAGAGTGATATCGCAGCAGCGGTACCAAGGCTGAAGGCGCTGGGGGGAGACGGGGCCGATTTTCGCTTCATCGCCACACGGACCCATCGATCTCAGCAGACTGCCGAAGCCCTCCGCCAGGCCATCGATCCAGATGCGCCGGAGGTTCTTCCCGCATGGGGATTGCGGAATCCGGACGTTTACCTTGCGGGCTCCCGTGTGGAGATGGGTTCAAAGGCCGAATTCTTTGCGTCCCAATGCGACCACCTCGATATGACGCCAGACAAGGTCATGGAGCATCGGTTCTACCGAGGCTTCCTTACTGCTCCGGATCGGATTGAATACTGGCTGACCCATGCGACACCTCCGGGCGAAACGGCCGCGGACGTGGCCAAACGCGTTCTGGCCTTCGCTGAGAGCTTTCGCGCCGCGCAGTCGGAACGTGATCTGGTGGTTGCCTGTGTCACGCATTCGCCCGTGATGCGTGCCATCATTGTGCGGGGTCTGGGGATTTCAGACCCGGGCGAGCCGGAATGGGTCGAGGAGATCGTTCTAAAGCTGAGCGCTGACAGCACGACCTTCCGCTTCCGCAACCAAACGGGGACGCTGCGGAGATTCGCCTGAGCCGTCCCGGCATGCTCCGTGAGATCTCGCGGGGCCGCCACGGGATGTCCCTTGAGTAGCTGTTGTTCCAGTGCGACCAAACCAGCCAACTTGCGATGGTCTGATCCGCGTCCGCGCGTGTCGATACGCGGGAGCGGAACGTCCGGCCCACGCCAAAAGCCCAGATTTTTCATGGCGGTACGGCCGTCATAGCAGCCCTTCTCCCGTTTATGTAGAATGGATTATAAATTATCGATAATCGCTTGACGGAAAAATGCGTCGGCTATATCGATGAGGATAATGACTGGCCACACGCTAGCGAGATGGGAGAAGATGATGAGCTTGGACGAAATAAGCATCCTTGGTCAGAACCTTGGATCGGATGACTTTCCGGTGAATTGGGGAGACGGTGAAGCGGAACAGTTCTGGATCCTTGACGATCTGCACTGCCCGAACCCGCTGTCTCCCATGTTCTTCGACATCGGTGGTTGGTGGCTCACCTGTGACCACATGTTCCGCCGCTTCGGCACGCCGTTCGCGAGCGATTGGGTTGCCAAGAACATCAACGGCTACCTCTACACCGCTGCAATCCCCGCCACGCCAGGCGTGGAAGTAGAGGCGACCGAATTCCAGAACCGCTACGTTCCCCGCGTGCCCCATGACGGCGAGTATGCAGGCAAGATCGGGGCCTACCTCGGCAACGTCCTTCCGCATTACGCAGAGAATTTCCTCGACTGGTGGAATGACCGCATTCTGCCCGAGATGAAGACGAACTTTGCCTACATCGACGGCTTCGACAAAGACAATGCAAGCCTCACCGCGCTGGCGATCCTTCTCGAAGACATGATCGACATCCATGACCGCCATTGGAAGATCCATTGGTTGCTGAATTTCTCGCAGTTCTCTGCGACCATGGCGCTGAACGGTGCGATCGATGAGATCAAGCCCGACGCCGACCCCGCGCTGAAGGGACGCCTGCAAAGCTCCGTCGTGGACCGCAACTGGGATTCCGTTGAGGGTCTCTGGAAGATGAAGGAGACGGTGAAGGGCAACGCGACGCTCGAGGCCGCCTTTAAGGAAGCCACGGCCGCGGAGGTGATGACAGCGCTTGAAGGCTCTGCCGACGGAAAGGCCCTCATCAAGGACCAGCTCGAGCCCTATCTCGAAGAGTTCGGGTACAAGGCGCTTTGGTCCCACGAGACCCGCTTCCCGCTCTGGGTGGAAAACCCGGGGCCGGCCATCGAGGCGGTGCGCGGCTACCTGGTGTCGGACTATGACTACCCGTCCACGATCAAAGAGGTCAAAGCCGATCTGGACGCGGCCATCGCTGAATGCATGGACGGCGTCGAGGGCGAGAATCGCGAGAAGCTTCAGGCTGCGCTGGATCAGTCCCTCAAGATGAACCCGCTAACGCCGGATCACCATTTCTACATCGATCAGGGCACCAACGCCCGCTTGCGCGTCTGCCTCATCGCGATCGGCAAGAAAATGGTCGAGCTGGACATGCTCGATGACCCCGAAGACGTCAACTTCCTACGCTATAATGAGCTGCGGGCCCTTGTGGGCGACAAGGATGCCTATGATGCGCGTGAACTCGTCTCGGATCGCCGAGACGAAGACGAGGAAGCAACCGAGAAGCGCCCGCCCGACTGGCTTGGAACGGCGACGGACGAGGCCTTGAACTTCCCTTATGCGGGTCTTTGGGGCTTCCCTGAGCGTTTCTACCGCGAGCCGCCCGCCAAGGCGGGTGAAATCACCGGCCTGGCTGCATCGCCCGGAGTCATCGAGGCCAAAGCGCGCGTGATCACCGACCTTGAGCAGTTTCACACTGTGCAAGAGGGCGAGATCCTCGTTTGCCGCATGACAAACCCTGCATGGGTTGTCCTGTTTACTCAGATTTCCGGGCTCGTGACGGATGCGGGCGGGACGACGTCCCATTCGGCTGTCGTGTCCCGTGAGTTCGGTCTGCCGGCGGTCGTGGGTACGTCTGTCGCGACCAAAGACATCAAAACAGGAGACACGCTTCGCGTGAACGGGACAACCGGTGTGGTTGAGATCCTGAACTAAGCCTCCTGCACGATCCGTCCCCCGGTGCCTCCCACCCGGGGGACGGCCCTTTCTGCCATGCAGCGCGTTCCACCGTTTCGGTGGGCCTAAGACGCGCGGCCAAAGCCTGAGGGTTAAGAGATGACTGAATTTGTTCTCTGGTTCCAAGATCCGGCGTGCCTGGACGTCGCCCAGACGGGGGGCAAAGCTGCAAGCCTGGCGTCCATGACGCAGCAGGAACTCCCGGTGCCTAGCGGGTTTTCGGTTCCCGCAGATGTTCTGGAACAGTGCGTAGATGTCGACGCCCTTCGCGGATACGCGCGCGCCAGAGACCACGCTGCGGCCATAGCACTTGTCGAAGACACCGCCACCGTCCCGCAGGCCGTGCTTGAGGCCTATGAAGCCCTGGGTGGCGGCAAGGTCGCTGTACGCTCGTCAGCTTGTGCAGAGGACTCCGAGGCAGCAAGCTACGCCGGTCAGCAGGAAACCTTCCTGAACGTCGAAGGGGCAGAGGCCGTGCGCAAGGCGGTGATCGACTGCTGGGCGTCGTTCTTCTCTGAACGGGCGATTTTCTATCGCGGAGAGAAGGGGTCGCTTGATGACCTCAGGATGGCTGTGGTGGTGCAGAAGATGGTGGATGCCGACAAGGCAGGCGTCGCCTTCTCGAACCACCCGGTGACGCGCCGCAAGGACCGCATGATGATCGAGGCTGTCTACGGTCTCGGCGAAGCAGTCGTCTCCGGTGAGGTCACGCCAGATCAGTACGTCGTCGACCGCCGGGGCCGGGAGAAAAAATCGCAGACGCCCCACGGGGGTGTCCTGAGCGCGGACGAGCTGAGCCGGATCTCTGAAGTCGCCGTCCGGCTCGAGACCACGAACGGCGCACCGCAAGACATCGAATGGGCGATCTACCAAGGCGACGTGTACCTGCTGCAATCGCGCCCGATCACGGCGTGACCCGCTGACCAAATCCGAGGATCGCAAAAACGAGCCCCAGCCTGAGGGGCACACAACAATCAGGCGCAACACGGAGGACCACAAGATGACTAAACGTATCGTTGCACTGGCTCTTGCAGCCGTTTTGCCGACATCGGCACTGGCCGACGGACATGCCAAAAAGCTTCCGCCCTATGTCACGCAACCCAACGCGGAAATGGTGACGTTCGAGCATATCGACGCTCTGAACGAATGTGACTGGGACCGGCTCATGGCGCAGTACCCCGAAGAGGTGCTTTTCATCCTGCCCAACGGGGTCTGGGTCGAAGGACGACCGGCCATCGGCGAGGTTTTTGCTGGTTTCTGCACCCCTCGCGCAGATGGCGGCTTTCTGGGTGCCACGTTCATCGCCGAGAAAGTGAAGACCATCGGTGACACGGTGAACGTGTCCTGGCGCGTCGAGGCGGACTGGCTGGCAGAGCCCTACAAGGGCGCCGATGCCTACGTGACCCGCGACGGGCTGATGTACGTGCAGGTCACCACCTTCAACCCAGCTGACATGAAGTTCGCCGAATAAGCGACGCCTGCGAGCCGGGGGCGCCAAGCGGTCCCGGTTCACGCGCCTCAAACGAGAAAAACCTCATGCTGTTACTAGATGCGATCTTCATTGGGCTCCTGGAAGCGTCACCGCTGATCCTGGCTGCCATGGGCTTTACGCTCATCTACTATCTCAATGGCTTCATGAACATCGCTTACGCCGAAAGCGTCACGTTCGGGGCTTACTTTGCGATACTCTTTAACGTCGTGCTTGGCATGCACTTCTACACGGCCATCCTGCCCTCGATGTTGATGTCGGGCGTCTTGAGCGTTGCCGTCTACTACGCGATTTTCCGGCCGGCGCTGAACCGCGGCGTGGGGCCGACCGAAATGATCATCCTGTCCGTGGGCGTCAGCTTTATGCTGCGCTACGGGCTGATCCTTGTTGTCGGGCCCGAAAATCTCTTCCTGAATGAGCCCAACATCTCCTACCTGCGGTTGGGCTGGATGGGTGCCACGAACTTGCAGCTCATCGCGCTTGGGCTCGTCGTGCTCACTGCAGGCATTCTTTACTGGATGATCTACAATACCGGGCTTGGCGAACAGATGCGGGGCCTGGCCAACAACCACGATCTGGCCATGGCCAGCGGCATCAATCCGCACCGGACCTCCATCGCGATCTGGTTCATCGCGGGCTGTGCTGGAGGGTTGTCTGGGGTCTTCTCGGGCGTCTTCGCCCAGGTCACGCCCTACATGGGCTGGAACATCATTCTGATCACCATGCTGGTGACCATCGTTGCCGGTATCGGCAGCGTTCGGGGCGCAGCGGTCGCTGCTGTCGTCGCGGGCATTCTGACCGCGTTCATCACGTTGGTGACCAAGCCGCTCTATGCCGAAGTGGTGCTCTTGATGGCCTTCATCGGTGTCCTGACCTTCCGTGGCGCGAGGACAGCTTAATGGATTATCTGATCTTCTCCCTTTCTTTGATGCTCATCTACATCGGGCTGGCACAGCTGCTGCACGTGCAGTTCGGTATGACCGGCATTCCAAACTTTGGCGTTGTCGGGTTCTGGGGTCTGGGGCTTTACGGCACTGGCGTTCTCTACGTTACCTACGCGGTGCCTCTCTTGCCCGCGATCGTGCTGGCCTCTGTTTTGTCAGGCGTGGTTGCCTACGTTCTGGCCTACCTCGTTTTGCAGCGAAGCGGCCAAGCCATCCTGGCGGCCACACTCGCCCTGGCGGCCGTCATCTCCACGCTCGTTGTGACCGAAAAGCAGCTTACTGGCGGCGTGAAAGGGCTTGGCATGATCAGCTTTCCCTTCCCCGAACTGGGGAGCCGGAACGTCGTCTACTTCATCTTTCTGGTGATTGTGGTGGCCGTTCTGATCTGGGGCTCTGCCAAGCTGCGCGATAGCCGGTTGGGCCGCCAGCTCATCGCGATCCGCGACAATGAGGAGCTGGCCGCGAGCCTTGGCAAAGACACCGCTGGCGTCAAGCGCATGACGTTCGTCGTCACGTGCGCATTGATGGCGGCTTTGGGCGGTATGACGGCGCCACTGCATCAGTTCCTCGTGCCTTACCACCTTGCGCCCTCGTTAACCTTTGCGGTCTGGATCGCGCTGGTTCTCGGAGGCAAGAGCCACAGTCTCGGGGCTCTGATCGGGGTGTTCGCCACCTTTGGCCTCTTTGACATCCTGATCGAGACCTACGCGCCAGTGCCCACTGAGCAGGCAATCCTGCTGCCGAATTTCAAGCTCTTCTGCTACGGGCTCCTGCTGGTTCTCATCATCATGTTCCGACCGTCCGGCATGTTGGGCGAAGACGGACCGCGCGTGCGGGCCCGACCACGCCCGACCCCCACCCCTGGCGCCGCCGTGAGGGAGGGTTAGGCCATGCAGCTTGAAGCGACAAACCTGACCAAGGCCTACCACGCCCATGAGGTCGTCAACATCGAGAAGGTCGCCTTCGGGGCCAAGGGCCTTGAGGGGCTGATCGGGCCCAATGGCGCGGGTAAGAGCACGCTCATGGGTCTCTTGACCCGCCGGATTGCGCCATCGAGCGGAGAGATCCGCCTTGATACCGGCGCGGGCGTCAAAAAGCTCAACCCGCTCAGAAGCCATGAAGTGGCGCGGATCGGTCTGATCAAGACGAACCAACGGATCCAGGGCTTTGACAGCCTGACCATCAAGGACTCCCTGCGACTGGCGGCGACGTCCCCCAAGGCCGAAGGGTTCATGAGCATCTTCGCCGGCGAGCGCGACAGCGACGAGATCGAGGAGCGCGTGGCGCATCTGGTCGAGGCTTTCCCGTTCACGGATCGCGACGGCTATGCCCGATCGGGCGGTGAGAAGAAGCTTGTCGACATCCTGCGGTGCCTGATCAGCGAGCCGAAGCTCCTCCTTATGGACGAGCCGACGGCGGGGCTGCCCGAGGACATTACCCGCACGGTCATGGACATGATCCGCGAAAAGGTGGCGAGCGGGTCAATGCGTGTGGTCGTGGTGGAACACGATCTGCCGCTGATCTGGGAATATTGCGACTACGTCCACTTCCTCTCTGAAGGCAGCATCCTTTTCGAAGGTGCCCCGGAAGAGGTGAAGGCAAACCGTGTCGTTGCCGAAAAGTACATGGGGCTCTGAGCGATGTTTGACGTGCAAGGGCTGCGCAGCGGCTACGGTGAAATGAGCGTCCTCAAGGACCTCACCTTTCAGGTGCGCGACGAGATTTTCGCCGTGCTCGGGGCGAACGGGGCCGGGAAGTCGACGCTTCTCAAGACCCTCGCGCGACTGTTGCCGTTGCAAGCTGGAAAGTTGGCGCTTGATGGCAAGGACGTGTCGGGAATGCCCGCCTACGCCATGCCGGGATCGGGCGTCGCCTACGTGCCCCAGGAAGGGAACGTGTTCCCCGACCTGTCGGTGCAGGAAAACCTGTCCATCGGCGGGCGCACCGGGCACCGGAGCAAGCAAGAGAAACTCGATGAGGTCTTTGACCTGTTCCCGCGCCTGAAAGAGCGCCGCAGCCAGGCGGCGGGGTCGCTTTCGGGTGGGGAAGGACAGATGCTCGCCGTTGGGCGGGCATTGATGCAGGACCCTCAAGTCCTGCTTTTGGATGAACCCTCGGCCGGGTTGTCGCCGTTGTTTGTGGACACCTTGTTCTCAAGCATTGCGGAGACTCGGAAAGAGAAGGGTCTGACCATCGTTCTGGCAGAACAGAACGCGGTCAAAACGCTCGAAATCGCAGATCGTGTGATGGTGCTCTCGCTGGGCGAGATGCACCTCTTACGCCCGCGGTCCGAGCTGGAGATGAGCGACATCACAGCCGCCTATCACATCTAAAAAACTGAAAGTCGATTAGTGGAGGAAACATCGATGACACGTAAGACACTAGCACTCACCACCGCCCTTGTGACGGGCATGGGCATTGCGGCCCCGGCCTTGGCCGACGAAGAAATCGTCGTGGGACATCTGACCTATCATACCGGGGAATTCGGTGCATTTGGTCCGTTCTTTGACGGCGTGACTGAAATGGTGCTGTCGAAGATCAACCAGGATCCGCCTCTGGGCAAAGCGCTTCGTGCGATCCACCAGGATATCGGCACTGTGGGCGAAGCGCGAGCGGCGCGGAAACTCGTGGATAGCGACAACGTTCAGATTCTGCTGAACCCGGCCCACAGCTATCTGTCCTATCGCGAGTTCATGCTCGAGACCGTGGCCGAGAACAGCCTGCCGCTCATGCCCTCCGTCCATGGTGGCGCGATCGAAGGTTCGATCGGCGGCGTGGCCGGTGAGCCGATCTTCCGGGGCTCGCCCCTCGATACGGCCAACGGCACGGCTGCGTTGCTCCATGTCCGTGACGCGGGCAAGAAAAACGTGGTGATCGTGGCGACCGAGGTCTCCGGCTCCCAGCTTCAGAAAGAAGCTGCCGTCCGCACAGCGGAAGCCATCGGCTTTGAAGTGCTCGGCGACTTCGACATCCAGGCCGGTGAAAGCAACTACCGCTCGGTGGTGTCGCGCATCAACCGTCTGAACCCTGAAGCCGTCGTCATGTTCTCGTCCCCGCAGGCGGGCGGAAGCTTCGTGAAGAACGCGGCTGAGTCCGGGGCCAACTGGTACATTGTCGGCTCTGGCGAGTGGCAGGAAACCGAGTTCTACGAGACGGCCACCGAAAGCGCGATTGCACAGCACGAAGCGGTCGTTCTTGCCGCGAATGCGCATAGCGACAATCCCGCATTCGAGCCCTACATGGCATTCGCGAATGCGTCGCAGTGGATCGACGACATCGGCGATGCATCGAACTCCTACGCGATCCAGTACTTCGACCTGCTCGTCGCCTCCGCGCTTGCCATCGAAAAGTCCGGGGAGCTGAACACCGAGAGCTGGTCAAAGGCCATGTACGAGGTGACCGGCGGCGAAGGTGATGTCGTCTACAGCTACGAAGATGGCCTTGCAGCGCTGCGCGCGGGCAAGGAGATCAATTACGATGGCGTTACCGGCTCCATGGAATACACTGATACCGGCATCGTCGCCGGCATCTTTGGCATCTTCCAATGGCAGGACGGCGGGCTCGAGCAAGTCGGCCAGGTTGACGGCGACGAAGTGCTGAGCCTCGAAGCGATGTAAGACGGTCTCTCCCGGGTCGGAGAGATCCGCCCCGGGAGAGGTACTTTGATCCATCACTTCCAATCCATCCCATCGATCCCATGGACCCTGCGCAATGAAGCCGTTTGACTACATGCTGCCGAAGGACTTGGCCGAAGCATGCTCGGTTGCGGCAGAGAACGCGACTACCTCGCGCCTGCTGAGCGGTGGTACGGATTTGACCGTCGGTCTCAGGCACTGTGCGATCGAAACGGACCTTGTAATCGATCTTAAACAGGTGGCCGAACTTCGCTCCGATATCAGCGAAGTCGATGGCGTGATGCGTGTGTCCGCAGGCACGACCATGACAGCGCTTGAGGCCTATCTGGACGGCCGCGGGGTTTTCCCGGCCTTGCGGGACGCCGCAAGTGTCGTCGGTTCGATCCAGATCCGGAACCGGGCAACGCTTGCCGGAAACATCTGCAACGCCTCGCCGGCAGCTGATACCGTCCCTGTCCTCGCAGCCTATGGCGCAGAAGTAGAGATCCACGGGCTCCAAGGGATGCGTACGCGGCTCGTGGCCGATTTCATCGAGGGCAACCGGCAGATTGACCTCTCGCCGGGGGAAATCGTGACCGCTGTGCGCATCCCACTGCCTCAGGGCCAACACGGGTGTGCTTTTGACCGGATCACCCGCCGACGCGGCGTCGATCTGGCCACGACCAACATGTGCATGAATATCGATGATGCCGGACAGGTCACCGTGACCTTCGGGGCCGTGTCGCCGAGGCCCTTGGTTTTGCGCGACGAGACGAACGTCTTGGGCAACGTGAAAGCCGCCGCGTCGGAGCGGACGGCAGCCATCATGCACCTCGCGGCCCAGGCCACCCCCATCTCGGACGTACGGGCCCAGGCCGACTACCGGTCCGCGATGCTGTGCGTAATGGCCGAGCGATCCCTCGCAACCGCCCATGCGCGCCGGGCAGGGGGAGGGTCGTCCGATGCCTGATACGCTCAGGTCCGGGAACGCCTATGACGGCTTCGGCGCGACAAAGACAGTGCGGCTCTTGGTGAACGGTGATCCTGTGAGCCATGAGGTGGCGGCGCACACATCGATGCTGGATTTCCTGCGCGATACGTGCGGTCTCAAAGGAGCCAAGGAATGCTGCTCGGTGGGTGAATGTGGCGCCTGCACCGTCATGGTGGACGGACAACCCGTAAATTCATGCCTGCTTTTGGCGGTGGAGGGTCACGGGAAATCCGTTGAAACGGTCGAGGGGCTGTCCTCTGGCGGGCAGCTCAGCACAGTGCAGCACAGTTTCCTCAAATGCGGCGGCGTGCAGTGCGGGTTTTGCATCCCAGGGATGGTCATGTCCGCCGAGGCGCTGCACCGCGAAGCGCCGGAAGCCGACGAGGCGCAGGTGCGCGAAGCCCTGTCCGGAAACCTGTGCCGGTGCGGCGGGTACAATCGGATGTTCGAGGCCATGCGCGATGCCGCCGGTCGCGATGTGCACATGCACACGACGGCCCCCGTGCGCGGCAAGACCGTGGGGGCGGACATAAGCCGTCTCGGCGGGGTGGAACGCGTTAACGGCAGCCAGGCGTTCCTCGCCGATCTTCAGATCGCAGATATGGCGCATCTCAAGCTCGTCACACTCGATGTGGGACGCGCGAAGATCAACGGGATCGATACCAGAAGGGCCATGGCCGTTCCGGGTGTGATCGACGTCATCACGGCCGAGGACCTGCCGCAGCCCGTTCCGCGCTTTGGACCCGCCTATAAAGACCGGCCCGTCATTGGCGTGGGCGAGACCCGCTATCACGGAGAGCCGGTCGCCGCCGTCGTCGCCGAAAGCAAGGACGTCGCGGCCTATGCGGCGGGGCTCGTGGACGTCGACTACGAGGCGCTTCCTGTCGTCACGAGCATTGACGCGGCACTGGCAGAGGATGCACCGCTGGTGCAGGATCCGAGCCTGCGGGGCGATAGCAAATGGGCCCACTCCAATATCTTGAAAGAGATGGAATGGGCTTGGGGTGATATCGACTCCACCGGCGCCGATCTGGTGGTAAAGAACACCTACACCTTCCCCATGGTCACGCATTTCGCCATTGAGCCGCACGGGTTTATCGTCGACGCGAAAGAAGACAGCCTGAAGATCTGGAGCCCCGTCCAGCATCCGTTCCTCTTGCAAAAGATCATGGCGGGGCTTTTTGATCTGCCGCTCAGCGCTGTCCACGTTCTGGCGCCCGATCCCGGAGGTGGATTTGGTGGCAAGCAGATCCCAAAATTCGAGCCGCTCGTCGCGCTCGTGTCGCGGCGGATCGGGCGTCCTGTGCGGCTGGTGCTGACGCTGGAAGAGACATTCCAGGCCGTGCGCCGCGCGGGCGCAAAAGTCCACGTTCGGACCGGTTTTTCAGATGCGGGCGATATCCTGTTCCACGACATTCAATCGAACTACCTGATTGGTGCCTATGTCGATGTGGCGGAGCGCGTGACAACCAAGGGCAACTACCTGGCGGCAGGGCCCTACCGGGTGCCAAACGTTCGCATTCGCGCCCGCGCGGTCCTCTCTCACACCACGCCGAGCTGTGCATATCGCGGTTTCGGGACGCCTCAGGTGAACTGGGCCGTTGAGGGCCAGATCAATGAGGGCGCCCGGCGCCTCGGGATCAGTGGTTTTGACATTCGCATGCGCAACGTCGCGGACAGGGGCGATGAGATCGTGCCAGGGGATGAGCCTGCTGACGGGCATTGGCTTCAATGTGTCCAGAAGGCCGCCGATATCATGGGTTGGGAAACGCCGAAAGCGCCGGGCCGTGGCCGCGGGATCGCCGTGGGGATCAAGGCGGGCGCGACGACGGGCCTTTCGAATTCGACGGTGCGGCTCCTCGCGGATGGATCGATCCTTGTCTACGCCGGAACCTCTGACATGGGGCAAGGTGCGCGGACGATTTTCGCCCAACTCGCTGCCGATCTGCTGGGCGCACCCTATGCCCGTGTGAAGGTGGTCATGGGGGACACGGCCGTCGTGCCCTTTGACCTGCAGACCTCTGCGAGCCGTTCGACCGTCTTCATGGGAACGGCCATCACGCGCGCCTGCGAAGATATCCATGGCCAGGTCATCGAGCTGGCCGCGGATACGCTCGGGATCCCGGAAGACGAGATCCGTATTGATGACGGCCAGATCGTCCTCCCGTCGGGCGCTGAGCCGATTTTCGACTTCGTGCGGCGCAACCTCGGAAGCTGGAACGGAGAGCTCATCGGCAATGGCCGCATGCGCAAGCCCACCGTGAAGGACCACCCCCTCGGCGGCTCGCCTGCCTTCTTCGAATTCAACTGCACTGCGTTTGAAGTGGAGGTCGATGAAGCCACCGGAGAAGTCACGATCCATAAACACGTCACCGTTGGGGATGTGGGCAAGGCCCTCAATCCCCTTCAGGTGGAAATGCAGGACGAGGGTGCCGCGATCATGGGCCTTGGGCATTCGCTCTACGAGCAGGTCCTCGTTGATGACGTGGGCAGGATCCGCAATCTGGGTGCGATCGACTACCGCATCGTGACCACCAAAGACATGCCGGAACGCCTGATGACGGGCATGATCGAAAACGAAGACGGGCCCGGGCCCAAGGGCTCCAAAGGGGTCAGCGAAGGGGCCATCCTCTGCACTGCTCCTGCGCTGGGCGCAGCCATTGCCGATGCGACCGGCGTTGTCATCAACGACCTGCCACTTACGCCAGAACGGATTTGGCGCGCCCTTCAAGAACGTAATTCAAGTCAAGGAGTAGCCGGATGAATGTCATGAGCAACACCATGCAAGCGCTGGTATTGACCGCGCCCCGCGAGTTTTCGGTGCAAGAGGTACCGGTGCCCGTCGCCGTGGATGATGAGGTGCTGGTCAAGGTCGACACGACATTCATTTGCGGCACCGATCCCCACATCATCCAGGGTGACTTCCCAGGGTTCTGGCCGCCGGCCTTTCCCTTCACACCTGGGCATGAATGGTCCGGAACGGTCGAAAAGACCGGCCCGAAAGCGGCTGCGCTAGGTTGGAAAGCGGGGGATCGCGTTGCTGCGATCTCGCATGTCGGCTGTGGCTATTGCGCGAACTGTATGAAGGGCCGGTACACGCTTTGCACCGAGTACGGAAACCTGAAAGCGGGCCATCGGCAGCACGGGCACATTACCCCCGGCGCGTATGCGCAGTACATGGCTGCTTCGGTCAAGAGCGTCTATAAGATCCCCGACGAGATGGACCTCGAATACGCGGCCTGCGTCGATCCGCTGAGCATCGCACTCTACACCGTCAATCGCAGCCGGATGGAGGCTGGCGATGACGTCCTGATCATGGGCACCGGTCCGCAAGGGTTGATGGCGCTTCTGTGCGCGCTGGCCATGGGCGCCGGTCGCGTCTTCATCGCCGGGAGTGGCGAGAGGCTCAAGCTTGCCGAAAAGCTCGGCGGTATCGGCATCGATTACCGCAGCCAGGACGTGCTCAAGACTGTCCATGAATATACCAACGGTCTCGGCGTGCCCCGTGTCCTTGAATGCGCGGGCACGGCTAAGGCAATCCGGGAAGGCTGTCTGGCGGCGGCCAAGGGTGGCGTGGTCTCGATGATCGGTATCCCGCACGGCGATCCGGAAATCCCGATCAAGCGGATGGTTCTCGATGAGGTCGAACTCATCGGCAACCGCGCGAACCCGAACACCGCGCAGCCAGCGATCGCACTGATGCATCAAGGCCGTGTCGATCTCAGGCCCCTGATGTCGCACACCTTCCCACTGTCGGATTTCGCGACCGCGCTTGAAACCTACGAACAACGCAAGGACGGCGCGATGAAGGTCGCGATCAAACCGAACTGAGCACGACCCAAAAGACTGGAGAATCCCACGATGTCTGTGACCATCGAATGCGTCCTTGAGTGCCATAACCACCTGGGTGAAGGCCCCGTCTGGGACGTGGATGAAGGGCGTCTCTATTGGCTCGACTGTACAGGCCCCCGCTTTGACCTCGACGCCGTGTGGCGCATGGATCCCAAAAGCGGAAAGGTCGAAAGCTGGGCGTTGCCCAAGGACATCGGTGCAATGGCCCTGCGCGAAAAGGGCGGGATGGTCGCGGCGATGTGCGATGGCTTTTACTTCATGGACATCAAGGACGACAAACTCGAGTTGGACCTCATTCAGGAAGTGGATGCCGAGATCGAGCGTACTCGCCTCAATGATGGCAAGGTTGATCGCCGCGGGCGCTTCTTCGCGGGCGGCATGGATGACCTCGAAGAGCTCAAGAATTGCGGCCTTTTCCGGCTCGACCCGGATCTGAGCGTCACCAAAGTCGAAGACGGGTTGATGTGCACCAACGGTCCGTGTTGGAGCCCGGACGACAAGACCTTCTACATCGCCGACACGTTCATCGAGGAGTTCTGGGCCTACGACTACGACATCGAAACGGGCAACCTGTCCAACAAGCGGGTCCATGCCTCGACCAAGGACGACGAGGGCGTGGCGGACGGCTCAACGGTGGATGCGGAAGGCTACATGTGGAATGCCCAGCTCATTTCCGGGGATCTTGTGCGGTATGCCCCGGATGGAAGCATCGATATGCGCATCGGCATGCCCGTCAAGAACATCACCAGCGTCATGTTTGGAGGCGACAATCTGGACGAGATCTACGTGACCTCCATGGCCCGGGTGAAGCACCCCGCCGTGCATGACATGTTTGCAGTTCAGGCAAAGCCGCAGTTTCAGGCTGGTAACCTTTTCAAGGTCACCGGGCTTGGGATTAAGGGCCTGCCAGAACCACGCTTTGGCGGGTAAGGTCCATGGCTACTCAAAACGGTAAAGTCATCATCACCTGCGCGATCACGGGGGCGATACATACGCCGTCGATGACCCCTTATCTTCCCATCACGCCCGATGAGATTGCGTCAGAAGCCATCGCCGCCGCCGAAGCCGGTGCTGCGATCCTGCATCTGCATGCTCGCGACCCGGAAACCGGCCGCCCAGACCAGAGCGCTGAGGGGTTTGCGCCCTTTCTTCCCCGCATCAAGCAGGGCACGGACGCGGTCGTCAACATCACCACCGGTGGTAGCCCTTACATGACGGTCGCAGAGCGCGTTGCGCCCGCCGCGCATTATCAGCCAGAGGTCGCCTCGCTGAACATGGGATCGATGAACTTCGGGCTCTACCCGATGCTCAATCGGTTCACGGACTTCAAGTTCGACTGGGAGCGTGAGCACCTCGAAGGCTCCCGTGACCTCGTATTCCGCAACTCTTTCAAGGACATCGAATACGTCCTCGAGACCTGCTACGGCAACGGCACACGGTTTGAGTTCGAATGCTATGACATCTCGCATCTCTACAACCTGGCCCATTTCGCTGACCGCGGACTGGTGAAGGCGCCGTTCTTTGTGCAATCGGTGTTTGGTCTTCTCGGGGGCATCGGGGGGCATCCCGAGGATGTCCTGCACATGAAACGCACGGCTGATCGTCTCTTTGGCGATGACTTCCGCTGGTCTGTGCTTGGCGCGGGAGCCAATCAATTGCGCATCGCTGCTCAGGCGGCGTCGTTGGGCGGAAATGTCAGGGTGGGGCTGGAAGACAGCATCTGGGCCGGAAAGGGCGAGCTGGCCACATCTAACGCGGTGCAGGTCACCAAAGTGCGCCAGATCATAGAAGGCCTCGGCCTTTCTGTCGCATCGCCTGACGAGGCACGAGCTATCTTGGATTTGAAAGGCGGCGACAGCGTCGCTTTCTGAGGGGAGCGCGATGGGGCCCGCGGGCCCGTTCAGGCGCGTTCACATCTAGGGGTCGAGTTGGACCCATGCGGCATTGCGATCAGACGACTTCACGCAGGCGGTGATGAACCCTACGCCGCGCAGGCCCTCTTTCATGCCTGGGAATGTCACGTCGTCGGGAATTGCGTCGCCAGCGCGTGCGGCAATAATGGCCAGAGCCGCCTCCGAATAGATGTTTGCAAAACCCTCGAGGTAGCCTTCCGGATGCCCCGGCGGTGTTCGCGTGACGCGGTTGGCGTCGGCCAGCGCCTCGGCACCGCCCCGCGTGATCAGCCGCTTGCTTTCGCCCAGCGGCGTGTACCAGAGGGCATTCGGGTCTTCCTGTGCCCATTCTAGGCCACCTTCCTCACCAAAGACGCGAATGCGCAGGGCATTTTCGTTGCCCGCTGCGACCTGACTTGACCAGAGCACCCCCCGTGCGCCGCCACGAAAGCGCAGGAGTACGTGGGCATTGTCATCGAGCCTGCGACCGGGGACGAAACTTTGCAGATCTGCGGCGAGGCTCTCAACTTCCAGGCCGCTGATGAATTCTGCCAGGTTGAAGGCGTGGGTCCCGATATCCCCGGTTGACCCCCCGAGGCCACTGCGTGCGGGGTCCGTGCGCCATTCGGCCTGCTTGTTGTCCTGAGGTTTCGCAAGCCAGTCTTGCGGGTACTCCACTTGCACGACGCGGATGGCGCCCAGCCTGCCGTCCGCCACCATCGCGCGCGCTTGCCGCACCATGGGATAGCCGGTGTAGTTGTGTGTGAGGATGAAAAGGGAGCGCGACTGATCTGCGATCGCGGCCAGCTTTCGCGCATCCGCTTTCGAGGAGGTCACAGGTTTCTCGCAAAGCACATGAATGCCCGCTTTCAGGAAGGCCGCGGCAGGTTCAAAATGCATGTGGTTCGGGGTCACGATGCTGACGGCCTCGATCCCGTCCGGCCTTGCTTGTTCACCCGCGAGCATGGCGCGGAAGTCCGGGTAGGTGCGGTCGGGGGCCAATCCGAGCGCCTCGCCGGATTTGCGCGCCCGTTCGGGTGTCGAGCTCAACGCCCCCGCCACGAGTTCATAGCGATCATCGATGCGGCTGGCGATGCGATGTACGGCCCCGATGAAGGCCTCATTTCCGCCGCCCACCATACCGAGCTTGATACGCCCCGCCCGGGCCTTTGCCGGCGCGGCGTTCCAATGCGAACGGATGGTCGTGATCCCGGCGTTGATCACGTCGTCTTCCCGCCCGTAGAGCGGTCGCCACACCTTGGTGGCCGCTGCGATCTCGGCCAGGGCCTGACCGAAGGCTTCCACTACGATCCAGCCGTCGTACCCAATCGCTTTGAGGGCAGTCGTGGCCGCGGCAAAGTCGATATGCCCGCTGCCGGGTGCGCCACGGTCGTTCTCTGAAAAGTGGACGTGATTGATCGCAGATCCGCCCACCTGGATAGCCTCGGCGAGGCTCTTTTCCTCGATGTTTGCATGGAACGTGTCAAAGAGGCAGCCATAGCCAGGCTGGCCGACGCGTTTCACCAGGTCTGCCGACTGGGCCATGGTGTTCAGCGCGTAGCACTCAAACCGGTTCAGGGGCTCGACGGAGAGTTGAACACCCGCACTCGCGGCGAAGTAGGCCATGTCGCGATGTGACTGGGCGAGGACGTCGAGCTCGCGCTCCGTGGGGCCCTCGCCCGTGAAGATCCCGAGCGGTTGGTGAAACGGGCCACAGAGCAATTCCACGCCCGCAGCCTCGCAACATTCCACCATCCACTTGAGATGGTCGACGCCTGCCTGCCGCGTCGCGGTGTTGAGGCTCATGGGGTTGGCTTCGGGGCTCTGCACGATGCCAACGGCGGTGCGCCGCAGTCCCAGATCAGAGAGCCTCGTCCCCATGACGCGGTACGCTGACGGGTTCCCCTGGAACACCGGTATCTCGACGCCGTCATAGCCGGCGTTCTTGAGGGCGCTGCACTTCGGCAAAAGCTCCTCGGTCAGCTCGGTCGTCCAAAGCAGAAGGTTGAAGCCCGCAAGCATCTAGGGGTCGAGCCCCAGCGCAGAGCGGTTGGCTGCTTCATCGGTGCCTGCGTCGGCGAAGTCGTCAAAGGCCCGCTCGGTCACTTCGATGATGTGGCGTTTGACGAAGGCCGCGCCCTCGCGCGCGCCGACCTCCGGATGTTTGAGGCAGCATTCCCATTCCACTACGGCCCACCCGTCGAAGTCCATCGCCGCCATCTTCGAGAAGATCGCGCCGAAATCGACCTGCCCGTCACCCAGAGAGCGGAAGCGCCCGGCTCGGTCCACCCAGGGCTGAAAACCGGAATAGACCCCCTGACGGCCCGTGGGGTTCAACTCAGCGTCCTTGACGTGGAACATCCGGATGCGGTCCCGGTAGATGTCGAGATTGTCTAGGTAGTCGAGGTGCTGAAGCACGTAGTGGCTGGGATCATAGAGCATGTTGGCGCGGGCGTGATTGCCGACGCGCTCCAGGAACATCTCGTAGGTGATGCCATCGCAGAGGTCCTCGCCCGGGTGAATCTCGTAGCAGATGTCGACGCCGCACTCTTCGGCGTAGTCGAGGATGGGGCGCCAGCGTCTTGCGAGTTCGTCAAAGGCAGTTTCAATGAGCCCCGGCGGGCGCTGCGGCCAAGGGTAGATGTAGGGCCATGCCAGCGCACCGGAGAAGCTCGCCATGGTTGTCAGCCCGAGGTTTTGGGAGGCCTGCAGCGCCAGGCGCACTTGTTCCACTGCCCATTCCTGGCGGGCCTTTGGATTGCCGTGGACGGATGGCTCTGCAAAGCCGTCATACATCTGGTCGTAGGCCGGGTGCACGGCCACGAGCTGCCCCTGAAGATGCGTGGAGAGGTCCGTAATCTCGACCCCGTTTCGGGCCGCGACCCCCCGCAGATCCTCGCAATAAGCCTTTGACCTCGCAGCCTCTTCCAGATCGAAGATGCGCCCGTCCCAGGACGGGATCTGAACGCCTTTGTAGCCGCAATTGCCGGCCCATTTCGTGATGCCGTCCCACGAATTGTAGGGGGCGGTGTCGCCTGCAAACTGCGCCAGAAAAAGGCCGGGTCCCTTGATCGTCTTCATTGCTCAGCCCGCCAACCGCGCATTGAGCGCGTCAAACGCCGCCTGGAAAACGTCCGCCCCGATCAGGGTCACGAGGCCGTCTTCATCTTCGGGAGCGCAGTTGAACGTCGCGCGCCAACGCGCAAAGGTGCGGTCCCCGTCGGTGATCTTCTGGAGCTCCAGTCCCGCGACATAGTTGGTGAGCGGCATCGGGCTCTCCAGGATCGAATACCAAAAACTGTGGTCCCGATCCGACAGCGACAGCAACCGCTCCCGGATGTTGCCTCCGTCTGTCAGGTAGAAGTTGCGCACGCAGCCGATCTGATCCGAAGGGGCGCCCCCTTCGATGCGACTGCGGTCCAATAAGGGATGCCAATGGGGCATGTTGTTGAAGTCTCGGACGATCGCCCAGACCCGCTCGATCCCGGCACCGATGACCGATGAGACGTCGACGCTAGCCATCCTTTTTGTCTTTCTCTGCCTTCTCCGCGATGGACTGCGCATCGCGCGCTGCGCGGAAGACATCGCCCATTTTCGAGACGCTGCCTTCGACGCCGACCTCTTTCATCAACTCGTCAATGAGAGGCGCTTGCACGCGGTAGCGCAAGGCGCTGTCGATGACCTCGTCAGTGGGCGTTCTCCCGCCGCCGCCGTCACCGCCCATACCGCCCATATGTACAACCTTGATCCCATCGATCTTTTCGATGGGCTTGACGCTTTCGCGGATGATGACCTCGAGCTTGTCGATGAGGGCTTTGCGCAGGCGGCCAAGTCGCGCTTCCTCGCTCAGCATATTGTCGGCTTCGTTCATGATCTTTTCAGCTTCGGCAGCAACGGCCGCCCGCAGCTGTTCGGCTGCTGCGTCCTTCTCGCTCATGATCTTTGAGATCTCGGCCGATCGACGTGCGCTTTCGGTCTCTCTGGCGGTGGCGATGCCTTCTTCGGCTTTGGCGGCATCGGCAAGACGTTCACCGGTCTTGATGCGCTCGTCTGCTTCTGACGCGGATTTCTGAAGGACCTTTATCTCCTTTTCGATCTCAGCCATTTCCACGACTTGCTGCCGACTGATTTCCAAGGTGCGCAGTTCCTGATCCCGCAGGACACGGCTTTCATCGAGAGCCCGGTCAGAGGCGATGCGCGCGCGCTCCACCTCTTCTTTCGCCGCGATTTCCTGCTGGTTGGTTGCCTGACGCGCGGTGATCCGCGCGCTTTCGGCCTCAGCATCCTTTTCCGCCTGCTCCCGACTGATCGACGCCTTTTGGGCCGCGCGGGAGCGTTCGACGTCCTGCTCTTTGGCGAGGCGCGCAAGTTCGCTTTCACGATCGAGTTGCAGCGTTTCCTTCTCAGCGGCCAAGTTTGCTTCGCGGATGGCCACGATGGCGCGCTGTTCGATATCATTGCGTTGCTTGCGGCGGTCTTCCACGAGTTCAATGAGTTGCGTCAGGCCCTCTGCGTCAAAGCTGTTGGCAGGGTTGAAGTATTCCAGCGCCGTCTGATCGAGGTTGCGAATTGCAACCGTGTCGAGCGTCAGCCCGGACTTTGAGACGGCTGCCGAGGCGATTTCCCGGACGCGCGCAACGTAACCGGCGCGGTTCTGGTGGATATCGGTCATCGATTGCTCGGACGCTGCAGAGCGCAGAGCGGCGAGGAACTCACCTGCGAAAAAGGCGGAAAGCTCGTCGGCGCTCGTGGTCATGCGCCCGAGTGTCGCCGCGGCGCTCGAGACGGCTGTGTCCGTTGGTTCGACCCGCACGAAAAACTCTGCGTCGACGTCGACACGCATCCGGTCGGCGGTGATCAACGCCTCCTCCTTGGCTGCCGCCACGCTCAGGCGCGCGAGGCTCAGGTTCACCGGTGTGATCTCGTGGATCACGGGGATCACGAAGGCCCCCGAATTGATCACCACCTTCTCGCCGCCCATGCCGGTGCGCACGAACGCGCGCTCCTTGGTGGTTCGGAAGTAGAGCCAGTTCAGAAGCCAGACCGCGATGATGATCGCGATGATGATCCCGATGATCCAGATGATGATGCTGCCCGCCATGAGGGCCTCCCTACCGCGCTTTGATGGCCTTGAAGGCCCGTGTCTGTTCCGTGAGTGCCAGCTCGGTCGGCAGCCGTTCCATAGAGGAGGCGCCGTAGAAGCCGTGGCAGTTTTCGGTGTTCTTCAGGATGAATTCAGCGTCTTCCGGCATCGCCACAGGGCCGCCATGGACGAGGACGACAGCATCCTTGTTGACCTTGAGGGCCGCTTCGGCCCAGGCATCCACGACGCCCGGACACTCCTCCATCTTGAAGCCCGTCGTTTCCGCGCCGATGCTGCCGCCGGTGGTGAGGCCAAGATGGCAGACGATCACATCGGCCCCGGCCTTGGCCATGTCGGCGGCGTTCTCTTCCGAGAAGACATAGGGCGTCGTCAGCATGTCCTTTTGGTGCGCCATCGCGACGACATCGATTTCCATCCCGTAGGACATCCCGGTTTCTTCCAGGTTGGCACGGAAGTTGCCGTCGATGAGGCCCACCGTCGGGAAGTTCTGGATCCCAGAAAACCCGACCCTTTTGAGGTCATCGAGGAAGGCATCGAAGTTGCAGAATGGATCGGTGCCGTTCACGCCAGCGAGGACAGGCGTCTTTTCTGTAACGGGGATGACCTCACTGGCCATCTCCATGACGATGTCATTGGCGTTGCCGTAAGCCAGCAAGCCAGACAGGGATCCACGACCGGCCATGCGGTAGCGTCCGGAATTGTAGATCACGATAAGGTCGATGCCACCGGCCTCCTCGCATTTCGCTGACAGGCCGGTGCCGGCGCCGCCACCGATGATTGGCTGACCCGCGGCTTTCATTGCCAGGAACTTTTCCATCAATGCGGCGCGTTCAAATCTAGGCATGGCGGGCTCCTTGGTGGTGGCCTGAAATCTCGTGAAAGGCGTCGACGGCGGCCGTTGCGAAAGCCGGATCGTTGATGTGGCAGTCGAGCTCTATGAGGTGGTGGGTGTCGCTCGGCTTGAAGGTGTGACGGATCGCGTCAAAGAGCGCGCCGGTGGCCTTTGGATCGTGGAAGGGTCGCCCCTCATCGTCCATGGCCGACACCCCCTTGAGCGGCAGGAGGTATCGCACCGGTCCCGGCATCTCGTTCACGCGGCTGGCGATGAAGGTGCCGATCTTGGTGTTCTCTTCTGCTGTGGTGCGCATGATCGTGACTTGCGGATTGTGCGGGTAGAGGTGCCGCCCTGCATATCTCTCGGGCACGGTTTCCGGCGCGCCGAAATTGCACATGTCCACGGCCCCCACGGAGCCGACATAGGGCATGGGATTGCGGATGAACGCGCCGAAGCGGTCCTCATCTGCTGAAAAAACGCCGCCGCAAACGAAGTCCGCGATCTCGGTCGTGGTGAGATCGAGCGCACCCGCCAAAAGCCCGTTGTCGGCGAGCTTTTCCATGGACCGGCCGCCCACGCCAGTTGCGTGGAAGACGAGGCATTCATGTGTGGGTTCAAGCAGTTTCATGACCCCCTGAACAGCAGGGGTTGTGACGCCGAACATGGTGAGGCCCAGCGCGGGCTTGCCCGCCGGGATGATCGGCGCGTTTTCGCGGGTGAACTTCACGGCGCCGGCCAGCGCGTCTGCCCCGTTGGCGAGGATTTTGGAGCTGATCTTGTTGATGCCCTGAATGTCGGTGACGGAATACATCATCATCATGTCAGAGGGGCCGACATACTGGCTGACCTCCCCTGAGGCCACGGTCGAGATGAGCATCTTGGGCACGCCAAGGGGGAGGGCGCGCATGGCGGGGCTGACGAGGGCCGTGCCGCCAGACCCGCAGGCCGAGATCATTCCCGCAATGCCCGTGGCCTGGGACGTCCACCTCTCAAACGCGGTCTGCATGCCTGCAACGGCCGATCCCCTGTCGCCGGTAAAGACACTGCTTGCGCCGCTCGGGTGCCAGATCGCGATGTGGTGTGGTGGGATATCTGCAGAAGACGGCTTGCCGGATGTAGAAAGATCCACCGTCTTTACCGACAGCCCCTGCGCAAGGATCCTGTCGCGGATAAAGCCCAGCTCCGTGGCTTTGGTGTCGAACGTCCCCACCACAAGGATGTCATGGCCCAGGTTCTCCTGACGCGGCAAGGCGGCCGCTGCCAATGGCGCGCTGTCCGACGGGGCCCCGTTCGCCCAGTGGTCCTTCGTCCAGCGCTTGGGTGGGACATAGCGCCATCGACCTTGGGGAACCTTGGGGGCGTCCGCCTCGGGTGCCTGTTTGGCGGGCGGGGCCTCGAAAGACGTCTGCGTGTCCTCGCCCGTGCCAGAGCGGGGCGGCAAGGCCGCAGCCTCGTCCTGGCGTCCCACCCCCAACAAGCGCTGTTGAAGCGCGCGGTCGGCGCTCAGTTGCTTCGCGTTGATTACGGTGGAGATGCGCCCGTTCACCATGATCGCGCAATCCTGAGCCACGGCCGTCGCTACGGCGATGTTTTGCTCCACAAGCAGGATCGCAACATCGCTCTCACCCGCGATCCGTCCGAGCATATCGACCACCTGGTCGACGATCACGGGCGCCAAGCCCTCGGTTGGCTCATCCATCACCAAGAGGCGCGGGTTTGGCAGCAGGGCTCGGGAAATCGCGAGCATCTGCTGTTCGCCCCCCGAAAGCTGCGCGCCGCCATTGCTCTTGCGTTCAGCGAGGCGCGGAAAGCTGTCGTAGATACGTTCTGGCGTCCACGGACTGCCGCGCACCGCGCACAGGCGCAGGTGTTCATCGACGGTGAGGGACGGCCACAGCCTGCGCCGCTGGGGCGTGTATCCAACGCCCAGCTTGGCAATCTGGTGAGACGATTTTCCGATCAGCTCCTGCCCTTCGAAGCGCACAGAGCCTGATGAGGCCGGTACAAGACCCATGACCGCGTTGCACAGCGTGGTTTTCCCCATGCCATTGCGGCCCAGAACCGAGTGCACGCCTTCGCTCAGCTCGATATTGACGCCCTGCAGTGCGTGGGATGCGCCGTAGTGGACATGGAGCCCGCGCACCTTCAGCACGGCGCGGCTGTCGCCATTGGCCTTCAATGTCCGCCCCCCAGATACAGCGCCTGAACCTCTGGATCGCTTTCGATTTCAGCGGGGGTTCCTTCTTTGAAGATGCGACCGTTGTGCATCATCGTGACGGACTCCGAGACGCGCAGAGCCACGTCCATGTCGTGCTCAATGATAATGTAGCCGATGTGCTCTGGCAGAGCCTGGAGGATCTCGATCAACTCCACCCGTTCGGTGGGTGACAGACCAGCGGCCGGTTCGTCAAAGAGGACAAATCGCGGCGCGCCAGCCAGCGCCAGCCCGATTTCAAGTTGTCTCTGCTGTCCGTAGCTGAGGACGCCGACCTCGGTGTCCTTGACGTCCTGCAGATGGACAAGCTCACACAGCGTTTCCGCCATGGCGCGGCGCGGATCCGACACTTTGGGCCTACGAAGCGAAAAGCGCTGTTGCGACACGCCCCGGCAGGCCAGGTAGAGATTGTCGATCACCGACAGGTTCGTGAAAAGCTGGGAAATCTGGTAGGTCCGGCGGAGGCCCCGCCGGATCCTGTCATGAACAGGCAATTCGGTGACATCTTCACCAAAGAAACGCACGCGCCCTGTCGTCACCGGAAAGTCTCCGGTAATCGCGTTAAAGAGCGTCGTCTTGCCTGCCCCGTTTGATCCTAGGACGGCGCGACGCTCCCCCGCTTTGACCGCGACATTGATGTCGGCCAAAGCCACCAGCGCACCAAAGTGGCGGCTGACGGCCTCCAACTCCAGGGCATAGCGCCCCGCAGACTGAAGACGGGTAAGAGCGTCGGTGCGCGCCAAAGGCTTACTCGCAGACCGGGTTTTCGCGGCTTACGGCGCCGTATTTGAGGAACTCCTCATAGTCGACGCCCAGGGTCTGGTTCACGTTTTCGGTGACGCTGATCGTCTTGTTCACCAGATTGCCGTCAGCGCCCTCGGTCACTTCCGTCAGGAAGATGGAACCGATGGCCTGACGCCGCTCGTCCAGCTTGACCATGCCGGTGGGTGTCTCGAACTCGAGACTTGTAAGCACTTCGCGCATGGCCGCGCCGCCGTCAGACAGATCGCCGCCAACTTCGTCGAGCGCGAGCAAAGCTGCCTTGGTGTTGATGTAGTAGCCATGGGCAAAGAGAGACGGTGACGGGAAGCCATCCGGGAACATCTCCTTGTATTTTGCCACGAAGCTCGCCCAGCGCTCATCGTCCCAGGTGTCAGAGATCGGTCCGGCTGATGGCGTGCCGACGACGAAGTCACGGACGCGGCCTTTGGAGCCAAGAACCGTCTGATCCACAGTGATGGAGCCCGCGACCAGCGGAAGATCGCCGCCCGCCTGCTCGTACTGCGTCAGGAAGTTGACTGCATCTGCCCCGCCGAGGGCGACATAGATCGCGTCCACATCATCGGGCAACGCCGCGATGACAGAACTGTAATCCTTGTTCCCGATAGGCACGTAGAACCGCGCGTCCTGAGGTGCTGAGCCGCCCAGGCGGCAGAACGGCTCAAGGAAACCGAAGACTTGCGTGTAGGGGAAGGAATAGTCTTCCGCCACCACAGCCATGGAGCGGTAGCCCTTGTCGTTGTACGCGTACTCACCCAGGCCGGCCATCCACTGCGCGCCCTCGGTGTTGAAGCGGAAGAAGTTGTCAGACGGGTCGCGCAGCGTGGTGTCCTGAGCGCCGGAAACGCCATTGAGGAACGTCACGTCGGGCTGGGTCTTGGAGTAATCCTTGATTGCGATCCCTTCGGACCCAGACAGCGGGCCCACGAGGATCTGGACGCCGTCCTGTTCCACGAGCTTGCGCGCACCGCGCACAGCACTGTCCGGGGATGCATCCGAAGACTGCGTGATGAGTTCGATGGACTTCCCTCCCGCGCTGTAGCCGAATTCTTCCAGCGCCATCTCAACTCCGCGCATGCTGTCTTCGCCTAGCACCGCGAACGCGCCTTCGAGCACTGCAATGGCACCCATCTTGATGTCTTCAGCCAGGGCACCGCCTGTCGAGAGCATCAATGCCAGAGCGCTCGAAACTAGAAATTTGGACTTAGTCTTCATCATATCCTCCCATGGATTATGAATTATCGGCCTTTGCCAGCTTGTCGCTGGTCTCAGAGGCACTGGTTGGGGAAGCTCGGTCCAGCGAGGGTCGCTGGAACCGGGCCGCCGCTTTCTGCCAAAGGCCGATGAGGCCGTCGGGCGAAAAGAACACGACGAGAAGGAACGCCAATCCGATCACGGTGTTGAACCGCTCACGGTCGATCAAATCGATGGCAAAGTTCTCAAGCAGAACGAATGCGAGGGCGCCGACAAACGGGCCAATCGGGTGGCGTAGCCCCCCCACGACGGCGATCACGAGGATGTCGATTGCAATGTCGACACCGATCGTCCCCGGCGAAACGCGCCCGTTAAACAGCACAAGAAGAACCCCGGCTGTCCCTGCCACGATCCCTGCGAGGAAGAACGCATAAACGCGGTGCGCGATGACGTTGTATCCGAGCGCTGACATCCGGCGGGGATTGTCACGGATGGCTTGCAATGTGAGGCCGAAGGTCGAGTTCGCACCGTAGGCCACCGCCGCAAAGAAAAAGGCCGATGCAGCGAGGCACAGGTAGTAGAACGGTGTCGGATCTCGCCAATAAACGCCCCAGAAGCGTGGCGCATCGACCCCCGAAAACCCCTGAAAGCCGTTGAAGAATGCATAGTTCTGGCGCGCGAAGAAGAAAAAGGACACTGCAATCGCCAGAGTGATCATGATCGTGTAGATGCCCTCCGTTCGTACGGAGATCAGGCCCACGAGGGTTGAAAACAGGGCGGCGACGAAGATGGCGAAGGGGTAAAGCACCCAACCCGGCCATCCGAGGCCAAGCACATCCACCGAGTTTTCACCGAATATCGGTATGGCGTAGGCCGCAATACCGGCGACCGTGATCTGGGCCAGGCTTACCATCCCGCCATACCCCGCCAGGATCATGAGCGAGAGCGCGATAAGTCCAAGGATCAGGGTGTATCCGCCGATCTGATACGTGAAAAAGTCCGTGGCAATCCAAGGATAGACGATCAGGAGCGCCCCGAGCACCCACCAGCCCGGATGCACACGGGACAAAAGGGACTGCTCCTCGGTCATGAGCCCATGATGCCTTGGGGGCGAACGGCCAGAACGCCGATCATGATGAGGAATGTCAGGACCACGCCGTAGGTGGGGAAGTAGGCTAGGCCAAACTGCTCTGCCAGGCCGATCAGCAGAGCCCCGATGGCAGCACCCGACACGGACCCCATACCGCCGACGATGACGACGACGAGCGACGCCAGAAGGTACCGGATGTCCTCTCCCGGCGCTATAGACAGCGCCGTACCGCCGATCACTCCGGCGAAACCTGCCAGCCCCGCGCCGATGGCGAAGACGCAGGCGAAGACGAGGTTCACGTTCACGCCCGTCGCCGCCAGCATCTCGCGGTCATCGACGCCCGCGCGCACCATCATCCCAAGCTTCGTGCGGTTCAAAAAGAGCCAAAGCGCGACGCCAACGGCAATCGCGACAAAAAGGACCGTAAGGCGGTAGGTCGGGTACTTCAGAAAGACCTCCGTCCCATTGGAGCGCACGGCCGAGATAATCGGCAACTCCGTCGCGCCAAAGAGGACTTCCGGCGGCTGATACTGATAGGTTGTGCCGGACCAGACGGCGAGCATGAGGTCGGCGGCCACGATCGATATCCCGATCGTCACCAGCGTCTGACGCAGATCATCGCCCTGCATCCGCTGAAAGACGACGAGCTGCAGAAGCACGCCCACGATTGCCAGCGCAAAGAACGCCACGGCTGCGCCGAAGATCCAGCTTCCGGTCGCCTCGGCAACTTCCCAGCCGATGTATCCGCCGAGCAGATACATCGATCCATGCGCGAGGTTCACGTTGCGCATGAGCCCGAAGACGAGGGTAAATCCACTGGCCACAAGGAAGTAGAGACCGGCCAGGGTCAGCCCATTGAGAAGCGTCGTCACAAAAGTCTTTTTGCGGCCGAGGATGTCGATCAGCCACTCAGGCCAGATCGCAAAGATCAGCCAGACCAAAACAACCGCGAACAGCAGCCAAGCTGCGCTCGCTACAGGGTTGCGACGCAGCGAATTCATCGCTGCCCCTCACGAAGTGCGCGCAAATTTTCCTCCCATGGCTCTCGTTGGAACCGAGGGTATGCTTGCACGGGAAATCGATAATCCCAATACGCAAAACTTGCATAAATTGGGTAATAATGAGTAACTTTAGCCAAGGGGGCGCAGGAGTGAATGTCTGGAATATCCATCCGAGGGACCGTGATCTGGACCTGCCAGAGGCGATTCTGACGCCTCGCGCGCCGGTCACCTCCTCGAGCCTGCCCATTGAGCTGGCGGCGTTGTTGCCGACTTCGGGCTTTGACGATGCATGGCTTTCAAAGGTCCCCGCTGGCGCTTGCGCGGGGCTCTTTCTCGGCAATCCGCTGCGCCAGGACACGCGCACATTCAAGCTTTTGCGGGACGCCTCGATTGCATGGATCGCGAACCTTCCGTCCGTGTCGCAGCACGACACGGATTTCATCGAGAACCTCGCAGAAGTCGGCATGGGACCCGAGCAGGAGCTTGATCGTCTCGCGCGGTATCAGGGCGAGGGCTTCAAGTGCATTGCTTCGGTCTCTTCTGCGAAGGATGCGTACTACGCCCATAATCTGGGGCTCAAAACCATCTGCGTGCTGCCGCAGGTTCGCGCCTACGAAGGCGGCTTCCCAAGCGAACTCGTCCGCAATCGCGCCGTGTCAGAGGTCAAGGACGCCATCGGAGACGCGGACGCGACACTCCTGAGCATTGTCACACGCGCCGAAGCAGGCGCAAGAAGCGTCTGGCCCCCCCAGGTCAGCGCGGTCTTGGAACGACCATAGATCGCAGGCCTAGAGCAACCCGTACTTCTTCATTCGATTGTACAGCGTCTTCCGCGAGATAAAGAGGGCTCTTGCCGTATCTCCTTTGCGGAAGTTGTGCCGTGCCAGTGCCTCCACCAATTGCTCCCGCGGGGAAGCAGGAGTCCTGTCCGGTGATCGCGGTCGAGGGAGGGCCTCAAGAAGCTTTTCCACCGCAGGCAAAGAGACCTGGCCATCTGCTACGTCCCGGGTAAGCGCCTGTGCAAACCGCATGACCTCTGCTTCGTTCTCATCCCAGCGGTGGGTCTTGAGGCGCAACCGCACCCGGGCGCTCAAACCGCGAACTATGCTGTCGTCAGCCCCACAATGGCGCAGGGCCGCCCCCAGGATCAGGTCAAAATCATCAGCGCGCTGGGACACGCTGGGATATTCCACGAGGGCGACGTCCCCGAGGATGGTCGCGTCGGGGGCCTTCTCTGTGACCAGCAAAAGCCGCGCCTGCATCGAAGTCTGCGCATTGCTTCCGACCGAGTGGAAGACACCCGTATTGATGGCCCGCGCGATGTCACCCCGCACCGCCTGCGGGAGATCATCGTAGTCTGGCACAGTCACCAGCGTACTTGGCCGCCTCAGAAGGCTCGTCCGACCACCGTGTCCCGTGGTCCCGAACAGTTTGTGCTCGGGTGCGCCTTGCAGCGTGGTGTAATCCAGGATCGTGTGCCGCATGCCTTTTGGCTGCAGCTTGTCCAGAAGCCTCAGAAGTTGCTGTGTGGGGCCGCCTTTTGGCACTCTGAGGACGATGGAGGCCTGAGAACGTGCCGCGCGCCGGATCGCGGCGAGGGCGCCTTGAAACACCTTTGATTGCCCGACCAGACCATCTGCGGCCGCGAGGCTATGGGTTTTGCGATCCTGTATAGGGGATTTCCGGATCCCATCCATCGCCAGGCGATAGCTGGCGATTTGATCGCCTATGGACGTCTCGATGGGCATGCGATCAATGGTCGAGCCACCCACATAGCCATCGATATCCACGAGCTGGCTTACAAAGCTCAGGTCTTCGGCCCGCGCAATTGGCCCGCCCTCGAGAAAGAGCTTTAGACCGCTGTGCTGGCGTTTCAGGTATCGGCTGACCTCACTGGCTTTCAGCGCCGCCTCTTCCAGCGAGTACCGGGGCTGGTGCCCCAAAAGGCCACCGAGGTTCCAGCCAAAGTTGTAGATCACGGCGCCTAGCCCGGCATCCGCTCCGTCGCGTGCCTGGCGCGGGGAGCCGCAGAAGAACATGCTCTTTCCGCCTGCGTCCTCTACGGCGCGCAGCAAAGAGATCTCGGCGCGCGTTCCCAGGCCGGACTGATCGAGAACGCGCCGAAACCCGCGCGAGTAATGCATGGCGGTGGGAAAGTTTGCGGCGCCCGCGAACCCTGCTTCCAGAACCTCATCGGCGATTTCGTCGGGGGATTTGGTCATGTTCCACGGGTTTACGCCCACAAAGACCGGCAGCCGGGTCATGGGAAGGATCTCGGTTGTTGCAAACTGCAAGGTCAGTGCAGAGGCATCATGGATAGGCAGCATGCACGCGATGGATGCAGCCCCCATGTTCCGCATCCGGCCCGCGTTGATTGCCAAAAGGAAATCCGCGCCACCTTGCTCGGCAGCTCTGGCAACGATGCCGCTACCGACGGCCGCTCCGACAAGGGTGCGGGACCGCCTTACCATGGGCTCAAGAACCGGCTGTGCGGCATCAAGCCTCGCATTTCCGAACCGCGCCGCGCATGTGCCGAGGTGCTGCCTGTGTTTGTTGTGCCGTTCTCGTTAACGTGGCTGAAAAAGAACCGTTCATGCGGCACCATGTTGCCGCGGAACGTGAGGGACGCCAAACCCTAATCGTCCAGGACGCAAGGAACTGGACACGTCCAGGCGCGTCTCGGTCTGCATAAATAGAAGCCGCTTCGCTCAGCCAAGCGCCATGTGGGAGGCTCTGTGCGCCGCCGCACAGGCCCCAAACCAATCCATAGGTTGATCTAAGACGTAGCTCTTACACATCTCAAAAGGTGACGTAGCCGCTGTCATTGGCAGCTTTGGAGGCAAATCATGCGCAAACTGCTCAGATACATCGGCGTGGTGATCCGGGAGCTCTTCTGGCTCGGCGTCGCGGCCGCGATCATCGCCGGCGGCTTTTTCGGTTTCACCTACCTTGGCGAAAACCGCGAAGTGGTGGAGGCAGAGCCCGCGCCGCGCCCCGAGATCCTCGTTGAAACGGCCGCGTTCACCGCCCATGCCGCGCCTCTGCCGATCCGGGGCGAAGGCTTTGTAGAGCCGTTTCGCATTGTGGCCGTCTCTGCGCCCACAGGTGGCAGGATCGTCTCTCTGCACCCCGCGATCACAAATCGCGGGTCGTTTGGCGAAGGCGATATCCTCGTTGAGATCGACGCAAGCGCGGAACGGGCTCAGATAGAGCAGTCTCGCGCAGGCATTGCAGCCACCGAGGCGCGTCTTGACCTTGTGGTGACCCAACTTGAGCGCGCTCAAAACCTGCGCGAGCGCAACGCCGTCGCGCAGTCCGTGGTCGATGACCTGCTTGGCCAGCGCAATGAAGTGAATGCCAACCTTCAGGGCCAACGTGCACAGCTTTCCTCCGCGGAGGTCGCGCTCGAGAACAAGATCGTACGTGCCCCTTTCGACGGTTCAGTTCAGACGAAGAACGCCGAGATTGGCAATGTCGTCATGGGCGGCAGTCCGATTGCGCAGATCTACACCGATGATCGGATGGAGGTTTCGATCGCCATTCGTGAAACCGACGCGGCACTCATTCCCGGGCTCTTTAACGGTAATCGCGCGCCCGCGACTGTTTCCATCGACTTTGCGGGCGTCAGCAAGAATTGGACAGGCGAGGTCGTGCGCATCGATCCGGCCCTTGATCCCGCGACCCGCACCCTCACGGCCACAGTGGCGCTGTTGGAGCGACAGGAAAGCGCGACAGAGTTTGCTGCCGGCGCACCCCCCGCCCTGATCAACGCGTTTGCGAAGGTCGTCGTGGAGGGGATAGAGCCGACCGACACCTATGCCATACCGTCGACAGCGCTCCGGTCAGGCAATGAGCTTTGGCTTCTTCGCGACGGCGCCCTGGCCTTTCATCCGGCTGAGCGCGTGCATGTGGACGGAGAAACGTCCTATGTCCGTGTGACGGGTCTTCAACCCGACGACCGCCTTATCCTGACGACGCTCTCTGCGCCTCAGGAAGGTGTCGCGCTCCGGGACGTGGAGCGTGATGTTCAGACGTCCTCCCTGGTCGTCGAGTAGAGCGGGGCGGGGCCAATGAACGCAGCGATCAAATGGATGGCCGAACACCCTGTGGCGGCGTGGCTCCTTATGGCCATTGTTGTAGCTGCCGGTGCGCTGTCGGCCACCAACATGCCGCAAAAGACATTTCCTGAGTTCAGTCTCGACAGCGTTGCAATCTCGGTCTCCTACAACGGTGCCTCGCCGACAGAGATCCAAGACAGCATCGTGCGACCGATCGAGGATGAGCTCTCGGGCGTTGATGGCGTCGACGACATCACCGCCTCGATTTCCGAGGGCCGCGGCGGCATTACCGTCACTTTTCTCGACGGCGAGGACATCGAAGCCAAGCTGGAGGAAGTGAAAACCGAGGTTGAGGGGATTACCACCTTCCCCGAAGATGCCGATGACCCAGTTGTCGTCCGCGCCGACAACTCAACCCGCGTCCTCGAAATCGCGCTGCATGGCGATGCGACCGAACGGGTCCTCAAGGAAGAAGCGCGCCGGCTGAAAAACGAACTGGTGGCTTTGGACGGCATCTCTTTCGCTGAGGTGTCCAACACACGCGACTACGAGGTGTCGATTGAAATCGACCGCGATACGTTGCGCGCTTACGGGCTGACCTTGTCGGATGTGGCACAGGTCGTCGGACTGAACTCCCTTGAACTGCCGGGCGGGTCTATCGAGACGCAAAGTGTCGCCATCCCGATCCGCACGATTGGCCGGAACTACACCCAGGCAGATTTCGAGAATATCGTGATCCGCTCGTCAGAGTCTGGCGCCCAAGTCCTGTTGCGCGACATCGCCACGGTGACCGATGGGTTCGAGGATGCCGATATCGCCACGTCCTTCAACGGCGCACCGGCAGTGTCGGTGAACGTCTACCGCGTGGGGGATGAGCAGATCCTGGGGATCGTCGAGACGGCGCAAGAGCATCTGCGGACCGAGTTTCGTCCGTCGCTCGAGCCGGGGATAGAAGCGACCGTCTGGCAGAATGAAGCGACGCAGCTTCAGTCGCGCATCGATCTTCTGACCAAGAATGCCGTGATCGGGCTGGCGCTTGTCGTGCTGTGTCTCGCGCTCTTCCTCGATATCCGGCTGGCTTTCTGGTCGGCAGCAGGGATCGGGATCAGCTTTGCGGCGACCTTCATCGTCATGGGGGCGATGGGGATGTCGGTCAACATGATCTCTCTATTTGGCTTCATCCTCGCCATCGGGATCGTGGTCGATAACGCCATCGTTGTGTCCGAGAACATCTACAAGAACGGGGAAGAGGGTCTCTCGCCGCTTGAGGCGGCGGTTAAGGGAACCCAGCGCATCGCCGTGCCGGTGATTTTTTCGACGCTCACGACCCTCGTCGCGTTTTGGCCGCTCCTGCAGATGCCGGCACCCCTCGGCTCTTTCCTCGGTGACATTCCCACCGTCGTGATGATTGTCCTGTCGCTCTCGCTGCTGCAGGCGCTCTTGATCCTTCCAAGGAATCTGTCCCGGCTGGAGATAGGGCCCGATTACAAACCCAACCTCGTCTTCCGGACCCTAGGTGTGGTGCGCGGAGGTATTGACGCAGTCCTCAAGTGGGTCATCCGCGTTCCCCTCGATGCTGCGCTGCGGTTCTGCGTCCGGCGCTTCTTTATCCCGATTGCGGGCGTCGTGGCGCTCATGATGCTGACCGTGGGTCTTCTGGCGTACGGCTATGTGCGCTTCCAGTTTTTCCCGTCGATCGACGGGGAGTTCGTCACAGCCAATGTCGAAATGACGGACTCTACGACGTTCACACGTACGGAAGGTGTGGCGGAAGACCTCCGGATGGCTGCAATCCGCGCAGGTGAACGGCTTCAGGAAACACTGCCCGAGGGGGCAGCGAATGTGCTTATCGGGCAATACGTCGTTGTCGGCATCGGCGCAGGCGGTGGCGGTCCAACGGGCGAGACGGCCCCAACCGCGCCTACCCTCGCGCAGGTCGTCGTTGAAGTGACGAAAGCCTCCGAACGAAGCTGGCAGACAGCCGACTTCGAAGCGCTCTGGCGTGAGGAAGCCGGTCGCATCGCGGGCGTGAACAGCCTCACTATATCGTCCTCTCTTGTGGATGCGGGCGACGCCATCGCGGTTGAGCTTTCTTTGCCAGATGGCGAGGATATTGCGCCCGTTGTGTCAGAGTTGCGCGCAGGTCTTGCGAACATCCCGGGCGTCTTTCAGATCCTCGATGATGCGTCTTCGGGGCGGCTTGAATACAAGCTCGCCCTCAAGCCCGAGGCCCGTCTTTATGGCCTGACATTGCAGGACCTTGCCAGCCAGACGCGGAATGGGTTCTTTGGGGTCGAGGCCACCACAGTGCAACGCGGCCAGGACAGCGTAGCCGTCATGGTTCGTTTCCCGAGCGAAGACCGGGACAGTCTCTCTGACCTTCTGGACACACGCATTGCGACACCCGCTGGCGATCTTATCCCCCTGTCCGCCGTCGCAAAGCTCGAGGAAGGTCTGTCCCCGTCCGAGATCCAGCGCCAAAACGGGCGGCGGGTGACGACGATCACCGCGGATGTGGATCAGAGTGTCGTAACGAATGGCGAGGCGAATCGCATTATTCGGGAAGACTTGTTGCCCCCCTTGCTTGAGGCTTATCCGGGTCTCAAAGCAGGTTTCGGTGGCGAGCAGGAGACGCAAGGTGATGCTCAGGCCGCGCTTGGGCAGGCCCTGATGATCGCCCTCTTTGTGATCTTCGCACTGCTTGCGCTGGTTTTCCGAAGCTTCGTACAGCCCATCGTCGTGATGATTGCGATCCCACTTGGCCTGATAGGCGCAGTGACTGGCCATTATCTGCTTGGTATCCCGCTGGGCCTTCTAAGCATCTTTGGAATCATCGGGCTCGCTGGCGTTGTCATCAACAACAGCCTCGTCATGATCGATCTTTACAACGAGTACCTCGCCCGCGGGTATGATGTGGCCGACGCCGTGGTGGAGGGCACCAAAGATCGCTTCCGGCCGATCCTCTTAACCTCGGTTACCACCTTTCTGGGGGTCTACCCTTTGATCATGGAAACGTCGCTTCAGGCGCAGTTCCTGATCCCGCTCGCTGTCTCTATCGGCTACGGGGTGCTGATCGGCACAGGCGTCATCATCTTTGCAATCCCGGCCGTCTTCATCCTGATCTACCGCGTCAAAGCCGGTCTGGACGCTGTGGCCGGGGCGCTCTTCGGCGCCGACGATCGCTCCCCCACGCCGGCTGAGTAGTTTGGCCCGGCGTCGATCGGAAAGGTGAAACAAAGAAAGGCCCCGCCGAAGCAGGGCCTTTCGCTAAGTGGCTGTTGACCAATCAGGCCGTGCGGCGGCGGCGCCCATAGAGGCCAATTCCGCCAAGCGCGGTGGCCAGTAGAATCCCAGCAGCCGGAAGCGGGATCGGGGCCACCTTGACAAGGATGCCGATGTCGTCGAAGTCACGGTTGTTGGCCGCGATGTCGTCAAACAGCACAAGGAAGGCCGAAGAGGTCAGCTGTATCGCACCGATTGCATACGCAGAGCTGGCAGGGGCCGCAGTCCCGGCGTTGTCGAAGAACCCGACGGCCGAAGCAGGCGCGGACGTGCCGAATGCAAACTCAAGCAGGCCGGGGCCCTGCGTGACCGAGATCGTATCCCCGACGGAAGACGACCCGTTGATGAAGCCCGGAGTGCCGCTGCTGTTGCTGACAAAGTTCGAGTTGGCTGCCTCAAAGCCGAGGTAGGTGTACGTCACCACGGCGCCCGTATCCACGGACAAGCCGTTCGTCGCGTCTTTGAGGTCACCCGTGATGAAGTCGATCGTCAGGCCATCGAGGCCCAGACCGAGGTCGTTGTTGCTGATAACCGTTGAGCCGGTAGCCCCGTCAAACGACAGCGTGGTCGCGGTCGCAGCGCCGGCAGAAAGCCCAACGATAGCCGCAATCGATAGTATGAGCTTTTTCACAAAACACTCCCTGAAAAAGAAAACTGAGCAGGGCTGCTTGATACCACTGCCCTCATGGTCAAAGCCACAAGTTTAACATCTTTCTTTCGTGGAATTGGCCGTAAGGTCTGAACGCCCGGTTGCAATTCAAGCCATTGTTTCAGCTCATTGAACAGTAATCTCCTTGCGGTTGTGTGAGGGTCTCGGCATGCTCGTGCGGTGCCCTCGTTTCGTCACAATCTGGCGCCGTGATTCACGGCTGTGCATCACCTTTCATCCTCGCTCGAACAGGCGATTCTATGGTTAGCGCATCGGCATGATTCACATGGGACGGTAGATTTTCTGCGCATGGGAGAGTCTCCTCTTTGAGGGACGAGGTTCGCCAAGTGTCCCCCCTGCACTCCTGAAGATAACCGCAATTTAACCATGTTATGTCAGAGCGGAAGCTCGCGGCGAAACTCTGGGGGCTCCATCAGGTCCCGACGTTTCTGGGTCTTGATGGTCGGGGTTTCGTCGCGAAACGGCGTGGTCGCTCGGTCGCCATGCGCCTGTCAGGGGTCGCGACCATTGGCACGGACATCGCGGTGGGTCGTCCGGCATCCAGACGGCATACGGTCTAGGGTAAGGAAATCCGGCACATTCCCCTGCGGAAACCGACTGTCGCACAACCAGAGTTTGAGAATTCAAATCCGCGCGGTATGGTCGACGGCATTACAAAGCTGCCGCGAGACCTATTGAGATGGCTGAATATTCCCAGAATGACCGCCGCACCGTCCTGACTGTGGGCGGCGACGATCTGCTCCTGGTGCTGCATCAGATGACCGGCGAGGAAGAGCTATCGGGGGAATTCGAGTGGAATGTGGAGGCGCTGAGCGAGGACAGCGACCTCGATCTGCAATCCCTTCTGGGTGAGAATGCCAACATCAGCGTCGAGAGCGTGGAGGGGACCCGGCATTTCAACGGGGTGGTCTCGACCATTCGGTGGGTCGGGCCAGAGGAGAACGGCAACCGCTATGACCTGACGCTGCGGTCATGGCTTCATCTCGCGTCGTTGCGCTCACAAAGCCGCATCTTCCACAACCTGACTGTGGTCGACATCCTACAGCAGGTTTTTGCGCCCTATGCAGAGCACGGCTCCCCCCATGTGGATATGTCGTCTCTGGGATCCTATCCGGTGCTGGAATACACCGTGCAATACAACGAAAGTGACGCCAATTTCGCCCGCCGTCAGATGGAGCGGTTTGGCATCACGTGGCACTGGATCTTTGAAGAGAAGGGTCACACCCTCGTCCTCACCGATACGGAGACGTCACATCCCACGGTTCCCGGCGACACGCGCCCCTGGTACCCGGTGCGTCGGCTCCATCAGGGCCATGAGGAGCACTTTTACGAATGGCGGACCGGCACCAATCTGGTGACCAACACGGCCCGACTGACCGAGTACAACTTCAAGACGCCGAATGTGATGCAGGAGGTGTCGAACGACGCGTCCTCTCCCGGTGATACGCAATACGAAGCCTACGAATGGCCGGGTGACTACCTCGATCCAACGGAGGGCGACGCCGTCGTCATGCGTCGCGCAGAGGCCACCGCAGGCCAGGGGCCTCGCATCCTCGCCAAAGGCAATATCTCCGGTTTCGCGGCTGGGTTCAAAGTGTCGATCACCGGGCAGGATTTGCCAGGAACAACCGACTACGAATTCATGTGCGTCAGCGCAAAACACACCTTGCGCACACAGGCCTACGGGTCGAGTTCAAAGACCTCATCCTCTGAGGAAGACTACACGGCGGAATACGTCATTCAGCCCGTGGCCGACCCGATCAGGCCGCTGCGGCGGGCTAGGAAGCCGGTGATCACCGGGTGCCAGACGGCCATGGTTGTGGGTGACGGCGAGATCGACTGCGATGAATACGGTCGCATCCTCGTCTGCTTTCACTGGGACCTCGCGGGCGCAAACTCCATGCGCTGCCGGGTCATGCAGCATTCTGCGGCCAATACCTATGGCGGCATGGTCATCCCGCGCATCGGCATGGAAGCGGTGGTGGAGTTCCTCGAAGGTGACCCGGACAAGCCGCTCGTCACCGGCTGCGTCTACAACGATAACACCCCGCGGCCCTACGAACTCCCGGGCCACAAGACCAAGCACGTCATCCGCGCGGATACCCATGAGGGGAGCGGCTTTAACGAGATCAGTTTCGAGTCGCAGGCGGGGCAGGAGAACCTTCATATCCACGCCCAGAAGGACAACACGTTCAAGGTTCTCAACGATCAGACTTTCAACATCGGCAAGCACCTTTTGTCGAATATCGGCGCGAACATGTCCGAGGTCGTGGGTGCCAACAGGCTGGAGCGTGTGTACCTCAACAAAACCACGACTGTGGGCGGTTTGGGCGCTGGCTTGTTCAAAGCCCTGCAGCCGCTGATTACGGCCGGTGGCAAGCACATGGAGAAGGCCGTCAAAATGGCCGGTCAGGGTGGGTTGCTCGCCGACTTTGCCAAATCTTTGGCCAAGGACGATGACATCGCCGCCGAAGCGGCCGCAACGGCCGCGAACTCCAGCCTCTTCGGGGCGGGAGAGTACCGCAACGAAGGTGGCAAGCTTCAGCATGGTTTTGGCGGCGTCCTCGGCAGCATCTTGGGTGGAGTGACCAAATTCGCCGGCTCGGGCTCCGTGAACCAGGTCGTTGAGAAATTCATGAACACGTCAGTCGGCATCGGATCTTCAGAACATGTCGGCGTCGGCAAGAACGTGGTGGTGGGGAATGTGTACTCCACCTCAGTGGGCGCGATCATGTCCACAATGGTGGGAGAAGAACACACGCTTGAGGCCAAGAAAAAGATCAAGGCCCACACCGAAGAGCACGTCCTTCTCGCGAAGAAGAAGTTCACCATTGCGGGGCCCGGCGGATCGATCGTCATCGACAATTCGGGCGTGACGATCACGACGAAGCACCTCGTGGTGAAATCCCCCAAGGTCGATTTCAAGTCCGGGTCGCCCGGACAGGTGGAGGCCCTGTCGACCGACAAGCCCTTCGCCCAGGAATGCAAGGACAGCTAAGCCGATGTTGATGATCTCTCCTAGACCACGGCCCAGTGTCCGTGCGGGCGGCCATGGGGCGGTCCGCAGTGAAGATGCCGCGAGGGATGTGCAGGAATGACCATCGTGCCCCATCGACCTCGCCCGCCCCGCACCGGCCTAGAGGCGTGCGCTGCCACTTCGCATTCCTGCCTGATTGAGGACCCTCGCCCATGATGGACCTGCCTGAGACCATCGCCCCCCCGCCGGAGAAGGAGGCCGCACTCCTGGCGCTGGATCAGCTTGTCTTCGAGGCGCTTGAAAAGGACGCTGCGCGGCAGGCCGAAAATCCCGACGGCCCCAAGGACCCGCTGCGTGCCTACCTTCTGGTGGACGCGTCCTGCGATCCCCTGATCCCGATCCACGCCGATGGCTTCAACGAGGAGACACGCTGTCTCTTTGACGGGCAGGCGTTCGAAGATCTGGCGGCGGTGGCGCCTTGGCTCATCTCTCTGGAGAGGTACGGCGGGGCCTGGAACTGGTACATGGATGAGGGGTGGGGTTCCGGCTGGGGCATCGTTGTCCTGTCCCGTCTGCCGCTCGCCAAACTCAAGAGCCACTTCAAGAAGTTCATCAAGGCCGAGGACGAGTCCGGCGAGGTCTATTTCTTCAAGTTCTATCGCCCGGAACACCTGAACACGTACCTGCCTGTCTTTGATGCCGACCAGCGCGCGCGTTTCCTGCGCGGCATCGACGGCATCCTGACAGAGACGCTGGAGGGCGCTGAGGCTCTGGTCCATAGGGTGGGGCCGGATGCGAGCCTTGTATCCGTGGCCGTGGACCTCGTGACCATGGGCACACCGCTGATCCCGCAACCGCCCAGTGACGATGAGGTCAACGCCTACATGGCCGAGATGCTCGCAAAAGCAGAACAGGAGAGCGCCTGATGCCCGGAATGCCCCTCGCCATTGTTGGCATGATGCACGTTTGCCCCATGGTTGATCCCGGCCCGAAACCCCATGTGGGCGGCCCGATCACAGATGCCGGTCAGAGTCATGTGAAGTACAACGGGATCCTCTGGGCCGTGGAAGGTGGATCTGCGCTTTGCACCGGGATGCCCGGGCAGGACAAGCACGCGAAAGGGTCGAGTATCGTCAAGATCAACGGCAAAGGCGTCATGCGACAGGGCGATCCCACGGCGCATGGCGGTAAGATCGTGATGGGCGTGCCTCTGGTCACAGTCGCCTAGAGGGCCGCGCCGTGTTTCGCCTGAAGCAAGAGGTGTTTGACATCGGGATCGGGCTCAGCCCCGAGGTGTTGGCGAGCGCGCTTGCCGATCGCACGTTCGGGGCCCATGGGTACTATGGCGTGATGCCCCGCGACCTGCGCCTCAAACTGGCCGAAGCCGGCATTCGGACGGCCGCGGGCTTTGCGATTCACGCGCCCGAGCCGGTCACTCAGTTCGTGCAGGCCATGGTCGAGATGTCACCGAGGTTCTGGGCGTTCGAGCCCTTCAAGGCGACCCTTGCCGAGACGGCGCGCAGCGATGCCCAGCGCATGGGCCAGATCATGTCGGACGGGTATGCCGCGCATTGGGGCCCCGTGCTCGACCACCTTGCCGACCATGAGGACTGGCATCTCGAGCATTGGGATCGGGTCATCGACTGGAGCACGGGGGAGCTTCGCCTATGAGCCGCACCCTCGACGAGCAAGGCTATGCCACCGCGCGCGGGGAGCTCAACGACCTCGCCATGGAACGCGCGCGCCTCGTCTCGGATGCAGAGCTCGACGCTGCGCAGATGGCGCTGGGCGCTGCGGGTCTCCTTGACCCGTCCCCCACAGCCGACGGCATCAACGCAGGTATCAGCCTCGCAAGGGGCGACTATTTCGGGTTCGTGCTCGATGGCGTGTCGGCCGTGCCCTACGCGGGCGATCTCGTCGCTAAGCCTATCCGGGGCATCCAGATGGGCATCCGCGGCTGGGCGCGCGGACGGCGTCTTGCGGCCTTTGCCCGGCGCGGCTCTGCGCTCGTAGAGCGTGTCCGGACCATGCGGCAGAACGCAGCCAATGCGGTCAAGGAAGCCCGCCGCCGCACCTGTCAGAACTGCAACAACGCCTATGGCACAAAGACACCCACCCGCGGCGACTGGCAGGACCCGGACAATCCGGGAAATGGCACCTACCATTCGCCCGCTGACGCGGATGGCGACGTCGCCTCCTATGAGTTCCGCGACGGCTATCCCGATTTCGATCACGAGAACATGCAGCAATATCTGCATCCCGACCTGCAACAGGGTGTCCCGATCGAGATGACCGGCACGCGCCGCATCGACGATGAACTCGCCAACACCGTCTCTGGCTTTGACAGCACACCGGATGGCTTCACATGGCACCACGGCGATGATGGAACGTCGATGTATCTGGTCCGCGAACAGGCCCATGCCGACGTGATACCGCATACCGGCGGGCACAATATCGCGGCGGACCCGCTATTCTGATGCAACCGAACACCGGGGGGCTGAGGGGCCACGATGACTGAAACCAAGATCGACGGTGCCTTCGGGCCAGTCACATTTCACGCCGCGGCCCATCGGCCGAGCCCGGCCCTGACAGACATGGAGCATCTCGATGCCTATCTGTCCGAGCAGGGCCTTGAGCTGCCTCCGGCTTACCGTCAGTTTCTTGAGACCCATAACGGCGGCAAGGTCGCGCCAAACGGGTTTGCCTACCGCTATGAGCCCGAGGCGAAGGAGGTCCTTGAGCGTGTCCTCGACCCTGAAGACGAAATTCTGGCGGAGCCCGGCAGCACGTTGCGCTACTTCCACGGCTTTGGCTCGGACGTGATCAGCGATCTTCTGACCTTTCAGAAGCGCGTCACGCCCTGGGGGCGCCCTGGCCTTTTCGGGATCGCTTCGGCGGAGTTTGGCGATGCCGTCGTTCTCGACCTCGCGACGGGGGACGGTTACGGATCTGTGCACTACCTCACCATTCAGGGCGTCGCGGAGCTCGTGGAGGAAGAGGACGAGTTCGTCCCCCTCGCCTTCATCGCGCCAAGCTTTGAGGTCTTTCAAAGCGGCTTCTTCGATTTTGATGAGATGATGGAAGGCAGCCAGGCGGACCGGCTGCAGGGGTTCCTCGACAAACTGATGGGTCGCGCCTGACATGGTCGGGCCTGTGCCTGCAGGCCTGCGCGCCCAGAGAGGCGTCTCTCGCGCCGACATTCAGCGCACGTTCGTGGAGGCATGGCCCGAAGAAGTGGCGGCGTCCGCGCTGCCGCACAGTCTCATTGAGCTCTCAGAGGCGGAGGCGCGCGCGCTGCGCCGGGCCCATCGCAGGGGGGCAGACAGTGCCCCGTCCCTGGGCCGACTGGCGGGCCGGGTTTGGGCAAAATCCCGGGCTTTGCGGGAAACGGGAGGCGTCTTTCTGCGGATGGGCTACGGCTCCTGGGCTGGCCCGCAACTTGCGGCGTTCGGAACGCTCGAGGTGACCTCTGCTCAGGAAGTTCTCGCGACACTGGCGCTCAGGGACAGGCGCCTTGCAGAGATTGTGCGTCGGTGGGGGCAAGGGCCCGCTCCCAAACTCGTGGTCCGACCCTATATTGCGCCGGGCGATGTGCCGGAGCGCCGGGTACTCGTCGTCCGCGGCCAGGTGGAGCGCGCCTGGCTCAGGCATCAGCCGACCGAGCCCGCGACGCCACCAGAGAACGCACGGGCCATCGCGCTCGCATTGGGGATTGCTGCACCCCTGACCCTCGATTTCATGGCCTATGAAGGCCACTGGCGGCTCTGCGACGTGGGCCCGGTGGTCGACCGCGATGCCGTACCGCCAGCACCCGCAGCCTAGATCAGGATCTTGAACTGCGCACGGATCGCGGCGTCCTGCTGTTCGCTAAGATAGACCGGATGATGCGTGTCCAGGATGTCGGCGGCTTTCGCTTTGGCCCGGGACCACGCATCGGAGGCCCCGGCTTCCGCCCAGGCGCGGGGGTCGAGGCGGTCGGCGAGGGCGGGGTAGAAATAGTCTCGCTCCATCGCTTCGTAGGTGTGGGCGCCGCCAAGGAAGTGACCCTCGCCAAGGACGGCCTCACAAATCGCGTCGAAGCCCAGATTTTCCTCTGTCACCTCCACGCCCCGCAGGGTGCGGTAGGTGTGGGAATGCATCTCGTCATCAAGCACGAAGCCCTCAAAACTCGCCCCAAGGAGGGAGGCCGTCATGCCGGAGCTTTCATAGATCAGGTTCCCACCCGCCAGCGCCGCGGCGAGCGACGTCATGGCCTTTTCAGAGCCGTATTGCGCGTCGATGGCCTTGGCATCGGTCATCGAGGCCGCGATGCCGGACGGCAGGCCGAGCCAGTTGGAGATCTGCGCCGAGGCCGCGTTCATGAGCGCCGTCTCGCCGGACCCGCCCGCGAACGCTCCGGTGCGGAGGTCCACGACAAGGGGCCAGTTTGAAAAGATCATGGGATAGCCCGGCTGGATCGCATGGACCATGAGGAGGCTGCCCAGCGTCTCGGCGAGTGACTGTGCCAGGAACCCCGCCAGCGTTGCAGGGGCCGTGGCCCCGGCCTGCGCTGCCGTGATGTTCGAGACCGGCACGCCGTGGTCCATACAGGCATAAAGGACGTCCACCGCGTCCTCCCCATAGCGCATGGGAGAGATCACGGGCGAGATATGCGCCTTGAGGAAGGGCCGCGCGCGGTAGGAGCCTTCGCCGCCCCCTGCAATGTCGAACATCTCGACGATTGGGGCCACGTGTGCGGCGATGGT
>JBCDGS010000010.1:0-72741 GCA_038751055.1 Pseudomonadota bacterium | reverse complement strand
TTCGAGCTGGCCGTTCGCCTGCGTCTTCATGACGAGGCAGCCAACCTCGCGGAAGTGGGCGAGGGCCTCGCCCGCCGGTGCCCCGAGGTAGTCGGCCAGCTCGAAAAGCACATGGAAAACTCCGGCAAGCTCAACTGCCCCTACGAGGAATGGGACCCCGCACGCATTGCCGATGCCTTGCCGATCTACACGCTCGACCGCTACGCGCCCGCAAAGCGGCTGGATGACCCGGCCTTCGGGACGCCCACGGGCGGCGCACTCTCTGGCGCGGTCTTCTGGCCCCGCGCAGGCTATGTCACCGACCCCGCGCTGTCGGCCCAGAACCTGATGAGCGCCGCTAAACGCCACGGCGCGACCGCGCTCATGGGCCACGACGTCACCGGGATCCTGCAGGAAGGCGGCACCGTCACCGGCGTCCGCCTCGGCGACGGCAGCGAGATCCACGCCCCCGTCGTCATCAACGTCGCGGGACCGGCCTCTGCCAAGATCAACGCCATGGCAGGCGTCCTGGGCGACATGACCATCGAAACGAAGGCGCTCAGGCAGGAGGTCGTCCACGTCCCCTCGCCTGCGGGTTTTGACTTCGAGGGGAGCGGCATGATCGTCTCAGACAGCGACATAGCGCTCTATTGCAGGCCAGAGCATGGCAACAACATCCTCGTGGGCTCCGAGGATCCTGAATGCGACGCGCATCAATGGGTCGATGACGCCGACTACGACACGAACTTCACCGACCAATGGACGGTGCAGGCCCAGCGCTACGCCCAGCGCGTGCCGACACTCGGCATCCCGTCGCGGATGAAGGGCGTGGTGGACCTCTATGACGCCTCCACCGACTGGATCCCGATCTATGACAAATCCGCGTTGAAAGGCTTCTTCATGGCCTGCGGAACCTCCGGCAACCAGTACAAGAACGCGCCCATCGCGGGCAAGCTGATGGCCGCGCTCGTGGCCCATGAAGACAGCTCCGATCACGACACCGACCCGCTGGAGTTTGATCTGCCCTATATCGGGGAGCGCGTGAATGCGGGCTTTTACTCCCGCAAGCGCCCGATCAACGAAGAAAGCAGCTTCAGCGTGCTTGGCTGAGGAAGCGGGCAATCTCGCGCTCGGTGGCGGCGGGGTCGTCGAAGGCGATGTGGTGGCCTGTATCCATCTCAAGGATCTCGGCATGCGGCGCGCCGTCGCGGACGATCTTTCGGTAGCCCGCACCGGTGAGCAGAGACCGCGCGCCACACATGACGAGCGTAGGCATGGTGAGCTTGGGCAGCACGCTCACCCCGTCAAAGCGCGCCGCGACGATCAGGGCATCTGCCATACCAGACGGGTGCGCGGCCTCGATCGTGCGACGAAAAAGGGCCTGACCCTCCGCATTCTCGATCCGGCTGCCCACAGCCTTGCCGATGGCCCTGAGCCCCGGCACCCGCGTCACCACCGGCGCGACGAACGGCGTATACCATGAGATGAGCTTGAGCGGCGCGCGGATCGGCGTATCGACCAGCACCAGCGCACTCAGCCGCTCCGGATGCGCGGCCGCGAAAGCCATGGCCACCATCCCGCCCAGCGAATAGCCGATGAGGGCCGCGCCCTCCGGGATGTCGGGCTCGATCACCCCGGCGAAGGCCTCGGCGGTGGCCCTTGGCGCGCGCGGTTGCCCGCCATGGCCCGGCAGGTCCAGCGCGCGCCCGGGCACGTCGCCCCAGCTCGCGCCGTTCAGCCCCGCGCCGTGAAGGTAGATCCGGTCCATGGGCGCGCTCATATCAGCCGCGTGAGGTGAAGGCAGGTCTCTACGTTCACGACGCCGTCAAGCTTGCCGATCTTCCCTAGAAGCGCGTCGAAGGCGGCGAGGTTCGCTGTCTCGTGCTGCACGACGAGCGCCCATTTGCCGTTCGTCGTGTTGAGCGCCACGACCTCCGGCATCCGCCTCAGCGCCCGGTGCACGCGGTCGGCCTTTGAGAGGTCGAGCTCCATGAGGGAGGTCGCCTGCACGACCTCCTCCTCCACCGGCGTCGACAGCTCCACCGTATAGCGCCGGATGATCCCGCGCTCCTTCAATGCCTTCAGCCGGGCGGCCACCGTGACCCGCGAGAGATCCGCGCGCGCGGCGAGCTCCGTGACCGAGGCGCGGGCGTCGCGTTTGAGGAGGGCGATGAGGGCACGGTCGGTGGCGTCGAGAGTTATCATCCCGTCAAAATACTATGCGTTTCGATAAATACAACGCGCGTTTTGCTCAGTTTGATCGCTGCCCCGGGTGGGACATGGCCCCTATTCTCACCGCCAATGGAAACACGCAGAGCCTCCCATGACCCCGACGCCCATCACCCTCATCGGCGCCCCCGTGGAAGACGGAACCCACCTCGCCGGCTGCCTCATGGGGCCCGACGCCTACCGCGCGGCGGGGCTGGCGGACGCGCTCCGCGGGCTCGGGCACCACGTCAGCGACGCGGGCAACCTCCGGCGCGCCTGCCCGCCCCACGCCGCCCATGCGAACCCGGCCGTCCACCACCTCGCGGAAGTCGCCGCCTGGACACGCGCCATCGGCGCGGCCACCGCAGAGGCCGCGGGAAGCACGCTGCCCATCATCCTCGGCGGAGACCACTCCGTCGCCGCAGGCTCTGTCCCCGCCCTGGCCGCCCACGCCGCGCACCACGGCAAGGAGCTCTTCGTCCTCTGGCTCGACGCCCATCCCGACCTCCACCTCCTCGACACGACGGCCTCCGGCAACCTCCACGGCACGCCCGCCGCCTACATCCTCGGCCGCCCGGGCTTTGAGGGGCACTACCCGCCCCTCCCCGCCGCGATCCGCCCCGACAACCTCTGCGCCATGGGCCTGCGCTCCGTCGATCCCGCCGAACGCGCCTTCATCGCCGAGGCAGGCATCGACGCCCACGACATGCGCGCCATCGACGAACACGGCGTCACCAAACCCCTCACCCGCTTCCTCGACCGCGTCCGCGCCGCAGAGGGCCACCTCCATGTGAGCTTCGACGTCGACTTCCTCGACCCCGCCATCGCGCCCGCCGTGGGCACCACCGTCCCGGGCGGCGCGACTTTCCGCGAGGCGCACCTCATCATGGAACTCCTCCACGATAGCGGCCTCATGACGTCCATGGACCTCGTGGAACTGAACCCCTTCCTCGACACCCGCGGCCAGACCGCCCGCCTCATGGTCGACCTCTGCGCCTCCGCCTTCGGACGCAGCATCCTCGACCGCCCCACCGCCGCTTGAAGGAGCCCCGGCCATGCAGCCCTCAGACCTCGCCTACGTCCCCTTCGTCTCCGTCGATGACATGATGCACATCGTCAACCAGATCGGCGTCGCAGACATGATCGCCGGCATCGCGGACGAGATCGAGGCCGACTACAAACGCTGGCCCGACTTCGACAAGACACCGCGCATCCCCTCCCACTCCGAGGACGGCGTCATCGAACTGATGCCCACCTCGGACGGCGTCACCTACGGCTTCAAATACGTCAACGGCCACCCCGCCAACATGGCGCGCGGCTACCAGACGGTGACGGCCTTCGGGCTCCTGGCGCGCGTCGATACCGGCTACCCGATCCTGTTGAGCGAGATGACGATCCTCACGGCGCTGCGCACGGCGGCGATGTCCGTCGTCGCCGCGCGTCACCTCGCCCCGGCGTCGAAAACGATGGCCATCATCGGCAACGGCGCACAATGCGAGTTCCAGGCCCTCGGCTTCCAGCGCTGCTTGGGGATCGAGACGGTGCGCCTCTATGACATCGATGCCCGCGCCACGGCGAAAGCGGCGGCGAACCTCGCCAGGTCCGGCCTGAAGATCGTCCAGTGCCACTCCGCCGAAGAAGCCGTGCAGGGGGCCGAGATCATCACCACCTGCACCGCCGACAAGCAATACGCGACGATCCTGACCGACAACATGGTGGGCGCTGGCGTGCACCTCAACGCCATCGGCGGCGACTGCCCGGGCAAGACCGAACTCCACAAGGGCATCCTCCTGCGCGCGGAGATCTTCGTGGAATACCCGCCCCAGACCCGCATCGAGGGCGAGATCCAGCAACTCGCCCCCGACCACCCTGTGACAGAGCTCTGGCAGGTCATCACCGGGCAAAAGGAGGGTCGCACCAGCCCGCGCCAGATCACTTTGTTTGACTCGGTGGGCTTTGCGACCGAAGATTTCTCGGCACTCAGATACCTGCACGCACGGTTGCAAGAGACCGGCCATTATACCAACCTCGACATGATCGCCGACCCCGACGACCCGCGCGACCTCTTCGGCATGATCGAGCGGGCCAGACCCCAGAAGGGAGCCGCATGAGAATGGACCACCGCCGCCACATCCGGGACCTGACATTCGCGCCCGAGGCCGACCGCCTCGCGGCCCTCACGACGCTGGCGGACCTCAGCGAGACGGACAGGGCGAGGATCGCGGCCAAAGGGGCAGATCTCGTCCGGGAAATCCGCGATCAGTCCGACCCGTCGCTCATGGAACTCTTTCTCGAGGAATACGGCCTCTCCACCGATGAAGGCGTGGCGCTCATGTGCCTGGCAGAGGCGCTTTTGCGGGTGCCGGACGCCGCCACCATCGACGACCTGATCGAGGACAAGATCGTCCCGTCGAAATGGGGCCAGCATCTGGGCCATTCGCATTCCCCGCTGATCAACGCGTCGACATGGGCGCTCATGCTCACGGGGCGCGTGCTGGACGACCGGGGCGACGGCCTGTCGGCCACCCTGCGCGGCGCGATCAAGCGGCTGGGCGAACCAGTGATCCGCACCGCCGTTGGCCGCGCCATGAAAGAGATGGGCAGCCAGTTCGTGCTGGGCGAGACCATCGAGGCCGCCAAGAAACGCGCCGCAGGGATGGAGGCCAAGGGCTTTACCTACAGCTACGACATGCTGGGCGAGGCCGCCCGCACCGAGGCGGACGCGCGGCGCTACCACATGGCCTATGCCGACGCGATCTCCGAGATCGCCAAGGCTGCCCATAGCGACGACATCGCCGAAAACCCCGGGATCTCGATCAAGCTCTCGGCGCTTCACTGCCGCTACGAGCCCTTGCAGGCCGCGCGCGTGATGGATGAACTCGTGCCGCGCGTGCTGTCTTTGGCGTCGCTGGCGAAATCGGCGGGCATCGGTCTCAATATCGACGCCGAAGAGGCCGACCGTCTGGACCTCTCGCTCGACGTCATCGACGCGGTGCTGTCGCATTCCTCGCTTCGGGGATGGGACGGCTTCGGCGTGGTCGTGCAGGCCTATTCCAAGCGCGCGCCCGCCGTGATCGACTGGCTCAGCGCGCGGGCCGAAGACCTTGGGCGCCGGATCATGGTCCGCCTCGTCAAAGGGGCGTACTGGGACAGCGAGGTGAAGCTCGCACAGGTGGAGGGGCTGCCCGGGTTCCCTGTCTACACGCAGAAGGCCGCCACCGACGTGGCCTATATCGCCTGCGCGCGGAAACTGTTCTCCTGCGCCCGCATCTACCCGCAATTCGCCACCCACAACGCCCACACCGTGGCCGCAATCCTCGACATGGCGCCCGAAGGGGCTGCGTACGAGTTTCAGCGGCTGCATGGGATGGGCGAAAGCCTGCATGTCAACGTGATGAAGGCCAACGGCACCCGCTGCCGGATCTATGCGCCGGTGGGCGCGCACCGCGATCTTCTGGCCTATCTCGTGCGCAGGCTCCTCGAGAACGGCGCAAATTCATCCTTTGTTAATCAGATCGTGGATGAGGACGTGCCGCCGGAGGTGGTCGCTAAGGATCCGTTTACACAGTTGACAGCTGTCAACTCTGCCGTGCAATCGCCGTCCGATCTCTTCCCACACGGGAATTCCACCGGTCATTTCTACGGCGACCCGGACGCCATGACCGCGCTCCAGGCCAGCATTCAGGAGGCCCGCACACTCCGTGTACCCGGCGCAGATGGGCACGCCATCCTCAATCCCGCCACCGGGGCAGAAGTCGGTCGGATCACGTTCTGCTCTGCCGAGGACGCCACCTCGCTGGCAGACCGCGTCGGCTGCTGGGACGCCCCGGTCACGGAGCGCGCGGCGATCCTCGCCCGGGCCGCAGCGCTCTATGAGGCCCATGCCGCAGAGCTCTACGCGCTCCTCATGGACGAAGCCGGAAAGACGCTGATCGACTGCGTGGGCGAAGTGCGCGAGGCCGCTGATTTCCTGCGCTTCTACGGCTCCGAGGCCCAGAGCCTCTCGGGGGAGCCTCTGGGCAACGTGCTGTGCATCTCGCCCTGGAACTTTCCGCTGGCAATCTTTACCGGCCAGATCGCAGCCGCGCTGGCGGCGGGCAACGGCGTCCTCGCGAAGCCTGCAGAGGCCACCTCGATCATCGCCACAAGGGCCGTCTCGCTCCTCCGCGAGGCGGGCGTACCAGACAGCGCTCTGGCGCTCATCCCAGGCGAAGGCGGCGAGGTCGGACCGGCCCTGACGCGCCATGCGGGCACAAGGGGCGTCTGCTTCACAGGCTCCACGGCCACCGGGCAAGCAATCAACCGCGAGATCGCCGCCCACCAGCCGCCCGGTACCCCCCTCATCGCCGAGACGGGGGGCATCAACGCGATGATCGTCGACTCCACCGCCCTCCCCGAACAGGCCGTGCGCGATATCGTGGCCTCGGCGTTCCAGTCGGCGGGACAGCGGTGTTCGGCACTGCGTGTCCTCTACCTCCAGGAGGACATCGCGGAGGGCGTCATGGACATGCTCACCGGCGCGATGGACGCCCTCACCCTCGGCGATCCGAGCGATTTCAGCACCGATATCGGCCCCGTCATCGACGCCCGCGCCAAAGCGAAGATCGACGCCTACATCACTAGGGCCAAGGAAGAAGGCCGCCTTATCAAGGAGTTAAACGGCCCCACGCGCGGCACGTTCTGCGCGCCAGCCGCGATCCGCGTCAAAGGTATCGAAGAGGTTAACGAGGAGATCTTCGGCCCCGTCCTCCATGTCGCCACCTATGAGGCCCAGGACATCGACAGGGTGATCGACCGGATCAACGCCACGGGCTACGGCCTCACCTTCGGGCTCCATACGCGGATCGACGGGCGCGTCCAGCACATCATCGACCGGATCGAAGCGGGCAACATCTACGTCAACCGCAACCAGATCGGCGCCGTCGTCGCGAGCCAGCCCTTCGGCGGCCACGGCCTGTCGGGCACCGGGCCCAAAGCAGGCGGGCCGCGCTATCTGAAAGCCTTTGTTAAGGAGGCCCAGGTTAGCGTGAGCCCAGACGCGATTCCCCTGCCCGGCCCAACGGGCGAAGCGAACACATATCGGACCCTACCCCGCCACGGCGTTGTCTGCGCCGGGCCGGGCGAGGCGCTGGCAGAGCAACAAGCGCAGGCCGCACGGGCGCTGGGATGCGAGGTCATCGTCATGCCCGAGGCGACGCCAGACACGATCCCCGAGGCCGCAGCAGCGGTCCTGCATTGGGGGGAGCCGGGACGCGACTGGCCCACGGCACTCGCGGCACGCGACGGGCCGATCGTGCCGTTCGTGACCACGCGCGATCTGGCGCGCTGGGTGACGGTCGAGCAGACGGTGTGCATCGACACAACGGCCTCTGGCGGCAATGCGGAGCTTTTGGCCGCATCCGGCGATATGGACCTCGCCGCGGAGTAGCCTAGCTGCCCCTCCATGAGCCATTCACAACCCCGCCCGATCCCCGTGGGACGCGCCAACCGGGCCGCGCGCCTGGGCGGCGCGAGCCTGTCCATCGCCGGCAACATGGCCGTGAGCGGCGCGCGCGAACTTCTGAGCGGGCGGCGACCGGAGCTGCGCGGCCTCATGCTCACCCCCGCCAATATCGGGCGCCTGACGGCAGAGCTCGCGCGGATGCGCGGGGCGGCCATGAAGGTGGGCCAGCTCGTGTCCATGGATGCAGGCGACGTGCTGCCGCCCGAGATCGCCGACATCATCGCCCGCCTCCGCGCTGACGCGGATTTCATGCCACCCAAGCAGTTACGCGACGTTCTTGATGCCGAATGGGGCCCGGGATGGATGAAGCGATTCCAGCGCTTCAACGTGCGGCCCGTGGCGGCGGCCTCCATCGGGCAGGTCCACGAGGCGGTGGACCGCGACGGGCGGCATCTGGCCATCAAGGTCCAGTATCCCGGCGTGAAGGAAAGTATCGACAGCGATGTGTCGAATGTGGGGGCGCTGGTGAAGGTGTCGGGTATCGTGCCTTCCGGCATCGACCTGGGTCCGCTTCTCGAGGAAGCCAAGCGCCAGCTTCATGACGAGGCCGACTACGCCCGCGAAGCGCGGGAGTTGCAGCGCTTTGGCCAGTGGTTGGCGGGCGATGCACGCTTTGCCGTGCCGGACTACGCGGAGGAATTTTCGACCGACCGCGTTCTGGCCATGAGCTACCTCAAGGGTCAGCCCGTGGAGGCGCTTGAGGCGGCCCCGCAGGAAGAGCGCGATCACGTTGCCGCGACCCTTTTTGAGCTGACGTTGCGCGAGCTTTTCGAGTTTGGACGCATGCAGTCGGACCCCAATTTCGCCAATTACCGCCATGACGGGGCGCGCGTGCTGCTTCTCGATTTCGGGGCGGCGCGGGCGGTTCCTGCCGAGATCGCGCAGGGGTACCGCGGGATGCTGGCGGCCCTCATGGCCGGAGACCGGGCGGGTATGGATGCGGCAGCTCTGGTGCTCGGCGTGTATGCGCCCGGCACGTCGGAGGCGCACAAGACCGCGATCCTCGACCTCATTCTACGGGGCCGCGCGGGGATCGGCGCGGACGGGGTCTTTGATTTCGGCAACGGGGCTCTGCGCCGCGAACTGACCGAGGCGGGCATGCGTCTGGCCGAAGATCAGGCGTTCCTGCACCTGCCGCCGGTCGAGACGCTTTATGTGCAGCGCAAGCTGGCCGGGATGTTCCTTTTGGCCAGTCGGCTCAGGGCGCGGGTGAACCTAGCGGAGCTCTTTGCGCCGTGGCTCGGCTCAGGCGATGCGGCGGGCCTCGGCAGCGTCGATGAGGGTGCTCAGCTCAGCCGGTGAGGTTCCCGCCGCGAGCGCGCGTTCGACGATCTGGGCCTGTGTGAGCGGGGCAAGGCCGTCCACCGGCGGGTCGATGTCGAGGTTCGTGGGATAGGCGTAGCCTTCGGCGCTGGCGGCGATGACATTGGCGCAGGCCGTGCCGGGGAGGTCGCCCAGAAGCGGGTAGAGCGTCTTGACCATGCGCGCGCGGTTCACGGTTTCGATGCTGCGCCCGAAGGCCGAGCCAACCTGCAGCAGATTCGCCATTCTTTGGCGGTCTTTCGTCACATTGGAGCCTGCACCATGCATGAGCGCGGGGTTGAAGAAAACCGCGTCGCCCTTGGCGAGGGGCAGCTGCACGTAATGGTCGGCGAAATAGGTCTGATAATCGGGCCGGCGGTAGTTGAGGTAGCCCTCAAAGTGGGACTGGGAATACGGCAGGAGGAGCGTGGGGCCCGTCTCTACCGGCATATCGGCATGGGCGACGGCGCCTTGCAGCGTCAGAAGCGGCGAGAGGCCGTGGACATGGGCGGGGAAGCGGGCGGCGTCCTCGGCGGTCATGAAGCCCAGGTGGTAGTCGCGGTGGGGGGTCTGCGCGGCCCCGCCGGGGTTCACGCGGTTCACCTGCGCGGTCATCTGGTAGCCCCGGCCGAGCCAGGCCTCGGACGCCAGCGCCAGCGCGTCGGAGGCGTAGTAGCGGCAGAAGCTTTCCGGCGCCGCGAGGCAGTGCTTTTCGAGGGCGTTCCAGACGCGGTCATTTGCGCCGGGCTTGGCAAAGTGGTCGCCCGCGCCCGCGCCGGTGGCCTTCTCCTCGGCGATGATGGCGTCGAAGACGGCGGTGGCCTCGTCCACCACGTCTGCGGGCAGCGCGTCCTTGATCAGGAGGACACCCGGGCCCGACAGGAGGAGCGTTGCCCATTCGGCCATGAGGTCGCGGCGGGCGTCGGCATCGGGCGCGGCTGCGCGGACGGCCGCGCCGTCATAGACCGGAACGTTCTCTTCGATGGTGTCGGCGAGGGGCCAGTCGGCGCGCTGGGTGACGCGGCTCACCTCCTGTTTGAAGCGCTCGAAGGCGGCGGCGTCCTCGCCCAGCCAGATCTGGGATGTGTAGCTCATGGCGCCCTCCCTGCGCGTGTGCCTGCGCATGTGCCTGCGCGTGTGCCTTGCGCCACGATACAGGGCGGGCGGGCTCTGGCAAGCTCAGGCGATCCTGAGCCCCGCTTGCGAGCAGACCTTGAGGATGTGGTCGTAGCCCATCTTGGAGTAATCGTAGGGCGGGGCCTTGGCGGGGTCCTGTTCGGCCTCCACGACGATCCAGCCGTCGTAATCCATGGCCGACAGCTGGTCCGCGACGGCCTGAAAATCGATGCAGCCATCGCCCGGCACGGTGAACGCCCCGGCGATCACGGCGTCGAGGAACGACCGGTCCCCGGCACGGATATCGGCGACGACGTCAGGGCGGATGTCCTTGAAATGGACGTGGTGGATCCGGTGGGCCCAGCGCCGCATCGTGGCCATCACATCCCCGCCCCCGAAGAGCAGATGCCCCGTGTCAAAGCAAAGCCGCACCGCCGCGCCCGAGCCGTCCATGAGCGCATCGACATCCTCTTCGGCCTCGATGATGGAGCCCATATGGTGGTGATAGGCGAGCGGCATGCCCTGCCCCGCCGTCCACTCGGCGATCTCGGTGAGCCTCTCACCATAGGCGCGGATCTCGTCAGCGGTCAGCCGCGGACGGGCGTTCACAGGCGTCCCCTGCTCCCCCTGCACGGTGTTCGAGCATTCCGCGTAGACGATGCAGGGCGCGCCCAGCGCGATGAACTGTTCCACCTGCTGGGCCATGGCCGCTTTCTCGTCCGCGACGGAGCGCGTCAGAAGGCTGCCGGAGCACCAGCCACCACAGAGCGCGATGTCGTACCTGTCGAGATACGCTTTCAGACCGGCAGTGTCCTGCGGCATTCGCTGGCCACGTTCGACACCGGTATAGCCGATCTCGCGCGCCTCCCGCAGGGCCTGCTCCATGGTGAAGCCGGCGGTGATGTCCGGCAGATCGTCATTCTGCCAGCAGATGGGTGAAATGCCGATTCGAACCATGGCGGGGCTCCTGAGCAGGGGTTGCGCTCCGGAGGTGCCGCGAAATGCAACCGGTTGCAAGGATTTTAGGCAGAGGCGCAAATCTCGAAAGTTTCCGTTGACATAGGCGGCGGTAGCGCGAACATTTCAACCGTACCCCCGAGAAAAACGCTGGGGTGTTCAAAAACGAAAGTCTGGGAGGACTCCATGAAAAAGCTTCTGATCGCGGCCTCCGCCGCGGCAATGGTTGCGTCTGGTGTGGCTGCTGATGGCCACGGCGAGCGTTACGTCATGATCACGCACACGCAGGGCACCGACCCGTTCTGGCCCGTGGTCGAAAAGGGCGGCCGTGACGCGGCTGACGCTGTGGGCGCAACGCTGGAATACAATTTCGACGTCTCCGGCGACATGGCCGCCATGGCTGCCCTGATCGAGGCCGCTGCCGCCTCGAACCCGAGCGGCATCATCGTGTCGCTGCCCGACGCCGACGCGCTTGGGCCCGCAATCAAATCCGCCGTTGCAGACGGTATCCCGGTCATCACGATCAACTCTGGCCTCGAAAGCTCTGCCGAGCTTGGCGCGCTGATGCATGTCGGCCAGCCGGAGCGTGACGCAGGCGAAGCCGCAGGCACCCGTGCCGCAGCCGAGGGCGTGACGAACGGTCTGTGCCTCAACCAGGAAGCGTTCAACACGGCGCTTGTTGACCGCTGCGAGGGCTACTTCTCGGGCATCGGCGGCGATCTGAACATGATCGACGTGTCCAACGACCCCGCGCAGATCGAGACCCGCACCGCCGCAGCGCTTCAGGCTGACCCGTCCCTCGACGGTGTTCTGGCCGTGGGCCCGCATGTGTGTGAGGCCGCCATTAAGGCCATCGAGTCCGTGGGTGCGGACGTGCATCTGGCGTGCTTTGACCTGAGCCCGGGCGTCATGGACATGATCGAGAACGGTCAGGCGGCCTTCACCATCGACCAGCAGCAGCGTCTGCAGGGCTACATGCCGGTGATCGCGCTGCACCTCTACAACAACCACGCTGGCCTTCTGCCGGGCAACAACATCAACTCCGGCCCCGGCTATGTTGATGCGTCCAATGCAGCCGCCGTGGCAGCGCTGGCGGGCATCGACCGCTAAGTCGTCGCGCCAGACCCAAATCCACAGGCAGGCGGGGAACTTCCCCGCCTGTTTTGTCAAAACCACCAGTTGAACCACACGGGGACGAGATGGCGGACCGCAACGAAGCCGACAGGCTAGTTCAAGAAACAAGGCTCCAGCGCATGATCCGGCGGCCCGAGATCGGCGCCTTCATCGTGATGCTGATCATCATCATCGCGCTGGCCATCGCCTCGGACGCGAAGGCGTTCAACGCTTTGGGCCTGAAGAACAACATCAAGATCATCGCGCAATACGGCATCATCGCCATCGGTGCCTCGCTTTTGATGATCGCGGGGGAGTTCGACTTGTCCATCGGATCCATGATCGGGTTTGCGGGCATGTCCATGGCGCTGATGCTGAAATGGGGCCTGCCCTTCGGAATGGGTGAGGCGACGCCGTTCCTGGCCTTCATCATCACGCTGGCAATGACACTGACGCTGGGCTGGTTCATCGGCACGGTCGTCGTCCGGTCGGGCCTGTCGAGCTTTATCGTGACGCTGGCGTTCCTCTTCTTCCTGCGCGGCGCGACGGAGGTGGGCTTTCGCCTGATCAACGGGTCCACGCAGGTCTCGGGCCTGCCCGATTACAAGGAGACCAGTTGGTTTGCCGACATCCTCGGCGGGGAGGTCTTCGGCTGGTTCTATGACGCATGGTTCGCCATCGGCCAGTGGGTGAGCGCGAACTGGGAGTTCGCAGAGCGCCTGACGGTGGACCAGATCAATGCGCTGGCGCTTCTCAACATCAACCGCCGCCTGGATCAGTGGGTCACAGGCTTTGACGCGCGGTTCATGTGGTTCATCATCATCGCCATCGTCGCCTACTTCATCCTGAGCCGCACGCAGATCGGCAACTGGATCTACGCGACCGGCGACAACAAGGAGAGCGCGCGCGCGAACGGTGTGCCCGTGAACCGCGTGAAGGTGGGTCTTTTCATGTTTACGGCCTTCTGCGCCACGATGTTCGCGGCCTGTCAGGTCTTTGACACGAACACGTCGGACGCCGCCAAGGGCAACCTGATGGAGCTTTTCGCCATCGCCATTGCCGTTGTGGGCGGGACGCTGATGACCGGCGGCTTCGGCACGGTCTTGGGCGTTGTCTTCGGCGCGATCACCGTGGGCCTTGTCGCCAACGCGGTCTTCTTCATCCCGTCCATCGACGGGGCCTGGTTCCGCGTCTTCCTCGGGACGATCCTGCTCGCGGCGGTCTTCGCCAACGAGCGCATCCGCAAGCGCATCACGGGGGGCATCTAACGTGTCAGAGCCATATCTTCGCGTCGAGGGGCTGGTCAAAAAGTTCGGTCCCTTCACCGCCCTCAATGGCGTCGACCTCGAGGTCCATGCGGGCGAGGTCCACGCGCTTCTGGGCGATAACGGTGCGGGCAAGTCGACGCTGATCAAGACGCTCGCCGGTGTCCATGAGCCAAGCGGCGGCCAGATCTATATCGAGGGCAAGCCCGCCAATTTCCGCTCTCCGCGGGATGCCACGGCGGCGGGGATCGGGACGGTCTACCAGGACCTCGCGCTCAACCAGCTGATGTCTGTAACGCGCAATTTCTTCATGGGCCGCGAGCTCAAGGGCTCCTTCGGGACGCTCAAAATGGACGAGATGGACAAGATCGCCCATGACGAGATGCTGAAAATCGGGATCGATTTCTCCGACCCGACGCAGGCGGTGGGGACGATGTCGGGCGGTCAGCGCCAGACGCTGGCGATCGCGCGCGCGATCTATTTTGGCGCCCGGGTGCTGATCCTCGATGAGCCCACATCCGCCCTCGGCCAGAAGCAGCAGATGGAGGTCCTCAAGACGATCAAGCGCGTGCGCGCGCGGGGCGACATCGCAATCATCTTCATCACCCACAACGAGATCCACTCCAAGCTCGTGGGTGATCGCTACACCTTCCTCGCGCTCGGTCAGGTCATCGGCGCAGGCACGAAGGAGAGCCTCGAGGGTCAGGACATCCGGCGCCTCATGGCTGGCGGGGCCGACATAGCCCAGCTCGAGCGCGAATTCGCGGAGATGTAGATGCCGAACCTCCTGCGCAAGCCGGGTACTGCGCCCCATTTGCAGGCCATCGATCCCGACGCCGTGGCCGGGGATTGCCCGAACTGGGCCTATGTGGCCTTTGACGTGATCAAGCTCGAGCCCGGGCAGACACTCGAGCGCGAGACCGGGGATTGGGAGCACCTTCTCGTCATTGTCACCGGCACGATGCAGGCGCGCGTCGGCGATGAGGATCTGGGCACGCTGGGCGGGCGCATGGACATCCATACCCGCGAAAAGGGCTGGTCGCTCTACGTCCCGAACGGCCAGACCTTTGCGATCCGCGCCGAGACAGAGCTTGAGCTCGCGCTCTGCGCGGCACCGGGCAGCGGCACCCACCCCGTACGCGTCATCGCGCCAGACGACGCGCCCATGGAGGCCCGCGGCACCGGCGCCAACACCCGCTACGTCAACGCGATCATGATGGAAGACAAGGATTGGGCCGATAGCCTGCTTGTGACAGAGGTCTGGACCCCAAATGGCAACTGGTCCTCGTACCCGTCCCACAAGCACGATCAGGACAACTTCCCGGACGAGACGTATCTGGAAGAAACCTACTACCACAAAATCAACCCACCCACGGGGTTCTCGGTCCAGCGGGTCTACAATGATGACAGGTCTTTGGATGAAACCATGGCCGTGGGCGATGGCGACGTCGTCCTCGTGCCCGAGGGCTATCACCCGGCCGTGGCGCTTTACGGCCACGACCTCTACTACCTCAACGTCATGGCGGGCCCCAAGCGCAAGTGGCGGTTCAGGAACGACCCGGATCATGACTGGGTGTACCAACGGGACAGCGGTACGGGCTGAGAGATCGGCCTCCCCCCTCCGGCTCGCACGGATGTCTGCGGAGATCCTGGTCTGCGCGCCTGGGGACCGTCCGGATCCCTCCGGGGGCCCTCCGGGGGAAGTACATGGCACAAAGAAAACGGGGGCTGGTGCGGCCAATCGGAGCGTGGCCCTTTGGCGGCGCCGCTGCTGAGGTGTGTTTTTCATGCGTTAGCGCGGACCAATGCGGCACTAAACATTAGCGCGTATTGGCTTGGCCGCGTAGCTCAATGCGCGCTTTGCCCTGCAGAGGTCACCATGACCGATCTGCCCGTTCTCGAAACGATTGGGATCGCCGTCGCCGTCTCGGATGTCTCAGCCTGTCCCGATCCAGAGCCGGCATAGCGATCTGCAAGCCGGGTGCAGTCCGCGCTGGGTGAGTGGGTGTGGGACACATTTTCGGGGCTTTACGGGGTCCTTGTGCTCGCCTCGGGGCGCTTTCGCGCAGTGCGCACGGCAAATCCTGGACGATGGCAGCCACGCGGACAGCGTGCATGCTTTGCGCATGTCCGGTTGGGTCCTTGGGATGCCGTTTGCCCTCCTCCTCCGTTGCGTATCCTGTGCGATCGCTGTTTCATCCCTTCCGTGGCCCCCACTCTCTTAGCCTTCCGAACACGGGCGTCGTTGCGTCCCTGCGCTCTTCCCAGCGGTCGTGCCCAGTGTAATCGGATATGTCTAGCGACGTAGCCCGGGTCGGTGGGCGGGTGCCTTTCGAGCACGGGCAACGGCCCGCGCGCAGAAACAGCGCCGCCCGGCGACGCTCATGCGTAGTGTTTCTTCTTTGACATCTTGCCCAGCCCCGGGTTGAGCGAATTGGTCGGATCAATGCTCTTGTAGAACGCCGCGAGGTCTGGCTTGGCGGCGTAGAGATGGCCGACATTGTGCTCGGCCGGGTACTCCGCGCCCCGTTGATCCAGGATCTCGAGCATCGCGGCCTTCAGTGCCTTCGGATCGCAGCCCTCCTTCACGATGTAGTCCTGATGCATGACGTGGCACATCAGGTGGCCGTAATAGACCTTGCCGTGCAACTGCTGCGTGATCTCTTCGGGCAGCGTCTCGAAGAAATCCGGATCGTTCCGGCGCAGCGCGATATCGAGCGCCAGAATCTCCTCCACCTTGCCGGCATGGACATGGCCGTAGCGCACGGCGGCGCCCGCGGCCGCAAAACGGTGGAGCCCTGCAATCTTGGCCTCCCGCGCGTCGCAGGCATGCATCTGCGCCCCGCGCTCCTCCAGAAATCGGGGGAGGAAGGCTTCCGCCTCCTCGATCCCGCCATCATGCATCTTGAGGATGAGATGATGCTCATAGCGGTCGCGGAACTGGCGCAGGAACTTGGGCAGATGCTCGGGCCAGAGCTTCATGAGCGCCTGCATGAACCTGTCGGTGAAGCCGCGTGTGAGGCGGAACTTGTTGAGGCGCGCATCGATGGCGGCCTTGAGGGCGAAGACCGCAGGCAGCCGGTCGGTACCCAGCTTGTCGATCATCACCAGCGTGTCCTTGCCGTATTCGGCCGCGATATCAAAGCACTCGCGGTGCATGTATTCGGCGGACACGGGCAGCGTCTGGAAGTCCTTGAGGATACGACGCCGGAGTTCCGTGAAGTCATCAGGATCGTTCGTCCCGATGTAGAACACCTTCTCGCGGTCGTAGTTTGCGAATGTGTCGAGGCGCACCGCAAAGACGGCAAGCTTGCCCGCGCAACCAGAAACACCGTGGAGGAGCCGGGGGTCGTTGTTGTAGCGCGACGGTAGATCGCTTTCGACGTCCCGCAGGATCGTGGTGTAATCAGGGTCCGACGCGTTCTTGCCCTCGGGCGGCGGGTCGTCGGTGGCGAACGCGCCCGCATCGAGGCGGCCCAGGATCTCTTCGGGCGTGTCGCCCAGATCAAGGCCCAGCTCGTTGACGAGCTTGAGGTCGCCATTGGCTGTGATCTGCGCATAAAGCGCGAGTTCGGTGTAGCTGGGTCCGCGCTCGCAGAGCGAGCCGCCGGAATTGTTGCACACGCCCCCCACGATTGAGGCCCCGATCGACGACGACCCGATGACGGAATGCGGGCCGCGGCCCAGAGGGCGCAGCGCCTGTTCGAGCTCAAAGAGCGTATCGCCCGGGAAGCTCAGCGCCTCGGTCCCGCCATTGAGCAGCGTCAGACCCTTGAGACGGCTCACATTTACCAGGATCGCGTCCCGGTCGTAGCGGCCCTTGGGCGTGGAACCTTCGGTGAGCCCGGTATTCGACGCCTGAAAGATGACGATCTTGTCCGCGGCGACGCAGGCTTCGAGCACGCGCCACTGCTCGAGGAGGCTGCCGGGCGTGACGACGGCCAGCGCCTCCCCCTCGCCGGAGCGAAAGCCCTTGCGGTAGCGTTCCATGGCGCGCGGGTCAGTCAGCACGTGGCGCCGCCCGCAAATGCGGCGCAGCTCGGAAATCAGATCGGTCGTGTCCATGCGTCTCTATAGCCCCCACGCCCGGGCGAGCGCATTGGGGTTTCCTGTCGCGCCCTCCAGCGTTATGCGTGGAGCGGGTGTTCGTTGAGGGCGCAACATTCAGGGAGACAGGCATGGGATCGCAACTCTTCGATCTGACGGGGAAACGGGCGCTGATCACCGGATCATCGCAAGGCATCGGTTTGGCACTCGCCAAGGGAATGGCAGACGCGGGCGCCGAGATCGTCCTCAATGGCCGCGACCCGGGCAAGCTGCGCGCGGCCAGGGAGCAACTGCGTGGGCGGGGCGCGACCGTCGAGATGCTGGGCTTTGACGTCACGAGGGGCCCGGCCGTGCGGGAGGCCGTAGACGGGTTCGAGGCCGTGCACGGCGCCATAGACATCCTGATCAACAATGCCGGGATCCAGCATCGCGCGCCGTTGGAGGAGTTTCCGGCCGAAAAGTTCGAGGCCCTGCTGCAAACAAACATCGCGTCGGTCTTTCACGTCGGGCAGGCCGTGGCACGGCACATGATCGGACGCGGAGAGGGCAAGATCGTCAATATTTGCTCGATCCAGAGCGCGCTCGCCCGTCCGTCAATCGCCCCCTACACGGCCACGAAGGGCGCGGTCGCCAACCTGACGAAGGGCATGGCCACGGACTGGGCGCCCTATGGGCTTCAGTGCAACGGGATCGCGCCGGGCTACTTCGATACGCCGCTCAACAAGGCCCTGGTGGAGGACAAGGATTTCACCGCATGGATCGAACGCCGCACACCTGCGGGGCGTTGGGGCAAGTTGCCGGAGCTGGTGGGCGCGGCGATCTTCCTGAGCTCGGACGCGTCGAGCTACGTGAACGGCACGGTCATCTACGTTGATGGCGGGATGAGCGCCTGTTTGTGAGACAAAGCGCGCCCGGTTTGATCGGATGCCGCCACCCCCCCTCGCGGTCGCACGGACCGCTCCCGGGGCAGTGGGGGGCCCTCCGGGGGAAGTACGAAGCACAAAGAAGACGTGTTCCGCGCTTCCTGTTTTCTTTGTGCCCTGTACTTCGGGGAGGCTCCTATCACTGCGCCAGTGTTTCGAGGAAAACTGGCGGCGGGGCTGGCCCCTCAAACTTGGCGGGCTCAGTCGCCGAAACCGAAGGGCGGGAGGCTCTCCAGGGCGTCTTTGAGGGCATCCCCCCAGCCCTGGCTTATGGATTGAACATAGGGATCTTCGCCGAGGAGCCGGCCCGTCCGGCCCGTGGTGAGCGAGCCTTCCTCGTAGACATGAAAGTCAAACGGCGCGCCCACGGTCAGGTTGGCCTTCACGGTGGAGTCGAAGCTCACCAGCAGCAGGCGGATCGCATCCTCGAAAGACAGGGCCGGATCGTAGGCCCGCACGAGGATCGGGCGGCCGTACTTGATCTCCCCGATCTGGAAGAAGGGCGTGTCCTCCCCCGCCTCGATGAAATTGCCTTCGGGGTAGATCAGAAAGAGCCGCGGCGGCCCCCCCGCGATCTGGCCCCCGAGGATGATCGTGGCGTTGAAGCTCTCGGCGGCCTGTCCGGTTTCCTCCTGACGGCTGATCACGTCGCGCAGCGTATCGCCCACGAGGCGCGCGGCCTGAAACATCGACGGCACGGCGAGCATCGAGGGGGCGCGCGCATCCGGCGCCTTGGTGCGTTCATCAAGGAGGCTGATCACGCTTTGAGTCGTCGCGAGGTTACCGGCCGTCATGAGCGTCAGCGCCCGTTCCCCCGGTTCCTCCCACGTGTAGAGCTTTCGATAGGTCGAGATGTTGTCCAGACCCGCATTGGTGCGCGTATCGGCCATGAACACGAGGCCGCGCGAAAGGGTCATGCCGACGCAATAGGTCATGAATGGGTCTTCACTGGGTTTGCTCTGCCACCTGGATCTGGACGGTGAGCGCTTCGCCTGCGCCACCGCTTACGATCCCTCTTATGGGTGCGGCATCGCTGTAATCAAGGCCCGTGGCCACGCGGACGTAGCGCGCATCGGGCGAAATCCCGTTGGACGGGTCAAAGCCCACCCAGCCCAACCCGTCGATATAGCTTTCCGCCCAGGCATGCATGGCGTCCTGTTCTTCGCGCCCGTCGATGCGCAGGTAGCCCGAGACATAGCGCGCCGGGTGGCCGAGCTCCCGCGCGGCGGCCACGAAGACATGGGCGTGATCCTGACAGACGCCCTTCCCGGCCAGAAGCGCCTCTTCAGCGGTCCAGGTGGGCTCTGAGGCTCCGATCTCATAGGTCACCTGGGCCGCAATCGTGTGCATGAGGTTGTGAAGGCGGTCGAGGGGGGAGCCGTCCTGCACCGATTTCAGCAGGGCGCGCAGGGCCGGGCCGGGTTTTGTCCGTGGCGTCGGCCGCTCATAGAGCCAGAGCGGCGCCGTTGCGCGGTGGGGCCCCACGACGCCCATGTTGTCGGCCACCTCGACCTCTCCATCCGAGATGATGACGAGCTCGGGCGTCCCGGCCTCAAAGCTCAGAAGTTCGATGCGGTTGTTATGGTGGTCATCATAGCTCAGCTCCACCCGGCCGCCGGTGATCTGCGTCTCCCACCTGTGCACGATCTGACCGTTGCCGCTCTTGGGCCATTTGCGCACCTGCTGGAGGCCCTGGGAGGGCGCTCCGTCGAAGCGGTAGGTGGTGATGTGGCGAATGGCGAGCCGGCTCATGCTGTGAACCTGTAATCCACTTCGATCTGGCGGGCGAGCTCGCTCAGGCAGCCGAGAAACTCCTGAAGATACTCGTGGAGGCCGTCGTTGAAGATGACGTCGATATCCTGCCCGGCGCAGTTGCGGTGCAGCGCATCCGCGAGGTCGTGCGAGGGCATCCGGGAGCCGTAATCCTCTGCGATATAGGCGAGGTTGTCGCGGATCTTGGAGATGCAGAAGGCGAGGCTGCGCGGCATGCGTCTGTCGAGGATGAGGAAATGTGCGATCTCGCGCGGGCGCGGGCTGTTGCCGTGGGCGGTGCGGTAGCCGCCGCGGGCGGAGTTCGAGCTGAGGATCGTTTCCCACTGCACGTTGTCGATGGAGGAGCCGACGCCGAAGGCTGTGGGCAGGAGCACGTAGTATTTGACGTCGAGGATGCGGGCGGTGTTGTCGGCACGTTCGAGGAAGGTGCCGATGCGCACGAAGTCGTAGATATCGTTGCGCAACATCGTGCCATGGGTCGTGCCGCGCACGAGGGCCGTGTGACGGCGGATGCGGCTCAGCGCCTGCGGCAGGTCGCGTTCGCGAAGCTTGCGCGCGAGGAGGTCCTTGACCTCGATATAGGCGCCGTTCACGGCCTCCCAGCTTTCCTCGGTCAGCGCGGTGCGGACGGCGCGGGCATTTGCGCGGGCGGCGTCAAAGCAGGACTTCACGGAGCTCGGATTGGCGGAGGCCCGCAGCATCCAGTCAATCGCCGCGTCCTTGGTCAGCGTCTCATTGTGGGCCTTGTAGGCTTCATAGACACCCGCCGACTGCAGGACGGGGCGCCATTCGTCATCGCTCGTGCCCATGCGGGTCAGCGCCAGGCGTTGGCCCGTCTCGACGAGGCGCGACGTATTCTCGGCGCGCTCGAGGTAGCGGTACATCCAGTAGAGGCCGTTGGCAGTCCGTCCTAGCATTCAGTCTTCCAGCACCCAGGTGTCCTTCGTGCCGCCGCCCTGGGACGAGTTCACGACGAGGGACCCTTTTTCGAGGGCCACGCGGGTGAGGCCGCCGGGCGTGATGCGCACCCCCTGGGGCGAGACAAGGACGAAGGGGCGCAGATCCACGTGGCGTGGCGCGAGGCCCTTCTTGGTGAAGATCGGCACAGTGGACAGCGAGAGCGTCGGCTGCGCGATGTAGTTGCCCGGACGCGCTTCGAGCTTTTTGCGGAACTCCGCGATTTCCTTCTTGGAGGCTGTGGGTCCGATGAGCATGCCGTAGCCGCCCGAGCCGTGGACCTCCTTCACGACGAGGTCCGCGAGGTTGTCGAGGACGTATTTGAGCGTCTGCGGATCGCTGCAGCGGTGGGTGGGCACGTTCTGGAGGATGGGGCGCTCGCCGGTGTAGAACTCCACGATCTCAGGCATGTAGCTGTAAATCGCCTTGTCGTCGGCAATGCCTGTGCCCGGCGCGTTGGCGATGGTGATGCCCCCGGCCCGGTAGACGTCAAAGATGCCCGGCACGCCGAGGCGGCTGTCGGGATTGAAGTTCAGCGGGTCGAGGAATTCGTCATCCACGCGGCGGTAGAGGACGTCGATGGGCTGGTAGCCACGGGTCGTGCGCATGGCCACGCGGCCATCCACGACGCGCAGGTCGTGGCCTTCTACAAGCTCCACGCCCATCTGGTCGGCGAGGAAGGCGTGTTCGTAATAGGCGGAATTGAAAATGCCGGGCGTCAGCACCGCGATCGTCGGCCGGTTCTGGCCCGTGGCCGCGGGCGTGCAGGCCGAGAGCGACGCGCACAGATCGCTCGGATACGTCTCCACCTGCTGGACACGGTTCTGGCTAAAGAGCTCCGGGAACATCTGGAGCATCGTCTCACGGTTCTCGAGCATGTAGGAGACACCCGACGGCGTCCGCGCGTTGTCCTCCAGAACAAAGAAATCATCTTCGCCCGTGCGCACGAGGTCGATGCCCACGATGTGCGTGTAGACGCCGCCGGGCACATTCACGCCGCACATCTGGGGCAGGAAGGCCTCGTTCTTGGCGATCATCTCGTGGGGGACGCGGCCCGCCTTGATGATCTCCTGCCGGTGGTAGATGTCGTGGAGGAACATGTTGATGGCGCGCACGCGCTGTTCGATGCCGCGGGTCAGGCGGCGCCATTCATTGCCGGAAATCACACGCGGGATGATGTCGAACGGAATGAGGCGCTCCTCGGCCTCCTCGCGGCCATAGACATTGAAGGTGATCCCCGTCAGGCGGAAGAGGTCCTCTGCCTCGCGCTGCTTGGCGCGCAGGTCGGCGGGGTCGGCGGCTTCGATCCATGTTCCAAGAGCGGCGTAGGGCGCGCGGGTGCCATCGCCCCCGTGCATCTCGTCAAAATAGGCCGTCTCGTTTGCCATACCCCTGTTTACCCCCCGTTAAGGACTGTGACAGCGAATTAATGATTTGCGCCGCCAAAAGGTTGCGGTTGCACGGTTTTTGGGCAGTTCCCCGCGGCCTCGCCGGTGGCCCCGGGGGAATTCGTGACAGCGCCCTTACCTAGGCCGCCGCGCGCAGAATCGCGTCGAGGGGGTCATGGTCCTGCACCCAGTGCCCCGGTGCGACCTCCCTCAGCTCTGGCATAAATCCGGCCTCCCCCGCGCGCGAGGGCACGAAGCGCAGGCCCGCGAGCGGGTCGAGGGGGCTGGGCAATTCGCCGGGCAGGCGCAGGCGCTCGCGTTGCCGTTCCACCGCCGGGTCGGGGATCGGTACCGCTGAAATCAGGCTTTGCGTATAGGGGTGACGGGGGCGGTCAAAGATCGCCTCGCGGTCGCCAAGCTCCACCACGCGACCGAGATACAGCACCATGATCCGGTTCGAGATCGAACGCACCACGGACAGGTCGTGGGAGATAAAGAGCATCGACATGCCGAATTCGGCCTGAAGCTCCTTCAGGAGGGAGAGCACCTGCGCCTGAACCGAGACATCGAGCGCTGACACGGCCTCGTCGCAGATCAGGAGTTTCGGGCGGTTGATCATGGCACGCGCAATGCCCACGCGCTGGTTCTGGCCGCCAGAGAGTTCGTGCGGATAGCGGTTGATCATGGCCTGCGGCAGTCCAACGCGGGCCATCATCCGGGCCACGCGGTCGCGCACCTCGTCCGTCCGGAGGTGCGGCTCTGCGACCTTGAGCGGCTCGGCGATAGAGGCCGAAATCGTCATGCGGGGATCGAGGCTCGCCAACGGATCCTGAAAGACGATTTGCAGGTCCTGCCGGTGGGGCTTCATCTGGGCGCTCCCTAGGCCCGTGATGGGTTTTCCCAGCCACGTCACCTGCCCCGCCGTAGGGGAAATGAGCTGCAGGATGGCGCGGGCGAGCGTAGACTTGCCACAGCCGCTTTCGCCGACGATGCCCAGCGTTTCGCCCTCCGCAAGGGAGAAGCTGACGCCCCTGACCGCGCGCAACGAACGCGTACGGCTGAAGAACCCGGACGCACCCGGTACCTGAAACGTCACGTCGACATCCTTGGCATCGAGGATGACAGGAGCGTCCCGGGACACGTCTGCCCGGACATCGCCACCATCAAGGCGCGGCATGGCCGAGAGGAGGTCCTGGGTATAGGCCTCTTTGGGATGCGCGAAGATCTCGGCCACTGGCCCGGCCTCAACATAGGCGCCATGGCGCATGACCTGCACCTCGCCACACATCCGCGCCACCACGCCCATGTCGTGGGTAATGAGCGCGATGGCGGTGTTTTCCTCCCGCTGGAGCGTGGCCATGAGGTCGAGGATATCGGCCTGCACCGTCACATCGAGCGCGGTCGTCGGCTCGTCGGCGATGAGGAGCTCGGGGCCGCAGAGCATGGCCATGGCGATCATCACCCGCTGGCGCATGCCGCCGCTAAGCTCGTGAGGATACTGACCCAGCCGCAGCCGCGCCTCGGGGATCTTCACCCGCTCAAGCCAGTCGAGGCAGAGCCGGTCCGCGTCCGCGCCGCTCAGGCCCTTATGGGCTCTCAGAACCTCTTTCATCTGCTGGCCCACGCGCAGGTGGGGCGTGAGCGCGGTGAGGGGGTCCTGAAAGATCATGGACACGGCAGACCCCCGGATGCGGTTCAGCTCTGCCGGCGTGCGGCCCACCATCTCCTCCCCCCGCAGGGTGGCAGAGCCCGTGGCCCGGCCGTTCTGGGCCAAGAGGCCCATAGCCGCCATGAATGTCTGGCTCTTGCCGGAACCGGATTCGCCCACGATCCCAAGGCATTCTCCGGCGGCGATGTCGAAGCTCACGCCTTTGACGGCTTCCACATGGCCGTCGAGCGTGTCGAACCCGACATGGAGATCTCGGACAGAAAAGAGGGCCATCAGCGGTCCTTCGGGTCAAGGGCGTCGCGCAGACCATCGCCGATGAAGAACATGGTGATGATGATGACGACGTAGAAAAAGAGGGGGAAGGCAAGCTGCCAGAGCGTCCCGTAGGCCATGGTCCCTGCCCCTTCGGCGATGAGCGCGCCGAGGGAGGTGTAGGGCTCTGATATGCCCAGGCCGAGGAAGCTCACAAAGCTCTCGGCGAGGATCATTTCAGGCACGAGGAGCGAGGCGTAGACGATGATGACACCCGCGAGGTTTGGCAGGATGTGGCGGATCATGATCGTGAACTCGCTGACACCGCTGGCGCGGGCAGCCTCTACGAATTCTCGGTTCTTGAGCGACAGCGTCTGGCCCCGCACGATGCGCGCCATGGTAAGCCAACTGACGGCCCCGAGCGCCACGAATAGCATCAGAAAGCTGCGCCCCGCGATAACGAGGAGCAGGATGATGACGAGCACCGTAGGCAGCGACAGCAGGATGTCGACGATACGCATCATGATAGCGTCCGTGCGCCCGCCCACATAGCCCGCGATGATCCCGTAGGTCGTGCCCACGATTAGCGCCATGAGCGCACCGATCAGCCCCACCAGAAGCGAGGTCTGCGTGGCCTGGATCGTGCGGGAATAAAGGTCCCGGCCCAAGTCGTCGGTCCCGAAATAGTGCCCCGTCTCAAGGCTCGGCGCGCCCAGGGTGGGAACGTCGCCCATGGCGGCCCAGTCGATCTCTTCGTTGGACCATTGCGCGAAAAGAGGACCGAGGATGACGAAGGCCACCACGAGGGTGAGAACGACGACGCAGGCCATGGCAGCCCGGTTCTGGATGAACCGCTCATAGGCGTCGCGCATGAGGGATCGGCCGCGGACAGCGTTCACATCTCCGATGCGTTCGGCGCGGGCTACGTGGGCGTCTGACTTTCCAAACATTCTCAGTACCGGATCTTGGGATCAAACCACGCGTAGGCGAGGTCGGTCAGGAGGTTCACGGCCACGGTGAGCACGCCATAGAGGATCGTCACGCCCAGGAGGACGGAGTAATCGCGGCTGAGCGCGCTGTTCACATAGCTTTGCCCGAGCCCGCCGGTGGAAAAGTAGAGGTCCACGAAAACAGAGCCTGTGAGGACGTACACGAAGACCGGGCCGAGGTAGGAAATGACCGGCAACAGCGTTGGCTTCAGCGCATGGCGCCAGATCACGAGGCCATCGGGCAGGCCCTTCGCGCGGGCCGTTCGAATGTAGTTCGAGTTCAGCACCTCGAGCATCGATGACCGCGTGATCCGCGCGATGGAGCCCATATAGGAGGTGCTGAGCGCGATCACCGGCATGATGAGGTATTGCCACTGTCCGCCATTCCAGCCCCCACCGGGAAGCCAACCGAGGTAGAGCGTAAAGGTCAGGATCAGGATCGGGCCCATGATAAAGTTGGGCAGCGCCTGCGCCGCGATGCCGAGCGACACGGCCGTATAGTCGATCCAGCTGTTGTGCTTCAGCGCCGCGGCGATGCCCAGGGACACGCCGACGGTGGTGGCGGCGAGGAAGCTCAGCAGCCCATAGGTGAGCGAGATGGGAAGCCCGGAGGCGATGATGTCGTTGACGTCGCGATCCTTGAACTTGAAAGACGGCCCGAAATCAAAGTGGAAGACGATGTTTGTCAGGTAATCCCAGAGCTGCTTCCACAGCGGTTGATCGAGGCCATAGCGGGCCTCCAGATTGGCGAGGACGGCGGGCGGCAGCGGCCGTTCGGACGTGAACGGGCCACCCGGCGCCACCTGCATCAGAAAGAACGATGCAATGATGAGCAGGAGGATCGTGGGCACGGAGCCCAGGATGCGGCGGAGGGAGTAAGCGAACATGGCAGAAAGCCCCCGGCAAAGCGCCGGGAGCGTTCCTTTTCAGTGGCTTATTCGGCGATCTTGTAGAGGTTCTTGGAGTACCAATTCTGCTCTACGTTGTTCACGGGCCAGTTCCCGACGTCGCTGTCCATCATGTAGACGCCCGCATAATGATAGATCGGGATGATCGGCATTTCCTCTGCGATGATCTCTTCGACCTTCGCATAGAGCGTGCCTGCATCGTCGGCGGTCCGGGCCTCCGTCATCAGGTCATCGACCATGGCGTTGGAGAACTTGCCGTCATTGTAGCCTGACGGCGTGGTCAGGAGGTCGAGGAAGGTGGAGGCCTCGTTGTAGTCCCCGCACCATGCGCCGCGCGCCAGTTCAAAGTTCTGGTTGCCCCGCTCCTCGAGGAAGACCTTCCATTCCATGTTGCCAAGCTCGGTCTCGACGCCAAGCTTCTGCTTCCACATTTGCGACATTGCCACGGCGATCTTCTTGTGCGCCTCGGAGGTGTTATAGATCATGTTGAAGGACAGCGGATTGTCCGGGCCATAGCCTGCCTCGGCGAGCAATTCCTTCGCCATTGCATCCTTTTCCGCCTGGGTCTTCGCGGCGAATTCCGGCAGTGGCGGTTCAAACTCTGCGACAGAGACAGGGGTGAAGGTGTAGGCCTCGGTCTGACCTCCGGCTAGCACATTTTCAACAATCACCTTGCGGTCGACGGCCAGCGCAAGCGCCTTGCGAACACGGGCGTCCTGGAACGCCTCCGGGCCGTCCTCGGTCAGGTTGAACGTGTAGTAGTAGTTGCACAGACGCGGGAAGGAGATCGCCTCCTCCGGGTATTCCTCGCTCAGACGCGGGAACTGGCCTGCGGGCACTTCGGTGCGGTCAAGCTCCCCTGCGAGGTAGCGTGTCAGGGCGACGTTCTCGTCGTTGATGACGAGGGAGACGACCTTTTCGATGATCGTGTTGTCGTTGTCCCAGTACATTTTGTTGCGCTCGCGTACGGAGCGTTCGGCGAGGTTGTGTTCGGTCAGGACGTAGGCGCCGTTCGAGACGATGTTTTCGGGCCGCGTCCATTCCGCGCCATGCTCTTCGATGACCCAGGAGGGGCTCGGGAAGAGGGTCGAATGCGTCGTCATCTGCGCGAAGTACGGCAGGGGCGCGCTGAGCGTCACCTCGAGGGTGAGATCGTCGATGGCGCGGACACCGAGCGTCGAGGGCTCTGCCTCGCCGGCGATGATCTCAGCGGCATTCTCGATGGAGGTGATTTCCATGTACCAGGCGTAGGGCGAGGCCGTGGCGGGATCGACGGCGCGCTGCCAGGCGAAGACAAAATCGTTGGCCGTCACCCGCGTTCCGTCAGACCAGCGCGCATCGTCGCGCAGTGTGAACGTGTAAACCGTCTTGTCGTCGGAGGCTTCAAAGCCCGTGGCCACGCCGGGTACGAGGTTGCCCATTTCGTCCTGGCTCATGAGTCCTTCGAAGAGGTCGCGGACGATCTCGGCGCCGCTCACGTCTTCGACGATTTGCGGGTCAACGGAGCTGTGCTCATCGAGAACGCGGTAGGTGAATGTCTGGTCGTCGGCGAGGGTCACGCCCTCGGGCACGTTACCCATGGCAAAGACGGGGGCGGCGAGGACGGTTGACGCGAGCAACCCAGAGATGAAAGCGGTGCGGACATTTTTCATGGCAAACTCCCTAAAGATTTTGGTGATCCCAAAGCCTAGGGCGAAGACACGTTGAAATGAAAGGCGATAAAAGGCCGCCGTAGGGTCAACCCCGCGTGAACGGCGGATTTATGAGCATTGAGGCGCGTGTCTTACTCGCCCCAGGGTTGGGCGCGCCAGGGTTCAGCGCGCCGGGGAAGGCCTCAGGCCAGTTCGGGCAGCATGCGGTCCATCGTGACGAGAGACGGGCACTGCGCAAGGAGAGGGTTGAGGCGCCCGTAGCCGTAGATATCCAGCGCCGCACCCGCGATCACGTCGAACATGAGCGCTTGCGCGAGGGCTGTCTGGTCCACGAGGTGCGCGGAGCAGGTATTCACGAGACTCGCGCTGTCCTTCATGCGGTCAAGCTCCGGCCCGGCAATCAGCGCCTCGGAGCAGTCGGTCGCCGCAAGAGCCAGGACATCCGCCGTCGCCACGACCGTTTCGATCTCCGCGACGGATGCAACACTGACCTCCATTCCGAGCTCGTCGCGGGCACGGCGGGCCAGTTCATCTGCGAACGGCCCCCCGCCCACGATCCCGAGCGTCTTACCGATAAGGGACGTCCCCTGCCCCTGCTCGAGCATCATCATCAGCGTGACGGTGAGGTCCGCGCGGTTGCGGGTGGCGTCATGCTCGTCCAGCGTCGCGCGGGCCAGGGTCTTTTGGCGGCCCATCACGCGGCCTCCCTTTGCATCAGCGACGCGACCGTTGCACCGATCTGCGACGGGCTGTCGGCGACCGTGACACCCGCGGCGCTGAGGATCTCCACTTTCTCGGAAGCTGATTCCCCGAAGGCCGAGATGATCGCACCGGCATGGCCCATCTGGCGGCCCTTGGGGGCCGTGAGACCGGCGACATAGGCCACCACTGGCTTCGTCATGTGGTTCTGGATGTATTCAGCGGCTTCAGCTTCCTGCGGGCCGCCGATTTCACCGATCATGCAGACGACGTGCGTTTCGGGATCGGCCTCGAACCGCTCCAGGATGTCTTTGAAGGACGACCCGTTGATTGGGTCCCCGCCGATGCCGACGCTCGTCGAGACGCCGATGCCGAGCTCCTTGAGCTGGCTCGCGGCCTCGTAGCCGAGCGTGCCCGAGCGGCCCACGATACCCACGTTCCCCGGCAGGTAGATGTGCCCCGGCATGATCCCGAGGAGTGCCTTGCCCGGAGAGATCGTACCCGCGCAGTTCGGCCCCGTGAGGACCATCCGCCGCTCCTTGGGGTAGCGGTACATGTAGCGCTTCACGCGGATCATGTCCTGGGCGGGGATGCCGTCGGTGATGCACACGCAGTAGGAGATGCCCGCATCGGCGGCCTCCATGATGCTGTCAGCAGCGAAGGGCGGCGGCACAAAGACGAGGGAAGCCGTCGCGCCGGTGGCCTGCACGGCCTCTTCGACGGTGTCGAAGACCGGCACACCCTCTACACGCTCCCCGCCTTTGCCGGGGACGACACCGCCTACGACATTGGTGCCATAGGCGATCATGTCAGCGGCGTGAAAGCGGGCCATCTTGCCCGTGATCCCCTGCACGAGCACGGGGGTTGAGCGGTCGATGAGAATGGACATTATGCAGCCCCCTTGGTGGCAAAGGTGACGCCTTGCGCCTGATCGTTCTGCCAGGCGCCCACGGCGCGCTCGGCGGCTTCATTCAAGGTGCGCGCTCGGATGATCGGCAGGCCGGAGCGGGCGAGGATCTTCTGCCCTTCCTCCACATTGGTGCCTGCGAGGCGCACGATCACGGGGATCTCTACCCCCACGTCCTTCATCGCCTGCACGACCCCTTCGGCGACCCAGTCGCAGCGGTTGATGCCCGCAAAGATGTTCACGAGGATCGCCTGCACGGCTTTGTCGCTGAGGACGAGGCGGAAGGCCTTGGCCACGCGTTCGGGAGTGGCGCCGCCGCCGATATCCATGAAGTTGGCGGGCTCCCCACCGGCGAGCTTGATCGTGTCCATCGTCGCCATCGCGAGGCCCGCGCCATTCACGATGCAGCCGATGTTGCCGTCGAGACCCACGTAATTCAGGCCACGATCCGCCGCGCGGGCTTCACGCGGGTCTTCCTGGGACTTGTCGCGCAACTCCGCGATCTGCGGATGCCGGAAGAGCGCATTGCCGTCGAAGGTCATTTTCGCATCGAGGGCGATGACGCGGTTATCCGACGTGATGACCAGCGGATTGATTTCAACCATGGTCGCGTCAAGCTCGGTGAAGGCCCGGTAGCAGCCCTGGAGCGTACGCACGAATTGCTGCACCTGCCCCGGATCGATGCCGAGCTTGAAGGCCATCTGGCGGCACTGGAATTCGCGCAGCCCCACGGCCGGCTCGACAGTGGCGCGCACGATGCTGTCGGGCTTTTGCTCGGAGATCTCCTCGATCTCCATTCCGCCTTCGCCGGAGGCCACGATCATGACCCGCTGGGAGGAGCGATCGAGCACGAAGCCGAGATAGATTTCCCGCGCGATGGGCACGGCGGCTTCGACGTAGACGCGGTAGATGCCTTTGCCTTCGGGGCCGGTCTGATGCGTCACGAGCTTGCGCCCGAACATCTTTTCGCAGGCTTCCTCGATGTCGCGGTCGCTGTCGCAGACTTTCACGCCGCCAGCCTTGCCGCGGCCGCCCGCGTGGACCTGGGCCTTCACGACCCAGCGTTCCCCGCCGAGTTCCCGGGCGCGGTAGGCGGCCTGTTCGGGGGAGTAGGCGAGTGCGCCCGCGGGCACGGTGACGCCGAAACCGGCGAGGACTTCTTTGGCTTGATACTCGTGGATGTCCATGACGCTTACTCCGCCGCGACAGCTGTGTTGTAGTGCTGGTCGAGGGCCTGATCGACTTGCGTCTGATCGAACTCCCCGCCGAGGTCCCGAATGGCCTGGCCAAAGCGGGTGGCGATGTCGCGGATTGTGGGTTCCGTTAGGAGGTTGAGGATGCCGATGCGCACCTGCACGGGTTCGCTCAGCGTGGGCCAAATGCCGAAGTTATGCGCGCGGCAATGCTGGACAAGCTCCATCTCGCGACCCTTCAGGGCCCCGCCCAGGTTCATCACGAGGAGCGATGTCATGTTCGACGTCACTTCGCAGCCCATGGCCGTGACGGCGGCACGCAAGGCGGCCTCGTGGCGGGCATAGTCCGCGGCGCGTTGCGCCAGCGTTTCCTGAAGCGTGATGCGAAGCGCCTCGTGGAAGGCCGCGACGGCGTAGGCCGAATGCGTGCGGTGATAGGTGCCCTTCTCTGCGTCCGCCCCATCAATGATCGCCCAGTGCCGTGCCTCGAGGATCGGGTGGTGGCAGAAGGTGCGGGTGCCGGTCTTTTTGAGCTCTGCGATGTAGCTGTCCGTGAAGGACACCGGCGCGTAGGTCAGGGGCAGGCAGTTGATGCCCTTTTGCGGGCAGGACGCCCAGCCGTGGATGCCCGGGTAGTCGTCGATGCGGAAGTTCGCGACCCCCAGCGATGACACCGCGTCCACGAGGCCCATGCAGCCGTGCCGCTCGCACGCGTCCGAGAAGGCCTGCACGTCGTTGATGCGGCCCGAGCCCGTTTCCCAATGCGCCATCGCCGCCCATTTGGGCTTGTGGTGGCTCAGCGCGTCCTCGATGACCTGCGCGTCCACCGACTGGCCGTGCGGCACGTTGATGAGGGTGACGGACGCGGGCTGAGGGTCCATCGGGTTGGCGGCGAGCTCTTCCTCTGTCGCGGCGCGCATCCGGACGGTGAGGCCGTCGATGCCCGAGAAGGTGCCGTTGACGAACATCACCACGCTGTCGCCGGGCTGTACTGCAGAGAACATCATGTCGAGGCCGGACCAGCCGGTGCCTGCGACGCCGAATGTGTGAACGTTGTCGGTTCCCATGACGTCGCGCAGCATGTGCTTGCATTCCACCATGCCGCGGAGGACGTCGCCGTGCATGTGATCCGCGATGCCGGCGCCCGCGAATGCCTGCAGGATGCGCCCGTCCGTATTGCCCGGGCCGGGGCCGGCTGCGATCGTCGCCGGAATGCTGAGCGTGGGGTAAATCTTCGACATGGTTTCCTCCGCAAATCGTTCGTTGCTGGCAAAATACCCATGCCGAGATGCGCAACAACGGCATGAACTCCTGCTTTTGGGTAGCTAATAGTATTGGAAATTACCCACCCATTCAGGTAAATATACGGGTGTATACCGTATACTTGCGCCCACAATGGGTAGGTTTTCGCGATTCAGCGTTTGATATGAGAGGTTTAGTCGAAAATGGCGCCGATTGGGATCATGTTGGGCGATGCCAACCCCCTCGTTCTGAGCGCACTGAGTGAGATTATCGACCGCGACGCGCGATTCTCTCTCGTGGCGACCTCGGCCAGTGCAGAGGGGTTTCTGGGCACGGTGATGCGGGTACCGGTGGATATCGGCGTCATTGACTGGAACCTCCCTGCCCTCGGAGGCGCGAAGCTCATTGAGGTGCTGCGGGATCAGGAAAAGGCGCCGCGCATCGTCGTCTACGCGGAGGATACCGGCGACCTGCCCCAACGCGCGATGACGGCGGGGGCCGCGGCCTTCGCGCCGCGATCCTCGGACGCGCAGACGCTGCTGGAGACCTGCGCGGATGTAGCGGCGGGCAAGATGGTGTTTCCGTTTCTGGATGTCCGCGCGTTGCAATCAGACCCGATTTCATCGCTCTCCCGGAAAGAACGGGTGATGCTGGAGGCGCTCTCCAAGGGTCTGACCAACCGCGAACTGTCGAAGGAGCTTGGGATTTCGACGAATACGGTCAAGTTTCACCTCTCCAACCTCTACGACAAGCTGTCTGTAAAGAACCGTGCCCAGGCGATCGCGTTCTATTACTCGTCCCGGCTGGGCTCCCGAGAGTGAGTGTATACCCAAGTAGACGCAAACTCCGCTTGACACTCGGGCCCTCCCGGCCCCAGTGCGCAACAAAATGTCGCAAAGGAGCGCTGTCATGTCATTTCATTCCGTCGATCAGGCCCCGGGCCGCTTGAACCGTTCCGAGCTCGCCGTGCCGGGCTCCCAACCGCAAATGTTCGAAAAGGCAGCGGCCTCCGACGTGGACGTGATCTTCCTTGACCTCGAAGACGCCGTGGCCCCGGATGAAAAGGTGCAGGCGCGCAAGAACATCATCAAAGCATTGAACGAGATCGACTGGGGCACGAAATCGATGTCCGTGCGCATCAACGGCCTCGACACCCACTACATGTATCGCGACGTGGTGGACGTGGTGGAGCAGGCGGGCGAGCGACTCGACCTCATCATGATCCCCAAGGTCGGCACCGCCGCGGACGTCTACGCCGTGGACATGATGGTCACGCAGATCGAGGACGCCAAGGGCTATTCCAAGCGCATCGGGTTCGAGCACATCATCGAGACGGCGCTCGGCATGCAGAACGTGAGCGAGATCGCGGGGGCCTCAAAGCGCAACGAGTCGCTGCATTTCGGTGTGGCCGATTACGCTGCCTCGACCCGCGCGCGCACGACGATCATCGGGGGCGTGAACCCCGACTACTCCGTGCTGACGGACCCGGCCGACGACGGCTCCCGCGACGTCCATTGGGGCGATATGTGGCATTATGCCGTGGCTCGCATGGTCGTGGCCGCGCGCGCCAACGGGCTGCGCCCCATCGACGGGCCATTCGGGGATTTTCAGGACGCCGACGGCTACCGCGCCGCCGCCAAGCGCGCCGCTGTGCTTGGATGCGAGGGGAAGTGGGCGATCCATCCGTCGCAGATTGCCCTAGCCAACGAGGTCATGTCGCCATCGGAGGCCGAGGTGACGAAGGCCAAGCGCATCCTGGAGGCGATGGCGGAGGCCGAGGCGGCGGGCAAGGGCGCAGTGAGCCTGGACGGGCGTCTGATCGACTACGCCTCCATACGCCAGGCGGAGGTTCTGGTCGAAAAGGCCAAGCAGATCGCTGGGGGCTGAGATCGCTCTTCAGGTATTTATGGAAAGATGAAGGGGGGCTGCGGCTCCCCTTTTTTTCCTGGCTCAGCGGGTAGCAAAGATGCGCGCGGCGGCCTCATCGGCGATCTGGGCGAGCGCGGTGGCGGTGGGAAGGTCTGCGTCGATGGATGGGCCGCCAGCGAGGGCGTCTTTGACGCGGGCGGTGGCCTCTGCGCGGCCAAGTCTGGGCGCCAGGACGAAGACGAGGGCTTCGGCCATGGCGGCGGGGGTGTCTTCAAGGGCTTTGGCCATGATGTCGGGCCGAGGTTCGAGCGTTTCCGCGAGGGTCTGGGCGTGGCTGAGCGCGGCGGCTGTGACTTCAATGAGCTGCGGCAGAAGGAGCCATTCCACCGCCCATCCCGCTCCGTCGCGTTCTTCGCCATGGGCGGCGGCGGCCGCGAGGCCGGTTTGCGCGGCGAGGGCCACGGGCTGGCAGGCAAGAAGCGCCTCGGTCGTCACGGGGTTCGATTTGTGGGGCATGGTAGAGGACCCGCCCCCCTGCCCTGCGCGCATCTCGCCGATTTCGGACCGTGCCGCGAGGCCCAGGTCCTTGGCCATCTTCGCGAGCGCAGTGACCACGCGTGTGAGCCATGCCGCGAGGTCGTTGAACCCGGACCGGTCGGCGTGCCAGGGCACCGCGTCTGTCAGACCGAGTTCCTTGGCCATGGCCGTTGCGATCGCAGGCCCGTGCGGGTGCATGGCATAGGACGATCCCGCAGAGCCGCCCAACTGCACCTTGAGCGCGCGCTGCCGTATCTGCGGAAGCGCGCGTTCGGCCTCGACAAGCGGGGCGGCCCAATTCGCCACGCGGAGCGCAAAGCTGATCGGGGTCGCGTATTGACCGCGCGTGCGACCGAGCATGGGCAGCGCTGGATGGGCCTCGGCCTTCGCCGCGAGCGCATCGATCAGGTCTGCGAGCTGTTGCGCGATGCCGTCGAGCGCTGCCCCGAAGCACAGACACAGCGCGGTATCGAGGATGTCCTGACTGGTCGCCCCGTAATGGACGTGGTCGGCGGCTTTGCCGATCCGGGGGCGAAGTTCTGCGAGGAAGGCGGGCACCGGAACACCGGCGGAGGCGACCCCGCCTGCGAGCGTGTCACCCGTGACGGTCGCGGTTTCTATGGCCGGCGCGGTGCCCTCGGGCACGAGGCCGTGGGCCTCCTGCGCGCGGGCAAGCGAGGCCTCAACCCGGATCATGGCGGCCACGAGGCACGCGTCCGAGAGCGCCCCGGCACTGGCCGCGTGTCGGTAGATCGCCGCGGTGAGGAGCTGCACCCTAGGCGCGCTCGATGGAGGCGGCGATGCGTTCTGCTTCTTCGGCCGTCAGACGGGGCGGATGCCAGTCGCGACCGGGCGCGGCCTCCAGCAGGCGCTTCGTGTAGGGATGTTTGGGGTTGTTGAAGACTTCATCAGCGGGGCCCATTTCAACCATCACGCCTTTCTCCATCACCGTGATGTAGTCGGAGATTTGCGCCGCCACGCGCAGGTCGTGCGTGATGAAGATGATCGCCATCTTGTAGGTTTCCTGGAGGTCGTTCATCAGGCGCAGCACCTGCTTTTGAACGGACAGATCGAGCGCGGAGACGGATTCATCAGCGATCACCACATCCGGGCCCATAGCGAGGGCGCGGGCGATGCCGATCCGCTGGCGCTGGCCGCCCGAGAAGTTGCGCGGCGTGCGTTTCAGGGCGGGCTCACCCAGGCCCACCTGCTCGAGCAGTTCGACGGCCTTCCTGCGCGCATCCTCGTTCGTGACGCCCTGAAGCTCCAGCCCCCGGGTAATCATGTAGCCCACCGTCTGCGACGGGTTCAGCGATCCGTAGGGGTCCTGAAAGATCATCTGGATGTCCTTGCGGGCCTGGACGAGCTCATCGCCCGTCTTTCCGAGGAAATCCTCTTCCTTGATGATGACGGCGCCGTCGGTCGGCTCCTGCAGGCGGATCAGAGTCTTGGCGAGGGTGGACTTGCCCGAGCCGGATTCGCCCACCACGCCCAGCGTTTCACCGGCGCGCAAGACGAAGCTCGCATCATTGAGGGCGTGGACGGCCTTGTCGCCCTCCCCGTAGATCTTGTGCATGTGCTGGACGTCCACGAGGGGCGCGTCGTTGCGGCCGAGATCGGGCCGGCGCGTCGTCTCGAGAAGCGGCATGGCGTCCACGAGGAGTTGTGTATAGGGCATCTCAGGTTCCATCAGGACCTTGTGCTTGGTCCCCTCCTCGATGAGGCGGCCCCAGCACATCACGGCCACGCGGTCGGCGACATCCGCCACCACGCCGAAATCGTGGGTGATGAAAATCGTGGCGTTGTCGTAGACCTCCTTGAGGTCGTTGATGAGGCGCAGGATCTCTGCCTGCGTCGTCACGTCGAGCGCGGTCGTCGGCTCGTCAGCGATGAGGATGTCGGGCTTGCAGGCCAGCGCCATGGCGATGACGATCCGCTGGCACTGGCCGCCGGAGACCTGGTGGGGATAGCTGTCATAGATGCGCGGCGGCGTGGGGAGCTTCATCTGCTCCAGCAGCTTCAGCGTTTCCTTCTTGCGGTCGGCGGGGGCGATCTCGGGGCGGTGGAGCTCGAACACTTCGTCGACCTGGGCGCCGATCTTGATCGACGGGTTCAGGGCGGCCATGGGCTCCTGATAGATCATGGAGATGCGCGCGCCGCGGATCTCGTTGAGCTGTTTGTCCGGCATCCGCAGCATGTCCATGCCGTCAAAGATCACGTCGCCCTGGCTGATGCGAAGGCGTCCCGGCACATCGTTCATGATGGCGGACGTCATCACGGACTTGCCGGATCCGGATTCGCCGACTACGCACAGGATCTCGCCCCGGTGCAGAGTGAGCGAGACGTCCTCGACCGCGTATTTCCGATCCGATCCCTTCGGCAGTTCGATGGAGAGGTTCTTGATCTCTAGGATCGGCTTTGGCGCTGTGTCTGACATGGCGTTCCCCTGTGCTCCGAGCAAGGAAACAGGATGCGCCCCGTTTGGCAAGCTTTGAGGCACGGTGGGTGAATCACCCACCCTCCGGTTGCCAGACGGGAGCAATCATGGATCAGTGTGGCCATGTTCGTCGGTTTCGAGATCCATGATCGATCGCTTTGGGTGCCTGAGCGCGTACTTCCGTTTTTGCCGGTGATGGAGCGCTGGGGCTACAACGCGCTCGTGCTCCATGAAAACACGCTCCTCGACGAGGTGACACAGCTCGGCCTGACGGCGAATTACGGTGTCTCTGATCTGCGGCTGAAAAAGGTCCGCAACCGTGCGGCGTGGCTGGAGCGCCTGGTCGCCGAACTCGATCGCTTTGGCGCGCAGCTCTTCCTCGAGATCAAGGAGCCGTCTTTCGCGGATTACGCGCTGGAAGCATGGCCCGGCCTCGCGGCGGGTGTGACAGCGCCCGACTGGCCCGATTTCTGCCGCGCCAAGGTCTGCGACCTTCTACGGCGGGTGCCGGGGCTGGGCGGCGTCATCCTGAATCTGTCGTCGCCGGAGTCGCGGCTTTCGATGCCCGACGAGGCCGCGGGCGGAGTGCAGATCGACCGCGCTGCCTGGTTTGACGCGATGATCGCCGCCTTCAAGGCGCCACTGGAAGACGCAGGCAAGGTCCTTTGGGTGCGGGACTTTTCCTACACCGCGGACCTGCAGTCGGACGTCCTGGGCGCCATTGAGCGCGCGGGCGCAGGTGCAAGCGTCAAGATCACGGCGCATGACTATTTCCCCGGCTACCCGGAAAATCCGGTGGCACGGGGCGTGGGCGGCCCACTCATCCTCGAGTTTGACGCCTTTGGGGAGCATACCGGCTGGGACGTCATCCCGAATTGCCGCGTGGCGGAGTTTGCGCAGCGCATGGCCGGTGTGCGGGACATGGATGCGGGCGGGATCCTCGTGCGGACGTCGTGGGAGGCCATTGCGGGGGCCAATGCGATGGACGGCAGCGCGGCCGTGAATGTCTACGCCCTGCCCCGGCTGCTGCGGGGTAGTGCGGATCCTCACACGCTGGTTGCAGATTGGCTGCTCGAGACCCGTGGGGCGGCGGATGCTGCCCTGGTGACGGCACTCCTAAGGAGTGCCGAGGTCCCGGCAGCGGCCTATTGGGACGACAGCGTCTTTCCGCGCCATTCCTGCCTTGCCTCAAGCTGGCAGGAGGCGTGGCTATCGATGCAATCTGACGGCATGGGCCGCCGGGATCGGGTGGTGGAGGTCGCCTCTGACGACCCGCTTCTGGCATCGGGAGACGCCGCTCTGAGGCGGTCGGCGGCGGCGGTGACGCTCGCTGAGGAGCTCGCCGAAAGCGCCCCTCCTCTTGGGTCCTTCGCGTTCCTCCCCGCATTCGCGCGACAGTTCGAGATCGCGCAGCGCGGGACGCTCCGCGCGGCAAAAGGGCAGGATGCGGGTTCAGAGGCCGCAGAGCTGGAGCGGTTTGCAGAGACCCTGACCAACCTCGACGACCTGCCGGAACGCGGACGCGTCCTTCTCGATCCGGCGCAAGCGCGGCTCTTTGCGGCCTCGCTCAGAGGCGGTTGATCGGGGTCTTTAGGGCCATTTGTCCGTTCTCGTCGGTCGGCACCTCGCCGCCGCGCATGTTCACCTGCAACGACGGAAGGATCAGTTTCGGCACGCTGAGTTGCGCGTCACGTTCGGTGCGGAACTTGATGAAGTCCTCCCGAGACGTCCCGCCGCCGACATGTATGTTGGCCTCGCGTTGCGCGCCCACGGTGGTTTCCCACGCGATTGCCCGGCCGCCTGGGCCGTAATCGTGGCAGATAAAGAGGCGCGTGGCGTCTGGCAGCGCCAGGATCCGCTGGATGGAGTCGTAAAGCTGGCCGGCATCGCCCCCCGGGAAGTCACACCGCGCAGAGCCGCCATCCGGCATAAAGAGGGTGTCACCCGCAAAAGCCGCGTCGCCGATGACATGAACCATGCAGGCGGGCGTATGGCCGGGCGTATGAAGCACGAAGGCCTGCAGACCGCCCACCGCGTAGGTGTCACCGTCCTCAAACAGGCGATCGAACTGGGAGCCGTCCCGCTGGAACTCCGTGCCCTCGTTGAAGACCTTTCCGAACGTCTCCTGCACCTCGATGACCTTCGCCCCGATCCCGATCTTGCCGCCGAGCCTGTCCTGAAGATAGGGCGCCGAGGACAGATGATCCGCGTGGACATGGGTCTCGATGATCCATTCGGTGACGAGACCCTTTCGCGCAATGAAATCCGCCACCTTGTCCGCGCCGTCGAACGTCAGCGCACCGCGGGCCTGGTCGAATTCCATGACCGGGTCGATGATCGCGCAAGCCGGACTGTCGGGATCCTGAACGACATAGGTGATCGTGTTGGAGGCCTCGTCGAAAAACCCTGAAACGAGGGGTGTCCCACTGAATTCGCCCGAGGACGTCATGATGCTGTCTCCGGGACATCCACGGGGCCGCCATGATCTGCCCAGGTCGAAAAGCCCTCCTTCAGATGCGCTGCCTCAAAACCCATGTCCTGCAGCGTGGCGACCGTCAGCGCAGAACGCCAGCCCGATGCGCAGTGGAAGACATAGCGTTTGCCCGGCTGCGCGAAGACGTCCTTGTGGTAGGGGCTGTCCGGGTCGACCCAGAACTCCACCATTCCACGCGGGGCGTGGACAGAGCCCGGGATGAACCCCCTCTGCCGCTCCCTGATGTCACGGATGTCCACGATGACAACGTCCGGATCGCCCAGCGCAGCGATCAGATCGGGCGTCTCCACCTCCTCGATCCGGGCGCGGGCCTCGGCCACCATCTGGGCAGCTGATTTCTTGAGCGACATGTGCGAGCCTCCTCGCCGCTAGCTTGCCGCCACACGGGCCGTCACGCAAGGCAAGAGCGCTGCACCCAACAGGGGCATCCCCGGTGCTGCGCTGCTGGCCCCAACCACTGTGTCCCGATCCGATCCGCGCGAGCCAGCCGATCCCAAGTCTGGAGATCCGCGAAGCGCTCAGTAAGACAGCCAGCCCGATCGCCGCAGAAGCACCAGACACTGGGCCCTGGCAGGCCATAAAACAGAGCAAAAGCGCGTCGCCCAGCGCAGAGGCGCCGTTGCCACGCGGCAGCCCCAAAGATCCGAATTTACGAAATGTGGTGCCCGGGGGCGGAATCGAACCACCGACACGAGGATTTTCAATCCACTGCTCTACCCCTGAGCTACCCGGGCACGGGATTCGGGAGCGGGCCCCCGTGGGTTGCGGTGGAGTAATGGGCAGGGCGACGGCTGTCCAGAGGGTTAGGCCCCACTGCGCGCACTTTTTAGCTTCTTCGCGGGCGTGGGTCTGCTGGGGTGTCGGCGGCCGTTCCGTCTTCTTCGTCGTCAAGCGTGTAGACGCCGCCGAGCCACCGCGCGAGGTCAATGTCGGCACAGCGTTTCGAGCAGAAGGGCCGGTAACGCTCGGTGGCGTCGCTGTCGCAGATCGGGCAGCTCATGGGGCCGCCTCCACGAGGCCCGACAGGGCGGGCCGTTCGCGCTTGCGTTTGAGCTCCATGTGGCCGAGCGGCGTCCATCCGATGACTTCCGTATCCACCGGGTCGCGGCGGAACGCGGCGCGCAGGGCCGTTTCGATCTGGCGCCGGTCCCGCTTGAGAACGGGCGCAAAATCCACCGTCACCTGCCCGCCTAGCCCGCGCAGGCGCAACTGCCTTGGAAGCTCAGCGATGGCCGCCAGATTGGCTTTGAGCGCGGCCGCGGGCGACAGGTCTCCCCCGGTATTGACGTCAACGCTGACCAGGGCCCGCGTGGGCTCAATGAAAAGAGAAGACAGGCCCAAAGGGACCTCGGGGGTCAGCACTCCATCGATGGCCTCGAGGATGCCGTGATCCTCGAAGGAGCCGTCGGCCGTCTCGACCTGGGCGGGATCGGTCCATTCGCGCCACGCCACAAGGTGCGGTCCGTCGCCGGGCGTAAGGGGGCCCGGGGCGAGCTCGGCTGCCAGGACGTCCTCGCAAGCTGTCACCATGGCGGCAATGTCTTCTGTGATGTCGGCGTCGCTCGCCTCTGCGGCGGCCGAGCGCAGGATGAGCCCGTGATCGCCCTCCGGCATTGCGTCCACGGCGAGGCCCTGAAGCGCGTCGCGACGATCGTCATCTTTGATGGCCCGGGAGATGTTGAGGCCAGGTGCGCCCGGCGTGACGATGGCATACCGGCTCTTGAAAAGCAGGCGATCGGTGACAGGAGGGGCCTTGCAGGGTTCGGCGAAGCCAGAGACCTGCACGCGGATCACGTCACCCGCTGTGAGGCCCTTCGCGCGGCGCAGAAAGCCGGAGCCGCCGGGCCAGCTCACCATGGCGCCCCCCTGGCCCTTGAGGGCGCGCTCAATCCTGGCGGCAAAGATCGCACCGAGGCGGGGGCGTGTGTCCACGAGAAGGTCCTCGAGGCGGCCATCGACCATGAGCGCAGCGGCCTCGCGCCCGTTGAGGTGATCGAGGGCGATCAGGCGGCCTTTCATTGAACGCCTCCGACAGGCAGCCCTGCCGCGCGCAGGAGGGTCGCAGTCTCTGCGAGAGGCAGCCCCATGATCGCCGAGTAGGATCCGGACATCCACGGGATGAAGGCCCCGGCCGGCCCCTGGATCGCGTATCCCCCGGCCTTGCCCTGCCAGTCACCCGTTGCGAGGTATCCGTCGATTTCAGCGCCGCTCAGGCGCTTCATGCGGACCTGGCTGACGCAGTCGCGAAACCAAAGGCGCGCAGACGTTTTCACGGCCACGGCGGTGATGACCTGGTGGCGTCTTCCAGAGAGCTTCTCGAGGAAGGCGCGCGCCTCTGCGGGATCTGCGGGCTTTCCCAGGATGCGGCGTCCGAGGGCCACGGTGGTGTCCGCGCACAAGATGACCTCGCCCTCGCCCGCGGTGAGCGCATCGGCCTTCTCGCGGGTGATGCGCGCGCAGTAGGGGCGCGGACGTTCCCCCTTTAGCGGGTCTTCATCGATATCCGGGGCACGGATCTCGGCGGGTTCGAGACCCAGCACCGCCAGGAGCTCCCGTCGGCGCGGCGAGCCGGAGCCCAGGACGAGACGCATCACAAGGGAAGGCGCGCAAGGCGCACCCTACGGGATCTGCTGGGTAGGGTGTGCACTGCGCACCCTCCTTCAAAGCTCACCGGAAGCGGTAGTTGATGCGGCCCTTCGACAAGTCGTAAGGCGTCATTTCCACCTGCACCTTGTCGCCTGTCAGAACGCGGATGCGGTTTTTGCGCATCTTTCCTGCCATAGTCGCGACGATCTCATGGCCGTTCTCCAGCTCGACCCTGAATGTCGCGTTCGGCAGGAGTTCCTTGACGACACCGGGAAATTCGAGCGGTTCTTCCTTGGCCATGGTCTCTCCTTGTTGACGGCCTGCGCGGTCGGCAGGCGCGCCACCATATGCGGCGGAAGGGGAGGCATTTCAAGGCTTTTCAGCGAAGTTGCACCTCCTTCGCCACGGCGCGCGGGGCCTGTTCTGGCCAATGACGCGCGTTGTGCTGCGCACCTTGGGCACGCACGCGAGCCACAAGACCCATGTCGATCTCTGCCCGCGTCCAGCCAGCGGCATCGAGCTTGCCCTGCGCAAAGACCCCGTCTTCCGGAAACCCCAGATCAGGCGGGCCATAGATGGCCGCGGCGCCATGGTTTTCGTCGACAGCAGGGCTCCATGGACAGGCACCAACCGTGGGCGCCTGCACCGCGATGCACTGCCCCTCAAGCGCGCGCGCCATGGCCCCGACACGCACCCGGTTCCAGCCGTGGAGGCTGTCCGTACAGGACGGCACAAGCAGGATCTCCGCCCCAGCTTCAACGAGGGCGCGGCCCAGAAGCGGAAATTCCGCATCATAGCAGATCAGCACGCCAATCCGGCCCAGCGCAGTGTCAAAGACACAAAGCGGCCCGCCCGGCACGACGTCCCAGGTCTCCCGCTCAAAGCGGGTCATGATCTGCTTGTCCTGCTGGGCCGATGCCCCCGAGGGGCTGAAAAGGCGGGATCGGTTTACGGGGCGGCCGTTGGCGCCGTCACCGTCAAAGACAGGTCCTGACGCCGCGAGGATATGACACCCATAGGACGACGCGAGCCGTGCATGGAGCGCGTCCGCCTCCTCCATCAGGTCGCTGACGGCATGAAGAGAGGCTTCCAGCTCCCCTGCCCGCCCGCTCAACGTGGCGAGCTCCATCGCGCCGTATTCGGGAAAGACAAGAAGGTCGGCGGCAGCGTCCGCGACCCAGCATTCGATCTTCTCGGCATAGGCTTCGAAAGACGCGAGTTCGTCCATCTGGTAGGCTGCGACAGCTATCTTCATAACATGCGCCCCCACATCTGGAGGGGCTTTTCCGTCTCGGTGTCGTCCCCGACGTCGGTCCAGGAAAACCGGGCCACGCAGCCGTCAAGCGGCGCATACCCCCGCCCCCGCCAGAATGGATCGAGGGGGCGCGGGTGGTCGGGACGCATCGGGTGGGTCTCGGGCCGCACGACAGAGGCAAAGACCGACCGTCTGAGCCCAAGCTCCCGCGCCTGCGCTTCCCGTTCCTCAAAGAAGACATGGCCGAGGCCCCGCCCCCGATACGCAGGCAGCAGCACCGATTCAGCGCAATAGAACGTCTCCTTAGCCGGCCAGTCGTCTGGTATGGCCGTTGCGAAATCATCCGCGTGCTGCACCATGGGTGCCCCCGTGGACGCCCCCACCATCTGCCCGCCCTGCCAAACCGCCACGCACACCGCGCCCGGCCGCGTATAGGCTTTGAGGTATTCGGCTTCGTAATCTTCGCTTCCATCGTAAAGGTAGGGCCAGTCCCTGAAGACCTCGATCCTGAGCTGCGCTACCTGAGCGAGCACGGCCTCGAGATCCGCGCCCCTCAGGCGCTCCACCCGGACATCAGCCATCCTGCGGCGTGCCCCATTTCGCCGTCAGCCGCCCGGCGATCTGGTCACGCGCCTGCCGGTAACTGTCGAGCTTGGCATCCCGTGTTTCCCCGAGCCCGGTGGGATCAAGGATCGGCCAGTACTCCACCGTCAGCGAAAAGTAGCGGGTGAGCTCCAGCGCCCGGCGCTGCGAGGCTGGGGACAGCGCAACGACGATATCAAAGGAGCTCAGGTCATCTCCCCACTGCTCCATGATGTCGAAGCTGCGCGAGCGGTGCCGCGACAGCTCCACCCCGAGTTCCTGGCAAACGGCGATGGAAAAGCCGTCGATCTCCAGATCGTTGTGGACGCCCGCCGATTGGACATAGGCCTCCGTTCCGTAGAACTTTTTCATGAGCCCCTCGGCCATGGGCGACCGGACGGCATTGTGATCGCAGCAGAAAAGGACAGACTGGGGCAGGTCCTCGGCCATCTCAGCCCCCGAAATGCAGGACGCAAATGAGGGTAAAGAGCCGCCGCGCAGTGTCGTGGTCGACATCGGCCTTGCCGTCGAGGCGCTCCTTCAAAACCGTGGCGCCCTCATTGTGGATCCCGCGTCGGGCCATGTCGATCGTCTCGATCTGCGAAGGCGGCATGGTCTTCACGGCCTCGAAATAGCTTTCGCAGATACTGAAATAGTCCTTCACGACCTGCCGGAACGGCCCGAGCGACAGCAGGAACTGCGCCACAGGCTCATCGGCCTCGGACCGAACGTCGAACACCAGCCGCTTCTCGCGGATCGACAATGCCAGCCGGAACGGCCCCGGTGCATCGGCGCGATCCTCACGGGCGGGCAGCGCAAAAGAATTGTCCTCTAGGAGGTCGAAAATGGCGACCTTGCGCTCCTGCTCGATCTCCGGCGTGGGCGGAGGCAGGTTGGCATCGTCAAGCTCGATGTGGATGATCCGGGCCATGGCCGGGGACTAGCACTTCGCCCCATGCCTCGCCAGCAGAACTGGCCACATGCCGGCGATGCGCACAGGGGATGCGCGTGGCGCGCATGGAACGGGTGCGCTACCTCCCCGCCATGGCCGTGGCATCAGTGGAAGAAGACCAAACCGACGCCGAGGCCCGCAGGGCGCGGGGGGAGTTCGTGCGCGGCCTGAGCGGCTTCCGCCATGCCATCGGGGACCGCGACTTTCCGCCGGAGGCCAGTCGCTACCACCTCTTTGTCGCGCTCAACTGCCCCTGGTGCCACCGCGTGACGCTCGCGCGCGCCGTGCTGGGCCTCAGCGACGCCGTCACCCTGGACGTGGTCTTCCCCAACCGCACGGGAAAGAGCGACCCGGCGGGAGAAGGCCTCTGGGAATTCGCGCCCACGCGGATCGCGTCCGTGACCGGCGCTGCCCTCCCTGACTGCACGAGGGATACCGGGACCGGACGCGATATGCGCCTCGTCGTGGACATCTACCGTGCAGAGGGGGCCGAGGAAAAGTCGCTGCCCATCCTTTACGACAAGGTCGCCCGGCGGATCGTCTCGAACGAAAGTGCCGAGATCGTGCGGATGCTCTCGGTCCATGCGTCCGCCCTCGGGGGCATGGGCGACCTCTACCCAGAGGGCCTGCGCGACGACATCGAGGCGCTGAACGTCCGCATCTACACCGACATCAACAACGGCGCCTACAAGGCGGGCTTCTCGTCGGATCAGAGCGTCTATGCTGCGGCGTTCGAGGCCTACTTTGCGGCCCTGGACTGGCTTGAGGACATCCTGTCCGATGGACGTCCCTTCCTGACCGGGACGACCTTTACCGAAGCCGATCTGCGCCTTTTTCCCACGCTCTACCGCCATGACCCGGTCTACTACCTGCGCATGAAACTGAATGCGGCGCGGATCCTCGACTATCCGCACCTCTGGCGTTGGCTGTCCAGGGTGTATGGCAAACCGGGCGTCGCGGAAGCCGGATCGCTCGTCCATTGCAGGCAAGGTTACTTCGGGCGCTCCTGGAACGGGACGGTCCCCCTCGGGCCGCGGCGGCCGATGACCTACCCCGAAGCCTACCGCCAGCCGGATCTGGCGAGATGAGAGCGCCGGCTGTTAGGCCTCCAATGTCCCTTGCCCCCTCTAGCGGGCGAATTCGGGCCTACGGCTAGCGGTTCAGCCTATCGAGACGGGCCCGCACGCTGAGACCATGGGCCTCAAGACCCTCCGAGGTCGCCAGCACTTCAGCAGCCTCCCCGATGCGCCCCAGCGCTTCGGGTGTCATGCGGGCGAGCGTCGTGCGTTTCATGAATTCAAGCACCGACAGGCCCGATGAAAATCGCGCCGAGCGCGCCGTGGGCAGGACATGGTTCGGGCCACCCACATAGTCCCCGATGGCCTCCGGCGTCCACGCCCCGATGAAAATCGCCCCGGCATGGGTGATCTGGTCTGCCAGAGCCTGCGCGTCTTCCACGCAGAGCTCAAGATGCTCTGGCGCGATACGGTCGCTCAGCGCGACCGCCTCGCCCAGGTCCTGCACGTCGATGATCGCACCGAAATCGCGCCAGCTTGCGCCCGCGATGGCCCCGCGCTCAAGGCGCTGAAGCTGGTCCTCGACGGCCTCCGCCACGGCCCGACCAAAGGCGGCATCCGTGGTGATCAGGATCGACTGCGCGCTTTCGTCATGCTCTGCCTGGCTCAGGAGGTCGGTGGCGATCCAGGCCGGATCATTGTCGGCGTCGGCAATCACGAGGATCTCGGAGGGGCCAGCGATCATGTCGATCCCGACCTTGCCAAAGACCCGCCGTTTGGCAGCAGCGACGAAGGCGTTGCCCGGACCGGTGATCTTGTCCACCGGGGCCACGGACTGCGTCCCGTAGGCCAGCGCGGCCACGGCCTGCGCCCCGCCGATGCGGTAAATCTCATCCACGCCCGACATCTTCGCGGCAAGCAGTACGAGGGGGTTCACCTGCCCCCCCGGCGTGGGCGTCGTGACGACGAGGCGGCCCACACCGGCGACCTTGGCCGGGATGGCATTCATCAAGACAGACGACGGATAGCTCGCCAGTCCGCCCGGCACGTAAAGACCCGCCGCCGACACCGGCGTCCAGCGCCAGCCAAGTTCCGCCCCCGTCTCGTCGGTCCACTGCGCATCTTCCGGCAGCTGGCGCGCGTGGTACGCGCGGATACGCTCCGCGGCGAGGGCCAGCGCCTCGGCCTCTGCAGCCGGGACTTTGGCGCATTCGGCCTCGATCTCCTCGGCGGTGAAGGCCATCTCGGCCAGCGTCACCCGATCATATGTCTCCGTCAGCTCCCGCACGGCCACATCGCCCCGCGCACGCACGTCGGCGATGATCTCGGCCACGGCGGCGTCCACGTCAGGACTGTCCTCGCGCTTGGCCGACAGAAGCGCCTGAAAGCGCGGTTCGAAATCAGGATCTTTGGTGCTCAGAAACTCCATGGGCGGCGATGTAGACCGCGCGCGCCGCAAGCTCAACGCAGATCGGCGACCATGAAGATGTCAGAGGTCATAACGCCCCCCACGAGCGCGGCATTCGGCAGCCGCCCGGCCTCGCGAAACCCGTGGCGCGCATAGAACCTCTGGGCGCGCAGGTTGTCGTCCGCGACAAAGAGCTCAAGCTGCCAAACACCATATGAAACGGCGGCCTGCACAAGCCCGTGCATCAACGCGTCCGCAGCCCCTGTCCCCTGCTGCGCTTTGCGGACATAGACCGCGCCGATTTCGGCCCGATGTGCCGCAGCCGCGAAAGTCATGGGGAGGAGCGCGCCCATGCCATTCAGCCTATCGCCGTCAAAGAGGCCCCAGGACTTGCCGCGTGACAGAGCGCCCCGGTGATCCTCCAAGGTACGCTTGGCGAATTCAGCGGCGGTTGTCAGAAAGTTCGTCGGGTGAAGAGTGAGCGCTTCAAGGCGCAGCTCGCGGAAGGCTTCGGCATCCGCCGGCTCCAGCAGGCGAACGTTCACTCCGGGTGCTTCGGCATCGACCGCGAGGGCGCGGCGTAGGGGCGCGTGACGTCGCGCAGCGTCACCTCGAGCGCTTCGACATCAACCTCGATGAGGCCGTCTCCAGCCAGCGTGAGCTGTATTTTCCCTGCCGTGTCATCCTCGGGCACGAATGCGACGCTGAGGACCGACAGGATCACCTCGCCGTCCTTGCGATCCACGCCCTGGCTCCGCACGCGTAGCCCACCCTCCACCGTCAGCACGGATTGCACCCGCTCATAGGCGCGGGAGCGGCTCTGTGCCGCGTCGGCATCCTCCCAGCGAAACCGGTTCAAGAGCACCGCAAAGCGACGCTCCTTCGGACGCCAGCTCATTTCCGTGGCCGGAAAGACCGCGTCCTGGCAGAGCGACGAAATCACCTCGAGGTCGGTCGCCTCAAAAGCCATGAGCCGGAGGGGCTTTTCGCCGCCATCTTCGAACGTTGCGTCAGTCATACGCCCTTCACCCTCTCGATTTGCGCTCCGCAGGCAGAGAGCTTCGTCACGAGCCGCTCGTACCCCCGATCAAGGTGGTAGACGCGGTTCACCTGGGTTTCGCCCTCCGCCGCGAGCCCCGCAAGGATCAGCGAGACGGATGCGCGCAGGTCGGTTGCCATGACGGGGGCGCCCTTCAGGCGCTCGACGCCCGTGACAGTGGCCGTACCGCCCTGCACCTCAATCTGGGCCCCCATGCGGCCCAGTTCCGGCGCGTGCATGAACCGGTTCTCAAAGATCTTCTCTTCCAGCACCGACGTTCCGTCAGCAGTGCACATGAGGGCCATCATCTGGGCCTGCAGGTCGGTGGGAAAGCCGGGAAAAGGTTCGGTCACGACGTCAACGGCTTTGACCCGGCAGGTGTTGCTGACCACGATGCCCTCGGGCGTCTCTTCAAGACTGACACCGGCCGCCTCCAACTTGTCCGCGAAAGCCCCCACCAACGCGCGTCGGCCACCGATCATCGTGACCTCGCCCCCTGCAATGAGCGGCGCGAGCATGTAGGTGCCGAGCTCGATCCGGTCTGCGACGACCGGGTGCGTGGCGCCGCCCAGGCGATCTACCCCCTCGATGGTGAGCGTCGACGTCCCATCCCCCTCGATCTGCGCGCCCATCCGGCGCAGGCAGTCGGCCAGATCGACGATCTCCGGCTCCCGCGCGGCGTTTTCGATCGTTGTCGTGCCCGAGGCGAGCGTTGCCGCCATCAGCAGGTTTTCGGTCGCCCCGACCGAGGCAAAGGGCAAGACGATCCTTGCACCTTTCAGCCCCCCCGATGGCGCCTTGGCGTGGAGGTAGCCGTCGCGCAGCTCGATCTCCGCGCCCATCGCCTCGAGGCCGTGAATGTGGATGTCCATGGGGCGCGCCCCGATGGCGCACCCGCCAGGCAGCGACACGACGGCCCGCCCTTCGCGCGCCAATAGCGGGCCCAGCACGAGGTTGGAGGCCCGCATCTTCCGGACGATGTCGTAATCGGCGACGTGGTTGATGGCCCCATGGGTGGACATGGCAAGGACAGTGCCATCGGCCATGGCGCTCACCTCGGCGCCGAGACTCTCCAGAAGGAGGGTCATCGTCTTGATGTCGCTCAGGCGCGGCGCATTCGTCAGCGTGAGCGGCTCCTCACTCAGCAGCGTCGCGGGCATGAGTGTGAGACAGGCATTCTTGGCCCCTGCAATCGGGATCTGGCCCGTGAGGGGGGTGCCCCCGGTGACGACGATGGAATCCATGCTCAGGCCTCTTTTTCGCTGCTCTCGGATGCGGCAGCATCGCCAGCAGACCGTGCGCGGGCCTGTGCTTTGCGACGCGCCATATTGGCTTTGAGCGCTTTTTTGAGGCGATCTTCGCGGGTCTGCGCCTGCGATCTCTGTGGGCGGTCGACCGGCGTACGTTGCGCGCCTTCGCCCTTGTTTTTGTGCTCTTTCGCCATGACGCGGGCTTAGCGCAGGCGCAGGGGGGCGTCCAGCGTCTCAGGGGGGCGCGAGGCGGGTGTCAGGTGCGCAAAAGCGCGGCCTTTGTACTTGCAGCGGAGCCTCGTGATGGTCTACAGCCCGCCGCAGTGCTGCTGTAGCTCAGTGGTAGAGCGCACCCTTGGTAAGGGTGAGGTCGGGAGTTCAATCCTCCCCAGCAGCACCACGATTTCCTTCAATCTTCCAGATACGCGAACGAGATCAGCGCGTTGGGCGGTTGAAATCCTGCACAGGGGTCCGGGTGGAGCGCTGTCCTTGCGCCCCTTTCGGCACCAGACAAGCGAACCCGAAGCCCTGACTGTCGCGCGGGGCGCGCGCCAAGCGTCAGCGAGGGGGGTGTGATCGGCAGAACACCGAAAGATCGGTTTCACTTCATTGCGCAGCCGCCTTCGCACACCGATGGTTTCGGCCCATCGTCCGTGAAACCGAGCGATCGCCCGAAAGGAAACGAACGTCTCGACTCAAGGGTGGCGCAGCGCACGGAGAGAGGTCATGGTGCAGAGGTGATTTCGAGTGGTAAATAGGCGGCGCAGGAAAGATGGACGGCCGACAAAGCTCTAGGGTGACCTCCCATACGCCGACGACGAATTCGAAACCCCAGCCACCATCGTACGCACGGGCGCTGGCCTATTTGGCCTGGCGGTTGGATCGGGTGAACGTGCTGACCTATCTCGATCTCGAGACCCAGGGGCATTTGCTGGAACCCTTCGTGAGGCACTACACCTCTCTTGGTGTGGCGTCGCGCATGATTTCAACGGCCCTTGGCGTGAAGGCCATCACGCCTGCACACAAACAAATGGTCATTGATCTCAAGGCGAGCGGCATTCGCGCACCCAAGCTGGTCTCCAACACCCTGGACGCCGACGGCATGGCGCATGCCCTTTTGCAAATCCAGAAAAAGACCATGGCGCCGGGCGAATGGGTTCTTCGTGCCGAGATTGATGAGCTCCTGGATATGCCACTGCCCCTCGCCCACCTTCTTGAGAAGATTGAGCGGTTCGGTTTCGATTGGATGCCACACTACCAGTCCGGCAAGGTGATGCTGCACAGCACCAGCATGGTCGTCAGCCCCGACAAAGCCACCCCCGCGCTAGACGAAACTGCGGCCCTCGCGCGCCGCCACATCAAGGCCCAAGCGCTTGATGACAAGGGGCATCAACACCGCAAGGCACAGCGCCTGTTCCGGCTGCGTGATGAAACTCCGGCCCGGATGCCCTATCCGGGCGGGGGCAAGACACGTGCCACCTCCCGCGTGAGCCGCGCCGTGGCCGCGGAGGGTTGGACCGTTCGCCAGTTGACGCCAGGGGCGCATGGCGACGCGTGGCACGCGCACAGCTACTACGACATCCCCGTCGTAGATCCCAAATCGCTCTCTATCGCCGCTTATCGGTCGGACGTGCCTTACCGACCCGTCACACCGACCGACACAGTCCAGATTGGCCGTGTGAGCGTAGCGTCAGGAGGGTTTGAGCCCTTGGCCGAAACGCTGGCATGGTCCTGGCAACAAGGCCCCATGGCACAATGGACCCAAACGGGCGATTTGCTCTGGAACGACCGGGTTGAGGACACGCTCGTCGGGCGACGCCTGAAGGGCGGCGAGCCGGGATCGCCAGAGACGTTTGACCGCCCGATCTATGCGCTGACGCCCGATGGTACAGGGTATCTTTCGGTCTGTTGGGCGCGGCTCGCACGGTTCCGGCCGGCCTATGGGTATGAAGGTGGATCCGAGGCGTCAGCGGGCCAGAACATCCCCAAGGACGATGGGATCTGGCACGTAGATTTTGCCACAGGTCAGTCGAAACTGGTCTTGTCAGTGGCCGAAGCTGTCGCCTGTCTCTTTGATGGCCTGACCGCCGACGAGGTGCGAGAGCATCGCACACAGGACTTCGGCTATTGGTTCAACCACGTCAAAATCAGCCCGGATGGGAAGCGCTTCACCGCCAAGCTGCGGTACAAGACACCAGACACTCCGTTTCAGGGCGTATCGATCACCTGCGGAATGGACGGAACTGATGTGCACCTCTTGGCCAAACGCACGTCGCATGTGATCTGGATCGACGCCAAGACTCTGTTCTGGTGGTCGATGACCGACAAGGAGGTGATGATCGGATCCGACACGCCGTTGGGACAGGGCGATATCAGACCAATTGCCAAAGGGGCATTCACCAAGAACCCGCATGCGCAGCTCTGGCCCGGAACCAAGGGCAGGCAGATTATCTTCGATGTTCCCTACCGCCGCACCGTCGACCTCAAGATGCTGGATCGGGATACCCAGGTAGCGACGAAGATTGCCCAGTTCGGTGGGCATTTACCCGATGCGGGCACCTATCGGTGCGACTTGCACGCTGTCCCTTTGCCAGACGGGCGCGGTGCCGTTGTGACGTCGCTGGCCAGCGGCAGCCGCCAGGTCTGGGTCGTCGAGCACGGCGGCGCCTAGGCCACGTTCAACCACCCCTTATGGGCTTCTGAATCCCGCATGCGGGTCACGTGACCTTGGACGCATGTCCCATATAAAGGATGAACGTGAAGGGGAGCCGTCCGAAAACGGGATCGCCGCGGCGGTTGATCCCGCGGGGTCCGAGCCCTGTGATCTTTTCCATCCGAAGACCCGCCCCCTCGAACGCGGTGTTCAGTTCTGCGGGCTTGATGAACATCTCCGGGTCATGGGTCCCCTTGGGGAGGAGGCCAAGGACATCCTCCGCAGCCGTAATCACCGCAAGCCGCGCGAAAGGCGTCCGGTTGATGGTGTCGAACAGGAAAAGGCCCCCCGGCTTCAGAACGCGCGCCACCTCTCGGCAGACCTGCGCCAAGTCCTGCACATGCTCGAGGACGTCAACGCAGACGACATGGTCGAAGGCCCCGTCCGCATAGGGCAGCGCCTCCCCCCACGCCCACGTCGTAGTCGATCCCTTTCCCAACCGCGTGTGCCTTTGCGGCGGCGATGGCCTCGGCCGCCGGGTCAATACCTGTGACGATGGCCCCACGCTCCGCGAGGGCTTCGGCCATGAAGCCGCCCGCACAGCCCAGATCGAGGACACGCTTGCCCTCCCACGTCACGAGCTTGTCGAAATGGCTCAGCCGCCCGGGCACCATTTTTTTGAGGGTCCGGATCCAGCGCACATCGTCCGACCACCATTGGTCGGCCACACGGTCATAAAGCTCGAGGTCATTCCGCAGGGTGTCTTTGGGCATGTTTGCGGCCTTTCGGAAGGGGGAGGAAATAGGGCACGCGCGACTGGTATCGGCGAAAGCGATCACCGTGGAGCGCTTCGAAGCGGCGCTCCTTCAGGCGCGGGGCGAGGACGCAATAGGCGGTCCAGGTGACAGCCACGAGGAGCTGGTCGGGGGACCATGTCGGCACCGTCCAGAGCGTGCAGGTAAAGGCGAGGTAGATCGGGTTCCGCGTCAGCGCGTACAGATAGCGCGTGGGCATGTCCGGGAAGCGGGGCGCGCGATCGCGCAAGAGCGCCCACCACCCGATAAAGCCCGATTGCAGCCCGAGCCCGCCATTGAGGATCGCCAGGCCAAGAAAGCCCCAGGAGGCCGCATACAGGGCGAGCATGGCGTAGAGAGTGCCGCCACTCGCCTGCCACCAGATCGTGCCCGTGGGTGACCACCCCCAGAACAGAAGCGCCAGCTGGAGCGAGGCGATCAGGGCGTAGGTCGTCGTGGAGAGCGTCTTTCCATCGTCGCCGGGTGCAGGTGACAGCCGCGCGAGCCAGCCGCGCCCGCGTCCCGTCAGTAAAAACGAATGGGCGAGCGGAAACTGAAGGAGCAGCGCGAGGTTGACGACCCAGGCGAGGATGCCTTGAAACGGCCCCTGCCCCAGCTGCATGCCGAACCCCATGCACAGCACCATGGAGCCCACACCCAGGCCGAAGGTGAGATGCGTGAGCGCCCCGTAGGACAGCGCCAGGGAAATGCGTTTTGCGGGCGAAAGCTCTGCCATGGTGACCAACCTAGGTCCCCGCTTTGGGTTTCAACGGGACATCCGGGCGCGGCCTCGACGCGGTTCGAGGACGGGGCCCGCCCGCCTCCCTTCTTCGCCTGGCGGCTCGAACCATCGGTGGCGCCGCGGTGCGGCGGGGCACCCGGACGCGTCCGCCTTGCCCTCGCCTGTCGCAGAGAGCATGTGGAAAGGATGTCCGCCGTTCTCCAGCTTTTGCTCGGCACCGGGATCTGCGCGATCTGTGCGGTCGTGCAACTCCTCCTCGTTGCCAAAGGGCTGCGCCGCATAGACGCCGCTGCGCCAGACAAACGGATGGGTTTGACGGTGTCGGCCGTGCTCATCATCCTCATTGGCCATCTGGCGCAGATCGGTCTTTGGACGTTGGCATTCCTGCCCACGGGCGGCTTCGGTTCACTGGAAGAAGCGCTCTATTTCTCCATCGCAAGCTACACGACGTTGGGATACGGCGATGTCCTCATCGCGCCGGAGGTACGCCTGCTCGGCGCTTTGCCCGCAGTGGCGGGTCTCATCGCCTTCGGGATTTCCACCGCATTCCTGTTCGGCGCGATGTCAGAGCTCTTGCGCGACCGGTAGGGACCGCGCGCACCCCGCCGACGCTGTCCCGCACGTCATGCGCGCCACTCCCACGGGCGGATGAAGGATCCGAGCACCGCCGTCACAGCCGCGTCGTCGACCTCCGCGGACGTCTCGAGCTGCGCCACGAGCCCGCGCTTCTTGTCCTCGATCACGGCCCCAACCTTGGCCGGGACCCCGGCATCGGCCAGTGCCTTGTCATAGATGCGCGTGATTGCCATGCGCCGGAGATCGGGCTTGAACACCTTCCCGACGGCCGTCTTTGGCAGCTCGCCCAGGACTTCGAGGTACTTCGGATGGGCGGCCTTCTCTTGCACCTTCTCTTCGCAGAAGGCCATCAGCTCCTCGGTGCTGACCTGCCCCCCGGCCACGAGTTCCACATAGGCGCACGGCAACTCGCCCGCATGGGCGTCCGGTTGCCCGATGGCCCCCACGAACGCCACGGCGGGATGGCCGGCGAGGGCCTCCTCGATCTCCGCGGGATCGATGTTGTGGCCACCCCGGATGATGAGATCCTTTGCACGCCCGGTGATCCAGACATAGCCGTCGGCGTCTATGCGCCCGAGATCGCCGGTGCGCAGGTGCGTGTCCCAGTGAAAGAGGTCGCGGTTCTTGGCCTCCTCCGTATAGGTCCTGCCCGCGTAGACGCCGGGGTTCGAGATGCAGATTTCCCCCACCTCGTCGGTCTCGCAGACCCTGGGGCCGTCAGCGGTATCGGTGACGATCTTGACGTCCGTGTAGGGGAAGGTGATCCCGATGGACCCGATCTTCTTCGTGCCGCCGATGGGGTTGCAGGACACCAGGCAAGTCGCCTCTGTGAGGCCGTAGCCCTCGATGATCTCGACACCGCTGGCGGCCTCGAACCGCTTGAAGAGCTCTACCGGCAAGGGCGCAGAGCCCGAGAACGCCGTCTTCAGCGACGACACATCGGCGTCCACCGGGCGTTGCATCAACGCGGAGATTGCCGTGGGCACGGTGATCATGAAGGTGACGTTCCAGCGCTCGATCAGCTTCCAGAAATTCTCGAAGACACCGTCGCCCCGGTAGCCCTGAGGCGTGGGAAAGACGACATGGGCACCGGAGGCCAGCATCGACATCAGAATCGGATGGCACGCAAAGACGTGAAAGAGAGGCAGGGGGCACATGATCGTGTCACCGGGATCAAACAGAAGCTCCCGCCCGAGCCAACCGTTGTAGATCATCCCCTCATAGGTGTGCTGCGCGACCTTGGGCATGCCCGTCGTGCCACCGGTGTGGAAGTAGGCCCCGACCCGGTCCTCCTTGGGGTCATCGAACGTCAATGACCGCGACTGGGCGGCCACCGCCTTTGCCCAATTGTGGACCGTTGCCCGGTGGGTTACCGGGTTCTTCGGGCGGATGAGGCCCGCGATCCACGACTTGGGCGGCGACAGATAGGCGAGCAGATCAACCTCGATCACATGCTCCACATTCGGGGCCATGGCCACGGCAGCGGCAGCCTTCTGGGGCACGTCGGTCTTCGGAAACGCCTTGAGGGTGACAAGAACCTTGGCGTCCGTCTCGCGCAGGATTGCCGCGATCTGCTCTGCCTCGAGAAGCGGGTTCACAGGGTTCGCAATCCCGGCAATCGCCCCGCCAATGAGCGTCAGCGCTGCCTCCGGGCAGATCGGCAGCATATAGGCAACGGCGTCATCCGGCCCGACACCCAGCGAACGGAAGAGGTTCGCCACCTGCACCGATTGATCGCGGAACTGCTGCCAGCTGAGCGTAGAGGCCTTGTCTTTCGGGCCGGAGGTGATCTGAAACGAGACGCCGGGCCGGTGCCCGTGTTTCTGCGCCACCCCGTCCACGAAATCATACATGGTGATAGGGCGGTCGCGGTCGGCCCAGGGGGCCTCGCTCTCGATGGCATCCCGGGCCTCGATGGTCGCGAACTTCATGACGTCTCTCCCTTCGGGCCGTGTTCCCGGCCTCGCAGTTCCTTTTGCGGGAAAGATGCGGGGGAACGCCAAAGGGCGCAAGTTTTACGCGGCGTGACCGCTCATTCGGCTGCGAGATCGGCGGTGAACTGAAGCCGGGCAAGCCGCGCATAAAGCCCGTTCTGGGCGACAAGCTCCCCATGGGTGCCCTCGGCGACGATGCGCCCGCCCTCAAGAACGAGGATGCGGTCGGCCTTCTTCACCGTGGCCAGACGATGCGCGACCACGATCGTCGTCCGCTCTGCGGCAAGCGCCTCGAACGCCCGCTGAACGGCAAACTCGCTCTCGGCATCGAGGGCCGACGTAGCCTCGTCGAGGAAGAGGATCGGCGCGTCGCGCAATATGGCCCGCGCGATCGCAATGCGCTGCTTCTGCCCGCCCGAAAGCATCACGCCGCGCTCGCCGACATAGGTGTCATAGCCTTCCGGAAGGGCAGTGATGAACTCATGGGCGGCCGCCGCGCGGGCAGCCTCCTCGACCTCGGCCGCGGTCGCCTCGGGGCGGCTGAAGAGGATGTTCTCCCGCACCGAAGCCGCAAAGATCACCGGCTCCTGCGGGACCAGCGCCATGAGCGTTCGGAAATCCCTTCGATCCATGTCGCTGAGGGCGGTTCCATCCAACGTGACGCGCCCCTCTGCAGGATCGAAAAACCTCAGCGCCAGCTGAATGATGGTGGACTTGCCCGCCCCCGACGGGCCGACAAGGGCGACAGTCTCCCCCGGCCCAACGGAGAAGGACACGTCGTTCAAGGCGCGTTCCTCGGGGCGCGACGGAAAGGAAAAGCTGACATCATCAAAGGCCAGAACGCCGGGCTCTGCGGGCACTGGCTGCACCGGGTCCTTGATGACGTCCTCGGCCTCCAGAAGCTCCACGAGGCGCTCTGTCGCGCCAGCGGCGCGCTGAAGCTCGGTCCAGAGTTCGCTCAGCGCAGCGGCGGACGACGCGACGATCCCAGCATAGATCAAAAATTGCACGAGCTCTCCGGGGGACATCGCGCCGCTGCGCACATCCACGGCACCGATCCAGAGCACGCCCAGAATGCCCGAGAAGACGACGAAAATGATGATCGCGGTTATTGCCGCGCGCAGGTTGATGCGCTTTTTGGCGCTGACATAGCTGTCTTCCGTTACCTCGGAAAAAGACAGCGCCGCGCGCACCTCCCCGGTGAAGGCCTGCACCGTCTGGACCGCGCCGAGCGCCTCGGATGCATTGGCCGATGACGCCGCAATGAGATCCTGGTTTTCGCGCGACAACGTCCGCAGGCGCCGTCCGAGCGCGAGGATCGGAATGAGGACCGCAGGCACGAGCAGAAGGACAAGCCCCGTGAGCTTGGCCGAGGTCACAAGCATCAGCGCAAGTCCCCCGACGAGAAGTAGAATGTTGCGCAGAAACCATGAGATCGAGGATCCGACCACCGTCAGGATAAGTGTCGTGTCCGTGGTGATCCGGCTCAGCACCTCGCCGGTCCTGACTGTCTCGTAATAGCGCGGCGACATAACGATCACGCGCTCGAAGACGGCCTTGCGGATGTCGGCAACCACACGTTCACCGAGCCGCGTCACCACCCAGTATCTGAGCGCCGTTCCACCTGCGAAAACGACCGCAAAGCCCATCGCGGCAAGGAAATACTGATCGAGAAGCTCGAAACTTTCTGACGCGAAGCCATCGACGACACGCCGCACGGCCATGGGCAGAACGAGGGACACACCTGCCGTCACCAGGAGCGCCACGCTAGCAAGCGCCACAAAGGCACGGTAGGGCCTGAAAAACGGGATCAACGCGCGCAGCACGCCCATGCTGGACGATGTGGCCCGATCCTCGTCAGGGCCCTCCGTTTGCGTGTCAGTCGCGACCATAGAGCCCTCCCATCCAGCCCAGAGCTATGGCTTTAGCCCGGAGCGGCAAGGCGAGCCATGCGCCAAAGTTGTCGGACGGGCTGGAGCGGGCAGCGGGAATCGAACCCGCACCAAGAGCTTGGAAGGCTCGTGTGATACCATTTCACCATGCCCGCGCTCGCTGTCGGGCCTTAGATCACTGCTAAGACGGGGTCAACGCTCGGTTCAGGAAAGCGGTCATTCTATTTCTCGGTCTGATGGAAAAACGGAGGCATACGCAAGGCGCGGCCAACCGTGAAAAGCACTCGAAACCTCCTGAGACGGTTGGCCCGCAGGCAGACATTCGTGGAAACCTTGGGGCGCTGGCGGTTTGATCTGATGCATTCCCACTCGGGTGGAACCTCATCACCGCGAGGGCTTTGTTCATCTTGGCGTAAACAACCGCGATCCGCCCCGTAAAAATCGGCACCGCGCTCAGGCCCTAAAGCCCGCGCCAAGGCCAAAGGCTCCATGCCTTTGGCCTCGCGCAACACCTACACGCCTGCCAAGATCTAAAGGTCGATGCGGTAACGGGCGAATCCGTCATCGCCATCGCCCGCTGGCACGATGGCGACGCCCTTCACGTCTGAAACCAACTCTTTCCCGCCGGGACCTGTATCAAAGAGGACCGACGTCCCCGGCAGGGACTTGAATGACCAATTGTCGTCTGCCGTCGGGTTGATGGTGCCTTGTTCGACGATGTAGCGGACGATGACATCGCGGTTCGTATCCGGCGCCTCAAAGATGATGGTCGACCCATCGGCCCCGGGGAAGCTTCCGCCACCGGTGGCACGGTAGTTGTTCGTGGCCACCACGAATTCAGCCTCCATATCCAGCGGCTCACCGTTGAAGGTGAGGTTCACGATGCGGTTGGCATCGGGGTTCGCCATTTCCCCGCCGGGGGTAAACCTGGACGGCTGGCTGACATCGATCTGATACTCCACGCCGTCGATGATATCGAAGTTGTAGGACCTGAAATCCGGGTTCAGCAGCACCTCGCCCGCCGAGCCCGGCGTGACCTGATTGAACATGCCTGCCGAACGCTCCAGCCAGTCTTTGACCTGCTGGCCGGTGACTTTCACGGCGCGCACCGTGTTGGGATAGAGGTACAGATCCGCCACGTTCTTGATCGCAACATCCCCCACCGGCACGTCGGTATAGTATTCCGGCCCACCGCGACCGCCCGCCTTGAACGGGGCCGCCGCTGACAGGAGCGGAAGCTCGGCATATTCCGTGCCTTCCAGCATCTGCGACACGTACCAGCTTTGCGCTTTTGAGACGATCTGGACGGATGGATCATCGGCGACGAGGGCAAAGTAGGAATGCAACGGAGCCGAGGTCTTTCCAACGGCGCGACGCACATAGGCCAACGTCTCGGCATGGATATCCGCCACGCTGTCGAGCACGGCCTGATCGCTTTCGACGAGGGCCGTGATCGAGCGGTCCTCGTTGCGCTTCGAGATCGGTCGCGCCTCAGCGGCGTGGCTGACGACGCGCCACTCGCCGCCGGAATTTTCCAGCATGAGGTCGACAACGCCGAGATGCGAGCCCCAGAAACCGCCCATGACAGTGGGCTTTCCGTGGATCGTGCCAGACGCCACATCGATGGCTGGCATCCCTTCGTAGGAAGAGGATGGGAAGACGTCATGCGAATGCCCGGTGAGGACCGCGTCGATCCCCTCAATGGCGGCAAGCGGGATGGCGGCGTTGCCCATGAACTCGGTGTGCTCGGCCTCCGCGATACCCGAATGGCTGAGCGCGATGATGATATCGGCGCCCTGCTCTTTCATCACGGGCACGTAGGCCTTGGCGCTTTCGATGATGTCCCGGGCGATCACGTTGCCTTCCAGATGCCGTCGGTCCCAGTTCATGATCTGCGGCGGCACAAACCCGATGAGGCCAATCTTGAGCATGTGCGCCTCGCCCGCGCCGTCGATGACCTCCTTGTCCATGATGACGTAGGGCGGGACGAGCGTGACATCCTGCGTCGGGTCTGCCCCAGCCGTCTTGACGACGTTCGCAGAGATGACCGGAAAGTCTGCGCCTGCCAGCGACTTCATGAGGAAGTCGAGCCCGTAGTTGAACTCGTGATTGCCGAGGGTCGAGGCGTCAAATCCAAGCGTGTTCAGCGCCGTGATGATCGGGTGCATGTCGCCCTCTTTCATCCCGCGCTCGTAGGCCATGTAATCGCCCATAGGGTTGCCTTGAAGGAAATCGCCGTTGTCGTAGAGAACGGAGTTCGTCGCCTCTGCACGGATGTCACCGATGATGGCCGCTGTCCGTGCCAGCCCCATCGTGTCCCGCTCGCGGTCTGCATAATAGTCATAAGGCCAGATGTGCACGTGAAGATCCGTGGTCTCCATGATCCGCAGATGCGCCTGATTTGCAGCAGCTTGGACGGAAAACGGATGAAGCGCGACGAAGCTGGCGGTCGAGGCGAGGAACGTACGGCGGCTAAGGTTTAAAGGCATGGCAGACTCCCTGTGTGTCCCGTCATAGTTGCATGCCCGTGTGACACTGTCTGAAGCTTCTCCGGATACCATGCGAAAAATCGCCGAACCGTCGGCGCTTTGATCATTTTTTGTCGTTTGACTGGTTTTTTGGCGACCCGCTGACCGGTGCTGGCGATCGTCCGGCAGCGCTGTGACTGCGGTGCGGCCCGCCAAAGCGGCCGCCGGGCGCGGCAAGCTGCGAGGACCGCCCATGTGCTCCGTCTTCCAAGTGTCTTTGAGGCGACAAATGTCCGTCGACCAGTCATCAACGCGTTGCGCGTCGGCCCGTAATTCAGTAATTCCTGAATTATGGAATTATTGATTCCCAATCGCCTCGCGACCCTTGGTCATCCGCAACGCTTGGCCGTCTTCCGGCTGCTGATGCGTCGGTATCCGGATCGGGTGCCCGCGACCGAGTTGGCGCAGGCGCTTGGCCTCAAGCCAAACACCCTCTCGACCTATGTGGGTGCGCTCATGCAGGCGGGTCTGGTCACGCAGGAACGTGTCGGAACCTCCCTGCGTTACGCGATCCACTTGGATGCCGCGCGCGAGACGTTTGACTACCTGCTGCGCGATTGCTGTCGCGGTCGCCCGGAAATCTGTTCCCCTCTCACACCCTTTGGCTTTGAGGCCGGCGGGTCCGGCGCGGATCGGAGGTACAACGTCCTCTTTCTGTGCACCGGCAATTCCGCACGCTCCATTTTTGCCGAAGCAATCCTCCGCAAGGAAGCCGGGGACAGGTTCTTGGCCCATTCGGCAGGCACCAAGCCACGCTCGGACCTCAACCCGTTCGCCCTCGACATTCTGAGGCAAAAGGGCCACGACATCTCTGTTCTGAGCGCAAAGAACGTATCGGTCTTCCAAGGCGACGACGCACCAGACTTCGACTTCGTCTTCACGGTCTGCAATCAGGCAGCAAATGAAGACTGCCCGGCCTGGACAGGCCAGCCGGTCAGTGGCCATTGGGGGATGCCGGACCCGGTGAAGGTCGAAGGATCGAACGCCGAGAAAAGCCTGGCTTTTCACCAGTCCTACGGCGCGCTCCTGAACCGGATCAAAGCCTTCACGGCCCTGCCGTTTGCGTCCCTCGACCGGATCGGGCTGCAGAAGGCCATCGACGGCATCGCACACACCCATGAAGGAACCTCCGCGTGACCACCTACGCCCTCAACGGCCTTGGCCGAATCGGTAAACTCGCCCTGAAGCCCCTGCTTGACCGCGGGGCCAAAATTGCCTGGATCAACGACGCCCTGGGCGACCCAGAGATGCACGCCCATCTTCTGGAGTTCGATACGGTCCACGGGCGGTGGCGGGCTGACTTCGCCCATGATGCAGATAGCGTGACGATCGATGGCACACGCCTTCCCTTCATCGGGGCGACGAGGATCGAGGATCTGCCGCTGGATGGCGTAGATGTCGTGATCGATTGTACCGGCGTCTTCAAGTCCGAGGCCAAGCTCGACCCCTACTTCGCCGCGGGTGTGCAGAAGGTCGTCGTCTCGGCGCCTGTGAAAGACGGCGACGCGGCCAATATCGTCTATGGCGTGAACCACGACATCTACGACGCGGACAAACACCGGATTGTCACAGCGGCCAGTTGCACCACAAACTGCCTGGCGCCGGTCGTGAAGGTCATCCACGAAAACCTCGGGATCAAGCACGGATCAATCACCACCATCCACGATGTGACGAATACCCAGACAATTGTGGACAGACCCGCCAAGGATCTGCGCCGCGCACGGTCGGCCCTGAACTCCCTGATCCCGACCACCACAGGCAGCGCGACCGCAATCACGCTGATCTATCCTGACCTCAAGGGGCGGCTGAACGGTCACGCGGTGCGTGTTCCGCTTTTGAACGCCTCGCTGACCGACTGTGTTTTTGAGCTGGACCGCGAAACCACGACCGAGGAGGTCAATGCCCTCTTCAAGGCCGCATCCGAAGGCGAGCTGAAGGGAATACTGGGCTACGAGGAAAGGCCGCTCGTCTCGACCGATTACACAAATGACGACCGCTCCAGCATCGTGGATGCGCCCCCCACCATGGTCGTGGGCGGGACGCAGTTAAAGGTCTACGCCTGGTACGACAACGAAATGGGCTACGCGCACCGCCTCGTCGATGTGGCGCTCATGGTCGGGGCGTCGTTGTGACCGATACCTCCGCGCGGCCAGAGGGGCTGTCGGCCTACATTGCCGTGACGGCGGCCTACTGGGCCTTCATGCTCACCGATGGCGCGCTCAGGATGCTGGTGCTGTTGCACTTCCACACTTTGGGTTTCAGCCCCGTGCAGCTCGCCTACCTGTTCGTCCTCTACGAGGTCGCCGGCATGGTGACCAATCTCTGTGCCGGATGGATCGCGGCCCGCTATGGGGTGACGTCGACGCTCTATGCCGGCCTCGGCATCCAGGTCTTGGCGCTTCTGGCTTTGGCGCAGCTCGATGCAACCTGGGCGATCGGAGCATCCGTCGCCTTTGTGATGGTCATTCAGGGCGCAAGCGGGGTCGCCAAGGACCTTGCGAAGATGTCGTCAAAGTCTGCCGTAAAGCTCTTGGCCCCGTCAGAGGATGGCGGGCTCTTCCGCTGGGTCGCTCTGCTGACGGGATCCAAGAACGCCGTGAAGGGCTTTGGCTTTCTGCTTGGGGCTGCGCTGCTGGCGACGCTCGGTTTTGTCTGGGCGGTTCTCGGGATGGCCGCGATCCTCGCCGTCATCCTCATTGCCGTGCTGATCGCGATGCCTCCGGGGCTGCCGAAGGGGCGGAAAGGCGCGAAGTTCTCGGACGTGTTTTCCAAGTCTGCGAACGTGAACTGGCTCTCGGTGGCGCGCGTCTTTTTGTTTGGCGCCCGCGACGTCTGGTTCGTCGTTGGCATCCCCATCTACTTCTACGCGGTGCTCTCTGACGGCACCGTGGGCGGAAACCGAAGCGCGTTCTTCATGATCGGGACATTCATGGCGGTTTGGGTGATCCTCTACGGCTTTGTGCAGGCGTCGGCCCCACGGATCCTGAGGGCATCCTCGCGACCGAAGCGGGAGTTGGTGCATACCGCGAAGGGTTGGGCCTGGGCCCTTGCCGCTATTCCCGCCATCCTGACGGTCGCGGCCCTGACCGCAGGTGGCCCCCAGACTTGGCTGACCCTCACCCTGATCGCTGGCCTGCTGATCTTCGGAGCGGTCTTCGCGATCAACTCGGCCCTTCACTCCTATCTCATCCTTGCCTTCACGAAGGCAGAACGGGTCACCATGGACGTTGGGTTCTACTACATGGCCAATGCGGGGGGGCGGCTGGCGGGAACGCTGCTATCCGGCCTGACCTATCAGATCGGGGGCCTCCCGCTGATGCTGGGGGCCGCGACGCTGATGGTGGCGAGTGCGGCTCTCGCAGCCAGTCGTCTGCAAAGCGATGTGAGCGAGGTCTGAACCGGGACCCCCTAGTCCTTTCCTGGATCGGGGGACGTCAGGACGCCCCCCCCGTCAGGGCTCAGACCGTATAATTCAGCGCCAGCCGGCCGCCATCGGCATTGATGGTTTCGCCCGTGACATAGGACGCCCTGTCAGAGGCCAGAAAGGCCACCACATCGCCGATCTCGCGCGCCTCGCCCACGCGGCCAAGCGGGGTCCGCGACATCATGCGTTTGAGCGCCTCGGGGTTGTCATTCACGCCCGCGAGCATCGCCGTGTCGATGGAACCCGGCCCCACGGCATTCACGCGGATCCCATGCGGCGCCATGGCGAGCGCTGCGGCCTTCGTGAGCTGCTGCACCCCGCCTTTGGAGGCGCAGTAGGACGCAATCGCGGGGATCGCCACCACTGCGTTGATCGAGGACATGTTGACGACGGCGCCCTTGATCCCGGCCGCCACCATGCCCTTGCAGGCGCGCTGCGTGGCGAGGAAGACGCCAGTGAGGTTCACGTCAATCACATGCTGCCAGTCCTCGGGCGTGGCCTCGAGGAAGTCGGCGGGCTTGGCCAGCCCCGCATTGTTCACCAGGACGCTGACCGGGCCGTGATCCGCTTCGATCCGGTCAAAAAGCGCCGCGATCTGGGCCTTGTCGCCCATGTCACAGGCATAGCCGTGGCCACCGAGCTTTTCAGCGGCCTCGCGGGCCCCGTCTCCATTGATGTCTGCGATCAAGATCGTATGGCCGTCCTTGGCCAAAGCCTCAGCGCAGGCAAATCCGATGCCCCGTGCGCCGCCGGTGATGAGTGCGAATGTGGTGGCCATGACTGTCTCCCTTTTCGGGCCACCTATGCCAAAACCCGCGGCGTTGACCAGCCACTGTTTCCACCTAGGAAACGGTCGCCACATTCTCGCCAGATTTTTGCGTTACCTAGGGCCAATAACAAAATCCTCCCTGACTCAAAGCCGCTCCCTCAAGGGCGGCTTACTCTTCGGGCAGGGGCTCAATGAGCGCGGCGCCCGAGGCCCGGTTCGAGTTCACCGCAGGATCCACCCGGTAAAAGCGCAGCACGTCATCTGCAGCCGCCCGCATGAGCGTTGCGGCCCCCGCCCCGTCCTCACCCAGCCACTTTGACCAGCCACTCTCTTCGAGGACCACCGGCATCCTCTTGTGGATAGCGGACATGGGATCATTGGCAGCGCAGGTCACGATGGCGCAGGTGGTATGGGCCTCACCGTCGCGCTCCCAATCCTGCCAGACGCCTGCGAAGACCATCGGCGCACCATCGGCGCGGTGGATGTACCAGGGCAGACGCGCACCGTCGGGTGTCTTCGTCCACTCGTAAAAGCCGGTCGCGGGGATCAGGCAACGCCGCTCCCGACAGGCGGCTTTGAAGGCGGGCTTCTCGGCGATGGTCTCGGACCGCGCATTGATGAGGAGCGGCCCGCCGTTGGTGGCCTTGTACCAGTGGGGCAGAAATCCCCACCGCATCGGCCGCAGCCTGCGGCCCCCATCCGACGTCACCACCGCGATGCGGTTGGTCGGACACACGTTGTACCTCGGCCCGTGGGGCAGATCATTGGCAGGCACAGCATCGAAAAGCTGCACCATGGCCTCATCCGGGAGGGTGATCGCAAAGCGTCCGCACATGGGCGTGAGCTTTCCTCAAAGGCAAGGGGCGCGCAACCGCACGCCCCTCCCCATCGACCCATCGGGGTCACTTCTTGGTAATGCGCCCGTCGAGGGCCGCCGCGCCGGTGCCATTCTCGGCGATGTACTCGGCCACGACATCGGCAAGGTCCGGGCCAAAATCGTAGGCGTTCATCCCCTCTTCCGCGAAGACGGAATATCCGTCACCGCCACCGCGCATGAAGTTGTTCGACGCAATGCCATAGACCGTGTCGGCCTCGAGCGGGACGAACGCGCCGTCCATCTCCACCATCACGTCTGAAATCCGGGAGCCGACCTCGGCCGCGCCGTCGAACGTGTATTTGAGGCCTGCCACCTGCGGGAACCGGCCCGATCCGTCCTCAAGCCGCGACACGCCGTTCTCCAGCGCCGCAAGCACGCCAGCGCCAGTCAGCTGGAACGTCGCAAGCGTGTTCTGGAACGGCAGCACCGTGAGCACTTCGCCCATCGTCACGTCACCCGCATCCAGCGAGGCCCGCAGACCACCGCCATTCTGAAAGACGATCTGGATGCCCTGGTCCTTCACCCGCTCGAGGATGGCCGTGGACACAAGGTTGCCCATCTCGCACTCCTCTGCCCGGCAGAACGACCTGTCCCCCTCAACTGCGGTATCGGAGACGCCGATGACCTCCTGCTGCATCGCCTCGATGGGCGCGCCAAGCTCGGCCACGCGGGCCGCCACGGCCTCATCCGGCGTCACAGAGGCGTCGAGAATGCGGGTCTCGCCCGATGAGGCCGTCACATTGCCGTCGTCATCGAAAGTCAGCGTGAGGACGCCCACATACTTGGAATAGGCATAGGCCTGCACCACCGGGACGCCCGAGGCGTTGACCAGGGGATAGGCCTGCGCATCCTCGTCGCTATTGGACAGCAACGTGTGCGAATGCCCGCCGACGACCGCATCGAGGCCCGCAACGGATTGCGCGATCTCCAGATCCTTCACGAGGCCCACATGGGTCAGCGCGATGATCTTGTCGACGCCCTCCGCCTCCATCTCGGCGACGTCCTGCTGGAGGCTCTCGATCTCGTCCATGAAGACCACGGACGGTCCGGGGGAGGAGATCTCCTGCGTGTCCGTCGTCAGCGCCGACACGAGGCCGATCCGCTCCCCGCCCACGTCGAGGATGACGCTGTTGGCCAGCTTGCCGTTGAGCTCGTTCGAGCCGCTGAGGTCGAGGTTGCCTGAAATAACAGGGAATTCCACGAGGTCGATAAAGCTCGCAAGCCCCGCCGGGCCGTTGTTGAATTCGTGGTTCCCGGCCGCCATGGCGTCAAAGCCGATGGCGTTCATGAACTCGGCCGCTGCCTCGCCCGCGTAGGTCGTGAAGAAAGGCGAGCCCTGGAACTGGTCACCCGCGTCCACGACAATGACGTTCTGCCCGTCGAGCTCTGCGCGGATGCTGTCGATCATCGTCTTCACACGCGCCACGCCGCCAAAGCACTCACCAGCCGCGTCATCCTCGGCGTTGCAGGTCGAATCAAAGCGATTGATCGGCTGGATGCGGCTGTGCAGGTCGTTGATATGAACGATGTTGAGCGTGAAATCCGCTGCCGCGCTCGACCCCATGAGGGCGATGGCGGAGGCTGTGGCGAGAAAGCGCATGTGAAAGACTCCCAGTGATTGCCGCGTCAGGATGCCCGCATGACCGGGAATTGCAAACCTTCTGTGACGATTCCCGCCTTGACCCGCAGTCACCCGTCCGCGCATTGCACATGTACTATGCTGATCTACAAAATCTTCCGCCCGGACGAGTGGGACACACTCGAACGACTTGGCGAAACCCTTGGCGCGCCAGTGGACCTCGCGGACGGGTTCATCCACTTTTCCACCGCCGAGCAGATGCGCGAAACCGCCGAGCGCCACTTTGCCAATGCCGGCGACCTCGTGCTCGCAGCGGTCGAAACCTCGAGCCTCGGTCGGGATCTGAAATGGGAAACCTCGCGCGGCGGGGCCCTCTTCCCGCATCTCTTCCGCGCGCTCGCCCACGATGAGGTCGTCTGGACGGCTCCCCTGCCCCGCGCGGGCGACGGCCACGACTTCCCGGCCTTGCCGGACGGTGAGACCGCGTGAGGCTGATCGACCGCGCCTCTCTGGCGCTCTTTCATCGCCTCGATCCCGAACGCGCCCACGGGCTCGCCATCACGGCCCTCCGGACCGGCCTCGTGCCCAAGGCGCGGACCAACCCGTCTTCGCGTCTCGCCACAGCCATCGGGCCCCTGAAGCTTCCCTCGCCCGTGGGCCTCGCTGCGGGCTTTGACAAGAACGCCGAGGCCGTCTCCCCCCTCGCAGGTACGGGCTTTGGCTGGATCGAGGTCGGCGCGGCCACGCCTCGGCCCCAGCCCGGCAACCCAAAACCCCGCCTTTTTCGCCTGAGCGAGGACCGCGCCGCCATCAACCGCTTCGGCTTCAACAACGACGGGATGGAGGCCATCGCCGCCCGCCTCGCCCGCTACCAGGGCGAGGTCCCCGTTGGCCTCAACCTCGGCGCCAACAAGGACAGCGACGACCGCGCGCGCGACTACGTCACTGTCTTCAACCACTGCGCGCGGCACGTGGACTTCGCGACGGTCAACATCTCCTCCCCCAATACCGAACGCCTGCGCGAGCTGCAGGGCAAAGACGCCCTCCGCGCGCTCCTCGCCGGCGTGATGGACGCGCGCGCGGCGATGGCACAGCCCCGCCCCGTCTTCCTCAAGATCGCGCCCGACCTCTCGGCGCAGGAACTCGACGACATCGCACAGGTGGCGGACGAGGCAGGCATCGACGCTATCGTCGCCACCAATACCACGCTCGCGCGCGACGGCCTCCGCTCGCGCCACGCATCGGAAAAGGGCGGCCTCTCGGGTGCGCCGCTCATGGAGGCCTCAACGCGTATCCTCGCGCGGCTCTCCACCCTGACCGCCCTGCCCCTCGTCGGCGTGGGCGGCATCGCATCGGCCGAAGACGCCTATACGAAAATCAAGGCCGGCGCCGCGGGCGTCCAGCTCTACACGGCCCTCATCTACGGCGGCATCGGCCTCGCTGAGGACATCACGAAAGGCCTCGAGCGCCTCCTCGAACGCGACGGCCACGCCACGCTCGCCTCCGCCATAGGCCAGGAGCGCGACCGCTGGCTCCCCTAGATCAAGACCCCGTCTTCTTTGTGCCCCGTACTTCCGCCGGAGGCAAAACAGACGCCTCCACCCGCGCATACCGCGACAAGAGCGTGCCGAACCGCGCCACGAACAACACGATGACCGCCGCCCAGAGCCCATGGTTTCCAAGCGGCCAGAAGAGCACTACCGCCACCACATAGGCCGCAAAGGACCAGGCCATCATGACCGCCATGTCGCGCGTCCGCGTCGCCCCGATGAACACCCCGTCGATGAGGAAACTCCCCGCGGCGACGAGCGGCAGGACCACGAGCCACGGCAGGTACTCACGCGCAAGGACACGCACATCGGGCGCCGTCGTCATCAGATCGATCACCGCCCCTCCGCCAAGGCCGTATGCCAGTGTCAGCGCGCAGGCCGTCCCAAAGGTCCACTGCCCGCAGATCACGACCGCACGCCGCAACCCGGCGCGCTGTCCCGCGCCCATCGTCCGCGCGACGAGCGCCTCTACCGCAAAGGCAAACCCGTCGAGGCCATAGCTCGCCACATAGAGAAACTGGATCAGGACCTGATTGGCCGCGAGCGTCCCTTCCCCGAACCGTGCCCCCAGAAAAAGAAAGCTCGTGAACGCGGCCATCAGAAACACCGAGCGGATCGTGATGTCCCGGCTCACCTTGAAAAGTCGGGCCAGACGGTCCGCCTGACGCAGCCGCGCGCCATCGCGCCAGGCCACGCGCGCAAACACGGCGCGGCAAAACCAGAGCGCCAGCGCGAGCCCCGCCCATTCCGCCGTGAAGGTCGCCCAGGCCACCCCCGGCACCCCGAGCCCGAGCCCCAGGACAAACCAAAAGTTCAGCGCGATGTTGAGCCCGTTCATCCAGAGCTGCAGCACCAGAACAGCCCGCGTCCGCTCTTGCGCGATGAGCCAGCCTGTCACGCCGTAGATGGCAATGGCCGCCGGCGCAGAGACGATGCGGATCTCAAGGTAGTCCCGCGCCAGCCCCTCCACCTCCGCCGTGGCAGGCGCGAGGGACAGCGCCAGCGCGATTAGCGGCCCGTGCAGGACGATCAGAAAGACACCCGCCGCCCCGGCAATGAGAAGCGCGCGCGACAGGATCGCATCCACCTCACCGTCGTCCCCGGCCCCCAGCGCCTGCCCCGCCAGTCCCGTCGTCCCCATCCGCAGGAACCCGAAAAACCAGTAGAGCGTGGACAGGATGATGGTCCCGAGGCCCACCGCCCCGATGGGCGCGGCCTCCCCCAACTGGCCGACAACGCCGGTATCCACGATCCCGAGAAGCGGTACCGTCACATTGGACAGGACCACCGGCACCGCGGTCCCGAGGACCCGTCGGTGGGTGATCGTCTCAGCCATCACGCGCCATCACGCGCCATCTGGGGCCGCATCCTTGCGCGGCATCACGAAGTGGCAATTGGCCTGCGCGAAGGGACGCCCGCGGTTGTCCTGCCAGCCTTCGACATGGACGCTCGCATAGCGGCGCCCCGACCGGGTGATCCGCGCCCGCGCATAAGCATCCCGCGGCAGGCCAGAGCGCAGGTAGTCCACGGTGAAATCCACGGTCTTGGGCAGCCTCGGCAGCTTGACCCGCGCGGGATCATCGGTCTCGATGACGCCCGCCTCGAGATCGGCCCAGAGCGTCGCCCAGCTGAGCGAGACCACCGCCGTCACCTCCAGAAATGCCGCCGTCACCCCGCCATGGAGCGCTGGCAGCATCGGGTTCCCGATGAGCTTGTCATCGTAGGCCAGAAGGCCCGTCAGCTCATCGCCCCGGCGGTCAAAGCTGATGCCGAGGAACTGAATGTAGGGGATCCCCCCCACCAGAGCGCCGAGAAGGGCATCGCGCCGCTGCTTCACGACCTGCACGGGCTCGGGCTTCCTCATGAAGCACCCTCGATGGTGAACGCCCCTGTGGCCGTGGCAACGGGTGCGTCACCCTCGTCGAACGCCGTTGCGCGCACGAAGGCCACCGCGCGCGTGACGTGATAGCATTCCGCCCGCGCGCGGATCGCCTGCCCCGGCGTGGCCGAGCGCATGTAGTCGATCCTGAGGTCAATCGTGGCGGTGCCCCGGGGCGAAGACGGGTGGCACATGACCGCCGCGCCGCCACAGGTATCCATGAGGGCCGACACCGCGCCCCCCGCGATAACGCCCGTGGCCGGATCGCCCACGAGCTTGTCGTCATAGGGCATCACGATCTCCGCAATGCCGGCCTCGATCTCGGTGATCGTCATGTTCAGGGCCTGGGCGTGGGGGATTGCCTGAATGAACTGGCGCGCGAGCGTCGCGGGATCTGCGGCCATGGCCTGGCTCCTGGCTGGGTCGTGCGGAGGCTAGGCGCCGCCGGGGTCGTCCCGCAACCCTGACCCGGCGGCAGCGCGCGTGCAAGAAGTGTTGAATTCTCATGCCCACCCGGTACCCTAGGCACGGGAGGAGACCGATGGCCGAAACGCGACTATCGTTCAAAGAGATGTGCGCGAAGTTCGACGTCACACCGCGGACGCTGCGCTACTATGAATACATCGAACTCTTGTCGCCGGAGCGTCAGGGGCGGTCGCGCTTTTACGGCCCCAAGGAAATCGCTCGCATGACACTGATCCTGCGAGGCCGGCGCTGGGGCTTTTCCCTCGAAGACCTGCGCCAGTGGCTGTTGATCTACGAGAACGAAGGCAGCGACAAACAGCTCGCGACATTCGTGGAATACGCTGACCGGCAGATTCGCGAATTGCGCGAACGGCAGGTCGAGCTCGAACAGGTCATCGGAGAGCTTGAGGGCCTCAAGGCCAGCATCTGCAAGGACCTCGGCGCGGCATAACCGAACGTCAACCGCAGGCCGGAAACATCGGGCGTCGTGATTGGCACCCTGACCCTTCGCACCGCTGAAACCTCAATAAACCGCTTGGAATTGAGGAATGTTGCGCCAGTTGACCGGTCAACGTTAAGATCCTTTCCCGCGCGATTTTCTGACGCCGCGTCACATTTACGTCCACGTCAACTTTGCTTGTAAGGTCGGCCTCGAATCCGCAGATCGCTCCTGACGAGTGAGATAGCTGTGAGACTGTTACGATGACGATGACCGAAGAGAAAACGATGACGATCCGAGAGATGTGCGATGCCTACGACGTCACACCCCGCACGCTCCGGTTTTATGAGGCCAAGGAACTGCTGCAGCCGGTTCGTCAGGGCACGAAGCGCCTGTTCACCAAACGGGATCGCGCCCGGCTCCAGCTGATTCTGCGCGGCAAGCGCTTCGGCTTTTCGCTGGAGGAAATCCGCCAGCTCCTCGGCCTCTACGACCTCGGCGACAGCCAGGCCACGCAGATCCGGGCCACCTACGACGTCGCACAAAAACACCTGGCCGGAATGATCAGCCAACGTGACGAGTTGACAGCCGCCATCGAGGACCTGCGCGAGCAACTGTCCTGGGCCGACCGCATGCTCGCGGACATGGACCCAAAAGAAGCCGCAGAATAACCAACACACAGACCATCGGGAGACCCGCATGCCTACGTTCACCGCCCCGACGAAAGACCAGCAGTTCATCCTGCACGACCTCCTCAAGATCGCAGAGCAGGACGTGCCGGGCTATGCCGATCTGGACCGCGACTTCACCGACGCGATCCTGACCGAGGCGGGCAAGCTCGCCGTCGAGGTGCTCCATCCGCTGAACGCTTCCGGCGACAAGGAGGGCTGCCATCTGGAGAACGGCGTCGTCCGCGTGCCCGCAGGCTTCAAGGAAGCCTATGACCAGATGGCCGAGGGCGGCTGGATGGCCATGGACATGCCAGAGGAATACGGCGGCCAGGGCCTCCCCTACATCATGCACACCGCCGCCATGGAGCCGATGGTATCGGCGAATATGGCCTTCAACATGTATCCGGGGCTGAGCCACGGCAACATGGCCGCAATCCTCGCCAACGGCTCTGAGGAGCAAAAGCAGACCTACCTGCCCAAAATGACCACGGGTGAATGGTCC
>JBCDGS010000009.1:0-74069 GCA_038751055.1 Pseudomonadota bacterium | reverse complement strand
CTTGAGTTCCTTTGAAATAGCAGCGCCGATACCGCGGCTACCACCCGTGACGAGTGCGATGCGGGACATGGATTCCTCCGAATCTAGATGGTTTAGTTTGAAATGTTGTTATGCGTGAAGCGTCACGCGCGCAACTTTATTGCGCGCGTGATTTCGGTCACGGCCGCTCGAGGCACATGGCGACGCCCATGCCGCCGCCGATGCAGAGCGTGGCGAGGCCTTTCTTGGCATCACGGCGCTTCATCTCGAACAGAAGCGTGTTGAGGATCCGCGCGCCCGACGCTCCGATCGGGTGACCGATGGCGATTGCGCCGCCGTTCACGTTCACGATGGCCGGATCCCAACCCATATCCTTGTTCACCGCGCAGGCCTGAGCGGCGAAAGCCTCGTTGGCCTCCACGAGGTCGAGGTCTTCGACCTTCCACCCTGCCTTCTCCAGCGCCTTGCGGGAGGCGTGGATTGGGCCCACACCCATGATCGACGGGTCAAGGCCCGCCGTCGCGTAGGAAGCGATCCGCGCGAGAGGCTCGATCCCGCGTTTTTCGGCCTCATCGGCCGTCATGCAGAGAGCAGCGGCGGCACCGTCGTTCAGGCCCGACGCGTTGGCGGCGGTGACGGACCCATCCTTCGCAAATGCCGGGCGCAGCTTTTGCATGCCCTCAATCGTTGCGCCGTGGCGAATGTATTCGTCCTTGTCGACGACTATGTCGCCTTTCCGCGTCTTTACGGTGAAGGCCACAACCTCGTCGTCGAACTTGCCGGCGGTCTGAGCGGCCTCAGCCTTGTTCTGGGACGCCAGGGCGAATTCGTCCTGCATGTCCCGGCTGATTTGCCATTGCTCCGCGACATTCTCGGCCGTCTGGCCCATGTGGTAGCCGTTGAATGCATCCCAGAGGCCGTCACGGATCATCGTGTCGATGTACTTCATGTCGCCCATTTTCTGGCCGGCGCGAAGGTTGGCGGCATGGGGCGACAGGGTCATGTTCTCCTGTCCCCCGGCGGCCACGATGGCTGCGTCACCAAGCTGGATGTGCTGGGCGGCAATCGCCACGGCACGCAAGCCCGATCCGCAGACCTGATTGATGCCCCAGGCCGCGGCCTCTTTGGCGAAACCCGCGTTGATATGCGCTTGACGGGCCGGGTTCTGACCCTGCGCGGCAGTCAGAACCTGCCCGAGAATCGTCTCGCTGACCTCGGCCTTGTCGATCCCGGCACGGGCGACAACCTCTTCCAGAACAGCAGCGCCCAGATCATGGGCAGGCGTGTTTGCGAAGCTTCCGCTGAATGAGCCCACTGCGGTGCGGGCGGCGGATGCGATGACGACGTTGGTCATGGAAGTGACTCCTCTTGGTTCCGTCCGATAGGCGGTTGCCGGAGGCTCGTCTCGCGGGTCCCGGCCCGCCGTTGGGCCGGGTCCTACGGGAGTCTTGGTAAAGAAGCAACGCGGCAGCGCTCTGGTAGCGTTAACCTGCGCTCAGCCATGCATTTTCGGAGCATCTCACGCCGTCCGCGCCTTGGCGGAATCTTTCCATGGCGGTGAAAGCGACGGTGCACCGAAATGGTAGCCTTGCAGGCAATCAATGCCGAGCGCGGCAAGGAATTCGGCGTCCTTCGCGGATTCAACGCTGCCTGCGACCGTAAACATATCGAATTGGCGGCCAACAGCGAGCAGGGCACCCACGACGACCTGATTGTCCACATTACGCGAGATGTTGCGGGTGAATTTCCCATCGATCTTGACGAGGTCGAAGACGAAATCCCGTAGATACCGAAAGGATGTGAAGCCAGCACCAAAATCATCGAGCGCAAAGGAAATGCCTTTCCCCTGCAGATCCCGCATGAAGGAGATCACAAGTTCCGGCGTTGTCATGGCGCTCTTTTCCTCGATCTCGAGGATGAGCCGCTCGGCGATTGAGGGATTGAGGGCGAGGCCCGTCTCCAGCGTTTTCATCCAGCGCGAATATCCGATTGAGCGCGCCGACATATTGATTGAAAGCCTGACGTCAGCCTCCTGCGAGAGGGTCTGAAGGCCAAGTTCAAGGGTCAGGCAATCAATGACGCGGCCTGTTTCAGTGTCCTCCACCTCGCCCATGAAATCCTTGGCTGGGATCGGCCGCCCGGTCTGGTCCAGAATCCGCACCAACCCCTCATAGAACGCGACCTGCCCTTGCGCTGCCGCCTGCATGACCGGCTGATAGGCGAGCACTGCGCGCTTGGACGCGAGCGCGTCCTTGACCATATCGAGCGTGGATTTGTCGCGCTCGGTCACAGCGGCGCTGAGCGGGTCCACAGCGCCCTGCCCCAGGGCCTGCACAGGTTTTTGCTTTCGAGTCATCGCGCACCTCCTCGCCGGTCCTTATGGCCATGAGGGGCTAATGGGGCGTAAACAGCCGCCAGAAAGAGAGGGCAGAATGGAAAGATGCGGTTGGGTCGGCAAAGATCCGATCTATGAGCTTTACCACGATACTGAATGGGGCGTCCCGGAATACGACCCGCGCGCTTTGTGGGAAAAGCTTGTGCTCGACGGCTTTCAGGCCGGCCTGAGCTGGATCACGATCCTAAAGAAAAGAGAGGCATTTCGCGACGCTTTCGAAGGATTTGATCCAGAGCGTGTGGCCCGCATGGGCCCAGCTGATGTGGATCGCTTGCTGGGGAATGCAGGCATCGTGCGCCACCGTGGCAAGATCGAAGGCGCGATAAGAGGCGCCCGCGTCTTCCTCGAGCTCGACGATTTCAGCGCGCTCGTTTGGGGATATGTTGACGGTGTACCGGTGCAATCGCAGTTCAAAACCCTCGACGAGGTGCCCGCCCAGACGGCCGTCTCGGCGCAGCTTTCGAAGGATCTCAAGAAGCTTGGCTTCACATTTTGCGGCCCGACGATTGTGTATGCTTGGATGCAGGCCTGCGGTTTGGTGAACGATCACCTCCTCAGTTGCCACCGCCACAATCCTGTCGCGGCGATGGCGCATCCGCGTTAAATGGCGAAAGCTTCGATGCTTTCGCCTTTGCCAACGGCATCCTTGATCCATTGGGGCTGGCGCCCGCGGCCAGTCCAGGTCTGGCTGGGATTCTGAGGGTTTCTGTATTTCGGCGGATTAACCGACTTTTGCTTCCGCGCGCCCGTCAACTCAGCAAGGGAAAAACCCATTTCCTTTGCCTGCGATTCAAGCTTGGCAAGCGCCTCTTGGCGAGCGCGCTCATCAAAACTGTCGATCGCCTTGTCAACATCCTTGCGCAGTTTCTGCAATTCCACCTTGGACATACCACCGAGGTCTATTTTACCCATTGTTTGCTTCCTTTTTTCCTCGAGAGTGTCTCTCAATTCGCGCGTACGCGATAAACGGGACCCAGCAAAAGGAAAAGCGGAAAGATGCCGAAATCAGCGACAGCTCGCCTATAAAGGTTAATTTGAAGCTGCAGGCTGTATGAGGGCTGCAATAATCGCCTTGGCGTTGTCGCTAGCCCAATCGGCATCACCGCGCATTCGCGCGATTTCCCGGCCGTCCCGATCCAGGATGACCGTAATTGGGAGGCCGAGCACCGCCATATCCCGCGCGACCGATTGTTTAGGGTCGCGGTACATCGGAAGGTTCTCCACGCCGATCTCGTCAAAGAATTTGCGCATACCCTCGACTTTGTTGCGGCCCGTGGCGATTGTGACCACGTCGAAATGGTCGCCTCCAAACTCGGATTGCAATTCCGCAAGCATCGGCATTTCGTGACGGCAGGGCGCGCACCACGTGGCCCAAAAGTTAACGAGGACGTATTTGCCTGCGTAATCCGCCAGGAAATGCTCTGTTTCATCCGGCAAAAAGAACGCACTCTGCGAGACGTCCTGCGGAGCCTTATGGAAAACAAGCTTGCGCATGTCGCCTTCGCGCATGGCTTCCAAGGCGGCGGTGTCCGTCGCATTTGCGCTGATCGCAGCGGCGAGATAGAGCACAACAGCAGTAATCAGACGCATGAAAGCCTCTCCGATATGACCTCTTCTGCGAACAAGATGTGGGGTGGTAGGTTCGCCGCCGGCCCCGATGCCATCATGGAGGCGATCAATGCCTCGATCGGGTTCGACCAGCGCCTTGCCACCCAGGACATCGAGGGCTCGCGTGCCCATGCGGCCATGCTCGCCGCATCGGGTATCATCGACTCTAAGGACGCAGACGCCATCCGGGAAGGCCTGCTCACGGTCCTGTCAGAGATTGAAACGGGTACGTTCGCATTCTCCACGGCGCTCGAAGACATTCACATGAATGTCGAAGCGCGCCTGACCGAAGTGATCGGTGAACCGGCGGGTCGCTTGCATACCGCACGGTCGCGCAACGACCAGGTCGCGCTCGACTTCCGCATGTGGGTGCGGGATCAGTGCGATGCGCTCGACGGGGCGCTCGTGTCACTCATCAAGGCGCTGTTGGGCCAAGCAGACGCCGGCGCGGACTGGGTCATGCCGGGCTTCACCCATCTGCAGACCGCACAACCGGTGACATGGGGCCATCACATGCTCGCCTATGTCGAGATGCTCTCCCGCGATCTGTCGCGCTGCAGAGATGCGCGTGCGCGTATGAACGAATGCCCCCTGGGAGCGGCGGCCTTGGCCGGGACATCCTTTCCAATCGACCGGCATATGACAGCCGACGCGTTGGGATTTGATCGCCCGACGGCGAATTCCCTCGATTCCGTGTCGGATCGCGACTTTGCGCTAGAGTTTCTGAGCACAGCATCGATCTGCGCCATGCACCTGTCGCGCCTGGCCGAGGAGCTGGTCATCTGGTCTTCCGCGCAGTTCCGCTTCGTCAAGCTAAGCGACAGGTTCTCGACCGGGTCCTCGATCATGCCGCAGAAGAAGAACCCCGACGCTGCAGAGCTCATCCGCGCCAAGATCGGGCGCATCTTCGGGGCGAACGTGGCGCTCATGACGGTGATGAAGGGCCTTGCGCTGACCTATTCAAAGGATATGCAGGAAGACAAAGAGCAGGTCTTTGACGCCGCGGACAACCTCATGCTCGCCCTGGCCGCCATGGACGGGATGGTGCGGGACATGGAGCCCCAGAAAGACACCCTCCGTGCCGCCGCCGCGAGCGGGTTTTCAACGGCAACGGACCTCGCCGACTGGCTCGTGCGCGTCCTTTCCATGCCGTTCCGGGAGGCACACCACGTGACCGGCTCGCTCGTCGCGTTGGCCGAAGCCGAAGGTGTGGACCTGCCTGAGCTGACACTCGCGCAGATGCAAAGCGTCCATGGCGCGATCACCGAAGATGTCTATACTGTCCTCACAGTGGAAGCGTCTGTGGCCTCGCGGCTGTCCCATGGCGGGACTGCGCCCGAGCAAGTTCGACGCCAGATCGCCCGCTGGAAGGACATTTTGGAGGTAAACTGATGCGTTGGATTTCTGTACTCGCCCTTCTGGCCCTCACCGCATGCGGTGCTGACGGCGAACCTGAACCCTTTCTCAACGCCGGTTTGAGCATCGGCAGTGGCGGCGTCTCGGTCGGTGGGGCAGTTGGGGCCTCAAACGGACCGGTAACGGTGGCCGTCGGCTTCTGATGCGGTGGCTTTTCCTCGCCCTGGCCATCTGGGGCACAATTCACCCAATGAGCTATTTCATCTCGTGGTTTCAGGAGAACGGATGGTCGCTTGCGGCCATGGTTGACGCCTGGCACGTGAACGACGCCACATCCGGCCTCGTGTGGGACCTGACCGTGGCCGCGGTGGCGCTGACGGTTTGGGTGATCTGGGAAAGCGTGACATCGCGCGATTGGCTCCGCCTCGTTGCGATCCCGGCAACGTTCTGCATCGGCGTAAGCTGCGGGCTGCCGCTTTACATCTACCTGCGCTTGCGCCGGAGCTAGCCCGCGGACTTCTACCATACGGGCCCAGCCCGCAGTTGCATCGCCGCGCTGCGGCAGCCATATACCGTCCAGTTTTAAGCCGGAGCATTTCATGACCAACTATCTCGACTTCGAAAAGTCCCTGGCCGAGATCGAAGGCAAGGCGAGCGAGCTGCGCGCTCTGGCCCGCGAGAATGCGGAAATGGATGTCGAGAAAGAAGCTGCGGCCCTCGACAAGAAGGCCAAGCAAATGCTGGTCGATCTTTACAAGGGGCTCAATCCCTGGCGGAAATGTCAGGTCGCGCGCCACGCTGACCGGCCACATTGCCAGGACTACATCGACACCCTTTTCACGGAATACACGCCGCTTGCCGGGGACAGGAACTTTGCTGACGACCACGCGGTCATGGGCGGCCTCGCCCGGTTCGAGGACAAGCCCGTCATGGTCATCGGGCATGAGAAGGGCAACGACACCAAGACCCGGATCGAACGCAACTTCGGCATGGCGCGGCCCGAAGGGTATCGCAAGGCCATCCGCCTCATGGACATGGCAGACCGCTTTGGCCTGCCCATCGTGACGCTTATCGACACGCCGGGCGCGTATCCCGGCAAAGGCGCGGAAGAGCGCGGCCAGTCAGAGGCCATTGCCCGGTCCACCCAGAAATGCCTTGAGGTGAAAGTGCCGCTTGTGTCCGTCATTATCGGCGAAGGCGGCTCGGGCGGGGCGGTGGCCTTCGCAACCGCCAACCGCGTGGCCATGCTCGAGCATTCGGTCTATTCCGTGATCTCTCCCGAAGGCTGCGCCTCGATCCTGTGGAAGGATGCCGAGAAGATGCGCGAAGCCGCCGAAGCGCTGCGACTGACGGCACAGGATCTGCGCGAACTTGGCGTGTGCGACCAGATCATTCAGGAACCGCTGGGAGGCGCGCACCGGGATCGGGACACGACGATCCGCGCGGTCGGAACTGCCATTTCAAAACTGCTGGGCGAGCTTACGGTGCAGGGCGCAGACGACCTCGTCTCCAATCGCCGCAAAAAGTACCTTGCGATCGGGTCAACGGGTCTGGCTGCCTGAGGTCACCGGGGCACGAGAAACCGATCACATCGGGCAACCCTACCGGCCCGTCTCGCGCAGGGGTTAGGCTACCGACACCGGATATCCCGTGCGCCTCGCGGAATCGTCTTAGCCGGATCTGGCGAGGGTCGAGCGCTCCAAACCTCTGACGTGTCAGGTTTCGACGTTCCACATCGTCCGGGCAGCGCGGGCGCCCCAGGCGGTATCGTACGCCTCGGCATTCGTTGCCCCTTTCGTCTGTGCGGACAGAATTTGCCCGGGCGACGGAAGGGAAAGCTCTGCATCGTTGCGAGTCCACAGGCCGGCGCGCAAGAGGGCACGCGCGCATTGGATGTAGACCTCTTCAACGGAGATCCGGATCACGAGGCGCGGCTCTCTCGCCTTCACCCGGAACCGCGCAACGAGCGCCTCGTCGCGGCTCAGAACAGCGCGGCCGTTGACACGAATGATGTTTGTTTTCCCCGGCACCATGAACATGAGGGACACGCGCCCATCCTCAACGATGTTGCGCAGTGTGTCGGCGCGGTTGTTGCCCCGCCAGTCGGGCATCAGCAAAGTTGAGCTGTCGGCGATCTGCACCACCGGCCCGTCATCGCCCCGTGGGCTGCCATCGGTTCCGCCCGGTCCCACGGAGGACAGGACCACAAAGCGCGAGGCCTCGATCCATGCGGCGTATTCCGGTGTCACGTGGGTGGCGACCTTGGCCAGCGAGTTGGGGTCAGGCCTGCCGTAAAGCGCCTCGAGCTCTGCGATCGTGGTGATCGTGCTCATGCGCCCGCCTCGTCGAGGAGCGCGTCAGAGGCCGCCTCAACGCGGCTTTCGAGTTCGGTCATGAAGCTTTCCTGATCCTTGCCGACGGGGATCGGCTCAAGAAAGGCCACGATGGCGGTGCCCGGATAGCGCATGATGCCCTTGCGCGGCCAGAATGCCCCGGCATTCGTGGCCACCGGCACGCATGACTGACCGAGTTCGGAGTAAAGCGCGTAAGTGCCGACCTTGTAGGGCACATGGGCGCGCGGCTTCACGCGCGTGCCCTGGGGATAGATGCACAATTGCCCGGGATTGGCCGCGCCTTTGCGGACGTCTGCCAGCATCCTGCGGATCGCATCCGTGCGCCGCCCGCGCTTGACCGGCACGCAGCCAAGACGCCACGCATAGACGCCGATGATCGGCGTATAGAGCAGTTCGTGCTTCATGATGAACTTTGCCCAGGGCAGGGCTGAATAGATGATCATGATGTCCAGAAAGCTCTGATGCTTGGCGGCGATGAGGACCTCGCCCTGCGGGACCTCGCCGCGCACTTCGGTCTGGATGCCCACCATCACGCGCGCGGTCCACATGGCCCACCGCGCCCATGTGTGGCAGGCCGCCCATGCGCCCCGCTTGGAAAAGAGCGCCCATGGCAGAAAGACGATCCCCATCACGAGCATCATCGCATAGGCCTGCACGATATAGAGCAAGGAGAGGACCCAGCGAAGCGCGCCCATCAGGCCATGGTCCTGAGCGTGCGAAGCGCTGCAACACGGGTTGACGCGAAGGCGACGGCCCCGGCCAAAAGCGGGATCGTCGCGGGGACGAGCCAGTCGAGCCCCCGAAAACCAAGATCCGTCAGGAACCCGGCGGCCGCATCCGTGGACGGCAAAAGCGCAACGGCGATCATTCCCGCCATGGTCCCGACGGCTGCCCCCATCCCGGCGCGCAAAGTGAACCGACGCACGAACGCCTGCGCGATGTAGGCGTCCCGCGCGCCCACTTGCCGGAGGACCTCGATCACCGACCGGTTCGCCGCCAGCGCCGCATTGGCCGCCAAAGTCACCATAGCCGCCATGGCGCCGGTGATGAGCACGAGCGACACAACAGACAACCACCGGAGCCTCCCTGCGGCCTCAACGAGTGGCCTGCGCCAGCGCGAATGATCGTCCACTATGGCCCCCGGCGCTTCGGCCTGAAGCCGGAGGCGCAGCCCCTCCACATCAAGGCCCCCCCCTTCTTCGACGACATCGACGAGCTGCGGGATGGGCAGATCCTCCACGGGCAGCGATCCTCCGAACCACGGCGCGAGCAGGGCGCGCTGTTCGTCGGCTGTCAACGCACGCGCAGTCCGGATGCCCGGTGTCGTCTCAAGCACGGTGAGAACGGCCTGGGTCTGCGCCTCGAGCTGCTCTGTCGGTGCCGAGATGCGGATCGTGAGGGATTGCGCAAGCTCCTCGGACCAACGGTCGGCAAGGCGTCCCGAGCTCACCGAAAGGGCGAGCGCGAAACACGCCAGAAAGGCCATGGCCCCCGCCGAAAAGGATGTGAGCTGCGCGGTGAACCCGGTGGGGGGCACAACGCGATCGGCCTGCGGGTCCCCCACGATGAATGAAAACGCCGAGGAGAGCGGCTTCACAGATCCGCCCCCGCCAATTGCAGCCGCCGGTTCGCGATGCGCAGGACGCGCGCCTGCACCTGCGCCTTAGACGCCCGGATCAGCGCCATGTCGTGGGTGGCGATCATGACCGTCTTTCCCATCTTGTTGAGTTCGATCAGCAGCTTGAGGATCCTCTGAGACATATCCCAATCGACGTTGCCCGTGGGTTCATCGGCGAGAATGACGTCCGGGGCCATGATCACCGCGCGCGCGAGCGCGACGCGTTGCCGTTCCCCGCCCGAGAGCTGCGGCGGCAACGCGTCCCTGTGGTTGCTCAGTCCGACCCACCCCAAAAGCTCATCCAGGTTCGTCTGGGCGTCTCCGGCATCACGGCCCGAAGCCATGAGCGGCAGGGCCACATTGTCAGCGACGCGCAAGTGATCGAGGAATTGCGTATTCTGGGGCACCACGCCGATCTTGCGCCGCATGAGCGCAATCTGGTCGCGGTTCATGGCGCGTGTGTCGGTCCCGCCAAGCCGCACCTGCCCCGCCGTGGCCAGCAGATCGCCGTAGATCAGCTTGAGAAATGTGGTCTTTCCAGCCCCGCTGGGACCCGTGAGAAAGTGGAAGGATCCGGGTTGCACGGTAAGCGAGATATCCGACAAAAGCTCCCCGCCGCCGTAGGAATACGCAACCTTGTCCAGCTCTATCACGTGCTCGCCCCGCTAAATTGGCGGGACAGTGCCGCATGGGGGCCACGGTTGCAATCAGCCTCTGAGGCGCGGCGCCCCTATCCCTTGTTTTTGAGCACCGTCCGTAGGACAAGAGCGCGAGGCGGGGTCGGGACGAGGTCCGTCGCGGTGGAACAGTAGACAGGGGTGAAGGATCACATGCGGCTCGTGTGCCCGAATTGTGACGCGACCTATGAGGTCCCTGACAGCGTTATCCCGCCGGAAGGGCGCGATGTGCAGTGCTCGAATTGCGGCACGGCCTGGTTCTTTCACCCGTCAAAGCCCGCAGCCGAGAGCCCGCTCCTGTCCGAACCAGACACCGCGGATACCGAGGCGGACGCGGAAGATCTCGCGCCCCCGGACATGTCGCGCCCTCCCGTGGAAGAGCCCGGCACGGAAGCAGCGTCCGCGCCTGAGCCGCTCCCCGAAGTCGAGACCGCTGAGGCCCCATCCGCCGCGTCGCCCCCTGCGCGCCGACCGCTCGATGAAAGCGTAACCGATGTCTTCCGCGAAGAAGCGGAGTTTGAAGCCCGCGCGCGCGCGGAAGATGTGGGGATGGAGTATCAGGACGATCTGCCCCTGGTGGATCCACCCTCCCGCCCCGTTCCTGAGCCGGATCAGGAAACGATTGCCACAGTCGCGGGCTCCCGCCGGGATCTTCTACCCGACATCGACGAGATCAACTCCACCCTTCGCGCCACGTCCGACAGGAAGGCGGCGGGCACGACGTCGCCGCACGAGCTCACCCAGGCGAAACGGCAACGCCAGGGGTTTCGCCTGGGCATGGGGCTCGCGGCGCTCGTTCTTGCGCTCTTTACCTTCGCCTACACGCTCTCGGACTGGCTGACTGGGATCGCCCCGGCACTGGGGCCCGTCCTTGAGACCTATGTCGCCCAGGTGAATGTCGGACGGCTGTGGCTGGAGGACGCGGTGTCCTCCCTCGTGCAGCGCATGGGCGCCTGAGACCCTAGAACCGGTCGAGAAGCCGTCGCAGGTAGTCGAGCTCTGCCTCAGGCCGCTCAACCTCTGCAGAGCGGCGCCGGATTTCGTCCAAAAGCTCCTCGGCGCGACGGTAGACATCTTCCTCGCCCAGGAACTCTTCATCTGATCCCAGCTGCCCGCGGGAGCCCGGTTCGCGCCCAAGCGGGTCGCGCTGCTGCGGATTGGCGTTGCCAGCCTGCTGGTTGTCCTGCTGGCCCTGTCCCGGTTGCTGCTGACCTTCCTGCTGCGCCATCTGGTCAGCGAGGTTTTGCATGCCTTCGCGCAAGGCATCCATCGCTTCGGCCTGATCGTCTATGGCCTCGGCGAGGTCATCACGGCGCAAGGCGTCCTCGGCGTTGTCCATGGCGCGACCCGCACGGTCGAGTGCGTCACGTGCGGCGTCACCCTCGGGCGTTCCTGCCCCGGGCAATCCGTTGCGCTGTTGTTCCAGAGAGCGTCGCAGGGACTCCTGTCTGTCTGCGAGCTCTTCTCGCAAGTCGCCGCTGCCCTCTTGTCCGTTTTGCCCCTGGCCGCCCTGCTGCTGGCCCTGACCCTGCTGCTGGCCCTGTTGGCCTTCACCCGGCTGATTGCCCTGCTGACCCTGCCGCTGCGCCTGATTGCCCTGACCCTGCTCACCTTGCTGCCCGGGCTGCTGGCCCTGCTGGGTCCCCTGTTGGCGCTGTCCCTGCTGCTGGCCGTCCTGTCCGTCCTGCCCCTGTTGGCCCTGCTGCCCTTGCTGGCCGTCCTGGTTGAACTGCTCCTGGAGCTCGCGGAAGGCCTCGTCGCTCAGACCCTGTTGCTCGCGCAGGGTCTCCGCGAGGCCCTCCATGGCCTGCTGTCCCTCTGACTGCTGGCCTTCACCGCCTTGCTGGCCCTGGGTGACCTGCATGTTTTCCATCATCTGCTGGAGCTGGCGCAGGAGCTCTTCTGCCTCTGCCATGCGGCCTTCTTCCATCAGCCGCTGGATTTCATCGAGCATGTCCTGGAGATCCTGCTGCGTCATCTCCTGCATGTTCTCGGGGTTCTGCGGCTGGCTTTGCTGACCCTCGGGCTGGCTCTCCGCAAGTTGCTGCATGTAATCCTGCATCGCCTCGCGCAATTCCTGCATGAGCTCCGCGATCTCTTCGTCGGTCGCACCGTTCTCGATGGCTTCCTGCAGACGCTCCTGCGCGCGCTCGAGGCGCTCACGGGCGTCGTTCAGATCACCCTCTTCAAGCTGGAGCGCAAGGTCCCAGAGCACGTCCGCGATCTCTGCCTGCTGTTCATCCGACATGCCGTGATCGCCGAGAACCTCAATCCGGCGCATGATCGTTTCGAGCCTGAGGCGCGTGACTTCCTGCCGGAAGAGACCCTCGGCGTCATAGGTCAGCGTTCGCAGGATCTGCGAGATGCGGGCAGCATTCTCGCGGTTCCACAACAGGTCCCGGCGCTGTTCGATCACGGCCTTGGCCATCGGATCGAAGAAGCGACGCCCCGGAAGCACCATGTCCTTGGTCTCCGAACGGCCCGTCTGTTCGAGCTCGTCGATCACTTCGAGGTTGAGCGACACGGGCAAGTTTGCCCACGGGTGCTGCGACAGGTCTTCGGTGAGCACTTCGGAGAAGGCGCTGCGATCGCCGGAAATGGTCATGGGAAGCGGCAGCTCGAGGGCCGCGCGCGGTTCCGGCGCGATGGAAAGGCCATGGCGCCGGTCGACTTCTGCGAGGGCAAGCTCGAAAATCGCAGACCCTGCCACAACGGCATAGTCATCTTCTGCGCGAAAGCCCTGCTCCAGCATGGCTGTGCGCTCGGACGGGTCGAGATCTGCCCGGCCCTCGGAAAACGCCACCATGGGCGCCATGTCGGGCCGGATCGCAACCTCCCACACGCGGCCGCCTGCACCGTTGACTGTAAGCGTGCCGTCTTGGGTGACGTCAAAGCTCTGCACCGATGCGGAGGCAACTTGCGGCTCTCCCTCGGTCACGGCCGGCCGGCCTGAGACGGATTCATCCACCGTCAGCGCGCCCACCTCGCCGTAGAGGCGCAACGTGATGTTAGAGCCCTGCGGGACTTCGATCTCGGCATCGGTGACATCGGGCAGATAGATCGTGGGCAGGCCCGTGTAGCGCGGAGGCTCCACCCAGCCTTCCCAGCTCGGCCCAAGGGCCGCCTGGGCCGCGCCGGGTGCGAGATCGCCAACCTGCCCCACCCGAAGAATGGAGCCGAAGAGAAGACCGACCGCGAGGATGAGCACAGCCACATAGCGCAAGGCAAAAGGGTCGCGCCGGGAAACCTGCAGCGCCGGTGCCACGGCTTTGGCGGCCTTTGCGGTCTCGCGCATGCGGTCGCGGTGGGCGGCCCAGACGGCCTCTGCCGCATCATCGCCTCCGCCGATGGCCAGACTGTCCTTCAGCGTCTTAAGCGGCCGACCTTTCAGAGTCCCGTCAAGCCGCGCTTCAGCCTCCGTCTTGGCGGGCCAGCGAAAAAGGCGAAAACCGCGCCAAAGCGCCCGGAGCCCCGCAAGGCCGGTGCCGACGATCACAGCCCAGGCGGCCTCCAGCGGCATCTCCCACGGAAAGCCCAGCATCAGAGCCCCGAGCGCAAAGAAGACAACCGACCAGAGCGGCCAGAACGCCTGCGTCACGCGCTCTGCCACCATGCCGAGCCGGGTCCAGCCGATCGTGGCCTCCGTCCGGCGTGGAATGAGCGGCTTGAAGCTGTGTTGAGACATGGCGTTCCCGAAGGCCTCCCGTGCGCGCGGCTACGGGATCATAGCCACTCTGGAATGGTATCGCGATTGATGATGTCGTCAAAGGTGGGACGCGGGCGGATAACCGCGAATTGATCCCCCTGGACCAGAACCTCGGGGATGAGGGGCCGCGTATTGTACTCGCTCGACATGACCGCGCCGTAAGCGCCTGCCGATCGGAAGGCCACCAGATCCCCGGCGCTGACCGCCGCCATGGACCGGTGCTTTGCAAAGGTATCACCGGATTCGCAGACCGGACCCACGATGTCGTAGGTGGCAGGCTCCACACCGGGGGCAGCCTCGATAACGGGAACGATATCGTGGTGCGCGCCGTACATGGCCGGACGGATAAGATCATTCATCGCAGCATCAAGAATGAGGAACGTGCGGTCCTCGCCCTCTTTGACGTAGATCACCCCTGCCACGAGGATCCCGGAATTGCCCGAGATAAGCCGCCCCGGCTCAATCTCGATCTCGCAGCCGAGATGGCCCACCTCCTCCTCGATGAGGCGCCCGTACTCCGTGGGCGACGGCGGTGCAGCATTCGAGCGCTCGTAGGGGATGCCCAGCCCTCCCCCGAGGTCGAGACGCGTTATGGAATGTCCCTCGCTCCGGAGCTGTTCGGTGAGCGCCGCAACCTTCCTGTAGGCCGCGCGGAATGGCGCGAGGTCCACAAGCTGCGATCCTATATGCACGTCAATGCCCACCACCTTGAGCCCCGGAAGGGCGGCTGCCCGGGCGTAGACATCGGAGGCGCGGCCAATGGGAATTCCGAACTTGTCGCCCTTGCGCCCCGTTGCGATTTTCTCGTTCGTCTTCGCATCCACATCAGGGTTCACCCGCACGGTGATCGGCGCGGTGAGGCCGAGGCTTTGGGCAACCTCCGACAGCGCTTCGATCTCGGGTTCGCTTTCGACATTGAACTGCCGGATCCCGCTAGTTAGCGCTTGCCGCATCTCGTCACGGGTCTTGCCCACGCCGGCAAAGACGATGCGCTCCCCCGGGATCCCTGCAGCACGGGCGCGCGCGTACTCACCACCTGACACAACATCCATTCCCGCCCCTGCGTCGCCCAGAAGCTTGAGAATGGCCTGGTTGGAGGCGCTCTTCATCGCAAAGCAGACAAGGTGACCCGGCTTTGACCAGGCCAACGCGTCGTTGAACAGGTGGTAGTGGCGCAGGAGGGTCGCGCTGGAATAGGCGTAGAACGGCGTACCGACGCTGGCCGCGATATCGGCCACCGCCACATCCTCCGCATGGAGGGTCCCGTTCCGGTACAGAAAGTGATCCATCGCGCTTGGCTACCGCAGGCACGCGGGAGGCTAAAGCACAATCTAGCCTGCGATAAGCTCGGCCTGTCTCACGATAACCTCGGCCTGCTTGATCGACGCGATATCAACGAGCCGTCCCTTGTAGACGGTCGCACCCGCGCCCGAGGCCTTTGCCTCCGCCATGGCGGCGAGGATCTCCCTAGCCTCTGCAACGGCGGCCTCGGACGGCGTGAAAACCTCGTTGGCGAGGGCCACCTGTTTCGGATGGATCGCCCATTTGCCCACCATGCCGAGCGTCGCCGAACGCAGCGCCTGGGCGCGAAAGCCGTCGTCATCGCTGAAGTCGCCAAAAGGGCCGTCCACGGGCAGGACACCATGCGTCCGGCACGCGGCGACGATGGCCGTCTGCGCCCAGTGCCAGGGGTCAGACCAGTGCTTTTGGCCCTCTCGGATCATGTAGTAGTTTTCCTGCGTACCGCCGATCCCGGTCGTCGCCATCCCCATGGAGGCAGCAAAATCCGCGGCGCCCAGGCTCATGGCGGCCATGCGCGGGGAGGCGGCGGCGATCTCCTCGACATGGGCGATGCCTGCGGCGCTTTCGATGATGACCTCGAAGTCGATCTGCTTGCCGCGCCCCTTGGCGGCCTCCACGGCCGTCGCGAGCGCGTCAACCGCGTAAATGTCGCCCGCATTGCCGACTTTCGGGATCATGATCTGATCGAGCCGCTCAGAGGCTTGTTCCAGCAGGTCCACGACGTCACGATACCAATACGGCGTATCGAGACCGTTGATCCGCACAGAGAGCGTCTTGCTGCCCCAGTCTATATCTCCGATCGCCTCAATGATGTTCTTGCGCGCCTGATCCTTATCATCGGGGGCGACGCTGTCTTCCAGATCCAGATTGATGACGTCCGCGGCACTGGTGGCCATCTTCTCGAAGATCGCGGGGCGCGATCCCGGACCGAACAGCTGACAGCGGTTGGGGCGTGCCGGGGGCGTGGGTTGGAGACGAAAGGACATGGTTGGCCTCGAACGATAATTTCAAACGTGTCGCGCTGGGCGTTACAATCTTGCTCGCACAGCCGCAACCGCAAATCGCTGCGGTGCAGCAAGGCCCCGTCCGCGTTTCGCATTGGAGGCAGATTGCCCGCCGTTCCGTGAATTTTTGTCCGATTTTTTCACGAAGCGTCGCAAAAGTGAGATGCGGTGCCGGGCTGTGGCCGTAGACTCGCCGCGACCAAAGGAGGCTGCCATGATTCCCACGCCCTATCTCCTCTTTCTCGGGGATGCGCCCGACCAGCTGGCCGCGAAAGTCGCCCAAGGGATCAAGGACTGGCGGCCGGAGAACGCTGTCGGTCAGTTCCGCATGGAGGGGTGCGGGGCTGATGTCGGGCTCGCGGATATGACGCTGGAGGACGCCAAGGCAGCAGGCGCGAAAACGCTGGTCATAGGGGTTGCGAACCGCGGTGGGGTGATCTCGGAAGCGTGGAAGAGCGTCATCACGGACGCGATCCGGATGGGCTACGACGTGGCCTCGGGCCTCCATAACCTGCTGCGCGATGAAAATGATCTGGTGCGCGAGGCTAAGCGCGCCGGACGCACCCTGCACGACGTGCGCGTGCCGTCCGTGGCCTATCCCATCGCCAACGGCGTAAAGCGCGCCGGCAAGCGGATGCTCGCCGTCGGCACGGATTGTTCTGTCGGCAAGATGTATACCGGCCTTGCCGTTGACGCGGAGATGCGCAAGCGCGGCATGAAGAGCACCTTTGCCCCAACCGGTCAGACGGGGATCCTGATCACCGGGCGCGGCGTGCCCCTCGACGCCGTCATTGCCGACTTCATGGCCGGTGCCGTCGAATGGTTGACGCCGGACAACGACCCGGACCATTGGGATCTGATCGAGGGCCAGGGATCCCTTTTCCACGTGTCCTATTCGGGGGTCACAATGGCGCTGATCCATGGCGGGCAGCCGGATGCGTTGGTTCTGAGCCACGAGCCTACCCGCGCCCACATGCGCGGTCTTCCCGACTATGGCCTGCCATCGCTGGAGGTGCTGCGCGACACCGCGCTCCCCCTTGCACGGATTGCCAATCCGGCCTGTGTCGTGACGGGGATTTCGATCAACACCCAGCATCTGGACGAGGAGGAGGCGCGGCGCCTGTGCGAGGAGACAGAGGACCGCATGGGCCTGCCAACGGTCGATCCGTTCCGCCACGGCGCCGGGCGGCTCGTGGATGCGCTTGCCTCCATGTGAGGTGAGTGAAGCGCACGGGGCAGGATCGGATGCCTCCGGCGGAGGTATTTTCAGAAAGATGAAGGACGTGTCTTGATACGGGTCAAAGAGGAGAGCTTTCGGCTGGCGCAGGTCTTCACGATCTCGCGCGGGTCGCGGACGGAAGCGCAGGTGGTGAGCGTTGAGATTGCCCGCAGCGGCCATGTGGGGCACGGGGAATGCGTGCCCTATGCCCGCTACGGAGAGACGCTGGAGAGTGTTCGCGCCCAGATCGAGGGGCTTGCGTTCGACATCGACCGTCGAGGTCTGGCAGATGCGCTGCCGCCCGGGGCGGCGCGCAACGCAGTCGACTGCGCGCTTTGGGATCTGGAGTGCAAAGCTGCGGGCGCACGGGCCTGGGAGCTTGCAAACCTGCCCGTGCCCGGGCCGGAGGTGACGGCCTATACGCTCTCCCTCGACGCGCCCGCCGCTATGGAAGCGCAGGCCCGGCAGCATGCGGCGCGGCCGCTCCTCAAGATCAAGCTGGGGACACCGGATGACATGCCCCGTCTTGAAGCCGTGCGGCGGGGAGCCCCGGAGGCCGCGATAATCGTTGACGCCAATGAGGGCTGGTCGGCTGACATCTATTCAGAGCTCGCCCCTCACATGGTCCGTTTGGGCGTGAGGATGGTCGAGCAACCCCTCCCCGCCGGAGAGGACGCCATGCTTGCCGAGATCGCGCGCCCCCTTCCCGTCTGCGCCGACGAAAGCTGCCATGACCGCGCGTCCCTGCCTGACCTCAAGGGCAAGTACGACATGGTCAACATCAAGCTCGACAAGACCGGCGGCCTCACAGAGGCGCTCGCCCTTCGCGAGGCGGCGCGGCGGGAGGGCTATGAGATCATGGTCGGCTGCATGGTGGGCACCTCGCTGGCCATGGCACCGGCGGTCCTTCTCGCCCAGGGTGCCGCGGTCGTCGACCTCGACGGGCCACTCTTGTTGGCGGAAGATCGGGAGGTGCCGCTGAGCTATGATGCGGCCGGCGTCCATCCGTCTGATGCCCGCCTTTGGGGCTGATGCGACATGCACACCCCTTGAGCTGCGCTGGAAAGTAATCCATCGCACACCCACGCAAAGGAGCCTGCCCCCATGTCCCGCACCGTCTATGTCAACGGCCAGTATCTTCCAGAGAACGAGGCCACCGTGTCGATCTTCGACCGCGGGTTTCTTTTCGCGGACGGGGTCTACGAAGTCACAAGCGTGCTGGGCGGCAAACTGATCGACTTTGAGGGCCACGCCGTGCGCCTCGAGCGGTCCCTCAAGGAACTTGGCATGGACATGCCGATGTCGGGCGAAGACCTCCTCGAAGTCCATCGCGAACTGGTGCGCGCCAATGACATCGACGAGGGCCTCGTCTATCTTCAGATCACGCGCGGCGCCGCTGATCGCGACTTTGCCTACCCGGCAGAGGGCACGCCGCAAACGGTGGTCCTTTTCACGCAAGCCAAGCCCGGCCTCGCCGCCTCAACGGCCGCCGAGAAGGGCATGAAGGTCATCACGATCGAGGATCAGCGCTGGGGGCGCCGCGACATCAAGACGGTCCAGCTCCTCTATCCGGCGATGGGCAAAATGATGGCAAAGGCCGAAGGTGCGGACGACGCATGGATGGTTCAGGACGGGCTGGTGACGGAGGGGACCTCCAACAACGCCTACATCGTGAAGGGCAACACCATCATCACGCGGCACCTGTCGAACGATATCCTGCACGGGATCACGCGCGCAGCCGTCCTGCGATTTGCGCGCGAAGCACAGATGAAAGTCGAGGAGCGCGGATTTTCCATCGAGGAAGCCCGCGAGGCCGATGAGGCTTTCATCACCTCCGCCTCGACGTTTGTGATGCCGGTGGTCGAAATCGACGGCAAAAATGTTGGCTCGGGCGTGCCCGGACCAGTGGCGCGGAGGCTCCGCGAGATCTACCTCGACGAAAGCTTGAAAGCCGCGATTTAAGGCGAAAGGCCGCCTTTATAGGTGCCGATGGGTCACAGGCATTGCGTGCTCTGACTCATTCCTGATCTTTGTTCTTGAAGCCTGCCGTCCCGACTTGGGACAACACTGCCCAGTGCTGGTTGGGGGATTGCCGTGCGCGGGTTTTTCGGTGTTGTCGTTTTGGCGCTGGGCATGGGAGCGCTCGGATGGTGGGCACGCCATGACCATGCAGCCGACATCGAAAGCGGCCTTCAGGCTGCCGCGGACCGCGTTGCGGCAGGGGCCACACACGAGGTTAGCATACGCGTCTCCGGCCGCGACCTCACCATCACCGGGACGGCGGATACCGAAAAAGAGCGCTCAGACCTCGTTGCGCGCCTCGAAGCTATCGACGGGCAGCGTGTCGTCCGGGACGCGCTGGAGGTGCTCCCCACTGCGCGGCCGTACACGTTCCTTGCCACCGGATCGGAGGCGGGGCGGCGCATTGACGGCTATGCGCCGAATGCCCCCTCGATTGGCGCCCTGCGCGCGCTCTTCGCGGATGCCGATGGTGACGTCTCTCTGGCATCTGGCGCGCCAGAGGGTTGGATGACCGCCATTGAGGCAGGCGCAGAGGCTGCATTTGAACTCAAGACGTTCGAGCTTGGCTTGGAAGACCAGTTCCTGCGGCTTGAGGGCCTCGCCGCAACGCCGGTCGAGGAGGCCGCCGCACGCGCCGCACTGGAGGCGGTTCCGGCGGGCTTTGGGCGGGAGATCGTGATTGACCTCGAAGATGACGGGCGCCCGTTCGCGCTGAGCATCACGTACGCTCAGGGGCAGGAGGCCGTCGCTGCGGGCAAGCTCCCGGCCACCATGACCGTTGAAAGCCTTTCCCCACTGGAGGCATCTGTTGCCACCTCGGGGCTTGAGATCGCACGGATCCCATCCGCCGACGGCCTTTGGCCCAGCGTGGCGGGCACCTTCGTTGACGCTTTGGCGGCGCTCAAAACCGGGCGCCTTGAGCTGGTGGACCGCCAGGGCATCATCAGCGGCGTCGGGACGCGGGCGGGGATTGCACGCGCCGAGATGACGCTTAAGGAACTGCCCGAGGGCTACACGGTCAAAGGCACGTTCGAGGTCTTTGATGACGGCGCGCCCATGCGGCTTGCTGCGACGCGGCCGGATCAGGCCAGCCTGTCCGGCAAGCTGCCCTTTGGCACGACCCCCGACATGTTCGGGCTGGAAAGCTTCTTCGAGGATCAGGTACGCATTGCAGAGATCGACGCGCGCTCGCCCGGGTTCCTGCCACTCGCAGTGCTCGGGCTTGAGGCCCTGCATTCGGTTGGTGCGGGTAAGCTGATTGTCGAAGACGGGGTTCCGCCACGCCTTTCGCTCATGGGCGAGGTGAACACACCGTCAGATATCGCGGCTCTGGAAAGCCGCATGGCGGACGCGCCCGGCACGGTGGAGCTGAACATCGCCGCGCTGGATGACGGGCTGCCTCTTCGACTGGAAGTGACAAAGGCACCGAATGGGACGGTTGTCGCGGACGGCAAGCTGCCCACGTCATCCCTGCTGGATTTCGACGCCCTCCCGCGCGCGGGACTTCCCATCGGGCCAGCAGAATTCGACGACGCGGCCTTGGCGGGCCTTGCGGCACTGGACGCTCTGTCCAGTGGTGAAGTGGCGATCGCGGGCACAACCCTCAGCCTGACAGGCAAGGGAACGCGGGCAGAGATCGCATCGGCCCTCGATCGTCTTGCGGCCCTTCCAGCGAGCTTTCAAGCAGTGACCGATCTCAAGCCGGTGGATGACGGGCTGCCCCTCGGCCTCACGGCGGAAAAGACGGCGGAAACGATCCTCCTTTTCGGAAAAATGCCGTTCGGGGCAGAGCCCTCTTCCCTCGGTCTCGACGCGTTCGGGGAAGCGATGATCGTCTCGGAAGTGGACGCGAACGCTCCCGATTTCACCGAGGCAGCGCAGACCGGCCTAAGGGCGCTCGCCGCGCTGGAGGACGGACGGCTCGTCGTGCAAGACGCCGCAGCGCCGGGTGAGCCCCCTCGCATCACGCTTTCAGGGGGTGTGTCCCGTGCCGGGCTCGATCAGGTGAACGCCGCGTTCGGCACGCTGGCCGATGGGATCGCCCCCGTGATCGACGTCGTGTTCGCCGATGACGGAACGCCGATGCGGCTGGAAGCTATCCGTGATGGCGGAGGAACACGGTTCACCGGCAAGCTGCCATTTGGCTCCACCGCCGAGGAGCTGGACCTCGACGTGCTGCCGGCCGGCGCAGAAATCGCAGAGATTGACGCCCGCGACGCCGATTTCCTCCGGACGACGGCGGCTGGTTTGCGGGCGCTTGCGATCCTCGAAGGCGGCACATTGACCAGCGTGGACGATCCCGAAGGCACGAAGGTGACACTCATCGGGATCGCGCGCACGCCTGTCGAAGCCGCCGCCGCCCGCGAGGCGGCAGGAGGGGCAGACGTAACACTGACCCTTCTCGATGATGGCACGCCACCTGCCTTCGAGATCACGGTCAGCCCGGCGAGCGGCGCCGTCGTGACAGGCAAGCTGCCCGACGGTCTGAGCGCCACCGAGATCTCAAACCGTCTCGGCCTTGACGTCAAAGACGGGGCTCGGGCCGGATTTACCGGGGCCGCGGGAGCCTATTTGGGCCAGATTGCCCCTCTTGCCGGCTGGCTACCGGAGACAGCACGGCTAAGCGCGCGCTACGATGCGACCGGGCTCGCGGACCTTACCGTCGCTCCCGCCCCCGGCGTCGATCCAGAACTTTTGGCCGCCGGGCTCGAGGCAGATACGGGCCTCGCACCTCAGATCGAAGCGCCAGCCCTGCGCGCGCCCGGCGCTGAGCGTGTAAATGCCTTTTCCGGTCAGACGGAACGTTTCTCTGGCGCGGCATGGCTGCCGGTTTACACCTTCATACCGACGGTAGAGAGGTGCGACGCGCAAAGTCAGGCGATCCTTGCGGGGACTGGAGTGGGGTTTGTCAGCGGTTCCGCCCGGCTTGATGCGCGGGCGCACCGGGCGATCAACGCCCTGGCGGCCACGGCCCTGCATTGCCTCTCGGCGCTGCCCGCGCTCCGGATCGACGTCGGCGGGCATACGGACGCAGAGGGCGACGAGGACGCCAACCTCAACTTGAGCCAAGCCCGCGCAGAGGCGGTCGCGGCGGCTCTTGTTACGCGGGGCGTCCCAGCCGCAGCGCTGACTGCGCGCGGCTTTGGCGAGACGGAGCCAGTTGCGCCAAACGACACGGCAGAGGGCCGCGCCGCCAACCGACGCACAACGCTTTCGTGGTCCACACGTGTGAATAGCGAGTAGGAGAGGGAACCGTCATGTTCCAGAACTGGGGCTTTCTGTTAGGGGAAATCTGGCTGCTGATCGCGCTGGCGGCCCTGCTTGGACTGTTCGTGGGATGGCTCATCTGGGCCAAAAGCCCGGCCCCGCGCGCGGGAGGCGATGATGCGAGCCAGCTCCGCGCCGATTTGGAGCGGTGCCGGTCGATGCACAGCGACAAGGACGACCGCATCCGCGCTTTGGAGGCAGAGATCGGGTCGCTGAGGCTCGTCGCCGCTAAGACCATCCCGCCGCGCCCAATGGACACCACGGGCGACGATCGTGATGACACGGGGGACGGTCAAGAAGACGGTGTGAAGCCTGCAACCCTCAGTGCCGCGCGGGCCGGAATGCCCGACGATCTGAAGCGGATAAAGGGCGTCGGTCGCAAGCTCGAAGGGCTTTGCTTTCAACTCGGCTTCTACCATTTCGATCAGATAGCGAGCTGGACGGACGAAGAGGTTGCCTGGGTGGACGCGAACCTCGAAGGCTTCAAGGGCCGTGTGTCGCGCGACGACTGGGTGAGCCAGGCCAAGGTCCTCGCCGCCGGTGGGGAGACAGCTTTCTCCCGGAAGGTTGACGACGGCGACGTCTACTGACGGTGCCTAGTGGGACGCGTCGAAGGCCGCTCTCGCGTCGGCGCTGGCCTCGGTCTGATACTTGGCCTTCCACTCGCTGAACGGCATGCCGTAGAAAGCTTCCCTGCCGTCATCCTTCGACATCTCTATCCCGCGCTCATTGGCGGCTTCCTGATACCACCGCGACAGGCAGTTCCGACAGAACCCCGCGAGGTTCATCATGTCGATGTTCTGCACGTCCACCCTGTCCTCCATCAAGTGAGCGCGGAGACGGCGGAAGGCGGCGGCTTCTAGTTCAAGGCGTGTTTGATCATCCATATCAGGAAGGTGGGGCGTCCCGCGCCAAAGGGCAAGCCTAGGCGCGGCCACCTTCGGAAGACAGAAGAAGCGGATCGATGCCTATGGACTTGAGCGCTGCGATCCACTTTTCGTTTCCGCCTTCACCGAAGACGATCTCTTTCGAGGATGGACAGATCAGCCAACCGTTCGCGGCAAGCTCTCCTTCAAGCTGCCCGGGTCCCCAGCCCGAGTAGCCGAGCGCCAGCATCGACTCGGCGGGGCCATTGCCGCGGGCGATGTCTTCAAGGATATCAAGGGTGGCCGTCATGCCCATCCCTGCATCCACCGCCAGCGTGCTATCGTTTGCTCCGTAATCTGCGGTGTGCAGCACGAAGCCACGGCCATGATCTACTGGCCCGCCGAACATCACCCGGATGTCTTCGGCCTCGGGCGCTGTCTTTATGTCCAGCTGTTCAAGCAGGTCCGAGATATGCAGGTCTTCGGCCGGTTTATTGACGATGATGCCCATGGCGCCATTATCGGAATGCGCGCAGATGTAGATGACCGCTTTGTCAAAGCGGGGATCGCCCATGCCCGGCATCGCGATCAGGAGCTGTCCTGCGAGATCGAGTTCGTCAGGACCGGTGGCAGCGTCATCAGTCTCGGTCACCTTCAAAACATGGAAGCGCCCGGGCAACCATGCAAGGTGCACGTTGCAACAAACCTCACCGATTTTCCCGCGAATGTGACTCGCAGCTGCAGAGCTGGGCGCGTATGTCGGTGCGGTGATGAAACCTGCAGCACTTTTTTCTGTCCTGGCCCTCCTGCCGATGCCGCTGGTCGCGCAGCCGACGGGCCTCAACGGTGATGTGATCGAAGTCGAAGTTCTGCAAGGCTGGCGCGAACCGGGGATGGAGCACATCGCCGGATTGCGTCTGACACTCGCTGCCGGCTGGAAGACCTACTGGCGCGCGCCCGGCGACGCTGGCATCCCGCCCATGTTCGATTGGACAGGTTCTGAAAACGTGGCCAGGGTGCACCCGCACTGGCCCGTGCCCGAGATCTTCAACCAGAACGGCATGCGCTCAATCGGGTATGATCAGGAGGTCGTGATCCCCCTGCACGTGACACGGCTGCGTTCAGATGAACCGATCCGCTTGCAGGCGGAGGTCTCATTGGGTGTATGCGAGGAAATCTGCATCCCCGCCTTCGTATCCATCGACGCCGTCCTGCCGTCGCAAGGCGCCGCAGATGCCGATATCATTGCCGCGCTGGGTGATCGCCCCTTGACCGAGGCAGAGGCAAGAGTGGGCGATGTTGTCTGCTCTGTCGCCCCGATCGACGACGGGCTGAGCCTGACGGTTACCGTCTCTATGCCGCCTCTCGGACGGGGAGAGGCCGCAGCCATCGAGACCGCCGACCCCACCGTTTGGGTGGCTGAACCTGAGTTGTCGCGGGACGGAAACACACTGACGGCGACGACCGAATTGGTGCGCTACGACGCTGCACCGTTCGTGCTCGACCGCTCGGGCGTGCGAACGACCGTCTTTGGCGGCAATGCTGCCGTTGACATCCGCGGCTGCTCCGCCGGCTAGCCCCGCACGGCGCGGCGGCCTGCCACGAGGAACCCTGACAGCACCCAGAGAGCCAACGCGACGAGCGCCGCAGCCGCGACAAACACACCCAGTGCAACACCGGCCCCGTCTTGCCCGATAGCCTCCGCCACAGCCGGGTGAACCGTGCCCGTTGCGAGAACCCAGCCCAGGGTGGGCACAAACGCCATCGCGATCAGTGCAGCCCCGACAAGGCCGGTCAGTGCAGCCTGAGGCGCTCGCCGCCCCATCTGTGTGGCGCGGCGGAAGGCGCGGAGTTGTGCGCCGAAATCCTGCTGCATGGCCATGACCGCTGGCACAACGAGCAGGACGAGGAAGAGCCCGGCCCCCAAGCCGTAGCTCAGGGTGATGACCGTGGGTTTCAGGAATTCCGCCTGGCTCGACCCCTCGTAAAGGAGGGGCGCGAGGCCCAGAACCGTCGTCAGCGTCGTCAGCACGACCGGGCGCAACCGGTCGCAGGCCCCGTCGATGATCGCAGGGACCAACCCGCGTTCCTCGGCATACTCGTCGATGGTCGTCACCAGAACGATGGAATCATTGATGATAATCCCGGTCATCCCGAGCAGTCCAATGACAGAAAACATCGACAGCGGCACATCCCAGACGGCGTGGCCGTAAATCGTACCGATCAGGCCGAAGGGGATGATGAACATCACCACCAGCGGCCGCGTCCAGCTGCTGAAAATCCATGCCAGCGTCAGGAAGATCCCGCCCAGGATCATGATCAGCCCCGTACGCGCATCATTGAGGAAATCACGCTCCTGCTCTGCAAGACCCGTCAGTTCAAAGGTCACCTGATGGCGTTCCGCAACGCGGGGAAGGATGTCGTTCTCCAGGATCTCCTGGATCTCCGTCGCCCGAGCAGGATCATCTTCGGAGAGCTCCCCGGATACGGTGATCAGCTGAATGCCGTTCTCACGCCGGACGGTGGAAAAGCCTGTGCGACGCTCGACGCTCACAATGTCGGCGAGGGGCACATAGGCGCCTGCCTGGGTGCGCAACTGCATCCGCTCAAGGAAGTCCGACGTCAGTTCGCCTTCCGGCAGCTCCACGCGGATCGTCGCGGATCGCGCACCGTCGGGGAAGGACGCAGCCTCGATCCCGCTCAGGCGGTCGCGCAACACGCGGCCAAGATCATCGATGGTAAAGCCCAGGAAGGACCCCTGTGCCGTAAGCTCCAGGATCAACTCTTCCTTGTCATAGGCCAGATTGTCCTCCACGGCGGAGACTTCCGAAAACTGCGCGAGTTCGGATTGGAGCGCGAGCGACGCCGCCTTGAGCGTCTCGGCATTCGCGCCCTGAAACTGCACCTCGAGCCCCGAGCCACCCGGGCCTGACCCCCACGATCGGAAGGAGATCGTCTCGACCAGCGGGTGACGCCGCACGCGATTCTGGAGCTCGCCCACAAAGGCGAAGGACGAATATGGGCGCAGATCCGCATCCACGAGCTCAATGGCGAAGGAGCCGAGCTGATCGGCATCTTTCGTCTCCGTCCCCGCGATAGCCCGACCGGAATTGCCGCCGATCTCGGCCAGGCCATAGACGATGGGGTTCACGCCAAAGCGCTCTTCGTACTCCGCGCCCACCTCTTCGGCGGCGCGCTGCATTTCGCGCATCATGGCGATGCTGTCTTCGCGCGTGGCGCCCGGTGCCATCGCGAAATTGCCCGTCACGCTGCCCTGCTCGGGCGCATTGAAGAACCGCCACGGCACATCGCCCCGAATAAGCTGAGTGACCTGCCCTGCCAGCAGCACGAAAGCCAGGGCGACAACCGGGTACCGCGCCCAGATCACAAAGGACATGAGCGGACGGAAGAGCCGCTCACGCACCCAGTCGAACCCACGGTTCACCTGTCGCGAGGGCCAGTCATACCAGTGATCCTTGTCGCTGTGCCTGAGGGCATGCGCCATGTGATTGGGCAGGATGAAGAAGCATTCGATGAGGGACGCGATCAACACGGCAACCACCACGTAGGGAATGGCAATGATCAGGTCGCCGAACCGCCCGCCGATGACCACGAGGCCGAAGAACGCGATGATCGTCGTGATCGAGGCCGAGAAGACGGGGGTAAACATCCGGCGCGCGGCGTTCTCGGCGGCCTCCTCCGGGCCCTCCTTGCGCACCCGGCGCCTGAAATCGGCGTGTTCGCCCACGACGATGGCATCATCCACGACGATGCCCAGCGTGATGATGAGTGCAAAGAGCGAGATCATGTTGATCGTCAGCCCCGCCATCCACATGATAGCTATGGCTGCTGACATGGCGACGGGTATGCCCGCCGCCACCCAGAATGCCACCCGGGCATTCAGGAAGAGGAACAGGAGCCCCACCACAAGCACGAGGCCAATAAGGCCGTTCTCAACGAGGATGTTCAGACGCCCGGTGATCGCTTCCGCGCGGGTTCGGATCAGGTCGATGGCCACGCCGTCCGGCAGTGTCGCCTCTTGCTCCGCGGCAACGTCCTCCACGATGCGCTGCATCTCGATGGCATCGCCCGACGGGGAACGGTCCACGCGGATCGAGATCGCAGGATCCTCACCGACGAAATAGGCCCGGTCCCGATCAATCCCTTCAACAAGCACGGTCGCCACGTCCGACACAAAGAGCTTTGATCCGTCAGGATTAGAGCGCAGGACAATGGCGCCGATCTGGTCGGCGGATCGTTTCGCCACGCCGGTGCGGACCCGTGAAGCCCCGCTCACATCCCCTGCCGGATCGGCGACCGCTTCCGCCTGGATGGCCGCAGATATCTCGCGCATGGTCAGATCGTGGCGGATGAGGGAGAGCGATGTGACCTCTACGATCGTAGACGGGGCCGCAACGCCGCGAATTGTCGTGCGGGTGACCCCTTCGGCGTAAAGCCGGGTGACGAATTCGTCGGCAAAGAGGCCAAGCTGATCGGTCCCCACGGGCCCCCGGATCACGACATCGGTCACACGGTCCCGCCATGTGCCCCGGCGAACGCTGGGATCCTCTGCCCCCTCCGGAAGCTCACCGGCCACGGCGTCCACGGCAACCTGAACGTCATCAGCAGCGCGCGCCATGTCCCAGCCGGGCTCAAAGTCGAGCTGGACGTAGGCCGCGCCTTCCCGCGAGGTCCCCACTGTCCCGGTCACGCCTTCCACAGCAAGGAGGGCAGGCTCGAGAACCTGGACGATGCCCGTATCTGCATCCTCTGCCCCCGCACCGGACCAAGAGACCGACACCGTGACATTGTCGACGACGACATCCGGGAAAAACTGCGCGCGCATGTTGGGAAACGCCGCGACGCCAGAGGCAAGGAGGATGACGAGCAGAAGGTTCGCCGCGGTCCCATGGCGCGTGAAATAGCTGAGTATGCCGCCTGATTTGAGCGTCCGCATGACCTAGCCTCCCATCCGACCTTCAATCCGCTCGACCATGGCCGCCGGCACCTCCGGTTCCCGCAGTTGCGCCAGGACACGCTCCTTAGCTTCGGCGGGCATCCGTTGATTGGCCTCAACAAAGGAGATGAGGCGCGAGCGGCGTTCGTCATCAAGCGCGATGGTCGCGGGCGCGGCAGCCATCTGTGCGGTCGCCCCTTCCGGCGCGATGGGCGTCACGAGGATCCCTGCCCCAAGGAGCGGCGACCGTTCGGCGACGACACGTTCGCCCATCAGCCCCCTCGCCCGCACGAGGACATCGTCGCCCTGGCGGCGGACGAGCTGCACGTCCACTTCCCTCAACCGGTTCTCTTCGTTCAAAACGAGGACCCGGTTCTCGGACGACAAGGCAGAGGCGGGCAGGCGGGCCACGCCGCCAACAGCAGGCTCTTCGATCGCAACGGCGACGAAATCGCCGGGTCGAAAGCCCGGCGCACTGCGCAAGCTTACAAAGAGGAGGCGCCCGGTCAGCCCTTCGCCCACCGACGCGCTCACCCTCGAAAGAGAGCCTTCGGCAACGATATCAGCACCAAAGACATCGAGCGTTACCGTCACATCTGCAGGCCGAAGCGCGCCGGTGTCGTCGATCAAGCGCGAATACTGCTCTGTCGAAACGCGCACCGCGACCTCCAGCGCAGCATCATCCACAAGGGTGGCCACCTTCTCGTTCTGACCGACAAGGCCGCCTTCAACGATGGTCACATCGCTCAGCACACCGTCGAAAGCAGCGGTGAGCGTGGTGTTGGTCAGCGCCCGCTCGGCTTCGCTCAGATTGATCCGCGCCCGTTCCACGCGGGCTTGCGTCGTTGTCACCCGCTGCTCGGCCTGCTGCAGCGCGCCCCGCCGCGACAGGACCGTCTGACGCGCGGAATTCGTCGACAGCTCAGCCGCTTCGACGGCCGCCTCGGTGCCGACGCCCCGGTCTACGAGATCACGCTGGCGCGCCAAGGCCCGCTCTTGCAGCAACGCCGTCGCTTCGGCCCCGGCAAGCTCATCACGTGACAGCGTCAATGCCCGCTCAGCCTCCAGGACTTCTGCTTCGGCCTCCCGAAGCTCTGCCTGCGCCAACGCCAGCGCGCTTTCTGCGTTTGAAGTATCGATTTGCATGAGCACGTCGCCTCGGCTCACCCGGCCGCCATCCACAAACGCATCGGACAGCATCATCACCGACCCTGAGACCTCGCTCCGTAAGTCGAGGCTACGGCGGGACCGGATCTCACCAAATGCGCCAAGGACCGGAACGACCTCGCCCGGCTCGAAGGCCACGACATTCACTGCGAAGGAGCGTTCGCGCGCCGGGAAAGAGCGCCCATCATCTTCGGCCAGCGAGCGCGCGGCATCGCGGATCTGGATGGCCCCGAACGCAATCAGCCCGATGGTCACTGAAAGTAGAAAAAGCCCGGTGAGGCTGCGGCGAAGAAAACGCATGGCGAATAGTCCAGATTGCTACGGCGTATCGGTAGGAAGTAGCGTCGCACCCCCTTCTGGCAAAAGGAGCACGCGCAACATTTCTTCCTATACGTGGGGTAGCGTCACTTCCGTCGCAAATGTTCATCGAGCCGTGGCATGATTTCCACGAAGTTGCAGGGCCGGTGCCGGTAGTCGAGTTGTTTGGCGAGGATGCCGTCCCACGCGTCCCTGCAGGCCCCGGTAGAGCCAGGCAGGGCAAAGAGGTAGGTCCCATTCGCTACCCCGCCTGTCGCGCGCGACTGAATGGCAGAGGTGCCGATCTTTTCCATCGAGATTATCGTGAAAATTGTCCCGAACGCGTCGATTTCCTTTTCGTAGACATCGCGGTGGGCCTCCACGGTGACGTCTCGCCCGGTCAACCCCGTGCCACCGGTGGAAATCACGACGTCCACGTCCGGGTCGGCGCACCAGGCCCGGAGTTGGGCCGCGATCTTGTCACGATCGTCTGTCACGATAGCGCGGGCGGCAAGGCTGTGACCCGCCGCCGTGAGACGTTCCTCAAGCGTATCGCCCGAGCGGTCATCGCGCGCGGAGCGCGTATCGCTCACCGTCAGGACCGCGATCCGGCAGGGCAGGAAAGGTCGTTTCTCGTCGAGACGGCTCACAGACGGGCCTTGAGTGTCAGAAGGTCTTCCCACGCGTTGCGCTTCGCGTACGGTTGGCGCAGCAGATACGCGGGGTGGAGCATCGGCAGGACAGGCAATCCGCCTGCCTCGTGCCACTCCCCGCGCAATCGGGTGATCCCTTTCTTGCCGAGGAGCGCCTGACACGAATGGTTGCCCATGGCGACCAAGACGCGCGGCTGCGCCAGAGCGATATGGCGGCGCAGGAACGGCATCATCATCGCGACTTCATCCGGCTTCGGGTCGCGATTCTGGGGCGGCCGCCAGGGCAGGACATTGGTAATGTAGACATCCTTTTCCCGGCTCATCCCGATCGCCCCGAGCATCCTGTCGAGAAGCTGACCCGCGCGCCCGACAAAAGGCTTGCCCTCGCGATCCTCGTCGCGGCCCGGGGCCTCGCCCACGATCATCACAGGCGCGCCCGCGACGCCATCACAGAAGACAAAGCTCCGCGCACCGCGCTTGAGCTCGCAATGCGTGTAGCTTTCCTGCGCCAGGGCGAGATCCGCCAGGCTCTCGGCGGCGGCGGCGAGGGCCTCGGCCTCTGCCACCGGATCGGCATCTCCGGCGAGGTTCAAGGCGGGGGCCGCGACAGGAGACGCCGCCTTTTTCTCAGGCGCGGCCGGCATCTCGTAGCGGTTGAGAGGCGTCTCCCCGATGCTCTCGGTCACGCCGCAATCCACCTGCCAGGCGAGCTCTGCCGCCGCTTTATGCCAATCCAAGGGGTCCACCCCCTACCTATCGCCGATTCCACGGAAGGTGCGCAATGCGTCCGCTACCGACTTGCCGGGCCCGGTCCGTCCGCCTAAACCATGCGCGATGCGTCACCTCCTCGGGATAGAGCCTCTGGCACCCGCCGACATCACGGCCATCCTCGACCTTTCCGACAGCTATGTTCAGCTTAACCGTTCGCGGCAAAAGCATACGGATGCCCTCGCCGGGCTGACACAGGTCAACATGTTCTTCGAGAACTCGACCCGGACGCAGGCGTCCTTCGAGCTCGCCGGGAAGCGTCTCGGGGCGGATGTGATGTCGATGGCGATGCAGGCGTCGTCGATCAAGAAGGGCGAGACCCTCATCGACACGGCGCTCACACTCAACGCGATGCATCCCGACCTTCTGGTCGTGCGCCACCCGCAATCGGGCGCGGTGGACCTTTTGGCGCAGAAGGTGAATTGCGCCGTGCTCAACGCCGGTGACGGCCGCCACGAGCACCCCACGCAGGCACTTCTCGATGCCCTGACGATCCGGCGCCGCCTCGGGCGTCTCACGGGCCTCAAGGTCGCCATCTGCGGCGACATTGCCCATAGCCGCGTGGCGCGCTCGAACGTGCAACTCCTGACCAAGATGGGCAACGAAGTGCGGCTCATCGGGCCGCCGACGCTCGTGCCGTCCGGCGCGGCCGATTGGGGGGTGAGCGTTCACGGCGATATGTCAGACGGCTTGCGGGACGTGGATGTCGTCATGATGCTGCGCCTCCAGAAAGAGCGCATGGACGGCGGTTTCATCCCGTCAGAGCGCGAGTATTACCACCGTTACGGCCTCGACGCCGTCAAGCTCGGCGCCGCGGGCCCGGACGCCATTGTCATGCATCCCGGGCCCATGAACCGCGGCGTGGAAATCGACGGAGAAATCGCCGACGACATCAACCGCTCCGTCATTCAGGAACAGGTCGAGATGGGCGTGGCCGTCCGCATGGCCGCCATGGACCTCCTCATGCGCGACCGACGCGCGGAACCTGCAGGTGTCATGGTATGAGCGCCCTCGACATCCCACCCGGCGAAGCGGGCCTGATCCGCGTCTTTGCATTGTCGATGACGGCTGGAGAGGCGAAAGCCCTCGCGGGGGATAGCGCAGCCAAACTCGCGGCGCTGGGGCTCGCCGAAGGTGACACGGATTACATTGAGGTTTTCCCGATGAAGAACCTCGAAGGGCTCGGACTTGCCGGCTACCTGGTAGAGGGGCACGGCGCGATGGAAGCCGATGTTCTGCGCGACAAGGCCAAGCTCGGGGCGCTCGGTGGCTGGGTGATGATCGTGATGTCAAAAGCCTTTGCCGGGCCTGGCAGGATCGATCCGGATCCGAGGCTGACGCTCATCGGGGCCTACCAGCAGGAGGGCGTGGACTTCACCCCCGCTCCGGTCACCTCAGAGGCCGCAGAGCCCTATACCGGCAAGCAGCGCAAACCGATGTCGGACGCGCGCATCTCTGGCATGGTGGCGACGGCGGTCCTCCTGTTTCTGGCGGCGTTTGTCGTCGTCTTCGTGCTTTTGGCGGGGTGAGAATGGACACGCTCATCACCAATGCGCGCCTCATAGACCCCGAGACCGGGACCGAAACCACCGGCTCGCTGCGCATGGCTGGAGGCGTCATCGCCGAAGTCCTGACCGACAGCGCCCCCGTCGCGGGCGAGGCCCGGATCCTCGACGCAGGCGGTCTTTGCGTGGCACCGGGCCTCATAGATATCGGCGTCAAAATCTGCGAGCCGGGCGAGCGCCACAAGGAGAGCTTTCGCTCGGCGGGCCGCGCTGCGGCGGCGGGCGGCGTGACAACAATGGTCACGCGGCCAGACACGCTGCCCGCGATCGATACGCCCGAAGTGCTGGAGTTTCAGACCCGCCGCGCGGCGGAGGCCTCACCCGTGCGCGTGGCCCCCATGGCAGCGCTCACCAAGGGCCGCGACGGTCGGGAGATGGTGGAGATCGGCTTCCTGAAAGACGGGGGTGCGGTGGCCTTCACCGATTGTGACCGCGTCGTGTCAAACACAAAGGTCTTCGCGCGCGCCCTTACCTACGCGCAGTCGCTCAATGCGCTTGTGATGGCCCATGTACAGGAGCCGGGCCTTTCTGCCGGGGCGGCGGCGACGTCCGGCGCGCGGGCGTCCCGGATGGGCCTGCCTGCCGTGAGCCCCATGGCAGAGCGAATGGCCCTCGACCGAGATATCGCGCTGCTTGAGATGACGGGCGCGGCCTATCATGCGGACCAGATCACCACCCGCCGCGCCCTGCCCGCCCTCGAGCGCGCGAAGCGAAATGGGCTTGATATCACGGCGGGGGTGTCGATCCACCACCTGACGCTGACGGATGCGGCGATCGAGGATTACCGCACGTTTTTTAAGGTCAAACCACCACTCCGGCCCGAGGCAGACCGCGCTGCAGTCGTCGAAGCCCTCGCAAGCGGCCTGATCGACGTGGTCAGTTCGATGCACACTCCGCAGGACGAAGAGTCAAAGCGCCTGCCCTTTGAAGAAGCCGCCTCTGGCGCCGTTGGATTGGAGACATTCCTGCCCGCCATGCTTGGCCTCGTGGCCACTGGGGAGCTTACACTGGCCCAGGTCTTCCGCGCCGCGGCCCTCGCGCCCGCGCAGCGTCTCGGCCTGCCGGGCGGTACCCTGCGCCAAGGGGCCCCGGCTGATGTGATCCTCTTCGATCCCGACGCCGCGTTCACCATGGACCGGGAAACGCTGAACTCGAAATCCAAGAACACGCCTTTTGACGGCGCCGCCATGCAGGGCCGCGTGCTCGGGACCTGGGTAGGCGGGAAATGCGTATACGGAGGCCACGATGCCACCACTTGAGACTGCAACGCCGCTGCTGGTTCTGGCAGTGGTGCTTGGCTACCTTCTCGGGTCCGTGCCCTTCGGCCTCGTCTGGGCGCGGGTCTTCGGGCTCGGGGATGTCCGCCAGATCGGGTCCGGCAATATAGGGGCGACCAATGTTCTGCGGACAGGCAACAAACTTGCCGCGTTCCTGACCCTGCTCTTTGATGCGGGCAAGGCGGGATTTGCGGTGCTCATCGCGCGCGCCCTCGCGGGGGAAGATGCGGTCCAGCTCGCCGGGCTGGCCGCGTTTCTTGGCCATTGCTTTCCGATCTGGCTGGGCTTCAAGGGCGGCAAGGGGGTGGCGACGTTCATCGGGCTCATGCTCGCCCTGCACTGGCCTGCCGGGCTCGCCTGTTGCGCGACATGGCTCGTGATTGCGGCGCTCTTTCGATACTCTTCCCTCGCCGCGATGTTCACCGGGCTCATGTCGCCGGTCTACTTGCTCCTGACAGAATACGGCATTGGCGTGCTGCTTGGCGTGGTGCTTGGCTTCCTGATCTACGCACGTCACTGGGAGAACACCCACCGCCTGCGCGCAGGCACGGAGCCCAAGATCGGCCAGAAGCGTTAGCGGCGACCTATCGCACCGTTGGTATGGCGGGCGCTGCCGGAAGTTTTGCTTTAGGCATCCACCAGTGGCGGAAGCGTTCGCCGCTATGAGATACGCAGCAGGTGCCGACTAGTAGGAGCAATCCGTGTAAATGCGGGACAGGTCCTCAGACCACGCGCCGTGATAGGCCTCAAGGAGCTCATCGGCCGGCGATCTACCGCTTTCGAGGCTCTCTTTCAGCGCGTTTAGGAAATGCGTCTCGTCCGGAACAAGCCCGCCGGCCCCCGGCATGGCGCGTGCCTTCAGGCCTGCCTCCGCAATCTCGACAGCCTCCCGCGCGATATCGATCATCTTGATGCCGCCCACCTCGGCGGCCAACCCGTCGACGGACGCTGCGACCCGCAGCGCCTCGCGCGTTTCCGCGTCCCAGCCCTTTGCCATCTCCCACGCCGCATCAAGCGCCCCCTGATCGTAGGTCAGGCCGACCCAGAAGGCAGGCAGCGCGCAGAGCCTGCGCCACGGCCCGCCATCGGCGCCACGCATCTCGATAAACTTCTTAACCCGCGCCTCCGGAAACACGGTTGTGAGGTGGTCAGCCCAGTCGCTCAGCGTTGGCGTCTCCCCCGGCAATGCGGGGAGGTTGCCATCCATAAAGTCACGAAAGCTCTGTCCCAGTGCGTCGATGTAAACGCCGTCCCGGTAGACAAAGTACATCGGCACATCGAGCGCGTAATCTGCCCAACGCTCGAACCCGAAGCCATCCTCAAAGACGAAGGGCAGCATCCCCGTGCGCGAGCCGTCAAGATCGCGCCAAATGCGGGACCGCCACGACTTGTGGCCGTTGGGCTTGCCCTCCCAGAAGGGCGAATTGCTGAACAGCGCCGTCGCCACCGGCTGCAAAGCAAGGGCGACCCGCATCTTCTGGACCATGTCCGCCTCGGACGAGAAATCGAGGTTCACCTGCACGGTGCAGGTCCGCCGCATCATCCATGTTCCCGTCGTTCCGACCTTGCCCATGTAGCTGTCCATGAGCTTGTAGCGGCCCTTGGGCATCATCGGCATCTGCGTGTGGGTCCAGTCCGGGGCCGCGCCGAGCCCGATGAACCCGGCCCCGATCCGGTCAGCGACGTCCTTGACCTCGGCCAGGTGCGTATTCACCTCATCGCAGGTCTCGTGGATCGTCAGGAGCGGCGCGCCAGAAAGCTCAAGCTGACCACCGGGCTCGAGCGAGATGTTCGCACCACCCTTTACCAGACCGATGATGTGGCCGCCTTCTTCCACCGCTGTCCAGCCAAAGCCGTCGCGGAGACCTTCGAGCATCGCCTTGATTGAACAGGGCCCGTCATAGGGCAGAGGACTATGCGTTGCGGTGTCATAGCCGAACTTTTCGTGCTCGGTGCCGATGCGCCAGTCTTCTTTGGGCTTGCAGCCGGCCGCGAGATAGCCGGCGAGATCGGCAAAGCCCTCTACGGGGCCGCCGCCCGATTGTGGGATGGACATGGGCGCTGGCCTCCGGGTCGTCGTCTATGCCCAGAGGTGACGCCCACCGTGGAGGAAGTCAATGCGACCCCTCCCGTGTCTGCGCGCAGGGTGTGTTTGCCTTTGCGCGCGGCGCAGGCTGCAGGTTATGGCAAGCCGCATGTGGTTGATGCTCCTCATGGGTTCCCTGCTCGTGCTGGCGTGGGTGCTGGTCCGGCGGGCGCGTGCCCGGGCTCGGCGCGCGACGCTGCTGGCCACCCGCCTGCCGTCAGAGTTGCGCGCGTTGCTTGAAAGGGATGTCCCGCTTTATGCCCGGCTTCCGAAGGAGCTGCGCGACGGGGTAGACGGCAAAATTGCCCTCTTCCTCGATCAGGTGACGTTTCACGGGGCCGGAGGGCTCGACGTATCCGAGGAAATGAAACTGTCCATCGCCGCGCAGGCCTCGATCCTCGTGGCAGCCAATGGGCAATGGTACGACACATTGCGCACTGTCCTACTTTATCCCGGAGCTTTCCGATCACGGCAGCCGGTGCAGGACGGCTACGTCGTCACGGAACGCGACGCGGTCAGGATCGGCGAAAGCTGGGAGCGGGGCCCCGTCATCCTGAGCTGGGCCGACAGTGAACGCGGGTCATTCATCGACGATGACGGCAAGAACGTTGTTCTGCACGAATTTGCCCACCAACTCGACGGGCTCAGCGGCCATACCGACGGTGTGCCACTGCTTGGCAGCGCAGCAGACGTCCGCGCATGGGAGGCCGCCTTCAGCGAAACCTATGAACGTATCGGGCGGCTTATCGAGATCGGAAAACGCCCCTTCCTCGACCCCTACGGCGCCAGCGCCCCGGAAGAGCTCTTTCCCGTGGCAACAGAAGCCTTCTTCGAACAGCCAAACGAGCTGCGCCGCGAAGAGCCAGACCTCTATGCCTGTCTCGTTGCGTACTACAAAATGGATCCGCTTCTCTGGCCGTCATCCTAACCGTCGATCAGTCTGAGGAGACTGCGCGCAAAACGGCAAGGCGCGCGGATACTGTCACCCCTCACAGTCTCCTGGCTGATGGCGCAGGCCTTGTAGAGGCGCGCGCGGTCGACGTCCGGTGGCACCTCCTCGACAGGCGCAGATCCTGCCAAGAGCAGGGCAATCAGACTAGTGCAACGCACGCTTGTCCTTTTGCCAGATAAGGAACGTATCAGGCCCCTGCGCCAGAGACCCCGGCGCCCGGGCAGCCTGCACCGCTTGGTCATAGTTGATCCCCGGAAGCGGGACGAGAGCGTCAAAGAGGCCCTCGGCCCCGCGCGCAGAGCCTGGGATGACCAGAGCCTCGCCACTTTCTACCGTGAACACCCAGTCAATTCCGCCCTTGCCGCTGCGCACCTCCACACGGGCGAGCCCGTCGATGGTGATCGCGCCGCCGCCCTGGGCGGTGAAATAGCTGATCTGGCGCTCTGTGACTTCCACCATGCCCGGCCCGCCGCCGCCCTGCGGGAACCGCACGCGCCGATAGCCGAGCCAGATGAAAACGAGGCCACCCAGAACAAAGAAGACACCCAGCGCGGGTTGCAGCGCCGTACCGCTCAGCACCCAGTTGCCGCCGATGACGCAGAACGCCGCGCCGAGGATCACCTCGCGCCATTCCATAAGCACCTGACGCGCTTCGGGGCGGATCATCGCCAATCTCCCAATTGCGATTGCCATAGCGTGAGTGCGGCCACAGCTGCGGTATCTGCGCGCAAAATTCGGGGACCGAGCGTTACGGTATGGCCCAAAGCGCGCAGGCGGTCTCTCTCGGGGGGAGAAAAGCCGCCTTCGGGGCCGATAGCAATTGCCCAAGCGCCTTCCGTGCGCGGCAAATCGCCCACCTTGGCAGCCTCGTCGCAGAACATGAGCTGACGATCCCGGGGCCAGGCGTCAAGGCATCCCGACAGTTTCTGCAAACCCACCACCGGCGGAACATAGGTGCCTCCGCACTGCTCTGCGGCGGCAACGGCGTGGGCTTGAAGCCGCTCCTGCTTGAGGCGGTCACCTTGCGTGAAGTCCGTCTGCACGGGCAAAATCCGCGCAACGCCAAGTTCTGTCGCCTTCTCTACGATGAAGTCCGTCCGCTCCTTGCGGATGGGCGCAAAGAGCAGCCAGACATCGGGCGGCATGCGCTGCGGCGCCGTTTGCCCGTGAACCAGCAGCGCCCCGGCGCGCTTGCCGGCCTGGGTGACCTCGGCGCGCCACTCGCCGTCACGACCGTTAAAGAGGCGGACCTCATCGCCCAGGCCATGGCGCATGACATTGAACATGCGGTTCGCATGGTCGCGATCCAGCGGAACGGTTTGCCCCGGCTCAAGCGGATGATCTACAAAGAGGCGGGTAATATGGGCCATGGAGCGCACCCTATGAAAGCCGAGACAAATGGCCAAGTCGCCGATGCCGTTCAGGGAAACTGGGTCGATACTCTGGCCCCCGAATGGAGCCGAGGATACCTGCGCTTGTCGCGCGCTGACCGACCTATCGGAACGTGGCTGCTTTTCATCCCGTGCGTCTGGGGTGTCCTTCTGGCTGCGGCAGCGACGGGCTGGCGGCTCTGGGATCTGTGGATCATCGCGGGATGCGGGCTCGGCGCGTTTTTGATGCGCGGCGCGGGGTGCACATGGAACGACATCACCGACCGTGATTTCGACGCCAAGGTCGCGCGCACCGCGTCGCGGCCCTTGCCCTCCGGTCAGGTCAGCCTGCGCGGAGCCTACATCTGGATGGTACTCCAGTCGCTCGCGGCCCTGGCGATCCTTCTCACGTACTCGGATGCCACGGTGCTGGTGGGGCTCGGCTCCCTCGTTTTCGTCGCGATCTATCCGTTTGCAAAACGGTTTACGTGGTGGCCCCAGGTCTTTCTGGGGCTTGCGTTCAATTGGGGCGCGCTCCTTGCCTGGACGGCCCATACCGGATCACTGGGTTGGCCTGCCCTGGGTCTCTACCTTGCAGGGATCGCATGGACGCTCTTTTACGACACGATCTACGCCCATCAGGATACCGAGGATGACGCGCTCATCGGTGTAAAATCCACGGCGCGCCTCTTTGGGGAAGACACGCCGCGCTGGCTGCGCTGGTTCATCGTGGCTTCGGTGACGCTCATGGGCATCGCAGTGATCGCAGCCCTCGTCGACGGCTCACCCCTCGCGCTGATCCTGGCCCTTGGCGGGCCATGGGCGCTGGGCTGGCACCTGACCTGGCAACTTCGGCAGCTCGACATGGACGACGCCGAACGCTGCATGATCCTGTTTCGGTCGAACCGCGACGCTGGTCTCCTCGCTGCGCTCTTTTTCGCCATAGCGATACTTGTCTGATTGAAGCTCGCGCGCTGTGGGCTTACACCGCCCCGGCAGGGAGACCATGATGCGTTTGTCCACGATTGTCCCGCTCGTTGCCGCCTTCGGAGGGGCTGCAATGGGCGCTTATGTTGCCGCAGGTATCGCGGTCTCGGCGCTGGAGACGAACTCCGCGCGCGAAGTCGATTTCCAGATGAAGCTCCAGGGGCACGACTGGGCTGAGGTCGTCTCTGACGGCTTGCAAGTGGTGCTGTCGGGGGAGGCCCCCACCGAGGCGGACCGCTTCAAGGCGCTCTCCGTGGCTGGCGGCGTGGTCGACACCGCGCGCGTCATAGACAACATGAGCGTCTACGAGGAAGAGGTCATCACCGCCCCGCACTTTTCCCTCGAGATGTTGCGCAACGATGCGGGGATCTCCCTTATCGGCCTCATTCCAGCGGCGACGGACCGCGAGGGGATCATCCGCCGCCTGACCCGCGCTGCGGGCAGCAGCTCCATCACGGACCTTGTCGAAACCGCTGACTATCCAACGCCCGACGGGTGGGTCGCGGCCGTGGATTACGGCATCGCGGCCATGGCGCAACTGCCCAGATCCAAGATCTCCGTGGCTGCCGACCGGGTGCAGATCACGGCGACAGCCGAGAGCAATGAGGAGCGCGCGCGCCTTCAGGCTGAATTGTCCCGTGCGGCGCCAGACGGCATCCGCGCGGCACTGTCGATCAGCGCGCCTCGACCGGTCATCACACCGTTCACGCTGCGCTTTCTCATCGATGCCGATGGGGCGCGCTTCGATGCCTGCGCGGCGGACACCGAAGCTGCCATGGACCTCGTGCTGGCTGCCGCCGCGGAGGCCGGGATTGAGGGCAAATCAGAATGCCGTTTGGGTCTCGGAGCGCCCTCGCCCGACTGGGGCACTGCGGCCGCTGAAAGCGTGGCGGCGATCGGTGCCCTTGGCGGCGGGACGGTGACGCTGTCGGACCTCGACATCTCGCTCGTGGCGGCGATGGGGAGCGATCCTGCGGTCTTTGAGGACGTCACAGACCGGCTCGAGACGTCGTTGCCCGACGCCTTCACCCTCACCGCCGTGCTGCCTGAGCCCGAGGTCGAAACAGAAGAAGGGCCGCCGGAATTCACCGCCACGCTGAGTCCCGAAGGCCAGGTGCAGATGCGGGGACATCTGGGAGATGACCTCGCCTTGGCGGCTGTGGAAACCTACGCGAAATCTCGCTTTGGGGCGCAGATGGCCGCCCTTTCCTCAGAGTCCCACTCGGCCCTTCCGAAAGGATGGTCGCTGCGCGTTCTTGCGGGCCTCGCCGCGCTGGCAGAGCTTGAGCGCGGGTCGGTGGAGGTTGCCTCTGACGGCCTCGACGTCCGTGGCACGACCGGCAACCTTGAAGGCCGCGCACGCATTGCGCAGGTCCTGTCCGAAGAGCTGGGCGAAGGACAGGCCTTTTCCATCAACGTGGCCTATGATGAACGTCTAGATCCCACGGCCAATATCCCGACACCGGAAGAGTGCCTTGCCGATATCGGCCGCCTCACGGATGCGAAAAAGCTGACCTTTGAGCCGGGCTCGGCGGACCTTGACGCCGACAGTCTGGAGACAATCACAGCCATTGCGGACGTCATGAAGGGGTGCCCCGAATTCGAAATCGTCATCGAAGGGCATACAGACAGCCAGGGCCGCGAAGTCATGAACCTCGCGCTGTCGCAAGAACGGGCCGAGGCCGTCGTCGAAGCGCTGCGTGGTGAACGCGTCGTGTGGTCGGGCCTCTTTCCCCAGGGCTTCGGTGAAGCCACCCCCATCGCCGACAACGGGACCGAAGAGGGCCGCGAAGCCAATCGGCGCATTGAGTTCAAGTTCTTTTCGGCCGTAGAAGAAGACGCCGCGGATGCGGGTCAGGACGATCCCGACTACGACGCTGACGCGGCCGAAGACGCAGTGGAGGACGCGACCGGTGAATAGAGGCGAGCTGATCCTGGCGACCGCGATTGTCCTTTTCGTGGCCTTCGCGTTGGGGTGGTTTGCATCCTGGCTGGTCAATCGATTCACGCGCGTGTCAAAGGCCGAAGTGGGCGAGCTCGACCGGATGGCGCAGCAGCTCCACGAGGCGGAAGAGGCCCGCGATCAGGCGATCACCTACCTCCAGCAACGCGAGGCGGAGATCACCAATCAACTCACCCAGACCGAAGCGGAGCTGCGCGCGGCCATGGATGGCCTGCGCGACGCACGCCAGGAAGCCGAGGAGCTCCGGGCCTATATCGAGCGCCAAAACGCCTGATTTTCCAAAGGCTTAGGCCGGACCCGCCCGCCTCCCTTCTTCGCTTGCGCTCGAACCATCGGTGGCGCCGCTGCGCGGCGGGGTGCCCTGCCGCCGGGCCGGGCGCTGGTGGGCGAGGTGCCTCCGGCGGCCCTCCGGGGGAAGTACAGGGCACAAAGAAGGCGGATGTGGTGGGCGTCAGCGCGCCCATGCGGCGAGTGCAGCCTCGTCTTCGTCTTTGCCGTCGACCCAGCGCGCGCCGTCCGCGGTCACTTCCTTTTTCCAGAAAGGGGCGCGGGATTTGAGGTAGTCCATGAGGAAGTCGGCGGCCTCGAAGGCAGCTTTGCGGTGGCGCGAAGCGGTGGCGACCATCATGATCGGCTCCCGCGGGGCCAGCATCCCGAAACGGTGCAGGATGAGGACATCATCGAGGGACCAGCGCCGTTGCGCGTCTTCGGCCATCTTGTGAAGCGCCGCTTCTGTCATCCCTGGATAGTGCTCAATCTCAAGTGATTTCAGTCGCTTATCAAGATCGCGCGTGACGCCGGTGAAGGTCACGATCGCCCCGGATACGGTCTGGCGCGCGGTGAATGCGTCGAGGATCGCACCGGGATCGAAGGAGCTTTCCTGGACGCGGATCTCCACCGTCAGCCCCCTGTCATGGGGGGGAAGAAGGCAACCTCGCGCGTGTTACCCAAGGGCGCATCGAAGCGCGTGAGTTCCTGATCGTAGGCCACGCGCAGGGCGGTCATATCGGCGAAGGCGGCGGCGTGATGCGGGCTTATCTTACGCAGCTCAGTCACGAGGTCAGCCGCGTTTTCCGCATTCGTTTCAATGACTTCACGGCTCTCTCCTATCCGCTCGCGGAGCCAGGCGAAGTACCGGACCTCGATCTTCATTTCGCCCCCTGCAGATGGGGACGGGCCTTTGCGAAGTAGTCGAAACCCGTAATCAGGGTCAGCGCGGTCGCCAACCAAAGGAGCGCCACACCGCCCCAACGCAGCCAGTCGAGGGCCGCCTCGCGCCAGCGCAGACCCAGGGCATCTTCTTCGAAGCCATTGATAATGCGATCATAAATCGCGGGATCGAGCCCGACGATTCGCTCGAACAGGCCGTGCTCGATGATGCCTTTGGCCAGAAGAACAGTGATCGCCACCATCTGGATCGTCGTCTTCCACTTGGCAAGCTGGGTCACCTTGAGCGTGCCTGCCGTGTCGCCCAGATACTCCCTGAGGCCGCTCACGAAGACCTCGCGAAAGACAATGAGCGCGGCGGGAAGCAGGATCAGCCAGACCGGCTGCCAGACGGCCGCGAGCGCCAAAAGTGCCGTTAAAACAATGGCTTTGTCCGCGATCGGATCGAGCATCGCGCCGAGCTTTGTCTCCTGCTTCCAGGCGCGGGCGAGCTGGCCGTCGACGTAATCCGTGATCGATGCCCCGAGGAAGAGCACGATCGCCACCCAGTCCGCGAGCGGACGCGGCAGCGTCAGAAACGCCACCACGATCCCCGGCGCCGCCAGGAGGCGCAGGATCGTTAACACATTGGGAAGGTTCAGGCGCATATCAGTCGTTTTGCCCTGTTTTGTACAAAAATCCAGAGGCGAAAACCCATTTTGTACAGACCTCACCGCTCATGGAAGAACCCGTAGATCTTTTCTGCGAGGGCCTCGCTCACGCCGTCGACGGCCCTGAGGTCGGCGAGGTTCGCGCGGCTCACGGCCTTGGCGCTGCCGAAATGCGCGAGCAGCGCGCGCTTGCGACCAGGGCCCACGCCGGGGATGTCATCGAGCGGGTTCTTCGACATGGCCTTGGCGCGTTTGGCGCGGTGGGTGCCGATGGCAAAGCGGTGGGCCTCGTCGCGCATGCGCTGCACGAAATAGAGCACCGGATCATTGTGGCGGAGTGCCTTCACGCCGCGACCCATGCGGTGGAACTCTTCCTTGCCGAGGTCGCGGTCGATGCCCTTGGCGACGCCCACCATGGGGATGTCGGCGACGCCGAGCTCTGACATGATGTCATGCACGGCGCTGACCTGCCCCTGGCCACCGTCGATCAGGAGCAGATCGGGCCAGACCTCTGTTTCGCGGTCCGGGTCTTCCTTGAGGAGGCGCTTGAAGCGGCGGCTGAGGACCTCTTTCATCATGCCGAAATCGTCACCGGGGGTGAGCTCCTCACCCTTGATGTTGAACTTGCGGTACTGCGATTTCAGAAAGCCTTCCGGACCGGCCACGATCATGCCGCCCACGGCATTGGTGCCCTGGATGTGCGAGTTGTCGTAGACCTCGATCCGCTTCGGGGGGGCGTCCATGTCGAAGGCCTCTGCGATGCCTTTCAGGAGCTTCATCTGTGTGGCGCTCTCGCTCATCTTGCGTGCGAGGCTTTCGCGCGCATTGCGGGAGGCCCCGGCGATGAGTTCAGCCTTTTCGCCGCGTTGGGGGATGACGATCTCGACCTTGCGACCAGCCTTTTCACCCAGCGCCTCGGTAACGAGGGGGCGGTCTTCGACGTCGTGGCTCAGGATCACTTGCCGGGGCGGTTCGCGGTCAGAATAGAACTGGCCAAGGAAGGCCTGCATGATTTCGGCCTCGGAATTCGAGCCGGTGACGCGGGGATAGTAATCGCGGTTGCCCCAGTTCTGGTTGGCGCGGATGAAGAAGACCTGCACGCAGGCCTGCCCGCCTTCGACATGCAGCGCGATGACGTCGGCTTCCTTCACGCCTTGGGGGTTGATGCCCTGCGCGCTCTGCACCTGGGTGAGCGCGCGGATCCGGTCGCGGAGGGCGGCGGCGCGCTCGAACTCCATCTTGGCGCTTGCCTCCTCCATCTGTTCGGCGAGCTGCTGTTGCACCTTGGTGGTCTTGCCCTGCAGGAAGTCATCGGCCTCCTGCACGAGCTTGGCGTAATCCTCCGGGCTGATCTTGCCGCCGCAGGGGCCGGCGCAGCGTTTCATGTGGTAGTTCAGGCAGGGGCGGTTGCCGGCCTCGACCTCGCGGTCGGTGCAGGTGCGCAGGAGAAAGACCTTTTGCAGCGTGTTCAAAGTCCGGTTCACGGCGCCCGCGCTGGCGAAGGGACCGTAGTAGCGGCCCTTCCGGGTCTTGGCGCCCCGGTGCTTTTCGAGACGCGGAAAGTCGTGTTCGGAGCTGATGAAGATGTAGGGGAAGGATTTGTCATCCCGGAGCAGCACATTGTATTTCGGCTTTAGCTGCTTGATGAGGTTCTGCTCGAGGAGGAGGGCCTCGGTCTCGGTCCGCGTGGTCAGGAACATCATGGAGGCCGTCTCGGCGATGACCCGGTAGATATGCGGGGCATGGGCCTGACCGCGGGCGTAGTTCGAGACCCGGTTTTTGAGATTCTTGGCCTTGCCGACATAGAGCACGCGCGACTGTGCATCGAGCATCCGGTAGACGCCCGGAGAGCCATCGAGCGTCTTCAGGTAGCGCGCGATGACGGCCTGTCCGACCTCCGTGACACCGTCGCTGTTCGGCTCATTTGACATGACAAGCGATTCTCGAAATTGCTGCTATATGAGGGGCGACTGCGCAACGTTAATCATATCCACGGAAACTGGGGATAAGGCGTGGGATAACCTTGGCGTGACGTGGATTTTCCGTTGTTTTGGGGCGGGTTGCTCTCTCTGCCGGTTTTTTGTGCGAAAGTTTAACGCTTTGTTTTCAAGTGGTATTTTTTGTATCCACATGGCAATCCCTTGGAATCTTTACCTTTTTGTAACCATCCCGTGACGCCTTCGTGATGCCGTGCACAAGTGTATGCCGGAGCCTCACTCGACCCCCAGAACATCGGGCGTTTTCCAGGACAGGTGCTGGCCGCCATCGACACACAAGAGCTGGCCTGTCACGGCCGGCGCATCGAGGAAGTATCCCAAGGCGGCGGTGATGTCAGCAGGGTGCGCGCCGCGCTCCAGCACGGTGGCGGCGCGTTGCCGGGCGAAGTGCTCTGCGCTTTGGCGGTGGCCCTGCATCGTCGGGCCCGGCCCGATGGCATTCACGCGCACGGTCGGGGCGAGGGCCTGCGCGGCGGTCTGCGTGAAGGCCCAGAGGCCCATCTTCGCGATCGTGTAGCTCATGAATTCCGGGGTGAGCTTGCGCACGCGCTGATCGATCATGTTGACCACGAGGGCGGAGGCCAGCGGCTCTCCGTCATTGGCTGGCTTGAGGTCCTGGGCCGCGAGGGCCTGCGTGAGGACGAAGGGTGCGCGGAGGTTCGATTCCACGTGGCGGTCCCAGCTTTCGCGGGTCGCGGTGCCCAGGGTGTCGTATTCAAAGATCGACGCGTTGTTGACGAGGCAGGTGACCGGCCCGCCGAGGGCGGCTGCCGCCTGCGGCAGGAGGGCTGCGACCTCGTCCTCGAGAAGGAGGTCGGCTTGCAGGGGGACCCCGCGCTGACCGAGGGCCTCGATCTGGGCAATGGTGTCCTGCGCGCCCTCGGCAGAGGTGGCATAGTGGACGCCCACGTCAAAGCCACGAGAGGCCAGGTAGACGGCCATCGCCTGCCCGAGCCGCGCGCCCGCCCCTGTCACCAGCGCCCGCATCAGCGCAGCACCACGATGATGTAGATCACGTAGAACACGACGAACGCCGCGCCCCAGATGCGGCCCATCTTCCAGCGGAGGAAGACGAAAGGCGCGAGGATCAGGGACGCGGCCAGCATGATCCAGAAGTCCGAATAGAGGAACGCCGGTGCCACGGCCACGGGCGCCACCAGCGTGGTGATCCCCATGATCGCCAGAAGATTGAACAGGTTTGAGCCGATGACATTGCCCAGCGCCACGTCCGCCTGCCTGCGATAGGCGGCGACCATTGTCGTGGCGAGCTCTGGCAGGGAGGTCCCAATGGCCACGAGGGTCAGACCGATGGCGGCATCGGACATTCCGAACCGCTTGGCGATGTCGGAGGCCCCCTCCACAAGGAGATCGGCGCCGAGCGGCAGGCCCGCGATGCCCAGAAGGATGAAGACCGCGATGCGCCAGCCGGGAAGTTCGGGGTCTGCGCCTTCAGGCTCTTCCTCGTCCACGGCCTCCCCGGCGGCGCGGTGGGCGAGCGCCTCGCGCCCCTGATCCATCAGAATGATCGACAGCGTGCCCAAAAGGATCAGCCCGTGCCACCACGTGAGCGGCCCCGCGAAACTGAGCCCGATGAAGAGGAGCGAGCCCAAAAGCATCACGACATAGCTTTTGCGCGTCTCGCACTGGCTCGTATCGAGGGTCGCCAGCAGCGCGGGCAGGCCCAGCACCAAAAGCACGTTGGCCGTGTTCGAGCCCACCACATTGCCGAGCGCCAGCCCCGGCTGATCCTCCAGCACGGCCTGCACAGAGATCAAGAGCTCTGGCGCGGAGGTCCCGAAGGCGACGATAGTCAACGACACGATGAGGGCCGGGATCCCGAGCCTGAGCGCCAGATTCACTGCCCCTTTCACGAGGACGTCCCCCGCCAGGAGCAGGATCACCAGACCCAGCACCACATAGACCCAGTCTAGGACGATGTGGTGCACTAAGCCCCCTTTCCGCAGGGACAGGGCCCCTTACCGATGCGGTGTCGCCCGCAGGAAGGGCACTTTTTCGACGCAAGCTTGCGCACCTTCTCCATGCCCGGCAGGTGCGGAAAGCGCAGCCGTCCGAACATGGCCATGACCGCGATCACGATCAGGAAGAGGGTGACGATCTTGACGATCATTCAGAGGCCAAACCGGGCATAGGCGGCCCGTTCTTCGACTGCGTGATTAAGGTCACTCAGGGCCTGGGCACCGAGGCGGCTCAGGATGGATTTCCTCTGGCCGAACTTGCGGAACTTCACCTTGTCGCCGAAGCGGTCCTTCATAGTGGGCACGATGTGGCCGATGGCATCGGCGAGGCCCACATCCACGCCCTTCTGCCCGACCCAGATCTCGCCCGTAAAGAGGCGGTCGTCCTCGGCGAGTTTCGCACCCCGCCGGCGCTGGACATGGCCGATGAAGGTCTCGTGGATATCTTCGAGCAGCACCTTGAGGCGCGCGACGTCCTCGTCCTTCTGCGGGCGGAAGGGGTCGTTCATGCTCTTTGACTTGCCGGCGGTGAGGACGCGGCGTTCGAGGCCGAGCTTGTCCATCGCCTCGACCGCGCCGAAGCCTGCCGAGATCACACCGATGGAGCCCACGACAGAGCAGTCATCGACGAAAATCTCGTCCGCGCTGGCGGCGAGCCAGTAGCCCCCGGACGCGGCCACGTCTTCGACGAAGGCGTAAACGGGGATGTCCTTTTCCTCGGCCAGCCTGCGGATGCGTGCGCCGATGAGCGCCGATTGCACGGGCGAGCCACCCGGGGAATTGATGATGAGGGCGACGGCTGCGCGCTTTGCCCCGAAAGCCTTTTCGAGGAGGGGGCCCACACCGTTGTCGTTGAGGCCCCGCCCCGCCGCGATGAGCCCGTCAAGCCTGAGGACGGCGACCTCCGGATCGCTCTTCAAGAAGGGGATGTAACGTTTCATTAATCGCCATTTAGGCCCAGACGCATCCGGCAACAAGGCGCGAGCGCTGCGAATGCCGGATCACGGGCTGCTCTGAGCGCGTTGGGACGCGCAGAAGCACCGCCCGGAGCCTATGCTGACGTCATGCTGAAAGGGTCAGACGTAGCTCTTTATCTTCGCGACTTTGTTGGACTTCGTGTCTGTGAATTCAATCACGTGGCTATACCGGCGCGTCTTGCCGCCCAGCAGGGTGGCCACACCCGATGCGGCCCCCGCTTTACCGTACGTGATTGTGTGCTCGACAACGATGCTTGCAGGCCGCAAAGCCCGCGCAGCCGCCGCCCGCTCAATCCCGGATGCGCCAGCCGGTTTTGAAGATCCACCAGATGGTGGCGAGGCAGAGCGCCGTGAAGCCGCCGATGGCCAGGAGCGACACCGCGATGGGCACATCAGCCTGCCCGAAGAAGGACCAGCGAAAGCCCGAAATCAGGTAGACCACCGGGTTGAAGTAGCTGATCTGCTGCCAGATCGGCGGCAGCATCGTGATCGAGTAAAACGACCCGCCAAGGAACACGAGGGGCGTCACGATGAGCAGGGGCACGAGTTGCAACTGCTCAAAATTGCCGGCCCAGATGCCGATGATGAACCCCATGAGCGCAAAGCTCAGGCAGGTGAGCACGAGGAAAGCCAGCATCGCCAGCGGATGCGCAATGGTGATGTCCACGAAGAAAAAGCTGGTCGCCAGGATCACGACCCCGATGAAGAGCGATTTCGTCGCCGCCGCACCGACATAGCCGATGACGATTTCGATGAAGTTCACCGGCGCGCTGAGAAGCTCGTAGATCGTCCCGATGAACTTCGGAAAGTAGATGCCGAAAGATGCGTTCGAGATGGCCTGCGTCATCACTGACAGCATGACGAGGCCCGGCACGATGAAGGCACCGTAGCTCACGCCCTCGACGCTTTCGATGCGCGAGCCGATGGCCGTGCCGAAGACCACGAAATAGAGCGAGGTGGACACCACAGGCGAGATGAAGCTTTGCGCCAGCGTGCGGAAAAAGCGCGCCATCTCGAAGACGTAGATCGCGCGGATGGCCTCGAAATTCATGCGGCGTCTCCCTCTTGGACGAGGCTGACGAAGATCTCTTCGAGGCTCGACTGGCTGGTCTGGAGGTCGCCGAGCTGAAGGCCCGCAGCCTGCATATCCGTCAGGAGGGCGGTGATGCCCTTCCTCTCGGCAGTGCTGTCATAGGTATAAATGAGCGACCTCTTGTCGGCGCTGAGCTCGAGCCCCGGGCGCGCCAGGCCTTCTGGGATCGCGTCGAGGGGCGTCGTGAGCTCTACGCAGAGCTGCTTTTGACCCATGCGGGCCATGAGGCTGTCCTTTTCCTCAACCAGAAGGATCTGGCCCTTGGAGATCACGGCGACGCGGTCGGCGATGGCCTCGGCCTCTTCGATGTAGTGCGTGGTGAGGATGATCGTGACACCCTGCTGACGCAGCTTGTCGACCGTCTCCCACATGCCGTTCCTGAGCTCGACATCGACGCCGGCCGTGGGTTCATCGAGGAAGAGAACGCGGGGCTCGTGGGCCAGCGCCTTGGCGATCAGCACGCGGCGCTTCATGCCACCGGAGAGCTCTCTTATCTGGCTTGTCGCCTTGTCGCCGAGCGACAGCGTCTCCAGAAGCTCCCGGATGTAGGCCTCGTTGCGGGGCTTGCCGAAGAGCCCGCGGGAAAAGCTGACGGTGCTGACGACCTGTTCGAAGGGCTCGAGGTTGATCTCCTGCGGGACGAGGCCGATGAGGCTGCGCGCCTTGCGGTAGCCTTCGATGTGGTCGTGGCCGCCCACTGTGATGGAGCCACCGCTTGACGTCGTGATACCGCACACGGTGCTGATCAGCGTCGTCTTTCCAGCGCCGTTCGGGCCGAGCAGCGCGAGCACCTCGCCCTCTTCGATCTCGAGATCGACGCCCTTGAGCGCTTCGAAGCCGGATGCGTAGCGCTTGGTCAGACCCTTGATGGAAACGATGGACGCCATGGGATGCCCCTTTCGCTGTCCCAGTTAGCCGCCCGCGCGGGCGGTGACCAGTGCGCAGAGATATGTGCATTCCTGCGCTTTTTGTGGCAGCATCCTGGAATGGGAGACGCAATCATCGTGGGGGGAGGCCTTGCAGGCCTCGTGGCGGCGGCAGAGCTGTGCGATCGCGGCAAGTCGGTCACCGTCATCGATCAGGAGGGGCAGCAGAACCTTGGCGGCCAGGCGTTCTGGTCGCTCGGCGGCCTCTTCATGGTGGACACGCCCGAACAGCGGCGGATGGGGATCAGGGACTCCGCGGCTTTGGCGGCCTCCGACTGGGCGGGCTCTGCGCAGTTTGACCGCGAGGAAGATCACTGGCCGCGCCAATGGTCGGCGGCCTATCTGGACTTTGCAGGGGGCGAGATGCGCCCGTGGCTCCACCAGATGGGGATGCGCTGGTTCCCGGTGGTGGGCTGGGCAGAGCGCGGCGGGTCCTTCGCGGATGGCCACGGCAATTCCGTGCCGCGCTTTCACATCACCTGGGGCACCGGCCCTGGCGTGCTGAAGCCCTTCGTGGATCGCTGCGCAGCCCATGCCGATGCGGGCCGCCTCACCTACGCCTTCCGCCACCAGGTGGACCGGATCGAGATGCAAAATGGCCGCGCGGTGGGTGTCTCGGGCGTCACGCTGGCCGACGACACCGCCGCGCGCGGAGAGAAGACCAGCCGCGATGTCACCGGAGATTTCCGTTATGACGCGCCGAGTGTCATCGTCACATCCGGTGGGATCGGCGGCAACTTCGAGATGGTGCGCAAGGCCTGGCCGCGCGAGCGTCTGGGCGAGCCGCCCGAGGGCATGGTCTCTGGCGTGCCGGCCCATGTGGACGGGCGCATGCTTGGGATCAGCGAGGCCGCGGGCGCGCGGCAGATCAACAACGACCGCATGTGGCACTACACCGAGGGCGTGAAGAACTGGGATCCGATCTGGCCGAACCACGGCATCCGCATCCTGCCCGGCCCGTCCTCCATGTGGTTTTCGGCCAACGGCACCCGCCTTGAGCCCCCCGCCCTGCCCGGCTTCGACAGTCAGGGCACGCTCAAAGCGATCCTCGAGACAGGCCACAGCTATTCCTGGTTCGTCCTCACCCAGCAGATCATCAAGAAGGAGTTCGCGCTCAGCGGGTCAGAGCAGAACCCGGACTTTACCGGGGGCAAGTGGCTCGATGTGATCCGGGAACGCGTGCTGAGCGGCAAGCGCGCCACGGGGCCCGTGGAGGCCTTCAAGGAGCGCGGCGAGGATTTCGTCGTCTCGCAGGACCTTTCCGGGCTGGTGCAGGGCATGAACCAGGTGGCGGGCGGCGGCCTCATCGACGAGGCCAAGCTGCGCGCGCAGATCGAGGCGCGGGATGCCCAGATCGACAATCCGTTCTCGAAGGATGCACAGATCATGGCCATCCACGCGGCGCGGAACTACCGGGGTGACCGGCTGATCCGCACGGCCAAGCCGCACAGGTTCCTCGATCCGGCCAATGCCCCGCTCATTGCGGTGCGCCTCCATGTGCTGACGCGCAAGACGCTGGGCGGGCTGGAGACGGACCTTGACGGGCGCATGCTCGGCGCGTCGGGCGAGCCGGTGCCGGGGCTTTATGCGGCGGGCGAGGTGGCGGGCTTTGGCGGCGGCGGTTACCACGGCTGGAACGCCCTTGAGGGAACGTTCCTCGGCGGATGCATCTTTTCGGGCCGCAATGCGGGGCGTCACGCCTGAGCCACTAGCGCGCCGCGAGCCGAAGCCTGAACGCACACCGTGGACCGGCGCAGACCAAATCAGGCGGCTCAGTCGCCCAGTTTGGCCTTCGCCACAATCCGTGACAGGAGCTTGAGCTTGTCAACGCTCGCCCCGCTGACGGCGGGCTGATCGTCCGATTGCGGCTTGAGAAAGTTGATGAAGCCACCGGCCATGGCCGCGCCCTTTGCGCCTTCATTGGCAGCGCGTTTGCGCAGCATGTCCATCATCGCGGCAACGCCTTCTTTCGTGAACGGCGTGCCCTTGATCATCTCGGCATCGTCGCCAGACTTCTGGGACATGATCTTGTAGAGCTTGAGCAGCATTTTCTGCCGGCCCTGCATCTTTTCACTGCCCGGACCGTTCAGGTGCCGCGCGAGGACCTGCGGCAGACCACCTTTTTCCTCGCTCTCCGGCTCTGGGGCGGCCGTTGGCAATTCCACCCCGGCGGCTTCAGCGGCCATCTCGTCCGCGCGCTGGCGCTGCATCTTCAAACGTTCCCGGCGTTCTGAGACGCGGCTTTTGGTGGTGGCCTGGTTTTGCTTAATGGCCATGGTTCTGACCTCCTATGTACTGTGGTCTATGTGTTGCGCGTCCATTCTCGGGCTAGGACGCTTCCTGTTTTGGTTCGGGTGCGGCGCGCGACGGGATCTTGCCCACATTCACCTTGCGGATGAACCTGAGGGACGATCTCAGGAAAACCCGGCTGTTATTGATCGGAAAGAAGTGCCCGAGGCCCTCATGCTCCTGATAGAGCGCATGGGGGCAAAGCTCGCGCAGCTTGCGGGCGGAGTTCAGTGTGGGGGATTTGGTCCCCACTTGAATGTTCATGGGCATCCGAAGGGATGACAGATCACGGGCGTGGAACGGTGACTTTTCCAGGAGGCCGGCCATGACCGACGCCTTCTCGGTCAGTTCGATCCAGCGGCGGGCACTTTTGGGAGACTTGAAGATCCTCGGGTGCTTGTGGAGGGCGCGCAGGATCTCGTCCGCGTCGTTGGGCGCGGCGATCTGGATGCGGGCCACATCGTTCAGATAGGTGATCCCGTCTTCCGAGGATTTGAGGCTGTCCGGGTCGATCCCGTGCTTTTCCAGCACGCCCCGTATTCTGGGCGTAAGCGCCTGCATCCGGATCGAGATCGTCTGCTGGAGCGGGCGGACGCGCACGTCAAGGAGCGTCAGGCTCTTGAACCGTTCCGGTGCCTTCAGCGCGGCGTGAAGCGCGATCATGCCGCCGAAGGAATGCGCGATGACATTCGCCGGCGGGGCATCGTAATGGTCGAGGAGGCCAAACAGGTCGTCGGCCATATCCGCGACGCTGTATCCGCTTGGTGCAATCTCGCTGCGCCCGTGCCCCTTGAGGTCATACATCAGCGAGGGCCCGAAGATCGTGAAGAACTCGGCCCCCGAGGCATACCAGAATGCCTGCGAGGCCGCGAGCCCGTGGATGAACACGTTCGGCGTCTGCGAGCGCTGCGGCGCGTTTCGCCGCCGGGAGGGAAGCAGCATAACATTCAGCGCCACGCCATTGGTGATCACCTTCGCCATGCTCTCCCCTTTGCTTGGACCCTGCTAGAGGTCAGTCCTCAAGATAGCCGAGCGCCTTGAGCTGGGCCAACATCTCTGCCTTTTGCGTGTCGTCCATGTCATCCCCATGGCCGAACGTGTCGCGGCTGACCGACGGGCGGCCCTTGGTGATCGGATGCGTGGCGATGTGCGCTGCGGTGTAGAGATCCGCGGGCACCTTGCCCTCGTAGTTGCGAGGGATATCGAGGCCCATGCTATGCGCCATGATCGCGGTTGTATCCTGGATCTGCAGGGTCTTGTCACTGACCTGGGCGACGCCCGGACCGTGCATGATGAAAATGCCGTCGGGGTGGTGCGTGCCCATGGGCACCGGGCGTTCGACAACGCTCGGCGCGCGGTTGCGGACCGACACAAAGCCGTGGTCGGACAGGATCAGCGTCAGATCGGGGCTTTGGTCCATGGCCACGCCCGGGAACGCGTCTTCGCGTTTCAGAACGGCCTGGATCACCTTTTCGCCGGTTTGCGGGTCCTCGAGCTTCAGGAGATCCGCGATCAGCTGTTCGCGGAAGGCCTCGTATTCGCTGGGGGGCACCCCGTTCGGGCATTTCTCGGATTGCTGGCGGATCACGATTCCGTTCGAGGACGGCGTGGGGCAGAAGGCCTGCGTGTTGTCCCAGTCAAGATAGGCGAAATTCGCCATCTGGCGGCGCTTTGCGGCCTCTGACCCGTCGTCTTCCTTCCAGGTCAGGTGGCCAAGTTCGCCCAGATAGGTGTTGATCCGCACGACCTTGTAGGCACCGGTAAAGCCGTGGTCTGACACGATGATCGTGCGGGTATCGGGACCGGCGGTTTCGATGAGGGTGCGCAGGTATTCGTCGACCTCGGCGAAGTATTGCAGCACGAGGCGGCGCACGCCCTTGGCGATGTCACTGGCGCTGGCGGCACGCTCCTTCGTCCAGATCTTGGGATCGAGGAAGTGCCACGCCTGGTGCTGGATCTTGTCCACACCGTCGAGCATCAGCGCGAAGACGTCGGGGCTGTCTTCGGCCAGAAGGTGCTTGGCGATATTGGTCCACTGGCGGTCCCGCGGCAGGTGGTTTTCGACCCAATCATAGAGGTCCTGATCCTCCATGATTTCGCCGATCAGGCTCTCGCGTTCGAAATCCCAGCTCAGCTCCTTGGGGTCGAACCCGTCGATCTTGTCGATCCGCGCAAAGAGCGATTTCGGGTGCATGTTCCGGCGCAGATGTTTCCAGGACACAAAGCCCGGCACGAGGGACCCGTTCACCTCGGGCGGGGGCGCCATCATCGGGAAGTTCAGCGAGACCACCGACTTATCGTGGCGGCTCACCGTTTCCCAGAACGTCTCCACCCGCATGTCGCGCGCATCATAGAGCGTGAAATAGACGTCGTGGCCCATATCCTCGAAGCGCACAAAGTCATAGACCCCGTGCGCACCGGGCGTGACGCCCGTGCAGACCGTCGTCCAGGCCGGAGGCGTCAGCGGGTGATTGGTGGACTTCAGGGTCCCGGAATACCCGCCTTCGATCAGAGACGCGAGATAGGGCATGACAACGCCTTCTTCGCAGCTGCCATCCAGAAGCGGCTGCAGCACGGTGTAGGTCGCGCCGTCCAGGCCGATTAGCATTGTCTTGGTCACCGGAAATCCTCGAAAGTCATTTGGGAAAGAATGCGGAAAATGGGCGCGCCGGGGTCCGCCGGGTCAGAGCAGCTTTTCGGACAAGAAATCGCTGATCTGCCCGACAGACAGATCATCCACGTAGCGACCGTCGGCCATGATCAGATCCTGGAAGCCCAGCTTGCGGTTGCCGAACGCTTTTTCGATCTCGACGATGAGCTGGATCACATCGATGGAGTCGAACTCCAGATCGCCTACGAGCGTCGTGTCGCGGCTGATATCTGCGTCGAGGCCCCAATCGACCACAAACTCGGCCACGGTGTCTTTCAGGCGCTCTTCAATGCTTGTCGTATCTAACATGTGCGTCTCTCATTTCTTGGCAGCGCCGCGGACCGCCTAATCGGCCAGCAGTGCTTTAAAAGCAGGCATAAATCGCCGACCTCATACCGCGATTCACTGCGCTGCAGCAATGTAGGCCACGGCAAAAACACCGTTTCCGACGGCCCGTGTCTGCGCCGCGAGCGTATAGTCGCCATGATTTAGGCACATCTGACCAGTTTCCGGGCTCATGCTGACGATGGGGAACTGATCCGGGCGCCCTTGCAGGCCCACACCGAGAGCCTTCGCGCTGGCCTCCTTCGCGGCCCAGAGCGTCGCGGCGGTCAGTGCCGTCGTATCGAGCTGGATTGCCCTGCGCTCGTTCGGGCCGAGGATCATGTCAAGAAAGCCTACAGGGTCGGCGAGGCGCTCGGGCATCTCGAAGTCGACGCCCACGCCGAAGCCCGCCGGCGCGGCGGCACCGACGCCCCGGCCCGCAACATGGGAGATAGAGATTGACGGCATGGCGGCGCCAGCCTCGGCCAGACCGTTGGTTGCCCCGAGATAGGGGCGCCCATCGGCGTGCTTGAGGACCTCGATCTGGTTGTTCTGGGGGCTGTGCACCCCGCCGCGCGCGACCACATCGACGGCCGCAAACTTGACGGCGAGGCGGCTGAGGCTCCATTCCTGCCAAGGCGTCGCGGATTTCGCGCTTTCCAGAAGCGCATTTGCCTGCGCCTGCTCGGCGCGGCTGAGATACGGCAGGACTGCTTTCGGCGACGGGGCCCCCTCGAGCATGTAGGCGCTGAATTCAAACGGCAGCGCGACGGTCTGACCGAGATCCATGACAGCGATCTGTTGCCGGGCACCAGTGCCAGACGCGCCGCCGACCGCACCTTCGACGACGCGGCTGTTCGACTGCATGAAGGCGGACATGGTGCCAAAGTGGCCGAGCATGCCCTGATCCATGCCTTGCGCCGGCGCGGGGGCCGTCGGGGTCGCGACCGGGGCTGCTGCGACTGCGGGCGCAGCCATCTGGGGTTGAGTGGGCGCAGGCGCTGCCGCCCGCGCGGGGGCCGCCGGACGGGTAGCGTCGATCATCGCGCGGATCTCGGCCAGTTCATCATTCGAGAAGACGAATGTCGTCAGATCGGTGTTGAGCAGAGGCTCTTTCCTGAACCCCTCGCCCTCTGCCGCGCGGCGAATGTTGTCTGCATGAAGCGGCGGGAAGAGGAAATCGCGCGCCTCGGCCGTGCGCCCGGCCGCAAAGAGCCGCGCCACCACATGCCGCAGCTGCGATGCCATCCCGCGGCGCGGATTATCCGCCGGGATCGAAATGTAGTCCTTCCCGCGCCCGAGCGTGTCGCCCACAAAGGCCGTCAGGTTGGCATTGGGTCCGCATTCGATGAAGATCCGGTGCCCGTCTTCATAGAGGTTCTCGATGGCCTCACGGAAGCGCACGCGGGTGACGTACTGCTCGATCGCCGTGTCGATGCGCGCCTTCTTGCCCTTCGGGAACGGCTTGGCCGTCGAGCAGGAATAGAGAACCGGACCGTCCTTGTCCGCCATCTTGTTGCTTTGAAAGAGCTTGCCGAACTCCTCGGCCATGGGGCGCACGAACTCGGTGTGGTAGCCCCAGGAAATCGGGAGGCGCGTGCACACGGCACCCGCGTCCACGACCTGTTTTTCGAGGGCATCGATCTTGTCTGTCGGGCCGAAGACGATGGACTGGTTCGGGCAGTTATCCATGGTGAAGTGGATGTCGTCGTCGCTGGCGATCATCTCTGGCAGCTTGGAATTGTCGAAGGCCGCGATGGTCAGGAGGGCCCCGCTCGGCACGGCGCCGCTGACTTCGACCTCGGCGAAGACCTCGTTCATGCGCGCGATCATCGCGCCCACGTCCTTGCGCTCCCAATCCACCATGCCGCTGGCGACGATGGCCGCATTCTCGCCCGTGGAATGACCGAGCATCGCATCGGCCTTCACACCCAGAGAGCTCAGCAGCCCGAAGACCGCCTGGTCGGCGGCAAAGACCATCTCGGAGCCGTAATCGACGCGGTGCATCAGGTCGTGCAGATGCGCCTGGCCCGCCTCGTCCACGAGGTTCATGGGTGGGAAGACCACTTCGCGCATGCGCACCTCGCGCTGCGTTTCGGTCAGTTCGCCGATGAAGTCGAACCATTCGCGCACCGCGGGGTAGGCCTGGGCCACGTCCTGCATCATGCCGGGATATTGTGCCATCTCGCCGGGGAAGAGGAATGCGACCTTGCCCTCCAGCGGGGCCGTCTGGAAGTAGACGCCGTTCCGGGTGGTCAGCGTCTTGGTCTTCTCGGCCTCGATCTTTGCGCGGGCGCCGTCGATCTTCTTTGTGTAATCCGCAGCGTCGGACGCCACGACCGCAAGGCGCATCGGATGCGCCCCGGCATCTGCGCCTTCCACGGTGGTCCATGCCTCTTCGACTGCGCTTGTGAAATCCGTGTCAGCGAGACGCGCCGCAAATGCATCGACCTGTGCCAGAAGGGCCGCCCGATCCGGCGCGGCGAAGGCCACGACGAGCTCGCGACCATGGGCCATGCGCGTTGGGGCCGCGAACGCCGCTGTCGGGTCCACGAAGGATCCGCCCGGGGCCTCTTCGAGGACCATGTGCGCGTTGATGCCGCCAAAGCCGAAGGCATTGATCCCCGCCCGGCGCGGGTGGTCGGCGCTGTGGGTCCATGGCCTCACCTCTTGCGAGATGTAGAAGGGCGAATCTTCGAGGCCGAGCTCGGGGCTGACCTCTGCGCAGAGCGTGGGCGGCACGATCTTTTCCTTGAGCGCCATCGTCATCTTGATGATCGCCGCAGAGCCCGAGGCCGGGATGCAGTGACCGATCATCGACTTGACGGAGCCCATGGGGATCGTCGGCAAAGGGCCCGTCCGGCCACCGAAAATCTCGCGCATGGCGCTGACTTCGGTCCGGTCGCCCAGCGGAATACCGGTGCCGTGTGCCTCGAGCAGGCCGAGCGACAACGGATCAATCTCGGTCTGCTTGTAAGCGCGTTTCATCGCGAGGACTTCGCCTTCCATGCGCGGCGCCATCAGGCCCGAGCTGCGGCCATCCGACGACTGGCCCACGCCCTTGATCACGGAATGCACGCGGTCGTCGTTCTTGATCGCGTCGCTCAGGCGCTTGAGCACGAAGAGACCCGCCCCCTCGCCCAGCACGGTGCCGCTGGCCTCGGTCGAGAACGGGCGGGGAAAGCCCTTGGGCGACAGCGCGTCGACACCCGAGAACACGGAATAGACCAGCGGGGAGGTGGTGGTATTCACACCGCCGGCAATCATCGCGTCGGCCCGGCCGGTGCGCAGCTCTGTGATCGCGTGATCGACGGCGATCAGCGAGGACGAGCAGGCCGCATCGATGATGTAGTTCGGCCCCATGAGGTCGAGGCGGTTCGCAATCCGCCCCGTCATGATGTTGGGCACGAGGCCCGGGATGCTCTCACTGCTGATCCGGTCACCCTTTCTGACAAGGATGTTCTGGATCGCGTCCATCTGGTCCTGGGTGAGCTCCGGGAAGGTACCCCGCAGGATGTTCAGCAACTGGTCGTTGATCCAGGCGTGCTGGATCCCGTTCATATTGCCCCGGTGGACGTGCAGCGAATGCCCGAGAACCACGCCGATATTCGTGCCATCAAAAGTGCCGGGCTCCATGCCCGCGTCAACGAGGGCATCGCGCGCGAGCTTGAGGGCGATGAACTGGTCCGGCTGCGCGCTGAGGAGCGAAAGCGGCATGGTCTTGTTCTTGATCGGGTCGAACCGGGCAAGATCGCCCAGAAAGCCGCCCCGACGGGAGTAGAGACGCAACTGGTCGTCGGACTCGGGGTCGAGGATGTCGCCAATGCCAAGCCAGCCATCCGTGGACGTGGTCACCGCATCGACGCCATCGAGGATGTTGGACCAGAAGACATCGACGGTCTCTGCCTTCGGATACAGGCCCGCCATTCCGACAATGGCGATATCTTCAGCGTGATACTGCATGGGTTACTCTACTTCTTTTTCAAAATTTGAGGTCGGCTCAAGCTTCGGTGGCCGTAAAATGGGGGCGCTCGCCGCCCTGCCAGCCGCCTCCCAGGCGATTGAGGCGTGTGGTGGACTGACCACTGAACTCTGACAGGTGATAGCACAGCCGTCCGTTGACGTCGTAGACAGCCAATGACGACAGGGCGTTCTGCTCGCCCGGCGCTGTGTGCATTTCGGTGAAGACCGTGAGCGGCCCTGCGTAGATGTCCCCGGAGAACCGACGCACCGACTTGCAGCCCATGGGCAGCACAGTCGATTCTGCCCGCGCCCGAGCCCAGATCCATACGGTCTGCAGCAGGCCATCGATCAGGCCGGGGTCGAATGTCCATGTCAGCGGCTCTGGCGCGGAGACGAACTCTGCAGGATCGGTCGCATGCGCCCGCGACCAGATCTCGCCATCGGTCAGGCTGAGGATCTGGTCGATCGTCTGAAAGCGGGGGCCGTGACTGAGCCAGCGGCGATACATCATCCCCACATCGGGGCCGCCCCAGGGCGGTTGTGCCTGCAGCCGCGCCGCGTCGAGCGTGGCCTCCGGCAAGGTATCCGCCAGGACCACGGTGCCACGATAATTGACCCGGTTCGGGTCCGTGCTGGCGCGCAGGGACACGGTCACGTGCTCGGCGTCCTTCTCGTCGATCTCTACCGTCAGGGGCGTGTCGATCTCTTCCAGCGTGATCCCCTTGAAGAGCCGGAAGTTATCGAGGCCAACCACGGGTCGGTTGAGGCCAAAGGCGCGCGGTGCCTCGGTCATCATCTCCATCGCCACGGCCATCGGCAGGACGCCTTTCCCGTCGAAGCGGTGGTGATCGACATAGGGTGCCGTCACGTAATCGAGCGGCATGATCAGCAGGCGCTTGCCGTTCTCGCGACGCTCCGCATGACGCAGGAGCACGAGGGACCCCCCCACCGGATCGCCGCCTTTCGGGCGCGGCAGGTCGGTCGCGACTTTCTCCATGTACTCGCCATCGGCCACCCAGCCGACGGATTCCACCTCGTCCTTCGGTGCCCAGAACATCTCCTTGTAGAACAGGTCCCGCCCTGGCTCGGCCTCGACCATGAAGATGCCGCGACCTTCGAATTGGGCCCGCGTCTGGTCGGTGACCATGCCTGCGCCCGTCGTGGTCTGGCCCCAGGGGCCCCAGTTGATCGCCTTGACCGTCACATCCGCGCCAAGCTCGCGCTTGAGCATCCAGGCGAAGCGGTTGAGCGTTTCATTCGCCGCCGCATAGTCGGTCTGGCCGCGATTGCCGTAACGCCCGGCCACGGAGGTAAAGAAGCAGATGCCCTTTAGGGTGTCCCCGCGCAGGGCCTGCACCATGGCAAAGGCGCTGTTCACCTTGGTATCAAAGACGCGGTCAAAACTTTCTGGGGACTTCTTTTCGAGGAACGTATCCTCGATCAGCCCGGCGCCGTGCACGATCATGTCGATCCGGCCATATGTCTCGTAGAGCTCATCAAAGAGCGCCGAAACCGCCTGAGCATCGCTCACGTCGAGGGCGCGGTAATCGACGCGGGCGCCCATGACTTCAAAATCCGCCACGTTCTGCAGCATGTCGCGGCGGCCCATGAGCGCGTTGATCTGGCGGTCGATTTCTACGGGCTTGGGCTTTTCACCCCGGTCGCGTGCCGCCTGAATGAAATGCTTCTTGAGGTCCATGCCCATGAGACCAGCCGTTTCGGCCGACTCGGGCTCGGGCAGCGGTGAGCGTCCGATCAGGACCAGCCGTGGACCGTGGGGCGCGAGGGTGCGCAGGCACTCAGCCGTGATGCCCTTGGCCCCGCCGGTGGCCACGACAACCCAATCGGATGTGACGTGCTGTGTGGCGTCCAGGGGCTCCATCGGTGGTGCCAGGGACGCCGGAACTGTCCGCAGGATCGTGCGGACACCGGCCGGATAGCCCGCCTCGCGCCGGCCCAGCAGAATGCGCAGTTCATCCGCGAGGTGCCCGGCGCGCGCGGCGGCAGGCTCTGCGGGATCGAGATCCACGATCTTCGAGCTGCAGGTCATCCATTCAAGCGACAGCGCCTTGAGGATGCCCATCGTGCCCGCTGCTGTGCTCATGGTCGTGTCGGAGCCATGCGCCAAACGACCGAAATGCCCGCCCGTTTCCATGGCCGCTATGATGCGGCCACTCTCGCGCAGACGCGGCGCAAGAAGCTGGACCAGCTTGAAGAACCGCTTTGTCCCGGCCTCGTGGAGCTCTGACCAGGCCTTGGCGTTGAGCGCCGCGAGGCCCGGCGTCACCGCACGGCTATCGAGATAAACGAGGCCGTGCGCCGTGTCGGGGCCCGGCAGCGCGTCGACCCATGCCGCGAGGGCCTCAGTGTCATTCAGTGTCGCCTGTTCAAGGAGAACCGGCGCACCGCCACAGCCCGAGATGGCGTCCATGACGGTGTCATGAAAGCCATCTGCCGCCTCGGTCACGATGACCGGCATGCCTTCGGGCAGTTGATCCGTCAGATGTGCGGCGGATTCTGCGTAGAAGGTCTGAATATACCGGGGAAGCACGGCGGCAGGGCCAGTGGTGGTCGCTTCCCCGGTCAAGTCAAAAGGGCGCGCTTCTCCTTGGGCGGCGCCCCCAGTCATGGCCGGGGCCGCCGCAGCGCCCCCGGTTGGCAGCTTGGCCTCCACGAACTCGGAGATCTCGCGGATCGTGCCCAGTTCAGAGATCGCGTCCATCTGCGACTGCATCTCTTCGGCGGCGGCGGCGGGCAGTTGCTTGCGCAGCTCGCCGAGGATTTCCATCCGCTTGATCGAGTCGATGCCAAGATCGGCTTCGAGGTTTTGATCGGGGTCCTGGGCGTCTTCAGGATAGCCCGTCTTGTCCGCGATGATCGTGATGAGCTGCGCCATCACATCGACATCCTCGGCCGGGGCTGGCGCGGCAGGCGCTGCGGCGACCGGATCGGCAACGGCAGGTGCCGCAACGGGCGCAGCCGGAGCCGGAGCCGGAGCCGGTGCAGCAGCGACCGGTGCAGGGGCCGGAGCCGCCTGGGGCACCGCCAGAGGGGCCGGAGCAGGGACCGCCACGGGCATCGGCGCAGGTGCGGCCACCGCCATTGGAACCGGCATCGGCGCAGGCACCGGCATCGGGGCAGGAACAGCCTGGACAGAAGCCTGCGGCTCCTGACCCATATAGGTCATCATCACGCGCTCCTGGACGCGCAGGAATTCACGCATCATCGCGTGATATTCACCGAGCACGCCGGGCGACCCGACGGCTGGTTGGAGGTTCGGGTGTATGGTCATGAATTCAAGCACCTCTTCTGTCTGAGATATACTTTCTGGTGAATGGGTGGGCGTGTACGGGGTGACGCCCGGTGGGGTGGTCACCGCAGGGAGAACCGTTCCTGCGGGAACCATGGATTTCTGCGATCCCGGGAGCTCCGGGTCGCGCTTGGCTTCGTCTGCACGACGCGCATAGGCGCCGTTCAGGTACCAGATCTTCGAGCCCTCCTCGGACCGGTTATCGCGCGGGGCAGGGTCGGCCAGACGCGACGCCAGTGCCGTGAGGTCCATGTCCGCGCCTGCAACGAAGAGTTCAACGAGCCCTGCGAGCATCGCCCCGGCATCGCCGCTTGATCGGTCCAGAGCGATTGCCGTGACACCCGCATCGGGACCCAGGATCTCTCCGACGCGGTTGGTCAGCACGGATTTGGGGCCGACCTCCACGAAGACGCGCGCGCCGTCCGCGGCCATGTTTTCCACGACCGACACGAAGTCGACGCCGGAAATCATGTGCTGGGCCATGGTCTCTGCCATCGCCCCTGGCGCCGCAACGTGCGGCTTGCCAGAGGCATTGGAATAGACCGGCAAGGTGCGATCTGCCCAGGCGACCGTGTTCAATGCCTCAAGGAACTGCGCTTGCGCGCCGTGCATCAGCGGCGAATGGAAGGCCTGGCTCACGGGCACGCGGGTCACGCTGAGGCCCGCCGCTTCGATGGCGGCCATGGCTTTCTCGATCGAGGACACGTCGCCCGCAATCACCGTCTGGGTCGGGCTATTGAGGTTGGCGCACCACACCCCGTCGAGGTCCTTTATGGCGGCCTCGGTCTGGGCCGCGTCCGTCATGACGGCTGCCATGGCCCCGGGCTTTTCCGGATCACCGTTTTCGACCATGGCGCGGCCGCGCGCCTCGGAAATGCGGATCAGGTCTTCAAAGGACATCGCCCCGGCCGCGAAGAGGGCCGCGAATTCGCCGTAGCTGTGCCCGGCCACCATGTCAGGCGCGATGCCGAGCTTGGTCAGCAGGGCAAGCTGCGCGCCCTCAATCGCGCCGAGCGCGGGTTGCGCCACATCCGTGGCCGTCAGCGCAACCATCTGCGCCTTCTTGTCGGCGGGCGTGAAGGCATCCCCGGGCCAGATCATGTGGCTGAGCCGGCGGTCCAGCTTCTGGAAGGTCGGGGTCTCGGCAGCCACGTTTTCGGCCGTCTCGAGCTGAGCCATCACCACAGGATCGAGAAGCGCCGTCTGCCGTCCCATATCCGGGTATTGCGACCCCTGACCGGAGAAGAGGAAGGCGAGCTTTGCGCCGTCCTGTGCAAGCACGGGGGCATCCGAGACAAAGAGCCCGGGCACAGCCGCCGCACCGGGATCGGCCACAGCCGCCTGCGCCTTGGCGATCAGGTCACGGGCCTCGTCCAGCGTACGGGCCAAAAAGCCCACGCGCACCGGCCCGGATCCCTGCACTTCGGCACCGGCGAGCGCCATCAGGCGATCCGCTTTCGCCGCCGCCGCTGCGAGCTTCTTGAGCTTCTTGCCCAGCGCCTCGCGGGTCGCTGCGGCCAGAACGACCGGGAGGACATCCTCACCGATATCTGCGGCGGGCGTGGCCTGATCGGGGCTGTTGTACTCCTCGAGGGCAACGTGGAAGTTCGTGCCACCGAAGCCGAAAGAGCTCACGCCGCCGCGCCGGGGCCGACCGTCCTTGGCCACCCAGGGCCGCGCTTTCTGGCTCAGGTAGAGCGGCATGCCGTCTTCGCTGAAGCGCGCATTGGGGTCCTTGACCAGAGCGTGGGGCGGCAGGGTCTTGGTGTGAAGGCCCATCGCCACTTTGACGAGCCCCGCGACACCCGCCGCAGCCTTCGTGTGGCCGATGAGGGTCTTCACCGAGCCCACAGCCGCAGAATGCGGCTTGCCGCCAGCACGGACGACCATGTCCGTGATCGTCTCGAGCTCGGCCTTGTCGCCAGCCACTGTTCCGGTTCCATGGGCCTCGAACAGATCGACCTCGGCGGGAGAGAACCCGGCCTGCTGGTAGGCCCGCGTCAACGCGCGCTTCTGTCCTGCAGGCAGGGGTGCCGTCAGTCCCTTGGCGCGCCCGTCAGAGGACGCACCGACGCCCTTGATGACGGCGTAGATCTTGTCCCCGTCCCGCTCGGCATCCGCCAGACGCTTGAGCGCGATGGCGGCCATCCCTTCCGAGATCACGATCCCGTCCGCAGCCGCATCGAAAGTATTGCACACCCCGCGCGGGCTGAGTGCCTGGGTCTTGGAAAAGCACATGTACCCGAACGGCGACATGAGCGAATCGATACCCCCGGCCACGACCATGTCGGCGCGACCGCTCTCAAGCTCCATGACGGCGTTGTAGATGGCCGTCAGCGATGACGCGCAGGCGCTATCGACGATGTTGTTGGTCCCGCCAAAGTTGAAGCGGTTCGCCACGCGACCCACGGCCACGTTTGGCAGCAATCCGGCAAAACTGTCCTCGGTCCATTCCGGCAGGCTCGACAACAGGCCCTCCGGGATGTTGTCGCCCAGCACGCGCGGAAGGTCCGTGCGCGTGATGTATTCCGACCCCTTCTCGCCGATCCCGCCGGAGATCCCGAAGAAGATGGAGGTGTTCAGGCGGTCGGCCTCGATCTCGGCCCCGTCGGCGTAATCCGCCAGCAGGTCCTTGACCAACTCGAGCGCCAGAAACTGGCTCGTGTCGACCGACGCGATCACATTGGGCGGGATGCCGTAATCGATGGGGTTGAAGGCCACATCGTCGAGGAAGCCGCCCCACTTGGAATAGACGCGGTCGCGGGTGTGGCGGCCTTCGTCAAAGTTGCTGCGCAGCGACCAGCGATCCTCCGGGATCTCTGTGATCGCGCTTTCGCCGTTGAGGATGCGGCGCCAGTAGCGATCCAGGGTGTCCGAACCGGGCAGAAGGGTGGCCATGCCCACAATCGCCACGTCGCAGGGCGCGTCCGCTGCCGCGAGCGACGGCAGCGCGATCTGCGGGTCCTTGCCGGTGAAGGCCCCCAACGTCTCCACCGATCCGCTGCAGACGGTTTCGTGCAGATCGGCAATCGACGTCACCGTGTCACGCATCTCGGCCACCTGACCGATCATGTACATGCCGTCCTGGTAACGGTCTTCCTCGCTCACATCCGTCAGGACCTTCTCGGGCCCCACGCGCGCCTTGCCCTTTGTCGCCATGCGCAGCGAGCCGAGCGAGATATGCTCCAGCGCTTGCCGCACCTCGGGCACGGTCTTGCCCTCGGCCTCCATGGCGAGCTTGGTCTCGCGGAACTTGGCGTTGATCGGGGTGATCGCGCAGCGGCTCGCAAAGCCGGGCCCTTCCCAGAGCGACTGGGTATCGCCGCAGGCGAGCGCCACTTTCTGGTAGTCGGCGACAATCGCCCCGCTGTCGACGATCTCCTTCGTAAAGAGATAGGCCGTCCCCATCAAAACGCCGATGGAGATGCCCATCTCCGCCAAGGGTTCTGCCAGCGTCGCCACCATCGCCGCGGAGGCGGCATCGTGCACGCCGCCGGCGAAGACGATCTGGATCTTGCGCGCCTGGCTCTGGGCAATGGGGTTCTGGCGCAGTTCGTAGACGATGGCGGACCACAGAGCAAAGCTCGACATCGGGCCGATATGGCCGCCGCACTCCCGCCCCTCGACTATGAAGCGGCGCGCGCCCTCATCGAGGTAGTTGCGGATCATGCCAGCCGTGGAGGCATGGACGAAGGTCGCGATGCCCGCATCCTCGAACGCCTTGACCTGATTGATGCGCCCGCCCGCGATGATGGCAAAGTCCGGCTTGACGCGGAACACCTCGTCCATCTGCGGCTTCAGAACCTTGGTGTCCGCGAAGCCGAGCATGCCCACGCCCCAGGGCTTGCCGCCCATCTGCGCAGCCGTGTCATCGAGGAGCTTGGCGACGTGGTCCCCGCGCAGAAGCGCCAGCGCCGTCATCGGAAGCGCACCACCTTCAGCCACCCGCAGAGAGAAGTCCGACACATCCGACACCCGCGTCATCGGGCCCTGGATGATCGGGTAGGCTGTGCCCAACGCCTTTGCGAGAGGCCCGCCCTTGGCAAAGGCGGCACGCTCTGCGGCCAATCCCGGGAGGGTTTCGATCGCCAGGCGGATGGCCCGCACGAATCGGCCAAGGTTGCCATGGCGCTTTGCCACGGCAGCCGCGATGGCCAGATCCTGTCCTGCTGGGATCACATCGGCGGCGTCCCAAGAGAACCCCGCAGCTATGCCCGCCATGACTTCCGCGACCGACGCGGCCCCGGTTTCGCGGAGGCTGGCCTCGATAGCGGCCGCATGGGGGCCACGGACCCGCTCGAGGCCTCGCAGGTAAAGCCCGCCTGCGGGAGCCTCCACCTGCAGTGTTTCATTCCCCGAAAAGTTCCGGATACGTCGTTCGAGATCACCGCCCAGCGCGGGGAACTCCGGAAGCAGCGCAAGCTGATCGCCGAGGACGTAACCGGACGCCCCGCCCACACGCGCGGCGGCGGCGGTTTCCGGCGTCATCCCACCCCAGACATGGAGCGGCTTCCGCGTCCGTGCGGAGAACTGCTGGAGGAGAATGAACGTTGTTTGCTCGGACACTAGCCCGCCGCATTCGTGCCCCTTGAGGACGTAGCCGTCGATATGCGCCTCGGTCTTCGTCAGGGCCTCAGACCAGGCCGTGACCTGCGCGAGGCACTGAACGCCCCGCGCCCTGAGCGCCTTCGCAGGTGCTGCGGTCCACGCATCCGCGGGGGCGACAACTACAACGCACGCGGCATCAGACTTAGCAATGATCTTCAGCTGGGCTGCGGTCTGCACCACGACCCCGAAGGCCGAACCTTCGGCGGCGAGGCTGTCCAACTCTGCGCCGATACCCTTCGACCCAGAAGACGCCAGGGGAACCAGCGCGCAAGCACCAGAGCGCTCGGCAGAGCGCATGAGCGATGCGGGGTTGAGACCGTGGGGCGTTAAAATCCAAATCGACATATCAAAGGAGCCAAAAGTCCTGATTTTTTAACGTTTTCGTAAACGGCTTGCGCCACAAACAGTACTTACTAACCAATCGAGTCACGAAGCGCTCGGACGGGGTAGGCAACATGCCGTACCTTATCCAATTGCTCCCACATCGGCATTGCATACAGGCCCAATCCGTTACCGATTGCTCGCCTGCGGCGGCATGACGCCAAATAACAAGCGCCGATGCCCAATTTTCGAACAGTGAAGGAAACCGGTATCTGCCCGAGAGACCTTTACTGCACCAAGAGAGCCGCCCAAAGTCTCGCGCCGGGTCTCACAATCGACCCGGTCGCGGGGGCGGAACAGCCTTAATTCATGCGGCTGCCGACTTTTGAAATCCACTGCAACTTCGCGAGGCTCACCCCGGCGACCACTTCCTTGTCATCGCCTTTAGGCTCGAGGAATTCCTTCATCCTAGCCGTCGCCTTGGCGTTTTTCTCGCCGTCCTTACCGGACCGCTCGTCAAGGGTGGACAGAAGGCGCTCGACACCGGCCATGCTGAAAGAGGTCCCATCGACATTGCCGCGACCATCATCCGGCGTGGACGAGAGCAGCTTGTAAATGCGACCGACAACCTTGCGACGATTCTTACGTTTGTCAGAACCCGGGTCGCCCATCATCTTCTTCAGACGATCGCGGCGAGCCGCTTTTGTGTCAGTCTCGGACGCAACGCTCTTGTCGTTCATTGTACAACTATTCCTTTCAAAGGGCCTTAACGAAAGTTGTCGGAACTATACCTACGCGCAGGTTTCATCGCAACAAAGATAACCGCGTCAAGGAGCGCGGTGGGCCGCAAGATGCCAATGTGCCTCGTCTTTAATCAGCAGCCGGGAGGCCAGCCGGCCCGTCGTGTTCGGCCCTCATTCTGCGCGGCGCGGCACCCTATCCAGCCGCTTCGCAAAAGCGCAGCAGCCCCGTATTTTAAGCTCGACAGAGGCACAAAAAGACATGACTCATTGAGGATAGGCAGCGCGTGGTCGGTGGTGCTGGTATCGCTGTCGGCAAAACTGGTTCGAACTGCATTGCTCGGGAAACACTGATTTGTCGCACAGTCAACAATCTGGCCCTGCCCTTGACCCCGAGACGGGTGAACCGCTGCGCAAGATCCCGCTGGCCGTGACCTTTTTCGACCCCTACCCGTCCTACCGTGTGTTCGGAGATTTTCTGGGACCCGTTGCCTTCATCCGGCACCTGGTCATCCCATGCGCGCTCTTCGGCATTTTGATCGCGGTGAGCGACTGGTACGCCCTGCTTGAGCACATGCAGCGCGTCAGCTTCAGTTTTTCGTTCATCCAGATGTTCGTGCTCAGCCTGCTGACGGTGAACCTCCTGAGCAAGTGGATGGCCGGCACGGCCATGGCCCGCCGGGGCGTGGCATCGCGGCAGTTTGGCATGCGCCTGCAATTCGGGATCCTGCTCAAGTTTTTCACGGACCGCGCCCCCACCAAGGGCCTGCGCCCCAGGGAACAGCGTGCCGTCGATGCGATCCCGCTTTTGACGAAACTCCTTCTTTTTACGGTTGCGCTCAGCATCTGGGCGATCAGGCGCCGGGAGGGAGGCGCCCTGCCGGATCTGTCGCTTGCGATTGCCGCCAGCAGCTTCGGCGCGTTCCTGTTCACCGCCAATCCGCTCTTTCCGGCAGATGGCTACAAGTGGCTGTCGTCCTACCTCGAGCGGCCGAACCTCAGGCAGGACTCGCTGCGCATTCTGGCCATGATCCTGCGCCGCCGCCCCCTGCCCTCGGCTTTGACCCGGGGCGATCTGTGGGTGCACATGATCTTTGGGATCGCGACGGTTCTGTTTTCGGCGTTCCTGCTCTATCTGATCATCACCGTCGTTTTGCTGGGTCTGGAAGCCGAGTATGACGGGATGGGAGTGCTCTACTTCTGTATCATGATCGCAATGGTCACCCTGTTCTTCATTAGCCTGAGGCAGAACAAACGGGCCAGTAAGCGCGTAAAGAACGAGCAAAAGAAGCGTCGGGCATGACGGCGCGCATGTCGGTAAGGGCTCAACTTTCCCAAAGACACTATGTAGACACATAGTGCGGGTACATACTGCCTGCTGATTTTGCTTTTGGGCACTCAGCCCGCTTTGAACGAAAATGGATTCGCACCGTGGCAAGAAGCCGAAACAAACAGCGCCGCCAGCAGAGACTCCGCCAGGTCGATGACACGTTCGGCGAGGGCGTGGACGCTCCCGGCGGTCCGGGGCCGGACGGCACCACTCCGGAGTGGGACGCCGATACGGCAGCCGAAGACGAACTCGGTGCGGCGTTTGAGTCCCTGTTCGATGATGGGCCGGCGGATACTGACGCCGACGAGGAAGACGTCTTTCAGACACTCGAGGACCTTCTCGGCGGCGAGGACAGCACACCCGGCGCGGATCAAGAGCGCTCAGAAGCGGATGGGGCGTTCATCGCGCGCGCGCTGGAGCCTGAACGGCCCCGGAAGACAGCCGCAGTCGCGCCGCTCATGCTGACGCAGGCCTCATCGTCCGTTGGCGCGGAAGCCGCCAACAAGAACCCTGCCGCGGGCGCGTCAGTTGCGGATGGCGCGGGCGCTTCGGGCAAGCCATCCACCGGTCGTGCATTGGCAAAGATCCCCAAGACGGGCCCCAGCGGCGACGCCAGCGCGGCAGATGACACGTTCTGGGATGACGATTTTCTATCGGATGGGCCATCCGGCAGTATGGAAGACGACTGGCAAGACGATTGGTCCGCCGACAGCGACGGTGACTGGCCCGATGACAGCACAACCCCTCCGCGCACACCCCCTGCCGGGCCGGTGGATCTGGCGCTGAAATCCGACCTCGAGATGCTGTTGGCCCCAAGCGCGGAGGCCCCGGCACCCAAGCCTTCGGCCGCCATGGCCACGGCAAGGAGCACAGCGGCCGTGCCCACGGGCAAGGCAACCGGGAAGATCCCCGACCACCTTGCGCCCGTCGTCGCCGCCCCGGCATCCCTGCCGGACAAGGCACCGCAGAACAGAAGCGTCCAGACAGCACCGAGAAATCAGGATCTCGATCGTGCGATCGAGCGCGCAGGCATCACGCCGCGCAGGAAGACCCGCGTTTGGGCGTGGATTGTCTGGCTGGCGATCCTGCTTGGGCTGACCTACGTGGCGTTCCTGCCCTATCAGTACGAAGTAGGCGGGGAATTCACGATCCAGTCGAACCAGCAGACCCAGGTGCGTGCACGCACCACCGGGGAGATCATCGAACTGAATGTCTCGGAAGGGGACTGGGTCGAAAAGGATCAGGTCCTGGCCGTGCTGTCGAACTGGGATGAGGAAAGGGACGTCGCGGTCCGGCGCGCGGACCTTAATGCCCTGAAGGCAAACCTTGAGACGCTCAAATCCGGCGCGAAGCCGGAAGAAATCGCTCTTGCCGAAGAGCAGGTGCGCATCGCCGAGGTACAGGTCAGCATCGCCCAGGAAGATCTCGACCGGCGCGAGAAGCTCTTTGAAAGCGGAACCATTTCCGCAACAGCGCGGGATGACAGTGCGAATGCGCTCTCTGTCGCGCAGGCGGGTCTCGAAGCCGCGCGGGCGTCTCTGGCGCTGGTCAGAACCGGCGCGCGTGAAAGCGAGATCGACGCTCTCGAAGCCGCCATCGAACGCGGTCAGGAGGAGCTCGAATTCAGTGAGCTGACATATGACCAGACGTTCGTCCGCGCCGTCAGCGACGGGCAGATCGTCAGCTCCCTCGCCGAGGTTCCCGTGGGTGCATTCCTTGCGGAAGGTGCCCTGTTCGCGGTGCTTGAGGAGAACCGGTTTGTAAAAGCGCAGATCGAGGTTCCGGAATCGGAGATCACCGAGGTGGAGATCGGAGCCGTCGCCGAACTGCGCCTGTGGAGCTCGGCTGATGTGAGCCTTGAGGGCGTGGTGGAGCGCATCGCGCCCGTCGCCGAAGAGCGTGAGTTCGGGCAGGTCGTGCGGGTCATCGTCAGCTTGCCGAACCCAGACGGCCTGCTGACATCCAACATCACAGGCTACGGAAAGATATATGCCCGTGAAGCGCCCGTCTGGGAGGTTTTCACCCGCATGATCTTCCGGTTCTTCCGCATTGAATTGTGGTCTTGGATTCCGTGAGTTACACGAAGGCCGATTGTACGAAGATATCGTTTATTGATTTCAATATAGCTCATGAAGGTGCGTGCGCCGATCCCACCGAGGGTCACGGGGTACGCAAAACGAAGGTATGAATTTGTCAGGCGCAGCATCCAAGAAAAGCCCGCCCCCGGTATTTGTCCTCGCCGCGCCGCGGTCATTCTCGTCCCTTGTGAACGCGATGATCGGGCAGCATCCGGAGCTGTTCGGCCTGCCGGAGCTGAACCTCTTTCAGTGCGAAACGGTCGCCGAATACAACGCGCGCGGCAAAACAAGCGGCGGGCCCATGCAGGTCGTCTGGTCGTCAATGCGCCACGGTCTCTTGCGCACGATCGCGCAGGTCTATTCCGGCGAACAGACGATCGAGTCCGTGCGCATGGCCGAACGCTGGCTCCGGGTCCGACAGGACAGGACCACAACCGACGTCTTCCACGAGCTTGCAACCGAAATTGCGCCCCTGCGCATGGTGGAAAAGAGCCCGGCCGTGATCCGCAAGTCCGAGTTCATGATGCGCATGCTCAACGCGTTTCCGGACGCAAAGTTCATCCATCTCGTCCGGCACCCGGTCGCCCAGTGCAACTCTGCCCTCAACTCGCGCGGTGGCATCGGCATCCTTCTCGCGGTGAACTCCGTGGACTACCGCGGAGAGTTTCCCGCGATTGAGCCGCAAATCGCGTGGCATGACGCGCAGATCCAGATTTTGAGGTTTACCGACCTTCTGGCCGAGGATCAGTTCATCACCGTGCGCGGTGAGGAGTTCTTGTCCAATCTGGACGAAACGCTTCCGGCTCTGTGCCGCTGGCTGGAGATCGACGATGGCCCAGAGGCCATTGCGGCCATGCGCCGTCCCGAGGATTCTCCGTTCTCCTGCCTGGGTCCGCCGAATGCGAAGCTGGGCAATGATGTAAACTTCCTGAATGCGCCCAAGCTGCGCGAAGGCAACGTCAAGGTCCCGGCCTTCGAAGCAGAACTGTCATGGCGCACAGACGGCGAAGGGCTTCACCCGGACGTGACCGCGCTGGCCCAGGCGCTCGGGTATTAGGGTCAGGTCACCTATGGAATACGTAGCCCATCCCGCCAAAGAGTACCGCGACTACATCGCAGGCAAGTTCGGTGGCCGCCATGCCGGGACGCCCGGCGAAGACGGCACCCCAACCGAGCTGACCGTGTCCCAGATCATGGGCGACCCGAACATGGCCAAGCTCGGGATCGAGGTGGCCATCAAACTGCAGGAGCAATTCACCGAGTTCGACGGCAACAAGGAGAACGAGAACAAGGACGTCACGCGCCGAAAGCTGGAGGCTTTGGCTAACACTCTGGAAGTGCTGCTTGAAGAAACCCTCAACGAGTTGGAGCTGCTCGATGGCGACTGAACGCGCAGTACTGCGGCCCTAGCCCTGTCACGCCCATGCTAGATCACACCGTCAGAACCGCAAAATCCGGGCTATCGGCCGAGGATTTCACGCGCATCGGCCGCAACGGCCTGGGCGACCAGCTGAACGCCTATCCGCATTCCATGGCGTGGTTCAATGACCGGCTCTTCCTCGGCACGACGCGTTCAAACCTGTGTCTGTTCCGCGTTTCGGCGATCAAGAAGAACGTGGAAACCTGGCCCGTCGAGTGCCCGGACTACGTCTATGACCAGGACATGCGCGCCCAGATCTGGACCTATGATCCACATCACGGCGGTACGGGTGAAAACGCAGGATGGGAATTGAAGGCCCGCGCGCCGTGGATCTATCCTGATGATGAAAAGCTGCCGAGCGAGCTCGGCTATCGCGGAATGTGCGTCTTCAAGAGCAAGGCGGACACGCAAGAACACCTTTACATCTCGACCTACTCACCGGCCCGGGGCTACGGCACACGCATCATCCGGACTCTGGATGGCAGCGAGTACGAGAGCGTCCCCTTGCCCGAAGGATTTGACCGTTCAATCGTGACGTTGCGGCTTCTCATCCCCTTCAAGGGCCGTCTGTTCACCAGTCCGACCGGCGCGGGCAAGGGCAACCCGAACGTCTCGGGCAACGCGCTCATTTATGCCACTGATGACCCGATGTCGGGCAATTGGGAGCTTGTGAACCCGCCCGCCTTTGGCGACCCGCGCAATGTCGGTGTCTTCGAGATGCAGGCCTGCGGGGATTACCTGTATGCCGGTACCGCCAATATCAGCGGATATCAGGTCTGGCGCACCAAGGCCGAGGGCCCGGCCCCCTACAAATGGGAAGCCGTCGTCCTGGAAG
>JBCDGS010000008.1:0-76634 GCA_038751055.1 Pseudomonadota bacterium | reverse complement strand
GTCGGAATGTGTGCGGCCGTCCCAGCTATCGGAGGTGTTTGCCCCGGCGATACCCATTTTGACGTCACCGCCGCGCTTCGGGCCGTGGCCGTCAGCGGACGCGCCCGTTGCGGCCAGAACACCGGCTGCAGCGCCGGTCTTCAGTAGTCCGCGTCGTGAAAAGTTAGTCATTTTCTACTCTCCCTGTGAACATTAAGCGTCCCGTTGCCGGAACGATTCTCATGACATCTTATCAACTGCAGCGTCGCCGATGTTATCAACTCCGCGTTCATTGAGCAGATTGGTTAGCCAGTCCGGATCCATCTCCGGGACCGAGCTGAGAAGAAGATCGGTGTATGGGTGGTGCGGCGGCTTGAACATGTCGTCCTTGGCCCCCTGCTCCACAACTTCACCGTCCTTCATGACGACAACCTCATCGGCGATGGACCGCACCGTCGCGAGGTCGTGTGTGATGAACATGTACGACAGCTTGAGCTCGTCTTGCAACTTCGCGAGCAGCTTGAGGATCCCTTCGGCCACCAGCTGATCGAGTGCGGATGTCACCTCATCGCAGATGATGAATTTGGGTTCCGCTGCCAGCGCGCGGGCAATGCCGATCCGCTGTTTCTGCCCACCAGAGAGCTCGCTTGGCAGCCGGTTGTAGTATTGGCTGGGCTCCAGCTCGATCTGGTCGAGAAGGCTGTCGACGCGCTTGCGTTTCTCAGCACCCTTGAGGCCCATATAGAACTCCACGGGGCGGCCTATGATTTCACCGATACTCTTGCGCGGATTAAGCGCCGTATCCGCCATCTGGTAGATCATCTGGGCCTGACGAAGCTGGTCCTTGCTCCGCTTTCGGTAGTCCAGCGGCATCGCTACGCCGTCAAATTCGATATGGCCCTTCTTTGGCGGCAAAAGGCCCGTGATGCAGCGGGCGGTCGTCGACTTGCCAGAGCCGGACTCGCCGACTACCGCCACTGTGCGGCCCTCATGGATGTCAAAGCTCACGTCATGCAGGACCGGCACGGCGCCATAGGCGGCCGTCACGTTCTGCACGGAAATCACAGGTGTCGCGTCCACCGCCACGTGCGGCTTCTGCGGGCGCTGGAAGCTGCGCACTGCCCAGAGGGACTTTGTGTAGTCCTTCTTTGGGTCCGACAGCATCGTGCGCGTGTCAGCCTCTTCCACCTCGTCCCCTTTGAGCAGGACTTTGATCTTGTCAGCCATCTGCGCCACGACGGCGAGGTCGTGGGTGATGTAGATCGCGGCGGTGTCATACTCCTCTACGATCTCGCGGATGGAGGCGAGAACCTCGATCTGGGTCGTCACATCGAGGGCAGTCGTGGGCTCGTCAAAGATAATCAGGTCAGGGCGGCATGCCATAGCCATGGCCGTCATCGCGCGCTGCAGCTGTCCTCCGGACACCTGGTGGGGAAAGCGGAACCCGATTTCGTCGGGGTTCGGGAGGCGCAGCTTGCGGTAAAGCTCCATCCCGTCCTTTTCGGACTCGGCCTTGGACATCACACGGTGCTGTGTGGGGCCCTCAGTGTGCTGGTCAATGAGCTTGTGCGCCGGGTTGAAAGACGCCGCAGCGGACTGCGCGACATAGGCAATACGCTTGCCGAGAAGGGCACGCTTTACAGCCGCAGAGGCGCCGACAAGGTCGATTCCGTCGAATTCTACCGAGCCCCCGGAAATCCGGCACCCATCTCGCGTGAACCCCATCGAGGCGAGGCCGACGGTAGACTTGCCTGCCCCGGATTCGCCGATAAGCCCCAGGACCTCGCCCTTGTTGAGGTCGATGTCGACGCCATTGACGATCTGGTTCCACGTCTCGTCTGATCGACCCTCGATCTTGAGGCCCCGGACCTTGAGGAGGAGTTCGTTGGATTGAGCCATGCGATTACTCCTTCAAGCCGGAAGATTTGTGCAGCATCCAGTCCACGACGAAGTTCACCGCCACAGTCAGAAGCGCGATGGCCCCGGCGGCGAGAAGCGGTGCCGTCGCGACCTGCGGCGCGAAGGCCGCGAAGTTGATGAACTGCGCGAGGTCCTTCACCATCGTACCCCAATCCGCGAGCGGCGGCTGGATACCCACGCCGAGGAAGCTGAGCGAGGCGATGGTCAGGAACACAAAGCAAAAGCGCAGCCCAAACTCGGCCAACAGCGGCGCGGTGGCGTTGGGCAGGATCTCCTTGAAGATCAGATAGCCGAGACCTTCGCCGCGCAACTTCGCGGCTTCGATGTAGTCCATGACCACGATGTTGAGGCCCACCGCGCGCGCCAGACGGAACACGCGCGTGGAATCGATCACCGCGATGATAATCACCATGAAGTAGGTGCGGTTGATCCCGAATTCATTGGCCCAGACCGTTGCGATGGTCATGAGGAGGAGCGCGAAGATCAGCGCCGGGATCGCCATCAGAACGTCCACCGCGCGGGAAATCACTTGGTCGAGCACGCCCTGAAGGGTGGCCGCCAGAAAGCCCAGCGAGCCGCCGATGAAGAACGCTAGCAGCGTCGTCACAAAGGCGATGCCCACCGTATTCTGCGCACCGTAGATGAGCCGGCTCAGAATATCCCGGCCGATCTGATCCGTCCCGAGCGGATATTCGGGATCGCCACCAACCGCTGGATTGCCGCCCGGCACCACATTCGCGTTACCGAGAACCTCCTCCTGCCCGAACGGCGCGATGGCCCCGGCAAAGATCGACACCACAGCGTAGATCAAGATCACCAGAATTCCGAAAGACGCAGTCACCGGCATATTCCGGAACAGCTTTTTCGTGCCCTCGGTCCCGACATATTGGCCCAGAAGCCGGAACAGCCATGCGGCGACGGCGAAGATGACGAACCCGTTCACCGCGTTTCGGAAGAAGAAGTAGGTGTCGACCGGTGTCCTCTCCGCCGTGACGGACAGGTAGTAGGTGTAGACAAGCCAGATCAGGATGATGCCTCCGAGGACATAGCCCCACGCAACCGACAACGGCATGTCCCGCCACTTCGGCGCATTCTTGGTGACGGCCTGCATCCCGGCGCGAAAGACCCAGCCCAGCGGCAAGGACACCGCAACGACCAGAAGGATCGTGAGGAAAGCGTTCATTTGGGGTGCCTCAGACGCGGGTTGGAGAGGATCGACATGATGTCAGCCATGAGGTTCAGGAGGATGTACGCCGCCGCGAAGATAAGACAGCAGGCCTGCACGACCGGGATGTCTCGGTTCTTCACCGCATCCACAAAGAGCTGACCGATGCCCGGGTAGACGAACACCACCTCGACCACGACCACACCCGTGATGAGGTAGGCGAGGTTAAGGGCGATCACGTTGATGATCGGAGCGAGCGCATTGGGAAGCGCGTGCTTCACGATCACGCGCATGGGCGAGACCCCCTTGAGCCGCGCCATTTCGATGTAGGGTGAGGCCAGAAGGTTGATGATCGCCGCTCGGGTCATCCGCATCATGTGCGCGGTCACGACGAGGGTCAGCGTCAGCGCTGGGAGGAGCGTGGCCGTCAACCGCTCGCCAAAGGTCATGTCCACATTCACCACGGAGAGCGACGGCAGAAGCGGGTTCATCACCGCCAGCAGAAGGATGAGGACGTAGGCCAGAAAGAACTCCGGCGAGGAGATTGACGATAGCGTCGTGATGTTGGCTGCACGGTCAAAGATCGAATTCCGAAAGAGCGCCGCGAGAACCCCGATGGTCAAAGAGAATGGCACAGCGATAGCCGCCGTCACACCCGCGAGGAACATGGTGTTGGCGAACCGCGGCGCGAGCATGTCCGCAACCGTGCCGAGGCCGGACCCGGCCGCGTCGCCCGCAAACTCGGCGAACTGCGCCTGACTGAATGCAGTGCCAAAGTCAAAGCGCAGGGCGTCGAGAAGCCAGGTGAAATATCTTTCAAGATAGGGGCGGTTCAAGCCGAGATCCTCGCGAAAGGACTCAACCGCCTCCGGCGTCGCACCCTGACCTAAGATCGCTTGCGCGAAGTCCCCCGGAAGCGCGTTGACCGACACGAAGATGACGATCGACACGACAAGCAGCGTTAGTAGGCCCAAAGCCAAACGCTGCGCTACAATGCGCAGAACTGATCCCACTTTGGGTTATCCCCTGATTTTCCCTGTTGGGGTTAACGTAACGGCTGGGCAATTGCTGTAAAGCTTCTTGCAGGCTCGCGGCCTCAGAGGCCCAATTCGGACTGCCTGACGGAAAGTTGGTCCATTATTTGAACCAAGGCTGCTGAAATTCCGGGCTCGGACAGGGCGTGGCCCGCACGCGGCACCATTTGCAGGCGCGCATTCGGCCATGCCGCAGCGAGGCTGTGGGCTGAGATCGGAGGGCAGATCATATCGTACCGGCCCTGGACGATGTAACCGGGCACGTGCTGGATCTTGTCCATGCGGTTCAAGATCGCCTGATCCTCTGTCAGAAACCCGCCAGCCCGGAAATAGTGGTTCTCGAGCCGGGCAAACGCGCGGGCATACTCTGCCGGGCTTTCACCTGTAGACCCGTCAGAGGCCATGGAGGCCAGCGCGTTTTCCCACGCAGACCATGCCCGGGCATAGCGCGTCTCCAGCATGACATCGCCGGAGAACAGCCGCCGGTGATAGGCCTCAATCAGGTCGTCGTGTTCATCCTCGGGGATGAGCTTGGTGAACTTTGCCCAAACGTCTGGCCAGAATTTGCCTGCGCCGCCGCCGTAGAACCAGTCAAGCTCTGGTCCGGTCATCAGGAATACACCGCGCAACACCAGAGCAGCAGCCCGCGCTGGATGAGACTGCGCATAAATCAGGGCAAGCGTGGCCCCCCAGGAGCCGCCAAACACGATCCAACGCTTAATCCCGAGCGTCTCGCGGATAAGCTCTATGTCCCGGACAAGGTGCCATGTCGTGTTGTCGTCCACGCTGGCATGGGGCCGCGAGCGACCGCAGCCGCGCTGATCGAACAGAATGATGCGATACTTGGACGGATCAAAGTAACGGCGCATGGCGGGGCTGCACCCGCCGCCGGGGCCCCCATGCAGAACCACGACGGGCATCCCGTCCGGCCGTCCGCACTGTTCGACATAGACACGATGACCCTCGCCCACCTCCAGCATCCGTTGATCGAACGGATCCCGAGGCGGATAAAGATACTGCGACGCGCGCTTGGGGCCTGCCTCTTTGTCCATGATGATCCTATATAGCGGGCGAGGGCCCACCGGCCCAACGCTGATTGATTGACCCGAACGGAGCCCGGAATGCAAGCGAACGTCTCTACCGTCGACGAAGGCGAAATCGCCAAGTTCGAGGCCATGGCTGCGGAGTGGTGGGACGAGACCGGCAAGTTCAAGCCGCTGCACATGATGAACCCGATCCGGCTCGACTACATCACGCGCCAGATCGCGGGGGAGTTCGGGCTGGACCTGATGGATCCGCGGCCTTTCGAAGGCCTGCGCCTCCTCGAGATTGGATGCGGCGGCGGTCTTCTGTGTGAACCGATGGCACGCCTTGGGGCATCCGTCGTCGGCGCGGACGCAGCGGACAAGAACATCCCGGTGGCGCGCATCCATGCGGAACAATCGGGCCTCGACATCGACTATCGTGCCACGACATCCGAGGCCCTCGCCGAGGCCGGTGAGGTCTTTGACGTCGTCCTCAACATGGAAGTCATAGAGCATGTCGCGGACCCGCAGCTCTTTCTCAACTCCTGCGCCAAACTCGTGAAGCCGGGCGGCCTTCACATCTGCTCCACCCTCAACCGCACGGCGCGAAGCTACCTTGCGGCCATCATCGGGGCCGAGCACGTCATGCGCTGGCTTCCAAAGGGCACGCATGAATGGTCGAAGTTCATCACCCCGGATGAGCTTTTCGACCTGATCGAAACTGCCGGGCTCGAACCCCTCGACCGCACCGGGATGGTCTTCAACCCGCTCTCCTGGTCATGGTCATTCTCTGCAAGCGACCTGTCCGTGAACTACGTGACCACCGCGCGCGCTGGCTAATCGTCAATCAAGCCCTGGCGCATCTCACGCAGCACAGGGAGGAGCCGTCTGACGTCTTCGCTCCCCGCTTTGGCAACGGCATCCGAGATGATCGGCCCGATCGCATCCATCGCCGCATCGCGCGCCTGCCGCCCTGCGGGAGAGATAGCAACCCGCTTGCGCCTCGCGTCCTCCCAGTCGGGTCGGATATGCACAAACCCCGCCCATTCCAAACGGCTGAGCGTGTTGGTCATGGCTCCCCGCGTCACGTGAAACGCCTTGGCGAGCTGCGCGGGGCTTCTTTCATCACCGGCGCGGGCAAGATGGTTCAACACGCTGAAATGGCTGAGCTCCATGCCTTTGGGCAACGCTTTCGACACGCGGTTGCGGACCATCTGGTCGATAATCAGGATCTCGGAGAAGACCGCGACCGGGAGTGGATCGTTGGGTTCAGCCATGGGCCCTCTTTAGGGGCCGGTGAACGCCCTGTCATGGGTGAGCGACGCTATTTTCCGTCGGGCGGTCGCAACGGCGTCCATGTCGAGATCAACAAAGCTTAGCCCTGTGCCCGTCCCGGCATCGGCCAATACCTCCCCCCATGGTGCCACGGCAAGGCTGTGTCCGTATGTCTCCCGCGGGCCGGAGCGACTTTCGCCATGAACGCCTGTCTGGGCAGGCGCAAGGACGAACGCCCCGCATTCAATGGCCCGCGCGCGTAAAAGAGCGTGCCAATGGGCCTGGCCCGTTGGAACCGCGAACGCTGATGGAACGGTGAGGATCGTGGCCCCTGCCTGCGCCAAGGCCCTGTAGAGGTGCGGGAACCTGAGGTCATAGCAGATCGTCAAACCGATCCGTCCCCATGGCGTCTGGGCTGTCACTGCCTCCGACCCGGGTCGGTAGGCCGAAGACTCTCGATAGGTCTCTGTCTCACTCAGTGTGACATCGAACATATGAATCTTGTCATAGCGCGCGCGGACCTCGCCTGTGTCATCGACCAAAAGAGAGCGGTTCGCAAAGCGGCCATCCTCATCACCGGTCTTGAGCGCGAGCGACCCGAGAAGAACCCAGATGCCATGGGCTTTTGCCGCAGCCGTTACGGCCGCCAGCGTCGGATCATCTTCCTCAAGGTTCAAAAGCTCTTCTGACAGCTTTCTCGAAGCTCCGAGAAGGTTGGACACTTCGGGCGTGAGCAGCATGTCAGCCCCGCCTGCCGCAGCCTCCGCCACGGCGTTCGTCAGGGCCTCGGTGTTCCGTCCGACATCCGGCACGGCCGTCATCTGGAAAAGGGCAGCCCTCATCCGGTGAGGAGCGCATCGAGTTTGCCGCGACGGTCCAGATCATAAAGGTCGTCGCAGCCGCCCACATGGGTTTCACCGACAAATATCTGGGGGACCGTCCGCCCGCCATGTGCACGGTCCGTCATCTCGGCACGCTTCTCCGGGTTCCGGCCCACATCAATCTCTGTGAAGCTTACGCCCTTCTTGGTCAGTAGCTTCTTGGCGGCATGACAAAAGCCGCAGATCTGGGTGGTATAGATTTCGACCGGTTGCATCTCGGGTGTCCTTCAGGGGCGTCCCGATACATCTAGGCGTCTCGCACCGCGCGCGCCAGTGTCAGAACATCCACGCGGCTCGCACCGGCTGCGTTCACGGCGCGCGTGGCGGCCGCAAGGGTTGCGCCCGATGTCATGACATCGTCCACAAGGACGACATCCTTCCCCGCAAGGTCGCGTTTCGGGTTGGGAATGATCGCATCTGCGAGCACAGCAAAGCGGTCGTCGGGCGAGAGCCGGTCGAGGCTTCGCGTTCGCGTCGGGCGGATCAAGGCATCCGCGATAACGGCGCAGGCCGTGACCTGCCCCAAAGCAATCGCGAGAAGCGCGGCCTGGTTGTAGCGACGCTTGATGAGGCGCATCCAATGCAGCGGTATCGGCACGAAGACCGTCTCGTCGGTAATGATCTCCCGGCCTGCGCGCGCCATCCAGTGACCAGCCGTCTCTGCAATATCCTCGCGCCCCCCATGTTTCAGGCCCAGCGCGAGACGTCTGCCGCGACCGGAATAGATCAGCGCGGTGCGGCCTCGGTCCCAGGGCCGCGGCGTTCGAAGGCAATCATCACAATGATCCCGGTCTTCCGCGTCGCCGCCAATCAAGGGGACGCCGCACGCATCGCAGACCGCACCATCCACGAAGGGCGTGTCTCGCCAACATTCTGCGCAAAGGCTATTCTCCTCCTCCACGAAGCAGCCGCAGCCGACACATTGGGTCGGGTATAGCAATGACACTGCTTGCATGCGCGAACCCTCCCGCCGCTTAACCTACAGGTAACCAAGACTAATCACTTGAAGGTTAACGAATGGTTGCCCTGTACGCAGATCCGCCCCGACATTGGTGCGGGAACGCGATACGGATTGACGAATGCGGCCTGACCCTTATTTCAAACGGCGTAGCCAGGAGCCGGATCACCACGATGTTTGATGCCAAGATGCAGGACGACCTCGCGTGCGCGACCGTGGATGCCGACGGCAATCCAGCCCCGGTGCAGACAGCGAAGATCGGCATTCTCCTCGCCAATCTGGGGACGCCGGACAATTACGATTACTGGTCCATGCGCCGGTATCTGAGCGAGTTCCTGAGCGACCGCCGCGTCATCGATTACAGCCCGTGGATCTGGCAGCCGCTCCTCCAGCTTGTCATCTTGTCCAAACGGCCGTTCTCGTCCGGTGCGGCATATAAGAGCATCTGGAACGAGGACGATGGCGAAAGCCCCCTGATGACCATCACCAAACGCCAGACTGCAAAGATAAAGCAGGTGATGGAGGCTGCCTACGGTGATCGCGTAGTCGTCGACTTCTGCATGCGTTACGGCAACCCATCGACGAAATCCAAAATCGACGAAATGTATGCGCAGGGCTGTGACAAGATCCTCTTTTTTCCGCTCTATCCGCAATATGCTGGCGCCACGAGCGCCACAGCCTGCGATCAGCTTTTCCGCGTGCTGCAGTCGATGAAATGGCAACCGTCGGTGCGCACGGTTGAGCCCTACTATGCCGAGCCGCTCTTTATCGAAGCCCTCGCGCAGTCCGTGGAGCGCGCATATGCCAAACTGGACACCCGCCCCGACGTTCTGGTGACATCCTATCACGGCGTGCCCAAGCGGTACGTCTACGAGAATGGCGATCCTTATTCCTGTCAGTGCATGGAAACCACGCGTATGCTACAAGAACGGCTCGGCTGGCCCAAGGAAGAGGTCGTGCCCACGTTCCAGAGCCGTTTTGGCCCGGAAGAGTGGCTTCAGCCCTACACTGTCGAGGAGGTCGCCCGCCTCGCAGAGCAAGGCAAAAAGAACATTGCCGTCTGCGCGCCAGCGTTCTCGGCTGACTGCATCGAGACGCTCGAGGAAATCAACGAAGAGATCAAGGAAAGCTTCGAAGAAGCCGGTGGGGAGACCTTCACCTACATTCCGTGTCTCAATGACGACGAGGCGCATATCGCTGCCTTGTCAAAGGTCATCCACGCAAATCTGCGCGGCTGGGTTTAAGGCACCGAGGCGTCTACCAAAAGAAAAAGGGCGGCGCTCAATTGCGCCGCCCTTTCTGTCTGTATCTGCGTTCGGTTTAGGAAGCAGCAGCTGCGATCAGAGCGATCACGATCAGCGGGATGATCAGACCGTTGGAGGAGCCGGTGGCTTCTTCGACGGTTTCGATGACCACTGTCGGCTCCATCATCGGCGCTTCCATGTTGCCTGCAGCGGCAAAGGAAGCAACGCCGGAAAGGGCGGCAGCAAGAACGAGTTTCTTCATAGTTTCCTCCAGTATTCCGCGTGCTGGCTCAAAGGTTCAGACGGCCAACACACACCCAAGACTAACCTCGTAGCCTCGATAAATCAGTAAAGTCAGGCGATTGCAATTACCGCTATCTTGGGGTTCAGGGTGGATGGCGTCAATGTCGTCAAATAAGCAACACTTGCGCGCCGTTATCTGTCAGGCTGAAAAGTTCAGCGATATGTTCATTGTAGAGCCCGATGCAGCCATTCGACGACCTTCGACCGATCTTGCGCGTGTCATGGGTGCCGTGGATGCGGTAGTAGGTCCAGCTCAGGTAAAGCGCATGCGTTCCAAGCGGATTGTCAGGACCTGGGCCGACAAACTCTGGCCAGTCAGGGTTCCGCTTGAGCATGTTGGGCGTCGGGCGCCACGACGGGCCTTCCACTTTCCGCACAACGCTCGTGCGACCGCGACGCGTCAGGTCTTCGCTGAGCGGCACCGAGGTTGGGTAAAGCTTGTAGACGCTCTGATCGCTTGACCAAAAGTGCAGCGCCCGGCTGTCAATATCCACCAGGATCGCGCCGCCGCGGGTGTTGCTGAAGTATGGCCGCCAATCCAGCGTCCGAAAGCTCGACACATTGCGGCGTGTGGAGCCCGCAATCTCTTCCTCGATCTCAACGGTGTCACCCGGGATCGTTTGCGCCAAAGCAGGCGCAGCAAGGAGCGTGGACGCGCCAGCGATAAAGCTGCGGCGGGCGATCTTTTCTGTCGTCATCATAGCCTCCAAGGGTTTGCGAGAAGATATGGCGTGAAAGACGCAGTCGCAAATCAAACAGACGTTAGTCCGCCGACTGACTGTAATGTGGGTTTGATATGCATCGCATCCCGCGTATGCATCCGCCACGTCTGGGATTTTCGGGGTGCCTCATGATCGACCGCCGGCTATTTTTGTTAAGTTTGCCCGCCTTTCTGGCTGCGTGTGAAGCTGGCCGGGTGCCCGTGGGCGCGGATGGGCGTCCAACGCAACAGGTATACCGCATCCGAGCGGGCGAAACCGGCGAGATTCAGTTCAGGATGCTCGACGGCGTCAACGCTTTGCGCGGCGCACGGGGTCTCGCGCCGCTATCGCTCAACGCAGAGCTTAACGCCGCGGCGGCGACCCATTCACGCGACATGTCCCGCCAGAACCGCCCCTGGCATTTCGGCTCCGACGGGTCCTCACCCATCGACCGCGTGCAGCGCGTGGGATATTCCGGGCTCCTCATCGGGGAAACGATTTCCGAGACCTTCGAGACAGAGCTGGAGACATTGGCCGCCTGGATGGAAACACCCACCACACGTGACGTGATCCTCGATGCGCGGGCGCGCGACCTCGGGTTCTCCTGGTTTCAGGAGCCCGGCGGGAAGATCTGGTGGACCATGGTCCTCGGGACACGCGCCGAAACGGGCAACATCGTCACACCAGTCTAGCCGGACCTAGGTCACGGGTAGATCATGATGGGCGTACCCACGTTCACCATCGCATAGATGATTTCCATTTCCTCGTCCGTCACGGCGAGACAGCCCCAAGTCCAATCCGCGTCACCCCGAAACTTTTTCGGCGTGCCATGGATAAAGATGTCTCCCCCCGGGCTCTGGCCAAGCGCACGGGCTGCCGCGCGGTCGGCCGCATTGGGATAGCTGATGCCCAGCGACAGATGGAACTTGCTGTTGGGGTTCCTGCGGTCGATGAAATAGAGGCCCTCCGGCGTTTTGCCATCACCTTCCACCGTCTTGTCACCCCCAGGCGCAAATCCCAACTCGAAGTCAAAACTCCGAAGCACGCGGTCGCCATGCATAAGAAGGAGCTTTCGATCCTCCTTATAGGCCAGAAGAAATGTCACGTCCGGCCCGTCATACGTCCGGAACTTGGACGCGCAGCCGCTCAACGCGACGGCGATGCCCATCAGAAATAGGAAGGTTACTGCCCGCATGCGTTCGCTCATTGTTTTTTGCGCAACCTAACGCAGTTATCCCAACGAGAATACTCGCGACTGCGTTACCTGTCCTTTAAACTGTCCTCGATGGCCTTCAGCCTCTCGAGGACTTCCCCCCGGTAATCGTCGGTCGCGGCATTGGCCTCAGCAGCATGGGCATCCTGCATCGAGTTCACGATAAGACCCACGAGCAGGTTCACCACTGCGAATGTGGTCACCATGATGAAGGGCACGAAGAACATCCACGCGTAGGGGTAAACCTCCAGCACCGGCCGCACGATACCCATGGACCAGCTCTCAAGCGTCATGATCTGGAATAGGGAATAGAGGGACCGGCCCAGCGTCCCAAACCACTCCTCAAACTGCGCTGCCTGCTCGGGTGTGCACGGCGCGCACTCCATCCCAAAGAGCTTGGTCGCCATGACCGCGCCAATGTAGAACATCATGCCCATCAGCAAAAAGACGGACCCCATCCCGGGGAGCGCATTGACGAACCCCTCAACAACACGGCGGAGCTGCGGTGCCACTGAAATCAGGCGCAGCACCCGCAGGATGCGCAGCGCGCGCAGCACGCTCAGGCCACCGGTCGTGGGCATCAGGGCAATGGCGACGACCGAAAAGTCAAAGAGGTTCCACCCATTCCGAAAGAAAGACCAACGATGGGCGATCAGCTTCAGGATGATCTCTGCCACGAAGATCCCGAGGCAGATCGTATCGAGCACCTGGATGAGCGGGCCGAAGCTCGCCATGACGGTCTTTGACGTCTCAAGCCCAAGAAGGACGGCATTGAAGATAATGACGCCCATGATGAAGTTGTTCACCCACGGCGCGTCGATGAAGTCTCTGATCCGCTGCATCTGGCCTGCCTTTCGCGCCTCAAATGAGGGGCGCGAAGGCCTACGTCAACTGGCGGCTACTCTGCGGCAGCGTCGTAGCCGAGAAATCCGCCGGACTGCCTGTTCCAATAGCGGGCGTAGAGCCCGTTCTGCGCCATAAGCTCACTATGGGTGCCCTGTTCGACGATTTTGCCCTGATCCATGACGACAATGCGATCCATGTTCGCAAGCGTCGATAGCCTATGCGCAATGGCGAGAACGGTCTTTCCCTCCATCACGCCAGCAAGGGCGTCCTGAATCTCGGCTTCGACCTCGCTGTCCAGGGCTGACGTCGCCTCGTCCAGGATCAGGATCGGCGCGTCCTTCAGAATGGCGCGGGCAAGGGCGATCCGCTGACGCTGACCTCCCGAAAGCTTGACGCCACGTTCGCCCAGATGCGCCTCGTATCCTGTGCGGCCCTTGGCATCCTGCAGATCCTGAATGAACTCATGGGCTGACGCCTTGCGGGAGGCGGCGACCATCTCTTCGTCGGTGGCGTCGGGGCGACCATAAAGGATATTATCGCGCGCAGAGCGGTTGAACATCGCCGTATCCTGCGTGACCATCGCGATATTGCGGCGCAGGCTTTCTTGCGTCACCCGGCTGACATTCTGTCCATCGACGAGAACCTCGCCCTCTTCGGTGTCGTAGAGCCGCAAGAGAAGCGCCGCGAGGGTCGATTTACCGGCCCCGGACGCCCCGACAACGCCCACTTTCTCGCCCGGGCTGAGTGTGAGATCGAGGCCGCGTACCCCTCCCGCACCGCCGCCATAGGTGAACTTGAGGCCCTCAAAACGCACTTCACCCTTGCCGCGCTCAAAGGCAGGCGCGTCGGGATCATCCGTCACGGAATGGGGCGGGGTGAGGGTTTTGATCCCGTCCTCAATCTCGCCCACATTGGCGTAAAGCCCCATGAGGGCAAAACTCACCCACCCGGTCATCTGGCTCAAACGGATGGATATGACACCCGCCGCCGTAATGTCGCCCGCGCTCGCGCTGCCCTGAATCCAGAGCATGATGGCCGTTCCTATGAGCAACACAGGCAAAACCCCCGCAATCGACATGAGGGCAAGGCGGAACAAGGCACTGATCTTGCCGAACTCAATGGCCGAGCCGCGATAGTCACGCATGGCCCCGAGCGCAGCTTGATCCTCGTGCTGAGAGTTCGCAAAGAGCTTGACGGTTTTGATATTCCCCAACGTGTCGACGATTTGCCCGGACACGTTTGATCGTTTCGCCGCCCTATCCTTGGAACGCACCCGTATGCGCGGCATGAACCAGGAGATCATCTTGAGGTAGGCCGCGAACCAGACGATCACGATCCCGGCGACCATCCAGTCAATTGTCAAAAGAAGCAGGATGGACCCCACGACCGAGGCCGCAGCAAAGGCCACGACCGAGATCAGTTCTACCAGCACATCGGTGACCGCTCGGCCAGTTTGCATCTGCTTTTGCGCTATACGGCCGGCGAAATCGTCGTCAAAGAACTGCGTCGAATGGCCAAGGACCCACCGATGCAGGCGGCTTTGCACCAGCATGTTCACGTTGGGTTGGATCATGATTGAATTGAGCGCCGCTGACGCACCGAACGCGATGGGCCGGAGCACGAGGAAAAACCCGAAAAAGCCCACGAGGATGAACGTGTTCGTGTCGAACCACGTGGACGGATCACCGGCCGTCGAATCGACTATGGCACCGAGGATGATGGCCGCCACGACTTCGGAGGTGCCGGCAGCGGCGGAAACAAAGAACGCCAGGAAAAACATCGGCCAAGAGCCTTTGAGGCACCACCGCAGAAACGCCATCAGCGTCCGGGGTGGCGGGCCCTCGGCATACTCAAACGGCGCGATCATGCCGGCGAGCTTCTGAACAAGCCCATTCATTCAGCTGCCTCCTCGGTCAGGATGAAGCCGCCCGACTGCCGTGCCCAGAAGCTGGCGTAGAGGCCGCCCTTCGCCAGCAGGTCCGTATGGGAGCCGTCTTCGACGATGCGGCCCTCATCCATCACGATTATCCGGTCCATTTGCGCGATCGTCGAAAGGCGGTGCGCAATGGCAATGACGGTCTTGCCGTCCATCATCTGCGTCAGCGTGCTCTGGATGGCCGCCTCCACTTCACTATCGAGCGCTGACGTCGCCTCATCCAAGAGAAGGATCGGGGCATTCTTCAGGATGACGCGCGCCAAGGCGATCCGCTGACGCTGGCCGCCCGACAGTTTCACTCCGCGCTCGCCCACTTGCGCGTCGTATCCGATGTTTCCGTCCTTATCCTCGAGATCGGGGATGAAGTCTGCCGCCGCCTGCGCTGCGGCGCGCTGTATCGCGTCTTCGGATGCAGTCGGGTCGCCGTAAAGGATGTTGTCACGCACAGACCGATGCAGAAGCGCCGTGTCCTGTTGCACCATACCGATCTGGCGGCGCAGGCTCGATTGCGTGACATCACTGACGTTCTGCCCATCGATGCGGATCGCGCCACCTTCCGCGTCGTAAAAGCGTAGCAGGAGCTTTACGAGCGTCGACTTGCCAGCCCCGGAGCGACCCACAAGACCCACTTTCTGCCCTGGCTCAATCGTCAGCGAAACAGAGTCTAACCCACCTTTGGAGCGCCCATAATGGTGGGTAAGCTGGTCAATCTCAATCCGGCCCTCGGACAGGCGCAACTCCTCTGCGCCGGGCTTGTCGAGGAGTGTGATCGGCTCTGCGATCGTCTCCATGCCCTCCTTTACGATACCGATGTTCTGGAAGAACGACGTCAACGCCCACATGATCCAGCCCGTCATGGCGTTCAAGCGCAGGACGAGCGCCGATGCCGCCGCCACGACGCCGACTGTCGCAGACCCACCTGTCCAAAGGAACAGACCCCATCCCACGACCGCCACGATCAGCAGACCGTTCAGGAACGTGAGCATCGCATCCATCATCGTGAAAATACGCATCTCAGCCTGAAAGGTCTGGCGCGCGTTTTCGATGGCTTCCTTGGCAAAGAGCTCTTCGCGCTCGTGATGCGTGAACATCTTCACCGAGTGGATGTTCGTATAGCTGTCCACGACGCGCCCGGTGACGGCCGATCTCGCATCAGATGCGGCCTGCGACGCGGGGCCAACGCGGGTCACTGTCCATCTCACAAGCCAGCCATAGAGGACAAGCCAAGCGAGAAGGGGCAGCATCAAGCGCGGATCGGTCGTCGACATCAGGATGATCGCCCCGACGAAGTAGGCCGCGGAGTAGCTGATTGCGTCGAACGCCTGGAACGTCATCTCGCCTACTGCGGGCGGGGTCTGCACGATCCGGTTCGCGATCCTACCAGCAAAGTCATTCTCGAACCAACTGACGGACTGGCGCAGGACGTGCCTGTGCGCACGCCACCGAACCGTCGTACCCACATTGGGCATGATCGCATTGTTGATAAGGAGCACGTCAAGGGTCTGCACCAGCGGTCGGACGACCAGGATAAACGCAGCAACCAGGGCCAATTCCAATCCATGAACGCCCCAAAACGTATCCACCCCCGTCGCGACGAGGTCATCAATGAGCCGCCCCATGTAGTAAATGAGCCAGAGCTCAATCCCCGCCACGGCCACGGATAGCAGCGCGGAATAGATAAACAGCGCCTTGAAGTCCTTCAGGTAGCTCCAAAGGAACGGCCAAAGCCGCGTCGGCGGTCGATCCTGCGGGACGTAATCCGAATACGGATCGTTAAGGTTCTCGAAATAGCGAAACACGGGGGGAGGCCTCACGGTTGAGACCATACATAAGCCCGGTTGCGTCAGAGGAAAACCAGTACCGCCGAAAATGCCAAAAGCGCCGCCATGGCACGCATAAAGATGCGGAACGCCGTCGGGGTGCTGAGGAGGTAAGTCAGGAGCGATCCGGCAAAGCTCCAGAACAGGCAGACGCCGAGGTTTATGCCAGAAAATGCGGTAGCAAGGAGGAACGCCGCCTTTGTCGCTGCTGCCCCTTCGGTGTAAGACGTAGCGGCAAGTGCGACAGCCCAAATCTTGGCATTCACCCATTGGAAAAGGACTGCTTCCACGAAGGTAAAGGGCCGGTCGGAAGACTCAGGGCTGTTTGATGCCTGCGCAACCCAGAGCCGCCACGCCATGTAAAGGATCCAGCAGCCTGCGATGATCTGCAGGACGATCTTGAGTGTTGGGATGGCAGACAAGAGGGCGCCGATCCCAAAGCCGGTGAGCCCCGCAATCACACCCACACCGACCGCCACGCCGAAAACATGCGGAAGCGTCCTCTGGAATCCGAACCGGGCCCCCGAGGCGGTCAGCAGGATGACATTGGGACCGGGCGAAAAGAGCCCTGCAAACACAAAGAGGTAAAGCGGCGCGATCATAGCGATGCGAGGAGTTCGGCCTTGCTCGGCCCGAAATCCGAATCAATCCAGCGATCTTCGAGGATCTTCAGCGCGTTTCCAATCTCCGGCCCGACCAAAGTGTCCGGCAGATCCGCTGCCCGGACGGGCAGGACCGATGCCGCACCCTTCCTGGCGGCCTCAAGATGCGCGGGATCAAGCGGATGTTCGAACAAAGCAGCGCGAAGGGCCAGCACGCGCAGCGCTTGATCCTCCCCCAGGGCATATCCCAGACGCCCGGCGCTCCACGTATTTTCTAGTCCGTGACGATAGGCATCGAGTGCCTTCGCGTCTGCACGGCTCAGCCGCAGACCCGACACATCGCCTCCAATCGCTGCAAGGCGCGCGATAGGGTCGATTTCCGCGACCGGGTCGAGGTGGAGAAAGGGCGCGAGAAACCTGGACGACCCGCCCGGGAGAACGCGTTGCAAAATACCCGCATGCTCCATGGCGGCAACGGCTCGGGCGGGATCCCTCGCCGCGAGAAGCTTGAGCATCTCTGACGTCACCCGTTCAGCTGACAGGGACAAAACGCCCTCGGAAAGGCTCGAACATGCCGCAAGTCCGTCAGCATCGAGATCACGACCGTACCATGCGAAGAACCGGAAAAAGCGCAGGATGCGAAGGTAGTCTTCGCAAATACGGTGATGCGGATCACCGATGAAACGGAACCTGCGATCCTCAAGGTCCGCCAGACCTCCTACGGGATCCCGCACCTCACCGCTTTTGCCGGCGTAAAGTGCATTCACCGTGAAGTCGCGCCGACGCGCGTCGTCCTCCATCTGTTCAGAGAACGCGACCACCGCCCGCCGCCCGTCCGTTTCGACATCGCGCCGAAACGTCGTGATTTCGAAGGTCTGGGCCGCGCTCACAACTGTCACTGTACCGTGGGCAATCCCCGTCGGCACCGCTTTGAGACCCGCCCCTTCGGCGAGCTTCATCACATCCTCGGGGAGCGCATCGGTGGCAATATCGAGATCAGACACCGGCTCCTCCATCAGCGCGTTTCGCACGCAACCGCCCACGAACCATGCTTGGTGGCCAGCGCCCTCAAGCATGGCAAAGACCGCAAGGGACCCCGCGCTCGTCAGCCAAGGCGCCTCTAGGTTTGCCACGCCGCAAACCTATCAGCGAGCCCACGCAGCATCCGCGCCGTAGCGCCCCAGATGTAATACGGCCCGTAAGGCACGGTGTAATAGTGACGGATTGCGCCCTGCCACATGCGCCCTTCGATCCGAAACCTATCTGGCGCGAGAACGTGGGCCAGCGGGACCGTGAAGACTTCGTCTACCTCTCCTGCATTCGGGCGGAACGATTGCTCCGACCGTATGCAGGCCACGTGGGGCGTTATGTTAAATCCCGTGACCGTCTCGTGGTGGGGCAGCGTTCCGAGAGGCTTTAACGATGCGGGATGGAGGCCGATCTCCTCCTCTGCCTCGCGGCACGCACAGTCCCAAAGGCTCTTGTCATCCGGATCCATCTTGCCACCGGGAAAGGAGATCTGGCCCGGATGATGCTTGAGCTGCGCAGCGCGCTTTGTGAGCACAACATCCCCCGTACTGGTCAAGGCGATCAGAACAGCCGCGGGTCGCAGCGTCCGCCCTCCCGGCAAGGAAACTCCCGGATTCAGATCGAAATCTGAAGACGGCGGCGCGGGCTGCTCAAGCACGCGACGCACCTTTTCGACAATTTCACTCACTTTGCCCCTCAGCCTCAAACCCCAGCGTCTTGGGATCGAAACTGTAGTGAGCGCCGCAAAACTGGCAATCCGCTGTGACGGTCCCGTCGTCCCGCGTCATCGTGGCAATGTCCTTTGCCGAATAGATGGACAGGCTTTGGCGGACCCTGTCCGCGGAACAAGTGCATCCAAATTCGATCGGCTGCGCGTCATATACGCGGGGTGTCTCCTCGTGAAAGAGGCGCGTCAAAAGCTCGGTCGGTTGCACCGAAGGTCCTACGAGCTCCAACTCCTCCACGGTGTCGAGGAGGAGGTTCACGCGGTTCCAGTTCTCACCCTCGTCGCCGTCAAGCATGTCTTCTGCCGCCAGCAAGCCGGATTCGCCCGTGCCGCCGCCCTGCACGAATGGCGAGGCTTTGGGCATGTGTTGAAGCATGACACCGCCCGCACGCCAGCTCTCGGCTCCGCCGGGCTCCGACGATTGTCCGTAGGCAAGCGCAAACCGGGTGGGCAGCTGCTCTGACTGCGCAAAGTAGGTCTGGGCGCAATTCGTGAGAGACCCCCCTGCGATAGGGGTAATCCCCTGGTACGGGGTCATCCCCTTTCCCTGATCAATGAGGATTGCGAAGTAACCCTTTCCGATCTGAGCAAAAGGATGTCCTGCAGCGTCCAATCGGTCTTCGTCAAAGCTCGCATAGGCTCTGATTTGGCCCAGATCGCCTTCTTTGCTCGGCGCGTAATAGTCCGTCGCGATCAGGCGGGCGGGCCCGTCACCCCGCACTTGCAGGCTCAGTTTCCAGCGAAGCTTCATCGTCTGCCCGATAAGCGCGGTCAAAAGAGCCATTTCAGCCACGAGGGACTCGATGACCGGTGGGTAGTCGTGTTGGGCGAGCACTTGATCCAACGCCCCATCCAGGCGCGCAATGCGTCCTCGGATATCAGAGCGATCAAGTTGGAACGGCAAGACTGTGTCGTCCCACGCGATTTTGGAACTGAGTGTCATGGATTGGCCCCTCGGGCCCTCGCGGGGCGTTGGATTTGGCATACCGCGCCCATATAAGATCAGCAAGCTGAGCGCCAAGTGAGGAGCCGCTATGCGCAGATTCGGACACTCCCCCGAGCCTGGACGCCGCTATCGGCTCCGACCGGGATCCTATGCGATCCTCGCACGGGGGCAGGAGATGCTGGTGACCCACCAGATGGAGCCGCAGCCCGACTTTCATCTTCCGGGGGGCGGGATCGACCCGGGCGAGAACCCAACCCAGGCGCTCTTTCGCGAATGTCTCGAAGAGACGGGCTGGCGGATTTCCAGGCCTGTTCGCATCGGCGCGTTCCGGCGGTTTACCTACATGCCGGAATACGACCTCTGGGCCGAGAAAGTCTGCACCTTGTACCTCGCCCGACCGGTTCGACGCCTGGGCCCACCACTAGAGGAGGGGCACACAGCAGTCTGGATGCAGGCGACGGTTGCGGCAGAGGTCCTTGCCGACAGCGGCGATCAGCACTTTGTCCGTCACGTGTTCGGATTGGGCAGCACTTCGATCAATACGCCACTCAGGTCGTCCTGAAAGTCGTCTTCGCCAACGGCTGCGCCGAGGTCCCAGACCAGTGTCTCCAGAAGCGTCGGACCACGTTGATCGCGCGACGCGTCCAGGAGGCGTACGAGCCCGTCTTCGCCCAGAAACGTCCCGTCCGGCAAGCTCGCCTCGGTAAATCCATCCGACAGAATGAGGAGGCGTTCGCCCGCCTTCAGATCTACTTCGGTGTCCTTGTAGTCGGCGCCCGGAATGAGGCCCACCGGAAGCCCCCCTACCGCGAGGAATTCCGTCCCACACTGCGCCCGCTGAATGACAGGGTGCGGGTGTCCAGCTTGGGCGAAGGTCACTTTCCCTGCCTCACCGTCAATGTGTCCGAGGATCATGGTGAAGTAATGATCCGTCTCAAGATCCTCCATCACGAGTGTATTGAGGTCCTCGACCGCAGCTGCCGGGGATCGTGGCAGCGGCTCACCATCCACCATCTCGATGGCAATGTTCTGACGCGCATTCGTTGCGGAAAGGTACCCTGCCAGGCGCGCTGTCATCAGGGCCGAAGACACCCCATGCCCGGACACATCAAGGGCGAAGAACCCATGAACCCCGTCCGAGATCGGAAAGTGACCAACGAGATCGCCCCCCACATGACCGCTTGACCGCAGGATAAGGGAGATCTCTGCCGGTCCCAGCGCAACATGCCGTTCCCGCATCAGGCTCTGTTGGAGCTTCTTCGCCTCCGACAGGTCATTATCGAGGGAATCGAAACGCGCCTGCACGTCACTGAGCCGGCCCATAACCCTGTGAAGCTTGTCTTCTTGCGCGCGGTTTCGCGCTTTCTGGCGACCGGCAAGGGACAGCGCGGCCGCGAGGTCATTCGCCGTCGGGCGACCGCCCAGAACGAGATCGCCCCCCGCATGAAGCGCGTCATTGCGGGCGGTCGCTGTGGCAAAATCCCCTGTAACGGCCACGATGAACGGGGATTGCGACAGCTTTTCATCCCGGAGCATCCGTATGAACTTTTCACCCGGGACATCGAGGTCTTGCCAGTCCACAAAAATGAGATCGGGAGAAAAGCCCTGCGCTATCGCCAAAGCATCTTGGGCAACCCGGGCCCATCGCACGACCATCCCGGCAGATCGCAAAAGGCCCAGCAACGCGTCCGCCTCAATGCCCGGGGGACCGGCGAGCAAGACACGCTCGATCCCCCCAGAAAGGCCGGGCATTGATTTGGGTTTGGACTGGTTCACTGTGCATACCTGAACGGAGACGGCGCCAATGTGGCCCACACCCCGTTAACAGGCAGTGAAGTCAGATGACGAAATTCGCGACGGTCTCGTTGTCGGTAATGTCTTCGTAAACGAAACCAGCTTCATCCAGGGTCGCAAACAGGCGATCGAAGTTTGCCGCTTGCTTCGTTTCAATCCCAAGAAGGATTGAACCGAAATTTCGCGCCGACTTTTTCAGATACTCAAATCGCGCGATATCATCATCGGGCCCGAGCATCATGAGGAAATCCTTCAACGCTCCCGGACGCTGCGGCAGCCGCAGGATCATGTACTTCTTGAGACCTTGAAACTTCTGCGCGCGCTCTCGCACTTCGGGTAAGCGTTCAAAGTCAAAATTGCCGCCAGAAGCGACACAAACTACCGTTTTGCCTGCAATCCGTTCCTTGATCTCGCCCAGCGCATCGATGGCGAGGGCGCCAGCAGGCTCCAGCACGATCCCTTCGATGTTGAGCATCTCGATGATCGTCGTGCAAATCCGGTTCTCGGGCGACAGGAGGACGTTTTCTTCCGCGATACCGTGGAGCTCTGCAAAGGTCTTCGACCCGATCCGCGCGACGGCCGCACCGTCAACAAAACTGTCGATCCCGTTGAGGGTCGTCGGCTCCCCGGCACGCACAGCTGCCATGAGGCTCGCGCCGCCGGTGGGCTCGACAAAGAACATTTCTGTTTGCGTCCCCAGATCCAGCATCAGCTTTCGCGCCCCGGAAGACAGACCGCCCCCGCCAACGGGAAGAACCATGACGTCAGGCGCCCGCCCAAGCTGGTCGACCACCTCAAGCGTCACCGACGCTTGCCCTTCGATCACATCCGGATCGTCGAACGGCGACAGAAAATGGCCGCCCTCACCCTCACAGAACGCCTGAGCCGCGCTTAGGCAATCGTCGAAGTAATCGCCGACAAGGCGTACCTCTACCCAAGGGCCGCCAAACATGCGTGTTTTTTCAATCTTCTGCTGGGGCGTGGTGACGGGCATGAAGATCACGCCCTTTCGCTCCAGATTGGCGCAATTGAACGCCACGCCCTGGGCATGGTTCCCGGCCGAGGCACAGACAAAAAGAGACTGCTCCGGGCGCACGGCGACAGCCTTGGTCATCGCGTTGAATGCCCCGCGAAGCTTGTACGACCGCACGGGCGACAGATCCTCGCGCTTGAGCCAAATCTCCGCCCCGAACTTCGCGCTCAAATGGTCGTTGCGCTGAAGCGGTGTCGGCTCGAAGAGCGTGCGCATGGCCTCAGCGGCGCGGCGGACTTGGGCGGCAAATTCAGTCATGTCAGGCTGAGTGCCCGAGCAGTGTAGCCTATGCAAGGTTTATGGCGGCTCAGGTGGGCTCGCGCCCCTCGACTGCGACACCGTAGACCGTCGTAAGCGCGCTGAAGCCAAGGATGGTCGTGAACCAGCTCCCGAAAAGAGACGCCAGCGCGCCGAGGATCGGCACGAAGCCAAAGATCGCGACGACGATCTGAATGCCAATCGTCACGCCAAGGTAAATGACCCCGAACCAAAAGATCGTGCCTGAATGCGGTTCTGTCACGCGCCATGCCTCACCGAGGGCCATCCGGCGCGATACGGCCGCCGATGGCAAGACGATGGAAAGCCGGAAAGACAGCCACATAAAGATCGGAAAGAGGAGGATGACACTCAACACGGCGATCCCGGCACCCGTTCCCATGCCGGTGCCGATGATCGCGAAGGTGAGGATGGGTATCAGCGCAACGAGCCCGTAAACGAAGGACAGAAGTACGAGCTTCCAGACGTATTCGACGATTTCGTCCCAGCGAAACGCGGGGAACCAGCCTTCCGGATACTCTTCAAGCAGGATGAACCGGTGCCAGGCAATGGCAACCCAGGCCATGAACGCCATGACAATGAAGAAAAACAGAATGCCCATGAAGACCATCATCACCGTGAGCCCCGGAAGCTCTGGCGCTGTGATCTCAGGCGGCGGGTTCGACGGGTCGAGACCGCCGATCCGGGCGTATTCCTCAACGAAGGCGACGATACTCTCGTCCGTCATGACGTAGAACGTCAAAGCGACGATGATGAAAAGGTACATCAGCAAGAGCGGTACAACGCTCACCCGTGCGGCGTGGCCCAGATTGGCCCACAGCATCCGCACCGCATGTGACATCATCGAAAACGCCATCTTGGCCCTCCTAAGGCCCTTGGTCCTCATTTCCAGCGGCTTGTCGGGTTTCTCAAAAGGCGATAACCGCCGCAAGAATGCTAATAGCGGGGGCTTTCCATGTCTGCACCTAAGAAGGTTGTGCTGGCCTATTCCGGCGGTCTCGACACGTCGATCATCCTGAAATGGTTGCAAACGGAGTATGGCTGTGAGGTCGTGACGTTTACGGCCGATCTCGGCCAGGGGGAGGAGCTGGAGCCCGCCCGCAAGAAAGCCGAGATGATGGGCGCAACCAGCATCTACATCGAAGATCTCCGCGAGGAATTCGTGCGTGACTTCGTCTTTCCGATGTTTCGCGCAAACGCCCTGTATGAGGGACTTTACCTGCTTGGCACGTCCATAGCCCGGCCGTTGATTTCCAAGCGCCTCGTCGAAATCGCAGCCGCCGAAGGCGCCGACGCCGTGAGCCACGGCGCAACCGGCAAAGGCAACGATCAGGTGCGCTTCGAACTGGCCGCCTATGCCCTGAACCCCGACATAAAGGTCATCGCCCCCTGGCGGGAATGGGACCTCAGCTCCCGCACGAGGCTTCTGGAATTCGCCGAGAAAAACCAGATCCCGATTGCCAAGGACAAACGGGGGGAGGCGCCGTTCTCGGTGGATGCAAACCTGCTGCACACCTCATCGGAAGGCAAGGTCCTGGAGGACCCAGGCGAGGAAGCACCTGACTATGTCTATCAACGCACGGTGGCCCCCGAAGACGCCCCTGGCACGCCTGAAATGGTGGAAATCACCTTCGAGGCAGGCGATGCCGTGGCGATCAACGGGGAGGCGATGAGCCCCGCTAACATACTGACAAAGCTCAATGAATTGGGTGGAAAACACGGTGTCGGGCGGCTCGATCTCGTTGAAAACCGCTTTGTTGGCATGAAGTCCCGCGGGATCTACGAGACACCCGGCGGCACCATCCTGCTGGAGGCGCATCGCGGCATCGAACAGATCACCCTCGATAGCGGCGCGGGCCACCTCAAGGATTCGATCATGCCGCGCTACGCGGAGCTGATCTATAACGGCTTCTGGTTCTCGCCAGAGCGGGAGATGCTGCAAGCCTTGATCGACAAAAGCCAGGAGCATGTTTCGGGCACCGTGCGCGTAAAGCTCTACAAAGGCTCAGCGCATACGGTGGCGCGGTGGTCGGACCAATCGCTCTATTCGGAGGCTCATGTGACGTTTGAAGATGACGCTGGCGCTTACAATCAAGAAGACGCCAAGGGCTTTATCCAGTTGAATGCGCTGCGGCTCAAGCTGTTGGCCGCGCGGGACCGCCGGATGAAAAAGTAAAGCTTTTACAGGTAGTTGCGGTCACAAACGCCGAAATTCGCAGGCCGTCAGCACGGATCGGACGTGATGAATTCCGGGCAGCCTCGGCAAATACCGACCCAACAAGGCTGCCCGGAACCCGTGACGCGTTACAAACTGGGGAGGTCGCGGTGGTCTTCCCGTATTCCGCCGCTCCGATCACCCATGCGCCTCTGGCCGCAACACCATGCAAGCAGACAGCTTGCGACTTTTGGCCAGCGCCTCCTTGGACACGACACCTCCGGCGCGTGCGGCTGTCCGCGCCCGGGCACACAAAGCCCGAGCGGACAGCCGCTGCCGGAGTGAAGGCGGCAACGGGCACCGGGGGAAAGCTGAAACGCACACAGCAGCGGTGCCGGATCTTAACAAATCACGACGTTGCACCCTCAGCATATGCCGGTGACTGATCATCATTTCGCGGGGTAAAGCCCCGCATCTTTCCCCGCGTGACGTAGGGGAGTTTTGCCCCGTTTTGTACAATCGAGAGAGGCCGAAAACCCAAAATGTACAAAACGCAAAGCCCCGATTTCAGCCTTGCGACGGGCTCAGTGCACGGGCTTTCATCCGCTCGTATTGCGCGAGGGCACCGAGGTAGATCGGCGCATGGGCACGAGGGACATCAGGCAGCGGGCGGTTCGCGCCCTCGAAGCCGGTGGAGCGGTGGACGGCGTCGTACCAGTGCGGGGCCCAGGGGCCATCGAAGGGTTTCGGGCCGGCAGGCCAGCTTAGCATCGCCTCATCGAAGGGAAGACCCAGGGCATCGCAAAGCGCCGCAAGCATCTGCCGGGGGGCCCTCAGAATGTCGGCGCTGTCGATAATGACCGGATCATCCGCACGCGCCAGCAAGGCCTCGATCTGGGTAAAGCCGAGATCTGCGGCGGTGGGCGACTGGCGCTTCTCAACGTAGCTCGCCAGGACGCGGGCCGGGTGGCGGATGAGGAAGACGTTGCGCACCTCAGTCATCCAGTGAAGCGGAAAGCCGGGCAGCATGTGGTGGACCATGTGCTTTTCATATTGGTGCGGTGCCGTGAACTGCCGGAGCTGACCGGGCACCTGCCCTGCATCGCATTCCATTTCAGCGCGGATCACATCGGACAGGGGATGATCTATCCCGCTGTGAGACAGGAACGCGCCGTAGAAGGGTTCATCCACTGCGGCCATGTCAGGCCGATTGCCGAAGGAGTACATGAGCGCCGTGGAGAGGTTCCGGGGGCCCGACCAGACGGCGATCCTCATGCGGCGCAATGCCGGGCGATCAGATCCTGATAGAGTGTGCGGAGGCGGGTTGTCACCGGACCCATCTCACCGCTGCCGATCGTCCGACCGTCGATGTCGCTCACCGGAGTTTGCGCGCCAAACGTACCCGTAAGAAACGCCTCCTCCGCACCGTAGGTGTCCACGAGGGAAAAGTTACGCTCATAAACCGGGATGCCGTCAGCGCGGCACAGGTCGATCACCTTCTGCCGCGTGATCCCGTTCATGCAGTAATCGCCGCTGGAGGTCCAAACCTCTCCCTTGCGCACGATGAAGAAATTACAGGCATTCGTCGTGTTCACGAAGCCATGGATATCGAGCATGAGCGCCTCGTCGGCGCCTGCTTTTTCGGCCGCGATACAGGCGAGAATGCAGTTCAGTTTGCTATGAGAGTTCAACTTGGGGTCCTGCGTCATCGGCAGACCCCTGACATGCGGCACCGTGGCAAGGCGGATAGGGCGCGGGATCCTGGGTCGCGAATGTTCCATGATGATCACCATGGTCGGACCGGAGCGCGACAGCGACGGATGCTGAAACGGGCGCATCTTGACGCCGCGCGTCACCATGAGCCGCGCATGGGCGTTGTCGTCCATGCCGTTGGCGCGTTGCGTGTCTTCGAGAGCCTGTAACATTCCCGCCCGGTCAAGCGGCAGTTCAAGATCAATCGCGAGCGCTGCCTCAAAGAGCCTGTCGAGATGTTCGTCAACAAAGGCCCAGCGCCCGTTATAGAGCCTCAGACCCTCCCAAACGCCATCCCCAAGCATGAAACCACTGTCATAGACAGACACTTTGGCCTCGTTGCGGGGAACGATGGCGCCATCGACGTAGATCACAATGGCCTCGTTGCGCGCGTCGTCTTCAGCCTGATGGGTCGTGACCTGGTCCATGACGGAGAGCGTTCCCCGAAGACCCGCTTTTTTTCAAGCGGTAACTCCGGCGTGACCTCCCCAGCCCGTGAATTCACATTTCAAAGCGAACGCGGCACACCTGTTTCAACGACAGGAGCACATCATGTTGAACCCGATCCACAAGCCCCGCCCCTTCCTGACTGCGTTTGCGATCGCAATCGCGATCCTGATCCAGTGCACGACCAAAGCGCAGGCGCGGGATATCCAGACACTGACCGTGGCGGGCGGGTGCTTCTGGTGCGTCGAGAGCGATTTCGAGAGCGTGCGTGGCGTGCTGAGTGCAAGAAGCGGGTTTACCGGCGGCAGCGTGGCCAACCCGACCTACAAGCAGGTCACGGCGGGCGGCACGGGGCATTATGAGGCCGTTAAGATCCGCTATGACGCGGATGTCGTCTCGCTCGACAGGCTGCTGAGCGCGTTTTTCCGGTCCGTTGATCCAACGGATGCGGGCGGCCAGTTCTGTGACCGGGGTGAGAGCTACCGCACGGCGATTTTCTACTCTAACTCAGCCGAAAAGGCCGCCGCAGAGCGCGCGAAGGCGGAGGCCCAGGCAGCTCTTGGCCGGTCGGTGGTGACGCCGATCCTGCGACAGGGGCCGTTTTACGACGCCGACGCCTTTCACCAGGATTACTACAAGGGTCAGGACATCATTCTGACGCGCTTCGGACCGCGCTCCAAGGCTGAGGCCTACAAGCGGTATCGCGCCGCCTGCGGTCGGGATGAACGGGTACGTCAGCTTTGGGGCAGCGCTGCCCCCTTCGCGAGCTAGGCGCGGAACGCTTCCACGTCTTCGCGGCCCGGTATGGCATCGGCTGTCCCGGGCCGCGTCACCTTGAGGGCCGCCGCTGCAGAGGCAAGCGTCATCGCCGCAGGGGGTTCGAGCCCCTGATCGAGCCCGGCCACGAAGTATCCGAGAAACGTGTCCCCTGCGCCCGTCGTATCCACCGGCGTCACGGCGTAGGCGTCCACATGCGTCGCCTCCCCCGCCGAGATAAAATCGGCGCCCTCAGAGCCACGTGTGACGAGGACGCCCAGAGCGGGAAGATCGGCGAGATCTGTCTCTAACTCGGCAGAAAGCTGCGCGGCCTCGACCTCATTCACCACGAGAATATCCACGTGGGGCATGATCGCCTGCACGGCGTCAGTGTCAAATGGCGCGGCGGAATAGATGATCTGCAGGCCAGCCCGCGCCGCCATCTGGGCCGCTTCGGCCTGCAAGGACGCCTCGTTCTGGAGGATCAGCCGATCACCCGGCTGAGACTGGCGGAGCGCAGCCCGGATTGCGTCTTCTGACTGCATCATGTTGGCGCCGGGATAGATGACGATGGCGTTCTCGCCGTCCTGAGCCACGTTGATGATCGCGTGGGCCGTTGGTTCATTCACCGTGACGACGAAATCCGTCTCAACCCCGAGGTCGCGGAGCCGATCGACGGCCCAGGCGCCATCCTCGCCCACTGCGCCGATATGCACGACACGCGAGCCCGCCTGCGCCGCCGCAACCGACTGGTTGGCCCCCTTGCCACCCAGACCCACGCGGTGGTTGCGCCCTTCGAGGGTTTCCCCCGGCGCCGGGATCCTCGGCACCTCGTAGAAATGGTCTGCATTGATGGAGCCGACGCAAAAGACAGTCACTGTGTCACCTGATGTCACAGGCGGCGATGACGGCCATCGTCAGGATGTCATTGGCCGTCGACACCGCCGAGCACAGCTGAATAGGCTTGTCGATGCCGGTGAGGATCGGGCCGATCACGGTCGCGCCGGCCATTTCCTGCATCAGCTTGACCGAGATGGACGCAGAATGACGCGCCGGCACGACAAGGACGTTTGCGGACCCTGTGAGCCGGCTGAATGGATACTGGGCCTGCGCCTTCGGATTGAGCGCCACATCCACGGTCATCTCGCCCTCGTATTCGAAATCGACGCGCCTGTTCTCGAGGACCTTGGGCGCCCGGTTCATCTTTTCGGCCCGTTCGGAGACGGGGTAGCCGAAAGTCGAAAAGCTCACGAACGCCACGCGGGGCTCGAGACCCAGCGCCCGGGCGACGCTGGCCCCGCGCTCTGCGATGTCGGCGAGGTCTTCCTCGTCCGGCCATTCATTGACCAGCGTGTCCGAGATCAGGACGATTCGCCCGCGATTGATGAGGGCCGTGACGCCCACGGCGCCGTTATGGGGCTCTGCGTCGAAGACGTGGTTGATGAGCTCCAGAATGTGGGCGCTCTTGCGGGTCGCCCCGGTTACGACGCCGTCACCATGGCCGTGGGCGGCCATCAGGCAGGCAAAGACGTGACGGTCCCGGGCGGCAAGGCGATGGATGTCCTGACGGTCAAAGCCCTTCCGTTGCAGGCGCGTGTACAGGAACTCCTTGTAGGTATCGAGGTGCTCGGTCTTGGCCGCGTTCATCACCTCGATCTCGCCCATGGCGTCGCCTAGGCCCAAGGCCTCGAGGTCCGCCTTCACCTCAAAATCGCGTCCGATGACGACGGCCTGGCCGAGACCTTGCCGTTGATAGGCCACTGCGGCGCGCAGGACGCGGGGGTCGTCGCCTTCCGCGAAGATCATCCGCGCCTGAGCGGCCCGCGCCCGGTCGTTGATACCCGACAGGATCGAGGCCGTCGGATCCATCCGCGCCTTGAGCTTGAGCTCGTATGTTTCCATGTCGACGATGGGTCGCCGCGCGACGCCGGTATCCATGCCCGCCTTCGCCACGGCGGGCGGAATGCGGTGGATCAGTCTCGGATCGAAGGGCGTCGGGATGATGTAATCACGGCCAAAGGACAGCTCCCGGCCGTAGGCCATGCCGACCTCGTCAGGCACATCCTCCCGCGCCAGAGCGGCGAGCGCTTCGGCACAGGCGATCTTCATCTCGTCGTTGATCGCGCGGGCGTGGATATCGAGCGCCCCGCGGAAGAGATAGGGAAAGCCGAGCACGTTGTTGACCTGGTTGGGATAGTCCGAGCGACCGGTGGCCACAATGGCGTCAGCACGGATGGCTTGCGCCTCTTCAGGTGTGATCTCGGGGTCCGGGTTTGCCATGGCGAAGATCACCGGGTCAGGGGCCATGCTTTCGACCATGGCGGGCGTCACGGCCCCCTTCACCGACACGCCGAGAAAGACATCCGCGCCGTTCATCGCGTCCTTCAAGGTCCGCAGGTCCGTCTTCACCGCATGGCCGGACTTCCACTGGTTCATGCCCTCGGTGCGACCCTGATAAATCACGCCCTTGGTATCGCAGCAGATGCAATTCTCGTGCCGCGCACCCATGCTTTTGAGCAACTCGATGCAGGCGATCCCCGCCGCCCCGGCCCCGTTGAGGACGATCTTCACGTCCTCGATCTTCTTTCCACTCAGATGCAGGGCGTTCAGAAGTCCCGCCGCGCAGATCACCGCCGTCCCGTGCTGGTCATCGTGGAAGACAGGGATGTCCATCGCTTCCTTCAGCGCCTGTTCGATGATAAAGCATTCTGGCGCCTTGATATCCTCAAGATTGATGCCGCCGAAGGACGGGCCCATGATCTTGACGGCATTGATGAAGGCGTCGACGTCCTCGGTGTCGAGCTCCAGGTCGATGGAGTTCACATCCGCGAACCGTTTGAAGAGGACGGACTTCCCCTCCATCACGGGTTTCGAGCCTAACGCACCCAGATTCCCGAGACCCAGCACCGCCGTCCCGTTGGAGATGACGGCCACGAGGTTGCCCTTGTTCGTGTAATCATAGGCCGTTTCAGGATTCTCGGCGATCGCGAGGCAGGGATGGGCGACCCCCGGGCTGTACGCGAGGGAGAGGTCGCGCTGCGTTGCCATGGGCACGGTTGCGCTGATCTCGAACTTGCCCGGTGCGGGCTCCATGTGGAACGCCAGCGCGTCCTCTTCGGTGACCTTCGTTTTGGCCATCGTATCCTCCCGTAGCCGTCGGGCCTGAATATCGAGGGAAAGGGGGGTCAGCAACAAAAGCCGCTCTGGCAGCCTGAACTTAGCGGCGATACGGTGCTGCCCGGGGGCCAGACGATGAGCAGCACGACACCTGTCACGCCGATGATGGCGCAATATCTGGAGATCAAGGCAGAGTATCCCGATGCTCTCCTGTTCTACCGGATGGGCGATTTCTACGAGCTGTTCTTTGACGACGCCGTGGCGGCGGCGGCGGCGCTGGACATCGCGCTGACGAAGCGCGGCAAGCACGGCGGCGAAGACATTCCCATGTGCGGCGTGCCGGTCCATGCCGCGGAAGGCTATCTGCTGCAGCTGATCCGCAAGGGCTTTCGCGTGGCCGTGGGGGAGCAGCTTGAAAGTCCCGAAGAGGCCAAGAAACGCGGTTATAAATCGGTTGTGAAGCGGGGTGTTGTGCGCCTCGTGACGCCGGGCACGCTGACCGAGGATGTCCTTCTCGAGGCGCGCCGGAACAACTTTCTCGCGGCCTTTGCGATGGTGCGGGAGGACGGGGCCCTCGCCTGGGCGGACATGTCCACGGGCGAAGTGCGGGTGTCGCCATGTTCGCGCGTGAAACTGGGGCCCGAGCTTGCGCGCCTTGCCCCTGCGGAAGTCCTGCTGAGCGAGGCGCATTTTGCCGAGTTAGAGCCTGTCGTGACCGAAATTGGCAGCGCAGCGACCGAGATGGTGCGCGGTGCGTTTGACAGCGATCAGGCGGCCACGCTGGGCAAACGCATCTTCGGGGTCGCGTCCCTCGATGTGTTCGCGCCCTTTGGGCGGGCGGAGACATCCGCGCTGGGCGCCCTCCTCAATTACCTTGAGATCACGCAAAAGGGGAAGCTGCCGAACCTGAGGCCGCCTGTGCGGGAGCTTCAGGGGAGCGCGGTGGAGATCGACGCCGCCACACGCCGGAACCTGGAGCTGACGCGATCCTTATCGGGTGAGAAATCCGGCACGCTTTTGACCGTGATCGACCGGACGGTGACGGCGGCGGGCGCGCGGCTGCTGGAACGGCGACTGTCCTCACCCTCGCGCGATCTGGAGCTGATCCGGTCGCGCCTCGATGAAACGGAGGCCTTCACGGAGGATGGCGAGGCGCGGGGCAGGGTGCGCGCGGCGCTGAAGAATTGCCCGGATCTTGACCGTGCGCTGTCGCGGCTCTCCCTCGACCGCGGGGGACCGCGCGACATGGGCCTCATCGCGCGGGCAATTGCAGCGGGCGGGGACGTGGCGGCCCATTTGAACGGCCCACTGACGCGCTACACGCCCGCGTTGACCGCAGAGCGGGAGCTGGCGACGATCCTGGAGGACGCGCTGGTCGCAGAGCCTCCGTTGCTGGCCCGGGAAGGGGGGTTCGTCGCCTCGGGCTATGCAGCGGACCTCGATGAGTTGCGCAGGCTTCGAGATGAAGGGCGGGGGGTCATTGCAGCCATGCAGGCCACCTATGCGGAGCTCGCAGGTGTTCCGTCCCTCAAGATCAAGCACAACAACGTGCTGGGCTACTTCATCGAAACGACGGCCACACACGCCGACAAAATGCTGGGCGCGCCCCTGTCAGAGACCTTCATTCACCGCCAGACCACGGCCAACGCCGTCAGGTTCACCACGGTAGAGCTGTCGGAGCTCGAGACGAAGATCCTGAGCGCCGGAGCAGATGCAATTACCATCGAAACCCGCATTTTCAGCCAGCTTAGAGACGAAATCCTGAGCCGGGCTGACGCGCTTGGCGCGCTGTCGGATGCCGTGGCCGCGATTGATGTCGCCGCGTCGCAGGCGGATCTTGCGGCGCAGCTGGACTGGACGCGACCAGAGCTGTCGAACGGGCGGGAGTTCGAGATCACAGGGGGCCGCCATCCTGTCGTGGAGGCTGCATTGCATGGGGCGGGGGAGCCCTTTGTGGCCAATGATTGCCACCTCGATGAGACGCGGATGTGGCTCATTACCGGGCCGAACATGGCCGGTAAGTCCACGTTCCTGCGCCAGAACGCCTTGATCGCGATCCTCGCGCAGATGGGCTGCTTTGTGCCCGCCCGGCGCGCCCGTTTGGGCCTCGTGTCCCAGATCTTTTCGCGCGTCGGGGCTTCTGATGATCTGGCGCGGGGCCGATCAACGTTCATGGTCGAGATGGTGGAGACAGCGGCCATCCTCAATCAGGCGGACGATGCGGCGCTTGTGATCCTGGATGAAATCGGGCGCGGCACCTCGACCTATGATGGTTTGTCCATCGCCTGGGCATCGCTTGAGCATTTGCACGATGTAAATGCGTGCCGGGCCCTTTTCGCCACGCACTATCACGAAATGACGGCGCTTTCAGCCAAGTTAGAGCATGTCGAAAACGCAACCGTCGCCGTCAAGGAGCATGAAGGCGACGTCGTGTTCCTTCACGAGGTCCGGCAGGGCGCAGCGGATCGGAGCTATGGCGTGCAGGTGGCAAAGCTCGCTGGGCTGCCAGCCAGTGTGATCGCCCGCGCCCGGGTCGTTCTTGAGGCGTTGGAAAAGGGGGAGCGGGACGGGGGCGGCACCCGAACGGCCCTGATTGACGATCTTCCCCTCTTCGCCGCGTCGCCCGCGCCGGCACCGATCAAGCAGAGCTCAGACGTTGAGGCCATGCTCGCCGATATCCATCCGGACGAGTTGTCCGCCAAAGAGGCACTCGACCTCGTCTATGAGTTGAAGGCGGCCTTAGCCCGGGGTGGATGACACGCCCACTTGCGCCGGTCGGAGCAGGCGATCGTGGAGCATGAACCCTTCGGCGGCGACCTGAATGATGTCCCCGGCCTTGGTATCCGGGACTGGAGCCTCGAACATGGCCTGATGAAGCTGCGGATCGAACTTGTCGCCGACTTCGGGCGTGATCGGCTCTATCCCGTGCTTTTTGAACGTGTTCACGAGCTCCCGCATGGTGAGCTCAACACCCTCCAGCAGGGCCTTGTTTGCATCGCCGTCAACCTCTGCCATGGAGGCCAGGGCGCGCTTCATGTTGTCATAAACCGGCAGCAGATCCCGTGCGAGCTTGGAGCCGCCGTAGTTTTCGGCCTCGCGGCGGTCACGATCAGACCGCTTCCGCGCGTTTTCGGCATCGGCCAGAGCGCGCATGAACTTGTCCTGCAGTGAATCCCGCTCGGCCTTGAGCGCGTCGAGCTCTGCGGCTTCATCAGAGATCTCGGCGACGTTCTCGGCCAGCTCCTCGGCTGCGGCTTCTTCGATGTCGTCCAGAAAATCGTCCAAGCTGTCTTTCTTGGTCATATCATTCCCTCAGCTTCGGTCCGTGAGCGCGCGGCCCACAAGCTCCGCCGTGTAGTTCACGATGGGCACGATGCGCCCGTAGTTCAGCCGCGTAGGGCCGATCACACCGACCGCACCCACGACCTTACGGTCCGCGTTCATATAGGGAGAGACCACCAAAGAGGAACCCGAAAGTGAAAAGAGTTTGTTCTCGGAGCCAATGAAAATGCGAACGCCTTGGCCGTCCTCTGCAAGTTCCAGAAATTCAGCAATGTCGCGCTTGCGTTCCAGATCGTCGAAGAGGGTCTTGATGCGGGACAGGTCCGTGGCGTCGCTGTCGGTCAAGAGATTTGAGCGACCGCGCACGATGAGACGGTCATGCTGGCCACCATCGCTTTCCCAGATCGCGAGCCCTTTGGCGATCAGCGCCTGAGCGAGCGTGTCGATCTCCTGTCTGCGGCTGGCAATCTCGGCCCCGATGACGCGTTGAAGATCACCGAGGGTGCGGCCCTGCGCGAGCGCATTCAAAAAGTTCGCGGCTTCGCGCATGGACGACGGCGTCTGGCCGGGGGGCGGGGTGAACACGCGGTTCTCCACCTCGCCGTCGGCAAAGACCAGAACGACGAGCGCCCGGTCCGGGGCGAGCGAGACGAATTCGATGTGCTTGATTTCGGCTTCTTGCTTCGGGGCGAGGACAAGGCTCGCGCCCTGCGTCATGCCGGAAAGCGCGCCGCCGATGCGGTCGAGAATACCCGACACATCGGCACTGTTACTGCCCAAAGTGGCGTCGAGCTTCAGCTTGTCCTCATCGCCCAGCTGTCCAACCTCGAGCACGCCATCGACGAAAAGCCGCAAGCCGAGCTCTGTCGGGATGCGCCCGGCAGAGACGTGGGGGCTTTCCAGAAGACCCAGATACTCAAGATCCTGCATGACGTTGCGGATGGTTGCGGCGCTCACCTTTTCGTCCAGATGACGGGTGAGCGTTCGGGAGCCCATGGGTTCGCCAGAAGACAGGTATCCTTCGACCACGCGGCGAAAGACTTCGCGCGTGCGGTCGTTCATGTCTTCGTAAATCTGAGACTGCTCGGACATAACTCTCGGACTGAGGTGACACCGGATTTAATCCCGTGCTCTTCGCGGGGTCAATCATGGAGCGTTTCATCTTGCGTTTCACAGAGGGCCGCGATTTAGACGAGGGGCCAAAGGGAAAGATAAAAAGATGAGACCATCCGGCCGCCAGACGAACGAGCTCCGACCTGTGGAGATTGAAACAGGGGTGACCAAACACGCGGAAGGAAGTTGCCTTATCAAGATGGGCGACACCCACGTTTTGTGCACTGCGTCCCTCGAAGAACGGGTGCCGCCGTTTCTGAAAGGCTCCGGCCTGGGCTGGGTGACGGCAGAATACGGGATGTTGCCGCGGGCGACGCATACGCGGATGCGGCGGGAGGCCAAGAACGGGCAGTCGGGCCGCACGCAGGAGATCCAACGGCTGATCGGGCGCTCCTTGCGCGCGGGCGTGGATCGGGTAGCCATGGGCGAACGGCAGATCAGCCTCGATTGCGATGTGATTCAGGCCGATGGTGGCACGCGCTGCGCGTCGATCACCGGCGCTTGGGTGGCTTTGAAATTGGCTGTCAACAAGCTGATCAAGGCGGGCGATATCGTCAGCGACCCTCTCATTGATCCGGTCGCGGCGGTGAGTTGCGGGATCTATGCCGGGCAACCGGTTCTTGACCTCGATTACCTAGAAGACAGCGAGGCGGGTGTGGACGGCAACTTTGTTCTCACAGGCTCTGGCAAGATGGTCGAGATTCAGATGTCCGCCGAAGGGTCCACCTTTTCGCGCGCGCAGATGGACGACCTCATTGACCTGGCGACGCAGGGTGTGAACCAGCTGGTTGCCGCACAACGTGCGGCCGTGGAGTAAGCGGTGGGTCGTCGCCTCACAGAGACGAAGATCGTCCTGGCGTCCCACAATGCGGGAAAGCTGAGAGAGATCGGTGACCTGCTGTCACCCCACGGGATCGAGGTGGTGTCCGCCGGTGCGCTTGGCTTCGAAGAGCCAGAGGAAACAGAGACGACCTTTGCAGGAAACGCCCGGATCAAGGCGCATTTTGCAGCGGGGCAGAGTGGTCTGCCTGCCTTGTCCGACGACAGTGGCCTTGCGGTTGCGGGCCTCGGTGGCGCGCCCGGGGTCTATACGGCCGATTGGGCGGAAACCCCGGCTGGCCGCGACTTTCCCATGGCGATGGAGCGTGTCTGGAGGGAACTGACCGAAGCCGATGTGCCGGAACCTTGGGACGCTACCTTTCATTGCACGCTGTGTCTGGCCTGGCCTGACGGAGATGATGAAATCTACGCGGGGGAGGCGCGCGGGGCGCTGACATGGCCGATGCGCGGGGATCAGGGTTTTGGTTTTGATCCGATGTTCATTCCCGACGGGCATACGCGCACCTTCGGCGAGATGCCTTATGCTGAAAAGGCGCCGATCTCCCACCGGGCGGATGCTTTCAGAAAGTTCACGGCCGGGGCGCTGGCGGTCTGAGCGATGCCACCGAGGTTCGGTCTCTATATCCATTGGCCTTTCTGTGCCGCGAAATGCCCGTATTGCGATTTCAATTCTCATGTCCGGGACGGAGTGGACATGGATCGGTGGTCCAGCGCTCTCAGATCGGAACTTGCGCGCGTCCACAGCGAAACGCCTGACCACGTCCTGTCCACGATCTTTTTCGGCGGTGGTACGCCCAGCCTGATGCCAGCGCAGCTGGTAGCCGACCTTGTGGCGGATGCCGTGAGGCTCTGGCGATGCGGAAACGACGTTGAAATCACGCTGGAGGCAAACCCGACCTCGGTAGAGACCGAGAAGCTCCTGCAGTTTCGTGATGCAGGGGTCAATCGCGTTTCCATGGGCGTGCAGGCGCTCAATGACGCCGACTTGCGAAGATTGGGCCGGATGCACTCTGCCGAGGATGCGCTGCGTGCCATGGACAAGGCCAGATCAACGTTTGACCGGGTAAGCATTGACCTGATTTACGCCCGCCAGGATCAAACGCTTGGGGACTGGCGGTCGGAGTTATCGCGCGCCCTCTCCTTTGGGCTGGATCATCTGTCACTCTACCAGCTCACGATCGAGCCGGGCACGATTTTCGCCAAACGGCATAGGGCAGGGCGGCTTTTGGGCCTGCCGCACGAGGATACCTCTGCCGATATGTGGGAGCTCACGCAGGATCTCACCTCGGCTGCCGGGATGCCAGCGTATGAAGTCTCTAACCATGCCCGACCGGGCGCTGAATCCCAGCACAACATCCTGTATTGGAGTGGTGGGGACTGGGGCGGCATCGGGCCGGGCGCGCATGGTCGATTGACGCTGGACAGCGAGCGCTGGGCAACGGAAACGCATCTTGGACCGGAAGACTGGCTGTCGGCGGTCGAACGCTCCAGTACGGGAGAGTCGACGCGGCGGGCGCTCTCGACCGAAGATGTCATTGATGAGCACGTCTTGATGGGTCTGCGTCTCGTGGACGGGATTGATTTGGCGGCCTTGGCTTGGGAGCCCGATGGAGAGGCGGTGGCCGAGCTGACAGATCTGGGCATGATCGCGCTGAATCAGGGTCGAATATGTGTCACGGATCGGGGCCGACCCGTGCTAAACGCTGTCATTGAGAAGCTGCTGACCTAGCCACCGAGCAAGCGACACAGGTCGTCCAGCTGATCGAGATCGCGGTACCGAATCGAGAGGGTGCCGCCGTCGTTTCCGTCATGGTGAGTCAGCGAGACTTTCATTCCTAGCGTTGCCGAAAGATCGCCTTCCAGCGCTTTGGTGTCTGCGTCTTTTTCTGTGACGGCGCGCGACTTTTTCTCGAGCGGCGGAGTCTTTTTGGCCAGCTTCTCTGCATCGCGGACTGACAATCCTTTTGCAACAATGCGCTGAGCAAGCTCTGAGGCGTTTGGCGTCGTGATCAGGGCCCGGGCGTGCCCGGATGACAGTTTGCCATTGGTCACCAGATCTTTGACATCCTGAGGGAGCGACAAGAGCCGCAGGTTGTTTGCGATGTAGGAGCGGCTTTTTCCGAGGGCGCTGGCCATCTGCTCCTGCGTGCGCTCGAATTTATCCATAAGTTGTTGAAATCCCAGCGCTTCTTCAATCGGATTTAGATTGGAACGCTGGATATTCTCGATGATCGCGACTTCCAGAACTTCAGTATCGGTGAACTCCCGCAAGACAATGGGCACCTCATGAACCTTCGCGCGCTGTGCGGCACGCCAACGCCGTTCGCCGGCAACAATTTCGTACTCACTTGATTTCGTCGGGTGTCCGCGAACGATCAGGGGCTGGATGATCCCCTTTTGCGCTATGGAGTCGGCGAGTTCGTCCAGTTCTGCTTCGTTGAAGTGGGTGCGGGGCTGGTCAGGATTTGGGTGCACGCGTTCAATAGGCACGGTCATTGCAGACCCGTTCACGTCTTTCGCGGTGTCTGGTGCCGCGTCCACATCCGCCATCAAAGCAGAGAGGCCCCGGCCCAACCCGCGCTTTTTATCTTGTGCCATGGTCTTTCCTTACGCTGCTCTGCTGGTTCGTCTCTGGAGAATTTCCTCGGCAAGGGCGCGATATGCCTTTGCGCCGGTCGAGTTGGGGTCGTACTGCAACACCGGCAGCGCAAAGGACGGCGCCTCGCTAACCCTCACATTTCTCGGAACAATCGTCTTGAAAACGAGATCTCCGAGATTGGCCCGCGCGTCGGCCTCTACCTGTTGAGAAAGGTTGTTACGGCGGTCAAACATCGTAAGGAGAACGCCCTCGATCCGGAGTTTCGGATTGGCCGTGCTGCGGATCTCCCGAATTGTCAGCATGAGCTGGGAGAGGCCTTCCAGGGCAAAAAATTCACTTTGGAGAGGCACCAGCACCGCGTCCGAGGCCACCATCGCATTGACCGTCAGGAGGTTTAGCGATGGCGGGCAATCGATCAGGATGAAATCATAAGCGCCGCTCGCAGCGACTGGCAGGAGCGCGTCTGAGAGCAGAAACGAGCGTTTTTCGTTCGACATGAGCTCAATATCGGCCGAGCTGAGGTCCACCGTGCTGGGGACCAAGTGTAAATTCTCGACCTCGGACCTCCAAATCGCAGATTCGAGAGGCTTATCCTCTAGAAGGACGTCATACGCTGTGATCTCACGTTTTTCGGGCATAAGACCGAGGCCGGTGGAGGCGTTGCCCTGGGGGTCAAGATCGATCAGCAGAACGCGCCGACCCGCAGCCGCCATCGCCGCCCCCAGATTGATCGTGGTCGTCGTCTTACCCACGCCGCCTTTTTGATTGGAGACCGCTATCGTCCGCGCCCGAGGGCTCAACAAAGGATTAGACACGGTTCAGATCTCCTACTTCCAAGATCACAGCGTTCGGGTGGGTTTTGCTTTGATGCTTCTTGACCGAAAACTGCCAGTGATGGCGCGCTTCCGCAATCTCTTCATCAGCCCTTTCGCCCTTCAAGAGGTAGAGCGATCCGGTGGGCAGGAGATGGGGGGCGGCATATCCAAAAAGCTGATTACAGGACGCAAGGGCTCTGGCCGTGATTGCGGGCGCATCAAGTGGCGGGAGCGTTTCAATCCGCTGGGAAATCACCTTCACGTTCAAGGCAAGTTCTCTGGCCGCTGTCTGGAGGAAGACGCACTTCCTGCGGTCGGACTCGACCAGTGTGATGGCCATTTCTGGCCGCTGGTACTTTGCACAGATTGCAAGCACCAGACCCGGGAAGCCGCCTCCGGATCCGAAATCCGCGATCGATTGGAAAGACTGCAGAAGCGGCCAAAGCTGTGCGCTGTCCGCGATATGACGGGTGGAGAGGTCCGCAACGGACTGCTTGCTTACAAGATTGATCTTGCTCGACCATGTGACAACAAGGGCCTCAAGGGCTTTGAAGTCGTCCCATGTTTCACGTGAAACAATCAGCTCCGGCAGATGGCTAACCTGCACGGCGGCCATCACGCTTGAGCCCGGACAGGACGAGCAACAACGCAGCAGGGGTAACGCCGTCGATGCGCCCTGCTTGCCCTAAGGTTTCAGGGCGGACCGTGGAGAGTTTTGACCGAAGTTCATTACTCAGGCCGACGATAGCGTCGTAGTCAAAGTCCGCGGGGATGCTCCACGCCTCGTCCCGGCGTAGAGTGGCGATGTCTTGCGCCTGCCGATCGATGTAGTTTTGATAAAGTGCGTCGCACTCAATTTGCTCAGCTATCTCGGATAAAACGCCTTCTAGCCCGTCAAATGCGGGCGCCAAGTCCGCAAACTTCACATCCGGAAAGGCCAAAAGCTCCATACCGTCGCGCTTTTTGCCGTCATCGTTTACGTTCAAGCCATGCTGTCGCGCTTGTTTTGGGGAAAGCGTGGTATTCTTCAGTGTAGCCTTAGCACGGTCAAGAGCGTCCATCTTTGTGGAATGCGCCGCCCAACGTGCGTCATCTACAAGGCCGAGGTCTCGCCCAACCGCCGTCAAGCGTTGATCTGCGTTATCGGCGCGCAGTGAAAGACGGTACTCCGCTCGAGACGTGAACATTCGGTAAGGTTCCGTGACCCCGCGCGTGGTTAGATCATCAAGCATCACCCCGATATACGCCTGATCACGGCCAAGCTTGACTTCCTCTTTCTTCAAGGCAGAGCGAGACGCATTCAGACCCGCCATTAAGCCCTGGGCTGCTGCTTCTTCATAACCCGTTGTTCCATTAATTTGGCCCGCCAAGAAGAGTCCCGGCAGGGCGTTCAGCTCCAGCGTCGAAGAGAGAGCCCGCGGGTCAACGTAATCGTATTCGATGGCATAGCCCGGCTGTAGAATTGCGCAATTCTCAAGCCCCGCGATGGACGCGACATAGGCCTCCTGCACATCAGTTGGGAGCGAGGTGGAGATGCCGTTGGGGTAAACTGTGTGATCGTTGAGCCCCTCAGGCTCCAGAAACACCTGATGAGACGTTTTCTCCGCGAAGCGCACCACTTTATCTTCGATTGAGGGGCAGTAGCGCGGTCCGACGCCGTCTATTTGACCCCCGTACATTGCGGATTTCTCAAGGTTCTTCGCGATTATCTCGTGCGTTTGTTCATTGGTATGCGTGATCCCGCAGGCAATCTGCCGCACAGAGGGTTTTGTGGACAGGAACGAGAACAAAGTCGGATCATCGTCACCGGGCTGCATTTCCAGCCGCTGCCAGTCAATTGTTCTGCCGTCCAGCCGGGGCGGGGTGCCTGTCTTGAGGCGGCCAAGAGGGAGATCCATCTCACGCAGGGTGCGGCCAAGATCGTTACACGCGATCTCCCCCATGCGTCCGCCTGCGGACTTGTCGAAGCCAATGTGCACAATACCGTTCAAGAATGTGCCGCTTGTAATGACGACGGAGCTTGCCTTGATTTCGGAACCGTCTACCAAGAGAATGCCAGACGCCCGATTATCTTGCTGGCGCAGCCCGGCGACCTCCCCCTCGATGACAGTCAGGTCATCTATCCCGTATATGGCGGCTTGCATCTCCCGCTTGTAGATCGCTCGATCAGATTGAGCCCGCGGCCCCCGAACAGCCGGACCCTTGCGGCGATTGAGCAGACGAAACTGGATGCCTGACCGGTCGGCGACGTGGGCCATAAGCCCGCCAAGCGCATCAATCTCGCGGACCAGGTGCCCTTTCCCAAGGCCACCAATCGCCGGGTTGCATGACATCACTCCGATTGTGTCTTTGCGTAGCGTCACAAGGGCTGTTCGCGACCCTGTGCGGGCTGCAGCTGCGGCGGCCTCACAACCGGCGTGGCCTCCACCGACGACTATGACGTCGAAATCGAGATGTTTCACGTGAAACACTCCTACTTACCGATGCAAAAGGATGAAAACACTTCCCCTAGTACATCCTCCACGCCGACTCGTCCAACCACCTCTTCTATCGCTCTGAGGCCTTGTCCAATCTCCTGAGACACCACTTCTGGCCCAAGCTCTTGCTGTAAAGCGGTCAATGCCGCCCCACACGCTTCCCGAGCACTACCCAAGAGCACGGCCTGCCGTTCGGACGCCACAAAAGACCCCTTCGGAGTTAGGTCCTGTACACGCACCCGAAGCTCTTCCATCAGACGATTCATTCCCGCCCCGGTCTTGGCAGAGATAGCCCCAGCCCGCGCGTTGATGTCGGCTTTTGTCAGAACCACGATGTCGCCAGATTGCTGCAAATCATGCTTTTCAGCAGCGCCTTCATAGAGGAACATTCGGATATCTGCAGCCGCTGCCCGTGCTCGCGCGCGACGCACGCCTTCTTTCTCGATGATATCGTCTGTTTCGCGCAGGCCCGCAGTATCGAGCAGGCGCACCAGCTGCCCACCCATATCCAGCCGACATTCCAGGACATCCCGCGTCGTTCCCGCTTGATCCGTGACGATTGCGACCTCCTCCCCGGTCATCGCGTTCATAAGGGTAGATTTCCCGGCGTTGGGCGCTCCAATGATCGCCACTTCAATGCCATCAACGATCCGCCGAGCCCCGACATGACCCGCCACTAGGTTGCCTATCGTATTTGATGCCGTTTCCACCGTCGCGGCAATCTCATTCACTAGATCGTCCGGCACCTCTTCATCAGCGAAATCAATGCTAGCCGCGCACAAGGCGGACGCCCTCAGTAATGAGGTTTTGATCGCCGCAAGTTCCCGTTTCAGCCCGCCCTCGTACACAGACATCGCTTGCCGACGTTGAGCTTCCGTCTCGGCATCGATCAAGTCGGCCAAACCCTCCACCTGTGTCAGATCAAGCCGCCCATTCTCGAATGCGCGCCGGGTGAACTCTCCCGGTTCTGCATCGCGCACGAATTCAAGCGCTCTCAGCCTTTTTGAAATTGCCCGACTGACCGCGATGCTGCCATGCGCATGGATTTCGACGACGTTTTCCCCTGTGAAGCTTCGCCCGTGCAAAAAAGTAACCACAAGCGCGTCATCGATCAGCCCTCCATCCTCATCGCGGAGTTCCCGCCGACACATCTTGCGATCGTCCCCCACGCTCCCGCACAAATGCTCGGCCGCTGCCACCGCTTTTGGACCAGAGATCCGGAACACAGCGACGCCAGCGCGTCCCTGCGACGTCGCTAAAGCAAAGATCGTCTCTGCTTCGCCTGAACGTGGCATTTTTTCTAGGTGTTCATCGAGTCGAAGAACTCTGAATTCGTCTTCGTCTGCTTCAGCTTGGAGATCAGGAATTCAATCGCATCCGTCGTTCCCATGGGGTTCAGAATGCGGCGCAGGACATAAGTTTTCTGCAGATCGATTTTGTCGACCAGGAGGTCTTCCTTCCGCGTGCCAGATTTGAGGATGTCCATGGCCGGAAACACGCGTTTGTCAGCGACCTTGCGGTCAAGGACGATTTCGGAGTTACCGGTGCCTTTGAATTCTTCAAAGATCACTTCGTCCATGCGGGAACCCGTATCGATGAGGGCCGTGGCGATGATCGTCAGGGATCCGCCTTCTTCGATGTTGCGCGCCGCACCGAAGAACCGCTTCGGACGTTGCAAGGCGTTGGCGTCCACGCCGCCGGTCAGGACCTTACCAGAGGACGGAACAACCGTGTTGAACGCCCGGCCTAGTCGCGTGATCGAATCGAGCAGGATCACAACGTCGCGCTTGTGTTCAACGAGGCGCTTTGCTTTCTCGATCACCATCTCCGAAACCGCCACGTGACGCGTGGCCGGTTCATCGAAAGTCGAAGAGATCACTTCGCCCTGAACGGAGCGCTGCATGTCCGTCACTTCCTCCGGACGCTCGTCAATGAGCAGCACGATCAGATAGCATTCCGGGTGGTTCTTCTCGATCGACGTCGCGATGTTCTGCAGCAGGACCGTCTTACCTGTCCGCGGCGGGGCGACGATAAGCGAACGCTGGCCTTTCCCGATGGGTGCCACCAGGTCGATGATCCGGGCCGAGCGATCCTTGGACGTTGGATCTTCCAGTTCCATGGTCAGACGCTCATCCGGGTAGAGCGGAGTGAGGTTGTCGAAGTTGACCTTGTGCCGCGCCCGCTCAGGTTCTTCGAAGTTGATCTGCGTGACGCTGATCAGGCCGAAATACCGTTCGCTATCGCCCGGCGCCTGGATCACGCCTTGCACGGTGTCGCCTGTCCGCAGCGAAAATTGGCGGATCATGTCAGGTGACACATAGATGTCGTCCGGGCCCGGGAGGTAGTTCGCTTCCGGGCTTCTCAGAAAGCCGAACCCGTCCTGAAGAACTTCCAGCACCCCGTCACCCGAAATCTCCCATCCGTCTTCGGCACGCTCTTTCAGGATCGAGAACATCATGTCGCCTTTGCGCATGGTCGATGCGTTCTCGATCTCGAGCTCTTCGGCCATGGAAAGAAGGTCCTTCGGGCTCTTTGCCTTCAGGTCAGCCAAGTTAAGTTGCTCGGTCATATCGTCTCCAGCTCACATGCCAGCGCGCATGTGATCGTTCTATCAGTGGGTCGGAGTTCTTGGCCTCGGACGAGGTGGATGTGGGAGTAGGGTCTTTGGAGGGGTGAGTCAAACCGTCCTCGTCCTCGGCAGAGATTAAACAAGTCAGGCATGAAAAGAGGATGTATTGGTTAGATGGGGCGATCCAAGCTGTGAATCGTACACTCACCCACAGGTTTATCACGTGTTGACGGATACATTAGGAATGTGGCGGATAAGTCTTAAACCGTTGATATAATGGTATTTTAATGCCCTAGGCGTCTTCATAAACTGTTTACATCTCGCGGACATCTATTTTATCCCCGTACGGCAATTTATCCCTTCAACAGGATGGAGAACTGCCGTGAATTCACGTGAAGCTGCTGGACTGGCGTGCCAAGACTTGAAGGGCCAGTCCTTGACCCAATCTTCCCCGTGTCTTCGGCCCATTCGTCCACGGATATTTCCCCGGTTCAGTCCACATGAAATCTAAGCTGATCCTCGCGTCCGGCAGTCAAATCCGCAGAGAACTGCTTGAGAGGGCGGGGCTGGAATTCGAGATCCACCGCCCAGATGTAGATGAAGACCCGATAAAACGGGCCGCGGAGGCCTCTCGGATCGCGCCAGAGCGAATCGCTCAATCCCTCGCGGACGCCAAAGCCCTCTCTCTCGATGCATCTGGGTCCGTGATCGGGTCTGATCAAGTCCTCAGCTTTGCAGGCGCAGTGCTCAGCAAGCCCGACACCCGGGATACGGCGCGCCGCCAGCTTCAAGCGTTGCGCGGTGGGCGACATCATCTCCACACCGCCGTGACGGTCGCGCTGGCCGGCGAGGTGAGGTTTCAGCACGTCACAACCGTTTCCATGACAATGCGGAGCTTTTCAGACGCATTTCTGGACGGATACCTGGATCGGAACTGGCCCGAGATCGGCAGCTGCGTTGGAGGCTACATGATTGAAGCGGAGGGAAGCCGCCTGTTCGAGAAAATAGACGGTGACTATTTCTCGGTTCTTGGTCTACCACTGCTTCCACTCATGAATTTTCTTTCGCAGGAAGGGGTCATTCCCGCATGACAGCGACTATTCCTTTGGCCGGAGTTGCGGGATTTCCCATCGGCCACTCGAAGTCACCGGCGCTCTTTAGGCATTGGCTGAATGCCTACGGGATTGAGGGCCATTATGTGCCCCTTGCGATTGCCCCGGATGATTTCGCGGACGCGGTTAAAATGCTTCCGAAACTGGGCTTTGTCGGGCTCAACGTCACGCTGCCACACAAAGAGGCGGCCATGGCTTTGGCAGATAAGGTGACCGATCGCGCCACCATGATCGGAGCGGCTAACACGCTCATATTCCGCGATAATGGAGAGATTCTGGCCGATAACACGGATGGCTACGGGTTCATCGCCAACCTGAAGGCCGGTGCGCCGGATTGGGATCCAAAGCGCGGGCCCGCGGTAGTTCTGGGTGCGGGCGGTGGCGCGCGTGCGATCGTGACGTCGCTTCTGGATATTGGCGTGCCCGAGCTGCTTTTGACAAACCGCACCCGTGGGAAAGCTGACACGCTGCGCCGCGACTTTGGTTCGCGCGTGACGGTGGTCGATTGGATAGAAGCGGGGTCTGCGATCGAAGACGCGACGACCGTGGTGAATACGACGTCCCTTGGAATGGTCGGTCAGCCGGAACTGCGGGTCCCGCTGGATGGCTTGCGCCCCGGAGATGTGGTGACGGACATTGTCTACGTACCGCTCGAAACGACGCTTTTGAAGACGGCCCGCGCCCAAGGATGCCATGCGGTTGATGGGCTGGGCATGTTGCTGCATCAGGCTGTGCCCGGGTTTGAACGCTGGTTCGGGACACGCCCAGAGGTTACCGAAGCGACGCGACTGGCTGTTTTGTGATGGCGATATCGCTTGGTCTTACCGGCTCCATCGGTACAGGAAAAACCGCCACATCGCTCCTTTTCGAGGATCATGGTGCTACGATCTGGTCCGCAGATGCCGCTGTTCATCGCCTCTATGCGCCGGGCGGCAAAGCCGTGGCAGGGGTTGCCGGCCTGGTACCGGAAGCCTTAGTGGAGGGTGCCATCAACCGGGCTTTCCTGGCCCGTGCCTTGCGGGCCGATCAGGGGCTCTTACCCAAACTCGAAGCGATAGTTCATCCTTTGGTGGCTGAAGATCGGGAATTGGCGCTGCATCACGCCGACACGTGGCTTGTTGTTCTCGAAGTGCCGCTTCTTTTCGAGAAGGGCATCGATGCCGAGGTGGACAAGACCGCCTGCACGTGGGTGGATCCGGTCGAACAGAGAAACCGCGTTTTGCGGCGGCCGGGCATGACGGAAGAGCAGCTTACCTTTATCCTGAAACATCACTGGCCTGCCGATCAAAAGCAGGCTGCCGCAGATTTCACCATAGAGACGACGTCCCCGGACACAGCCCGGCGAGACGTTGCGCGCATTGTGAAGGAGCTGAAACCATGAGGGAGATCGTCCTCGACACCGAGACTACGGGCCTCGATCCGAACTCGGGTGACCGCATCGTGGAAATAGGGGCCGTGGAGCTGTGGAACCACATCGCAACCGGGCGCACCTACCATCAATATATCAACCCGGAACGAGCCATGGCGCAGGAAGCGTTCGAAGTTCACGGCCTCGGGGACGACTTTCTGGCGGACAAACCCGTCTTTTCGAGCATCGTCGATGATTTCCTCGCATTCATCGGCGATGCAAAACTCGTCATTCACAATGCAGCATTCGACATGAAGTTCCTCAATGCAGAGCTCGGCTGGGTAAACCGTTCGGCTCTGCCCTGGGATCAGGCGATTGATACGCTTGCCATTGCACGCAAGAAGTTCCCGGGCTCACCGTCTTCCCTCGATGCGCTGTGCCGCCGCTTCAACATCGACAATTCGGCACGGACACTCCACGGAGCGCTCCTCGACAGCGAGATCCTCGCGGAGGTGTATCTGGAATTGATCGGCGGCAAGCAGCCCGACTTTGCCTTGTCCAGCAGGGACGCAAAGACAAGCGTGGGGGCGACGACATGGCGGGCAGAGCCACGCCCGAACGCGTTGCCCGACAGGCTGACTGAAGAGGAACGCGCCGCCCATGACGCTTTTGTCGAAAAGCTCGGCGACGGCGCGATCTGGAAGCGGCTCTAGGCCGTCGGCGCTGCACCTTCGGCTTTTTGGGCTTCCATCCGGCGCTGGAGCTCGTTGCGATAGAGCGCCATGAAATCAATGTTTTCGAGGTTGAGCGGCGGGAAGCCTCCGTCCCGCGTCACATCGCTCACAACGCGACGGATGAACGGGAAGATCATGCGCGGGCACTCGATCATAAGGAAGGGGTGCAATTGCTCCTGCGGGACCCCGTCGATGAAAAAGATGCCAGCATAGTCCATTTCGAGGATAAACAGCGGCTCGTCGGATTCCTTGGTCTTGGAATCAACCTTCAGCTTTACGATCACCTCGTACTGGTTGTCGGCGCTGCGCTTGCGGGCATCGAGGCTCACCTGAACTGCAACATTCGGCTGTTGCTCTGACGAGGTGCCTTTCTGGGCGAGGATGTTCTCAAACGACAGGTCACGGATGAACTGCGCGAGGACACGCATGTTCACCTTCGGTTGTTCCGCGCCCGGAGTTGCTGCGGATGCCGCTGTCGGTGCCGCGCCAGTATCTGCGCCGTTCTCTGCCATTTGTGATCTCCAAAATCCGTTGGCGGCGTGCCTATCAGTGGCTCACTTGCGCGTCCACCCGGAGGCTCCGTCTTCGCCGGGTTTCGGGCCCGGTTGCGTGTTCTGATCGATATCGGGCGTCACATCTTCGTATTCCCCGTCGATCGTGTTGCGCGTGCCTGCTCTGGGCGGCCGCGTCCCCATTTCGAACCGGGCGACCTTAATGCGCTGTTTCGCCTGTCCCAAGATGAAGTCTCGCACGGGCGGAATCAAAAGCGCGAAGCCGACCGCATCCGTGAAAAAGCCGGGTGTGAGCAGAAGAACGGCAGACACAAGGATCATGGCCCCGTGGGCCAGCGGCTCTGTCGGGTCATCGAGACGCTCGAACCGGCCGCGCAGATCGCCCATGGCCCGCATTCCCTGGGACCTAACCAGCCATGTCCCGAGGAACGCTGTCAGAACCACGATCGCGAGGGTTGGCCAAAGCCCGATAAGACCGCCAACCTGGATGAAGAGGGCAATTTCAATCAGCGGTACAGCGATGAAGGCGAATAGTAGCCACATGCGTTTTGCTCCTTTCCCGGTGTCGAACCGGTCCGTCGGTGGACTAATCCCCGGCGCACCCCTACATAGGGTCGGACGGAATGCTTTGCCACGCCATCGAAGGTCTGCGCCATGAACAACCCCATAATCCAGCTGCTGGTTCTTGCTGGTATCGCCGTATTTCTGATCCTGCGCCTGCGCTCGGTCCTAGGTACGCGCGACGGGTTCGAACAAGACATGGCCCGGCCCGAGCCTGAACCACAGAGCACGCGACCGGCCCGGGACTTCGAAGTCATCGAGGGCGGCCCTGATCGTGACATTACCGATCACGTGGAAGAAGACAGCGCCGCTGCCAAAGCGTTGGCTGGCATGAAGCGTGCCGAACCGAGCTTTGGCGTCGCGGATTTCATGTCTGGTGCCGGTCAGGCCTATGAGATGATCCTCATGGCCTATGAGCGGGGTGAGCTGTCCGACATCCGGGATTTCATCGACCCGGAGATTTACGACGCATTCGCCGAAGCCGTTGAAGCGCGCCGTGACCAGGGCATTTCCATCGAAGCGGAATTCATCGGCTTGCGTGAGCGCGCCATTGAGGATGTCCAGTTTGACGAGGCAACCCGCGAGGCCGAGATCACGATGCGCTTCGTCGGCGAGATCTCTTCCACGGTGCGTGACAAGGGCGGCGATGTTATCGAAGCAGAGTCGAGCCCGTTGAAGAAGACCAAGGACAGCTGGACGTTTGCGCGCACCATGGGCGGTGACGATCCGAACTGGATGCTCGTGGCCACCGGCGCCTGACCCGTGCGGTGCGCCGCCTCCTTGCATATTCTATCATTGCCGCACTAGGCGCAGGACCCACTTTGGCGTCCGACACGTCCTATCAGCTCCTCGGTTTTGAGGATTTGAGTAGCTGGTCAGACGACGATCACGGTGCCGCGCTTCAGGCCTTCCTTGAAACCTGTGCCGATCTGCGAGACCCGGAATGGGCCAAAATCTGCGCGGTCGCCACGCAGGACCCGGATCCGAAAGCATTCTTTGAGGCGTTTTTTATGCCTGTCGTGATCTCCGACGGGGAGCCGATGCTCTTTACCGGGTACTTCGAGCCGGAACTTCGCGGCTCCCGCACCCCGTCTGGCGAGTTCCTCCACCCGATCTACGCCCTTCCGCCTGCCAATTCCGGTGGACGCCATGCGACACGGCGCATGATCGAAGAAGACGGGCTTCTTGCCGGTCAGGGCTTGGAGATTGCCTGGGTCGAGGATCCCGTGGATGCGTTCTTCCTGCAAGTTCAGGGATCGGGTCGGATCGTCTTCCCCGATGGAAGCAAGCTGCGTGTCGGCTATGCCGGCAAGAACGGGCGTGACTATCGATCCATCGGTCAGGAACTCGTGCGCCGGGGCATCTTTGACGCCCATGAGGTCTCGGCAGATGTGATCCGGGCCTGGGTCGCCAGGAACGGAGAGGCCGGTCGCGCCCTTCTGTGGCACAACCCGTCCTTTGTCTTTTTCCGCGAAGTCGCAGACGTTCCTGCCAGCAAGGGACCGCTCGGAGCTATGAACCGGTCTGTGACTGCCATGCGATCTATCGCGGTAGACCCCGCATTCACCCCGTTGGGTGCCCCGGTCTGGGTGGAGAAATCAGGAAATGATGCGCTGACCCGGCTGATGATCGCGCAGGACACGGGATCAGCCATCAAAGGCGCGCAGAGGGCCGACATCTTTTACGGCACGGGGCGCGTCGCAGGTCAGACCGCGGGACGGATCCGGGATGGCGGGCGCATGGTCACGCTTTTACCCCGACAGCTCGCCTTTGCCCTCTTCGCGGAGAAAGACCAGTGAGCAAACGCCGCCTGCGCGCCGATGAAAAGGAGCTGTGGGATCAGGTCGCCCGCTCGACGGTGCCGCTGCACCCGAAGGCCAAGCCGCCGCCGATCCTCGAGCAGCCATCGAAGCAGGAGCCCCGTCCAATGCCGGAACCCATCCCGGCCTTCGAGGTCGGCTCAAAACCGCGGCAGGACACGTGTATTCCCACGCCGAGCACGCCGCCGCCGCGTATGGATGCCAAGGCCTTCCGCAAGCTGTCGCGCGGTAAGCTGGAACCCGAGGGCCGCATCGATCTGCACGGGATGCGCGTGGATGAGGCCCATCCGGAGCTCATCAGCTTTATCCTGCGGAGCCACGCTCAGGGCCGCCGCCTTGTCCTCGTAATTACGGGCAAGGGATCTGGCGCTGGGCCAGACGGACCGTTGCCCTATCAACGCGGGATCCTTCGGCGTCAGGTGCCGCACTGGCTTCGTCAGAACCCTGTTGCGCCGCTGATCCTCGAGACCCGCACGGCGAGCTTACGTCACGGCGGTGAAGGTGCGCTGTATGTCTATCTACGGCGCAGACGGTAAAGGCGCGCGCGCCAAACCGAGCCAAAGGCTGGCCCCCGCCAAGGCAAAGTAGACACTGATCCAGCGGAATTGCTCCTCGATGCCTATTCCCGCGGTAATGAGGGCGCCTGTTATCCCGGGGCCCAGCGCGGAGCCGAGCACCATGATCGCGGTCGCGACGGCCTTGATCGCGCCCAGGTGCCGGGTGCCGTAGTATTCACTGAAGAACGATGTGGGCGCGTTGGATTGAATGCCTTGCCCGATCCCGCAGAAGATCAGACCGACGAGGGCCCACCCCAAGGAGGGTGCCGCCGCAAGGATCAGAAATCCCACGACCCAGGGAAACGGCCAGGCCCGCATCATCGGGGCCGATCCATAGCGGTCGATCAGCTCCCCCGAGATAAACGTCATCGCGATCAGCGCCGTGATGAAAAGCGGGAAGAGGGCCGTGTAGCCGGCCAGCGTCCACCCCTTCACCTCAACGAAATGAACCTGCTGGAAGAACAGCGCCGTTCCCCAGGCAGGCGGCGCGAGGAGCATGGGCAGCGCCAGCCAGAACAGCGGATGCCGCAGCATGTCGAGCCTGTTCCAGTGGCGACCGTCCATCCCGAGCGCTTCGGTTTCCTTCGCGACAGATTGCGGCGTGCGTTCCAACCGCAGCAGCCGCACGAGGACGGGCACCGCCGCGAGGCACAGCACAGCCGCCAGAAGCCAGCTTTGGCGCCACGTCATGACCGCCAGAAGCGTAACGAAGATGAAGGGCAAAATGGCGTTCCCGACAGAAAACCCCATCGACGCGATGGAAAGGGCCTTGCCGCGGGATGCTACGAACCAGCGGGCCATGGATACGATTGCCAGTTGCGAGGTCATGCCCTGCCCGAAAAAGCGGAGCGCAAAGACCACGACGATAAGCCCAGCGACGCTCGTATTCACGGCCATTCCGATACAGGCGAGCGCCAGCCCCGGCAGAACGATCATCAGCAAGGTCCGCGCTCGAAACCTGTCTGTCAACGTGCCCGCAAAGATCATCACGCAGGCCGAACCCGTGGTTGCGACCATGTAGGCCAAGCCCCACTTGGCGTCCGTCAGGCCCACCTCTTCCATGATCTGCCCGGCAAAGAGCGAGATGAAGTAGGTCTGCCCCCAGGACGAAGAAAAGGTAAGGAGGAAGCCCGCCGCCAGAAACGCGGCGTTGTCCCTGACAAAGCGGATCATGGACCCGCGTTAGAGCATGTAGCGACTTACATCCATGCTCTTCGTGAGTTCACCGAGGTTCTCTGTCACGAAGGCCTCATTCACGGTGATTTCACTGCCGCCCTGATCGGGGGCGGTGAAGGACAGCTCCTCAAAGACGCGTTCCATCACCGTGTAGAGCCGCCGCGCGCCGATGTTCTCGACATGCTCGTTCACGTCTGCGGCGACCTTGGCGAGGGCGGCGATCCCGTCCTCGGTGAAGGTGACGACAACATCTTCGGTGCCCATGAGGGCAGTGTATTGGCGCGTCAGGGCGTTGTCGGTTTCCGTGAGGATCCGCACGAAGTCCGCCTCGGTCAGTGCGCGCAGCTCCACCCGGATGGGCAGACGCCCCTGCAATTCGGGCAGGAGGTCGGAGGGCTTGGCCACGTGAAACGCGCCTGACGCGATAAAGAGGATGTGGTCCGTCTTTACCGGTCCGTGCTTGGTCGAGACGGTGGTTCCTTCGATCAGCGGCAGAAGATCGCGCTGGACGCCCTCGCGGCTCACTTCGCCGCCACGGCCTTCGTTCTTGGCGGCCACCTTGTCGATCTCGTCCAGAAAGACGATCCCATTCTGTTCCACCGCTTCGATGGCAGCGCTGCGCACGGTCTCATCGTCAAGGAGCTTGTCCGCTTCCTCGCCGATCAGGATCTCGTAGCTTTCGGCGACCGTCATTTCCTTGCGGGTCGTGCGCTGGAACGCTTTCCCGAACATCGCGCCCAGATCCATCATCTGGCCCGCGCCCGGCTGGCCGGGGACCTCAAAGCCCATGGGATTGGACGTATCGGCAAGTTCGAGGGTGATCTTCTGGTTGTCGAGCTCGCCCGTCTTGAGCTTTTTGCGAAACATGTCGCGGGTTTGCTCCCGCGCGTCGGTGCCAGCGATGGCCTCGATCACGCGGTCCTCGGCGGCCTGATGAGCCCGCGCCTTCACATCGTCGCGCATGGCCTCGCGGGTCATCGTGATCGCCGATTCCACCAGATCGCGGATAATCTGCTCTACGTCGCGCCCGACATAGCCCACTTCGGTAAATTTCGTCGCTTCAACCTTGAGGAACGGTGCCTTCGCGAGCTTGGCGAGGCGGCGCGAGATTTCGGTCTTGCCGACACCAGTGGGTCCGATCATCAGGATGTTCTTGGGATACACCTCATCGCGTAGATCATCGCTAAGTTGCTTGCGGCGCCAGCGATTGCGCAGCGCCACCGCGACGGCGCGCTTGGCGTCCTTTTGGCCGATGATAAAGCGATCGAGCTCGCTCACGATTTCGCGGGGGGTCAGATCAGTCACAGGCTTTCCACTGTCAGATTGCCGTTGGTGTAAACGCAGATGTCGGCGGCGATGGCCATCGCTTCGCGCGCGATGGTCTCGGCGTCCTTGTCGCTGTCCATGAGGGCGCGACCAGCGGCCAGCGCGTAATTCCCGCCAGAGCCGATGGCCGTCACGTCATGCTCGGGCTCAAGCACGTCCCCTGCGCCGGTAATGACAAATAGGTCGGATCCGTCCGAGACGATCAGCATCGCCTCCAGCTTTTGCAGGTACTTGTCCGTGCGCCAGTCCTTTGCCAGCTCAACGGCCGCGCGGGCGAGCTGACCGGGCGTGCTTTCCAGCTTGGCTTCAAGACGCTCAAGCAGGGTGAAGGCGTCCGCCGTCGATCCAGCAAACCCTGCGATGACATCCGTACCGCCGGGCTTCAGTCGCCGGACCTTGCGTGCTGTGCCCTTGATGACCGTCTGACCGAGGCTCACCTGTCCGTCGCCTGCGATCACCACCTTGCCGCCTTTGCGGACGCCGATAATGGTCGTTCCATGCCAGCCCGGAAAATTGTCGTCTGTCATCACCCGTTCCTTTTCCGCTAGACATATCTGCGTGGCAGGGAGGCATTGCAAGCCGCGATGACAGGGCAAAAGATCGACATTCACTGGTTATGGCCCATCATGGCGCGCCGCGCGGGACTCGATCCCACTGCGTTTCAGCATGACCGGGCGTGGCACGGCCGGGGGGAGCGCAGGTTCTCCGAACTTGAGAGGTTCACCGCCCCAGACCGCGCCGTCATCCTGAAGATCGTGTCAAGACCACACGATCCCGCAAGGATAGAGACGCTTTCGGCGCTCCAATCCCTCGCATCCTCGTCGCTTGAAGGATCGGTGCGCGCGCCTGAGGTTCTGGCCCATGACCGCGAAGGACAGGCCATCATGATGGAGGCAGTTTCCGGCAGTTCATTCTTTGCGGGGGTCGAGGCCGCGAACTCCCACGCGGAATGGCTCGGGCGCTTGGGATCGTGGCTTGCTGCCTTCCACCGCGCAACCCGGGAAGAAGAGAGACGTTTTCAGCCCGCTTTCAACATCCGCTTTATCGAGCGGCTCCTGGCCGACCGTGGGCGCGACATTTGTGAAAGACCGGCCTTTGAGGCCTGCGCGCAGGCCGTTCTGGGCGCGCTTCCTGCGTTTTCAGGTCAAACGACGCAAACGGCTGCGCAGCATGGGGACGCGAACCTGCACAACTTCATCTGGGATGGCCATGCCGTTTGGGGTCTGGATTTCAGCAATCCCGATGTGGCGCCTGTTGGTTATGACGTTGCGCGCGCGCTGCTGCACTACGCTGTGAATTTCGGCGATATGGACAAGCTGCCACGCGGTCAGGTGCTGCCCAACCGCGAATGGGACGCGTTCTTTGAGGGCTATGACTTTGCGTCCCCAGAGGATCCGTCAATTCAGACGATGCTGCGTGCGCGGCTGGTCAATGACTGGGTTCGCTTCCCCGGGTCGCGACGTAAAATGCCGCTGGTTCAGAAGATCCGGTTCGAGCGCGCGAAGGCCGTACTGGAAAACCTGATCTTCACATGAAAAGGGCGGCTCGATGGCCGCCCGATCCCAAATATCCGTGCCCTTACAGGCTGCCTTCGATCCAACCTTGCAGGGCCGCCTTGGGTGCTGCGCCCGCACGGTTTGAAACCACCTCGCCGTCTTTGAACATGAACAGGGCCGGGATGCCGCGAACACCAAGCTGCGCGGCGGTGTTGGGGTTCGAATCCACGTCGACCTTTACCACCTTGACCTTGCCAGCCATCTCTTCCGACAGTTCTTCCAGGGCGGGGCCGATCTGCTTGCAGGGGCCGCACCACTCAGCCCAGAAATCGACGACGACGGGGACGTCAGCTTGGCGCACTTCTGCGTCAAACGTTTCGTCAGTTGCAGCAACGGTGGCCATGGCACCTCTCCTTAGCGCTTGTGGGTGAAAGCGAGACTTATGGACCCGCCCACATGCCGTCAAGCTTTGGCCGCCCTTTGCAACGCATCCATCACGGTGCGGTGTGGTAGGTGCAAGAGCTGCCCGCCGTTTGTCCAAAGGATCGCCGTTTCAACCGTTTTGTCGGGATAGATCTGGGAGAGTGCTGCAGCATAGGCCCCCATTTGGCGGAGGATGCCTTCCGGCACCTCCTCTGGCGTCCGTGCCCCGATGCGGTTTGATTTGAAGTCCACCGCAAGGACGCGGTCGTCTGTGACGATCAGGCGATCTATGGTTCCGGTGACGCGTTGTCCTCCGATGTCCGCGAGATCGGCCGTGATCGGCGCTTCTGCGATGCTTTCCGGCCCAAAGATCGTGTGGTCATGGGCGTCGAGGGTTTTACGCGCCTCGGTCAGGATCTCCGCCGGGTCGAGGTCGCCCGAGATCGTCGCCGCGAGGTCTCCCCACGCTTCTTGCGGAGTGTTGGGGAGGTGCTCCAACAGCGCATGGATGGCCGTCCCGCGGGTCAGTGCATCCTCGTCTTCGCTGGTGCCCGGCAGTGTCTTTGCCCCGCCAAGGTCGGACGGGGCCATCGTCGTTGCGACGGGCCGCGCAGGAAGCGGCGGCAGGGTGAGGGGATGCTTGTCCGCTGTGTCATCCGGCGATTGCCTCGGTAGATCTGCGGGCCATGGCAAGGGCTCATATCGACGGCCACCCGGTATATCGACAGTCTCGAACTCGGCCAAAGCGGCCGATATTTGTCCGTGCCACCCCTCTGAACCGTCCTTACCCAGATCGCCTGCCGCAGCCACAATCAGCCAGCATTCGGCGCGCGTCATGGCCACATAAAGGAGCCGCTGCCACTCTTCCTCCCGGACGGCGCTTTCGTCCTTGCGAAGCATCAGCCGGTCGGGCGGGCTGTCTGCCTTGTTCATGCGCCAGACGACAAGGTCTTCTTCCATTGCGATTTCATTTGTCTTCGGCGCTCGGCGCTTGGCTGTATCCGGCATGATGACGATGGGGCTTTCGAGGCCCTTTGCGCCGTGAACAGTCATCACGCGGACGACATTCGCGGCCCCGTCTATCGCCCTTTTGATCTTGAGGTCATCTGCTGCGAGCCAGGTGAGGAAACCGACAAGGCTCGGCGTTTCGCTTTGCTCGTAGATAAGCGCCTGCGAGAGAAGCGCGCTCACGGCATCCTCCGCTTCGGGACCCAGTCGTGCATGGATCGCCCGGCGGCCGCCATGCCATGTCAGCAGTCGCTCGATCAGCTCGAAAGGGCGCAGGAAGTCGGCTTTGTCGAGAAGGTCCCGCAGAACGGCCACCGTGCCGGGAAAGTCCGCCTGTCTGCGCCGAAGCTCAGGCCAGAGGTACTGCCCTGGGCGATGGTGGGCAAGGTCAAAGAGTTGCGCCTCAGACCAACCGAAGAACGGTGATTTCAGCGCTGTTGCCAGCGACAGGTTGTCTTCGGGCAGGGCAAGGAAGGAGAGCACGGCCGTGATGTCGCGCACAGCGAGTTCCTGCGCCACGTTGAGCTGATCCGCCCCCGCCATCGGCACGCCGCGTGCCTTGCAAGCGCGGATGATCTCGTCAAACACCTCGGACCGCCGCTGCACGAGGATCAGGATGTCTTTCGGCTCCACCATCCTGTCCTGCCGACCATGGCGATTCACAACCGGGATCTGAGCGGTTCCGATCATGGCCGCCACTCGTTCCGCGATGTCTTCGGCAAGGAGGCGCCTGTGATCGGCCTCTGCCAGCCGGTCCACGGCTTCGTACCAGAGCCCCTTCTCCGTCTTGACGGACGGCCATGGGTCGAGGACGTCCACCCGCCCCGGAAGCTCCGACTTGAAGGCGCGGTGAAGGCTCTCCTGCCCGAGGCCGGCATGGCCAGATTGCGTGAATACAGTGTCTACGACACCCAGGATCGCCGGAGATGAGCGGAAGGAATACTCAAGTGACGCATCCTGCAATGGCTCTGGCGCGTCTTCCAGCATCTCTGCGAAATGCGCCCGCATATCGTCGAAGGCGCGGGGGTCAGCGCCCTGAAACGAGTAGATCGACTGCTTCTTGTCCCCGACAACGAAAATCGTCCGGTCCACGTCATCCCGCGCGCCCTGGCCGCTCAGAAACTCTTGCGACAGGGTGCGTATGACGTCCCATTGCTCCGGGCTCGTATCCTGCGCCTCGTCAACGAGGATGTGGTCGATCCCCCCGTCCAACTTGTAGAGCACCCAGTTTGCCGTGGGGCTATCCTGCAGCAGGCGCCGCGTGCGGTTGATGAGGTCATCGAAATCCAGCCAACCACCCGCTTCTTTCTTGGCCTCATAGGCCGGAAGGAAAGACGCGGCGAAGAGGTGCAGCGCGGCGGTGCGGTCTGCAGCAGCCAGCCCGCGGCGCACCGGAAGACCGTCGGCCATGCGATCCATCAAGTCGTGCAGCGCCGCGGTCAGATCTTCGCCCAAGATCTCCTTCCCGGCCTTCGTCGGCGCGCCGGAGGATTTTGACGTGAATGGGTTGTTGGTCCCCTCCCCGTAGACAAGCGCGTCTTCAAGAAGCTTCAGCGCCTCCATGGTTTGGGAGGCAAGCTGAACACCTCCGAGGCGCACGGCGAGGCCATTGTCATTGCGCCCGCGCCCAAGGAGCTTCGCACTCACGGCATTGATCGTCTCCTGATCGTCGGTCCTTAGATATTCGGAATAAAAGTCACTGAGGTTGTAGCCCTGGGGAACCCCAAAGCGCTGCGAGATCTCTAGGGCGCTTTTGGGCTGGTTCAGGGATTGTTTTTGTCGAACGACCTGCCCTAGCCAGGCAGCAAGGTCATCGCCTGTGGCGTGTTGGGCCATGGCCGCGAGGCCTGCATCCCCGGCGACGGCGAGTTCCTCCAAAACCTCGCGCTGCATGAGCGTTGCGAGGCGTTCATCCATCTCTCTGAAATCAGGGCTGACACCCGCTTCGAGAGGGAACCGCCGCAGGATCATCGAACAGAAGGAATGGATTGTCTGGATTTTCAGGCCACCGGGTGTCTCGATAGCCCGCGCAAAGAGTGTCCGCGCCCGGACCAGGATGTCCTTCGGGAAAGGGCCTGCATCGCCCAGCCCGGCCAGGGCTTCGGCAAGCTTGCCGTCCGGGAGCATCGTCCACGCACCAAGCGTGGCGAAAAGCCGGTTCTGCATCTCGCTTGCCGCGGCTTTCGTATAGGTCAGACACAGGATGCGCTGCGGCTCTACACCGGCCAAAAGCAGCCTTGCGACCCGCTCCGTCAGGACGCGCGTCTTGCCGGACCCGGCATTGGCCACGAGCCAAGTCGACCGATTTGGGTTCGCCGCGCGGCGCTGGGCGCGGGTGGCGTCATCCACGCTCATAGCCTGTCCTTCTTTGGGGTGTCCGTGGGTCCCCATTCCCCGAACCGCGCCAGAAGGTCGTAGGGCCCGGCATCGCTGTCCTTCTGCATGGCACGCCGCGCGGTAAAGCCGTGATCGGGGTCGAGCATCGCCGCAATCAAGGCACGGAACTCCTGCAGGTAGTCGGGGCCTAGATCGGCGGCCTCTTCCCTCGGGGTCGAACCAAGGCCGATATAGGCCGCCCTTTCCACCGGTCTGGCGCCGATATCCTTGAATGCGCCGTCTTCGATCATGATCGCCTCGAGCGGGAGTTGCTTGTCAAAGTGGCGCTGCTCGTCCGGGCTGGGCGGCGATCCGGTCTTGTAGTCATACACACGGGCCTGTCCGCCTTCCATGATGTCGATCCGGTCTGCCTTGCCAGTGAGTGTGAATTCAAGATCGCGCAGCGAGAACGTCCCCTGACGCTCAGCTAGGGCGCGCCCCAGTCCGACCCGCCGCGCCTGATCCGTTTCGATGAACCAGGGCGCCGCTTTCAGGAACCGCGCTTTCCAGAGGACACGGGCCGCAGGCCAGGGAACGGAGGTCGCGAGGATACGGTCTGCCGTCTCTGACATGTGCCGAAGCGCGTCTTTCGGGTCAGCGGGCAAGCCGTCGATGAGCTGCTCCATCACATCATGAAGGACGATGCCGCGCAGGCGGGCGTCGGGGCTCTGGGCCAGTGGATCAAGCTCCCGCAATCGCAGGACATGCTTGGCGTAGATGGCGTAAGGATCGCGGATAAGCGTGCGGATCTCGGTGACCGACAGCTTGCGCGGCCGTGCCGAAACTGGGGGGACGGGCGACGGCCGGTCTGCGCCGCTTACCGACGGTGATAAGTCCAGCCGTGCCGCTTGATCGAGCCAGACCTTGCCGCGGGCGACCATGGCGGCATGGGCCTCAGGACCGCCCTGCTCCGGCAGACCCTCAAGAAGCGTCGTGATCCGGTTGAGCCACCGTGACGGCACGGTCTCTGCATCGTCAGACTTCGTCGCGCGGGTGAGCCAGACCTCCCCGGCGCAGGCGGCTTGCTGGAAGTCGTGGGCGGACAGGCCGATCTGGCGTTCTGGTGACAGGAGCCCGGCAGCGGCCCGCATCGCGCGGTTCATCCACGGGTCCTGCGGCGCCTGGGCGGGCCACACGCCTTCGTTCAATCCACCCAGCACAAGGAGGTCCGATCCCTGCGCCCGCGCCTCCAGAGTGCCCCAGATCATCAGCCCCGGATACGCATCGTTGATGACGGTCACCGACTCCGCGCCCAGCAATTGCCCAAGGAGGGACACAAACTCCCCCGGGCTCAGGAGGTCCGAGGCGTCGGCACAGGCAGTCATCTCATCGAAGACGTCGCGCATCTTGCGGCCAGGGGCTTCGTCCCAAAGACCCCCCGGCCCTCGCGCCTCGGGCCCGCGTGTCAGCATTTCGGCCATGTCCTCGAGCCATGCGAGATGCTGAGGCAGCGATGTCGCCGTGTTCGGCGCGAGCATGGGGGCGAGCCAGGATGACCACGCATCGCGGGTCTCGTCCTCGGCACCCCAGGCGAGCACGGTTTCCGGTGTCGGGAAGGGCGGCCCCTTGCGGCGGAGCTGCAGTTCCAGCGCACGGGTAAGCAGAAGGTGGTCCCCCCGTTCTGCGCCTGTCGCGACCAGTGGGTGTTTGAGCAGCGCGATCAACGTGTCCGCGGCGGCGCCCTTCGCACCCAGGGCCGCGAGTTGCAGCAAAAGCCTGCCCGGCGGGGTCAGGGACAGCGGTGCGCCAGCGGAATCGTCCGCGACGATGTCCCATCGGGCGAGCGCTGCCGCCACCCTGCGCGTCAGGGTTCTGTCGGGAGAGATCAACGTCGCAATGCGACCCTGTTCCACCGCGTTTCGCAGGCCAAGGGCGATCGCGGCGGCCTCGCTTTCCTGATCCTGCGCCTTGATCAACGTGACGTCGGATGCAGCGGTGTCGAGTTTGCCAAGCGACGGTCCCTCGGACAGCCAGTGATGCGTCACCGGCGCAGGCCGCAAGGCAAGCGAAATGAGCCGGGACCGGGCCTCGTTCGCGGGGGCGGTCCCTGACCACGGCGAAACCTCTGTCGGCGCGATGCCCAGACGGTTGAGGAAGGCCGCGTAGCGGTATTGCGGGTGATCTTCCTGCGGGTGCGCTGCCATGTCGGCCCAGACATCGGCGGGGACGTGCGGATCAAAGCCGGGCAGGATGACTGTGCCTTGAGGAAGCGTGGCCACCGCCTCCATCAAGAGCGAGGTCGTGCCCCGTGACCCGGTGGAGCCCGCTACGATCACCGGTCCCGGCGGAGGCCTCTCGCGCCAGCTTTCGATGATCGAAAGGGTATGGGCCCGCGCGACGGCACCGGGACCCAGGCCGGGTTTGTAGATTGCGGCGACCTTGACGATCTCGAGCGCGCGTTTCCAGTGCCCGCTCTTATCCGACACATCCAGCTGCTCCAGGGCTTCGGCGGCCACGCCCTCACTGTCCATCTCGTCAATCAGCACGGCGAGCGCACGCGCAATATCAAAGGGCGACGTCGCACCCGTGAGCGTCCGGAGATTACCCGCAAGGTCGAGCTGGCGCCGCAGTTCCGGCACCGCCTCCTGACGGGGCAGGTGAGGCGCAAGCGCTGTCAGATCCGTCACCAGCATCAACTTGGGCAATAGCCGCGCCGGGCCTTCTTCGAAGACGCCCCGCAAGCGTTTGAGCATGCGCTCAGCGTTTCCGAGCAGGTGCAGGCGGGGCCAGTCTTCGGGCCTCTTTAGTCTCTGATCAAGCCCGCGAACGACTTCGCGCGGGAAGTCCACGCCGGGGGGGAGGTAAAACACCCGGGGAGGGTCGCAGGGTTCAAACATCGATCATCGCCTCTGCGAGGGGAATGGATGTCGGGCGTCCGACGTCGCACCACTTGCCCGGGTGAATGGCAGCGAAAAGGCGTCCGCGGGCGATCATCTCGTCCCAGAGGATGTTGAAGGAAAAGACACGCTCCGGGTGACGCGCGACAAGATCGCTCCGGATGATCTGCGCGCCTGTGTACACATGGCCGGGGCCGCGGGTCACGCGCGCTGTGTCATCGATGGTGAAATCCCCCCGATCTGCGCGTCCTTCGGCCCGCGCCATGGGAACACAGAGCACGAGGGCGTCCATCTCGGCCGGTGACCAGGCGTCTCGCAACGTCACGAAGGGGTTTGAACCCGTCCAGACGGCATCTGAATTCATCGTAAAGACAGCTTTGCCCGGCAGTTTGGGCAGGGCGGCCTTCAAGCCTCCGCCGGTGTCCAGGATCTCAGGCTCTTCCCGGCTCAGGATGTCTGGCTGGCCACGGAGGGCTGTCGCGAGCTGATCTGCGAGGTAATGCGCGTTGACCACGATGGGGCTCAGCCCGGCCTCCCTCGCCGGGTCGAGAGCGTGATGCAGCAGGCTCTTTCCCGCCACCTCGATCAATGGTTTGGGCCTGTCATCCGTCAGAGGCGCCATGCGCCGCCCGAACCCCGCCGCGAAGATCATACAAGCGTGGGGATCGTGCCGCATCGTTCCTTGAGGTCCTTGAGTTGGGCCGGGTTCGGCTCTGGTAAGCGCCTGACGATGTCGCGGAGGGACGCGAGGGACGGATGGCTCAGTTCGGCCTGTAGATTGCGCCAGACACGGGGAATGAGATCCACATATGACGGCTTTTTGTAGTGCAGGCTCAGGCGGGCGAAGACGCCCAGAATGCGAAGGTTGCGCTGTGCGCCCTGCGCGGCCAGGGCGGCTTCCATATCCGAGAGCGGCCAGCCCATCCCGCGGGCGTAACGCATCGCAAGCTCTGACTGCAGATCCTCGGCCACATCCCGGCGCGCATCCCGGAGAAGCGAGGCCATATCATAGGCGCCATGACCGACCCGCGCGTCTTGAAAGTCGAGAAGGCCAACGCGTGCTTCCCCTCGCCGATCCGGGAGCCAGAGCAGATTTTCGGCGTGATAGTCACGCAGTGCAAGAATGCGGGGCGATTCTGGCAGCGCCTTGAGTGCAAGGGTGACATCCGCTGCGATAGCCTCGGCCAGCGCGGTGTCGCCTGCATACCATGTCCCCGCCAGGCCAGCGAGGGTCCCCATTGTGTCGGGGTCATAGGCCTCGACAGCCGGGGGTCCTGCCTTCGCGATCTCAATGAGGACGTCCACGGCCGCGGCATAGGCCACGGCTTCAAGGCCCGGATCGTCGGCCACGACCCGCGCAAACAGAGCATCCCCGAGATCTTCGAGCAGCAGAAACCCCGCCGCTGCGTCCGCCGTGTAGATATGCGGCGCGCTGAGCCCAAGGGAGATCAGCCATTGCCCGATGTCGAGAAACGGACGCACATCTTCGCCTTTTGTCGGCGGTGCGTCCATCAGGATCGCTGAATGGCCATTGGACGAGATCAGGCGTGCATAGAGCCTGTTTCCAGCGTCTCCGGCGAGTGTGCGGGACGTCGCACCGGCCCAATCCGTGCCAGCGAGAAAATCCCGCGCTGCCTCGACCCGTGCCGTCATGCGGCTGCCCTCATGCCCGCCCAGCGAGTGTCACCGATCACGGTGAGGCGTCGCTGATGCTCTCCCACTGTCTCAAAGACCATGCGTTGCGCAGAGACCGGGGCGAGGGTGCCCAATCTGTCAGGCCATTCGATCAGCGTCACGGCCTGCGCGAAGGCGTCTTCGAGGCCAAGCTCCACCAGTTCATCAGCGCTCGCGAGACGGTAGAGGTCGCAATGCCAGACCTCAAAATTCGGCGCGTCATAGGTTTGCACAAGGGTGAAGGTGGGGGAGGGTACGTCCTCGCCCGGTCCGATCAGGGTTTGGATGAATGCACGCGCAAAAGCTGTCTTCCCCGCCCCCACTGGCCCATCCATCAGAAAGCAATCGCCCCCCTTGGCCCCTGCGGCCACCTGTTTCGCGAGCGATATCGTGGCGGCGAGATCGGTTAACGTGAACACGTGCGTGGATGCGGCAGCGACCATGGCCGTGACATTACCTGCCCCGGGGGTCAGCGCAACCTAGCTTGCCTTCTTGCGCGCTTCGGGCTGTGAACCCTCTGGCGGCCGCTCCCGGCGGCTCTTGAATTCTGACGCAAAGCTCACCGCGGCGGAGAGCTTGAACGCGATGAGGGTCGCCGCAGCAGGCAACCGTTGAACCCGGCAAGTCAGGCTGTCGCCCCCCGCGAGAACCGTTGTCCCGGTCCACGTCGCGGGCCCATCACGACGCTCCACGCTCTTGGCCAGAGCCTGCCAATGCGCGTCATCTGTCCGCTCGGAGCGCGCTTGCCAGGCTGCGAGGGCTGAACGAAAGCGCTGCGGCAGAAGGCTCTCATCGGGGTCCTGTCCCCACAGGTCGCGGTAGGCCTGATTGGTGAGGCTCACGACGCCGGACGCCGAAACGAGGACAATAGCTTCATCCATCGCATCGAGGGCCGCGTGACCCAACTCAATTTCGGCCCGGAAGCGCCGGGTGAGAGACATCTCTGCGCTTACGTCTTCGAAAAGGAACGCAATGGCGCCGCCGGGATGCGGACGCCCGGTGACACGGAATGTCAGCCCGCCGGGGAGGTTCCATGTCTCGCAGTAGGACCCGCTTTCAGCCTGCGCCTCGAGCTCGACTATATGGGTGCGCCACGCCTTGTAGTTCCGCGGCTCCGCGATGAGCTTTTCGTCGCGCAATCGGTCGAGGAAACCACGGAGCGTCGGTTTGGCGCTCAGGAAGTCAAACGGCACCGGCATCAGATCGGTGAGCGCGGGGTTGAAGAGGGCGAGCCTGCGGTCCCGGTCAAAAATCGCGAGACCAATGGAAAGATGCCCGAACGTGTTGGTGAGGGTCTGGACGAATTCCTGCTGCGCAGCCTCAGCCTTCATCGCAGCTTCTGCGGGCATGGCGAAATGGAGCCAGCCGCCGCCATGCCGCACGCTTTGGACGTCGTATCCCTCATCTGTATCGGCAATCATGAGTCTTTCCGTCGCGTTGGCCTCGGGGGAGACGTCCGGAAAGAGCGTTCTGGGTGGCCAGGACGGTCCGTCTTGCAGAGGATCCGACAGCGGGACCTTGCGCAGGTAGGCGTCATTGGCCCAGTCGACCTGCCCCCCTGCGTCAGTCGTCCAAATGAGGAACGGGGCCTCGTCGCTCACCGCGCGCAGGGTCACGACTTCTTCGCCCTCGCCCGGCATTGATGAGGGCGCAGCGCTTTCTGGTGCGGCATCCATATGACGCAGCGTGGCGCGCAGAAAGCCGTCCCAGCTTTCAAAGGTCAGGCGAAGGCTGTCCAGCGGGTCGAGGGCTGAATACTCCCCCTCGAACGGTGTCTCGGTGATGCTGTCAGGGGCAGGCAGGCTGCCGAAGCGTGTCGACAGGGCCCGGCACAAGCGATGAAGATCGGTTCCGCCTTTGGCCAGTTCGTCCATGATCCTTCTGGCCGGGGGCGTACAATCCACGAGGTCATGGCCGTCAAACAGAAAGACGGTCTCGCCTCCGGCGCGACGAAGCATCGTCCGCACCATCTGATCGGGGTCCGGCGACAACCGCGCCCAAAGTATTAAAACAGACACCGCGATTACACCGGCGGCACTCATTAGCCCCACAACAAGGTACACTGAGATCTCTGCCACGTTTGCCTCCCTTCAAGCATGTGGGCAGGATCCCGGGGCCTGGTTAATGGTCGGTTAACCGATCTTACGGAACCGTTATCTGCTCAGCCCGTAATGGGTTGATTTTCACCCAATGTGCTAGATTTGTCGCCATCGTCGTCGGTGATCCTGCGTCGTGGCCAGATCACGGTGACCCGCGCGCCGCTGAGTCGGCCTGCGGATGGTCCGTTGGAAAAGCGGATCTCGGCGCCAGTCCTCTCCAGCAGGGTTTTGGCGATGAACAGGCCGAGGCCCATGCCTTCATATTCAGGCCGGACTGAACTTGCCGATCTCCGGCGTGACCGCATGAAGGGATCGCCGAGCCGCCCGATCACCTGGGAGGAAAATCCCCGCCCGTCATCTGCGATGGCGATGGCGACACGGCTGGATGTCCAGCTCAGTTCTATGGCGACTTCGCCTTCCGCGAAATCGACGGCGTTCTGCACGAGGTTGCGCAGACCGTGGATGACCTCCGGGTGACGTCTGATCTGTGGCTGGCCCTTGGACCCATCCTCGCCCGGGGCAAAGACGATCCGAATCACTTTGCCGCGGTCCTGGTGCGGGGCGGCGGCCTCCTGGACGACGGTCTCAAACGGGGCATAGCGCAGGTGGAGGTCGTCCTTCCCGGCGCGCCCCATGGATCGCAGAATGTCCCGGCACCGGTCGGCCTGGGATCGGATCAGGGTCGCATCATCGCGCAGATCGCCTTCTGGCAGCTCATCCATGAGCTCCCCGGAGACGAGCTTGATCGTTGCAAGCGGCGTGCCGAGCTCATGGGCGGCCGCCGCGACGACGCCGCCCAGATCCGTGAGCTTCTGCTCCCGTGCGAGCGCCATTTGCGTGGCCAGGAGGGCGCGTGACATGGCGTGCATTTCCTCCGTCACCCGGCGGGCATAGACGGCGATGAAGATAGTCCCGATGATGATCGCCGCCCAAAAGCCCAGCGCGAAGAGGAAGGGGTTCTGGAGCACAAACCCGTCCGCCGTCCGCAAGGGCACGTGATAGAGACCGGTAAACGTCACCACCGCGAGCGCAACACCGCCCAGGAGCGCTGTTGGCCCCATCGGCAAAACCGTCGCTGAGATCGTCACCGGGGCAAGGACCAGCAAGGCAAACGGGTTGTTGAGGCCCCCCGTCAGCGCAAGGAGAAACCCAAGCTGCATGAGGTCGAAGAGGAGGAAAAAGAATGTCTCTGTCTCATTGAGGCGCTTGTTCTCGGGATAGAGCCACACGGCCATGAGGTTCGCGGCAACAGAGATTCCGATCGCGAGGTAGCACAGCGCGATCTCGATCTGCAGATTGTAGAACCGCTGTGCGACAGTCAGCGCTGCGATCTGCCCCACGATCGCCACCCAGCGCAAAAGCACCAGGGTGCGCAGACGAATCCAGTTCGCCCGCGTGTCGCTGCGCGTGACGAGCTGTTTGCCGTCTACAGGCGCAGCTTCGGGCGCGAAGGTGTCTGCCATGGTCGATTTCCTCAAGCAGATGTGACGAAGCGGCCCACGTCAAAGGCGCGCTGATGGCATACATACCAGCAAAGATCAGAAAGAGGAGCGCGGCAGATGAGCGGCAAGATTGCAGCAATAGCAGCAGGGGTCGTGGGTCTCGGCGTAGGCGGGGCCTTCCTCGCTGCGACGCTCCTCGCGCCATCCAACGCCCTTGCGGAATGCATCGGTTCCTCGGTGGCTGGAGGCGATATCGGCGGGCCGTTCACTCTGGTCTCCGAGACGGGCGAGACGGTGACCGATGCAGACGTCATCACGGGGCCCACGCTCGTCTACTTTGGATACACATTCTGCCCTGACATCTGCCCGATGGACACGGCCCGGATGGCCGAGGCGATGGAGATCCTCGAAGAAGACGGTCACGTGGTGCCGGGCCTCTTCATCACCATCGATCCCACGCGCGACACGCCGGAATACCTCGAAGAGTTCACGTATTATATGCACCCCAACATGACCGGCCTCACCGGAACGGAGGAGCAGGTCGCCGACGCCGCGCGGGAGTATCGCGCTTTCTATCGCAAGGTCGATGGGGACGACCCCGATTTCTACCTCATGGATCACTCGACACTCACCTATCTGATGAACCCGGGCGGGGAGATGCTGACCTTCTTCCGGCGCGACCTTCCCCCAGAAGCCGTCGCCGAGCAGGTGGCCTGCATCGTGGACGCGGTCGCGGCGTGACAGCCGAGGTTTGACCGCTGCTTCTTTTGACGCATATCTAGGCGAACAGATGTAATTGTTCGCAACGAAAGAGGCGCGGATGCCCGAGACCGCCCTGGCCGATCTAGGCCCAGACACGACCCTTCTGCTGGTCGACGATGATGAGCCCTTTCTCAAGCGGCTTGCCAAAGCGATGGAAAAGCGCGGTTTCGCCGTAGAGCAGGCCACATCGGTCGCCGCCGGCCGTGCCATCGCGACGGCCCGTCCACCGGCTTATGCCGTGGTGGATTTACGGTTGGAGGATGGGAATGGCCTCGATGTGGTCGAAGTTCTCCGTGATCGTCGCCCGGACAGCCGCGTTGTCGTGCTTACCGGGTATGGGGCCATCGCGACGGCCGTGGCCGCCGTGAAAATCGGCGCGACGGACTACCTGTCAAAGCCTGCCGATGCCGCAGACATCACCAACGCTTTGCTCGCAAAGGGCGACGAGCTGCCGCCTCCTCCGGAAAATCCCATGAGCGCCGACCGCGTCCGGTGGGAACATATCCAGCGGGTCTACGAGCTGTGCGACAGGAACGTCTCCGAGACCGCCCGCCGCCTCAACATGCACCGACGCACGCTGCAACGAATTCTGGCCAAGCGCTCACCCCGCTAGGTGGGCGCATTCGGGCACCGGTGTTCTCACCGTGCCATGCTTGAGGTGATCGATCAGGTTGTCTGCCGCGAGCTGACCCATCGCCGCCCGCGTCTCCCGCGTCGCGGACCCCGCATGGGGCAGCATCACGACATTCGGCATCGTCTTGAGGGCGTCAGGAACCTTCGGCTCATGCTCGAACACATCGAGTCCCGCCCAGCCGAGGCTCCCCTCTGCCAGACAGGCCACCAGCGCGACCTCGTCCACGACAGACCCACGCGCCACATTGATGAGGGTCCCCTGCGGCCCCAGCGCCTCGAGCACCGCCCGGTCAACGAGGTGCTTTGTCGCCGGACCACCCGGCGTGATGACGATCAGGCAGTCCACATTGCGCGCCATTTCTACGAGATCGCCTTCATAGCGGTACGGCACATCTTTCGGGCTCCGCGTGTGATAGCTGATCTCCGGGTCGAAGATCGCGAGCCGTCGGGCGATTTCCTGCCCGATCCGGCCCATGCCAAGGAATCCGATCCGGGCCCCATCGGGCGACCGTGTGAGAGGAGCCTCGCCCTCGGCTTCCCACTGCCCGCTTCGCGCCCACGCGTCATCGCGCAAGAGCTCCCGGTAGCAGGCCAGAAGCAGAAGGAGGGTCGTGTTCGCCACCTCCCCGTTCAGCACATTCGGCGTATGGGTCACGACGATCCCGCGCTGGGCGGCGCCGACCGCGTCAACGCCATCATATCCAACGCCGTAATTCGAGATCGCCTTGAGGTTGGGCATGGCCTCCATGGCGGGTGCATCCAGCCCGATATGCCCCCCAACCAGCGCATACTCGACCGCCGCACTCGCGTCGCGCACAAGGGTGAAATGAGGCTCTAACGCTGCGCGCATGGCATCCGTGATGCCGCCCCGGATCAGAAGATCAGGCATCCATCTTGACGCTTTGACGTTGAACCCCGAGGCCCTCAATCTCGAGCTCCATCACGTCGCCGACCTTGAGGTATGAGGGCTCCGGTTTCATGCCCATCCCGACGCCGGGCGGTGTGCCCGTTGTAATGACGTCGCCGGGATGAAGCGTCATGAGCGACGACAGATGCTCAATGATTTCGGCGACCGTGAAGATCATGGTGGAGGTATTGCCGGTCTGCATCCGGGTCCCGTTCACGTCGAGGCGCATGGCGAGGTTCTGGGGATCGGGCACCTCATCGCGGGTGACGAGGTAGGGGCCAGTCGGTCCGAACGTGTCGCAGCTTTTGCCCTTCGTCCATTGTCCGGTGAGCTGCGTTTGAAAGTGCCTTTCCGAGACGTCATTGACGACGCAATAGCCTGCCACGTGGTTCAGGGCATCCGCTTTTGAGACGTATTTCGCCTCTGTCCCGATGATGACTCCAAGCTCCACTTCCCAGTCGGTGTGGGTCGAACCGCGGGGCATGACGACGTCGTCATTCGGTCCGACAACGGCGGAGTTCGCCTTGAAGAACAGGATCGGATGCTCCGGGATTGCGGCGCCCGTCTCGGCAGCGTGGTCCGAGTAGTTGAGGCCGATGCACAGGTACTTGCCGATCCCGCCCACGCAGGCGCCCAGCCTTGGCGTGCCGTCCACGGCGGGCAGGTCCGTGGGGTTCAGGGCACGCAGCGTGTCGAGCGCGTCATCGCCAAGCGCCGCGCCATCGATGTCGGAGACATGCTCGCTCAGATCCCGCAGGGTTCCGTCAGCGTCAATAAGGCCGGGCTTCTCTGCGCCCGGGGCGCCGTATCGAACTAGTTTCATCGTGCTTCCTTAGTGGTTGTCTCGGGGCAGGCCCTTGCGGCTGATATCTTGATAGGACGGCGCATCGCGGAGGGTCATCCCGTCGCTGAGAGGGCCGACCATTTCGCGGAAATAGTGCTGCCACGGGGTCTGGCTGGCAGGATACGGGTAGCCCCCCGCAGCCATGAGATCGCGATGGCGCTGGGCAAGCTCTTCCGGGAGCAACATCATGTCCGCCGTGCAAGCCTTCAGATCGATGCGCACGCGGTCGCCATTCTGCAACAAGGCCAGGCCGCCATTGTCGGCGGCCTCTGGCGATGCGTTCAGGATAGAGGGGGAGCCCGATGTCCCCGATTGCCGCCCGTCCCCGATGCACGGCAAGGCGTGGATGCCCTTCTTCAGCAAATAGTCAGGGGCCCGCATGTTCACGACCTCGGCCCCGCCCGGATAGCCCTTCGGACCGGCACCGCGCATAAAGAGGATGCAACTCTCGTCGATCTCTTCGGCGGGATCATCAATGCGCCGATGGTAATCCTCCGGGCCGTCGAAGACGACCGCGCGACCTTCGAACGCCATGGGATCGTCCGGATTGCTCAGGTAGCGGGTGCGGAACTCTGGCGAGATCACCGACGTCTTCATGATCGCCGAGTCAAAGAGGTTGCCCTTGAGGTTGATGAACCCGGCTTCCGCCACGAGCGGAGCAGCCACAGGCAAGATGACATCGGTGTTGAGCGAACGCCGGTCTTGGCAATTCGACCCTATGCTTGCCCCATTCGCTGTAATCGCGTCTGGATGCGGCAGCAGCCCTTCGGCCATGAGCTCCCCCACTACGGCGGGCACGCCGCCTGCCTGCTGGTAATCCTCGCCCAGATAGGTCCCTGCCGGCTGCAGGTTCACGAGGAGGGGCACATGATGCCCGAGCCGCTGCCAATCGTCATTGGTCAGCTCGATCCCAAGATGCTTGGCGACCCCGTTCAGGTGGATGGGTGCGTTGGTGGAGCCTCCGATCGCTGAGTTCAGGACAATCGCGTTCTCGAAGGCCGCGCGGGTCATGATTTCCGACGGGCGCAGATCTTCCCAGACCATGTCCACGATGCGCTTGCCGGTCGCGTAGGCCATCTGGCCCCGCTCCCGGTAGGGCGCCGGGATTGCCGCTGAGCCGGGCAATTGCATGCCCAGCCCCTCAGCAAGCGAGTTCATCGTCGTCGCCGTGCCCATCGTATTGCAGTAGCCCACGGACGGGGCGGACGAGGCTGCAATCTCCTGAAATTCCTCGGCGTCGATCTTGCCTTCGGCCATCAGTTCACGCGCTTTCCAGATCACGGTGCCCGATCCTGCGCGCTCGCCCTTCCACCACCCGTTGAGCATGGGTCCCACGCTTAGCGCGATGGCCGGAATGTTGACTGTCGCCGCCGCCATGAGGAGGGCGGGCGTGGTCTTGTCACATCCGATGGTCAGCACCACGCCGTCGAGGGGATAGCCATAAAGGCTCTCCACCAGCGAAAGATAGGCAAGGTTGCGGTCCAGCGATGCTGTCGGCCGTTTCCCTGTCTCCTGGATCGGATGCACCGGGATCTCGATCACCGTCCCGCCCATGGAAATCACCCCGTCCCTCACCCGTTTGGCGAGCTCGATATGGTGGCGGTTGCAGGGGCTCAGATCACTGCCGGTCTGTGCGATCCCGATGATCGGCTTGCCGCTCTGAAGCTCTTCCCGGGTCATTCCGTAGTTCAGATAGCGTTCCAGATAGAGCGCCGTCATCTCCAGATTGTCGGGGTTCATGAACCACTTGCGGGAGCGCAGATCGTCCTTGGAAATACGCGGCCTCATCCGGACCATCCTCCGTCGATGATGAAGGGTTGCCCGGTAGTGAAGGCGCTTTCATCGCTGGCCAGATAGACGACGAGGGCCGCAATTTCGTCTGCGGTCGCCACGCGGCCCATGGGCTGGCGGGAGACAAATGCCTCCATGGCGGCGTCGTAGCTGCCCATCTGCTCGCCCAGTGCTTTCACGCGATCATGCCATGACGGGCTTTCGACCGTGCCCGGGCAGATGCAATTGCAGCGGATCCCGTCCTTGATGAAGTCGACCGCGACCGATTTCGTGAGGCCCACTACGGCCGCCTTTGTCGTGCCGTAGATAAAGCGGTTCGGCGCGCCCATGACCGATGAACAGGCCGATGACATGTTGATAATCGACCCTGATCCAGCCTTTTTCATTGCGGGAAGCGCCGCGCGGATCGTGCGGTGCATGGCCTTCACGTTCAGGTCGAATGCGAAATCCCACTCCTCATCCGTGGCGTCGAGAACGGTGCCATGGTGGACAAAGCCGGCACAGTTGAAGAGGACATCCGGCGCGGCCTTCGCGACACCTTCCGCAATACTGGCCGGGTCACGTACGTCCATCACGAACGCCTCGACACCGTCCAGAGAGGCGAGCGCCTCAGCGTTCACATCGGTTGCAAAAACCTGCGCTCCTTCAGCGGCCAAGGCCAGTGCCGAGGCGCGCCCGATCCCCTGGCCCGCTGCCGTCACAAGGGCGCGCTTTCCGTCAAGCCGTCCCATATGTCCTCCCTTTCGGCTTGGATCATTGCCAAGCCACCGTTAGCGTAAACGCTGACGCCGAAAGGTAAAAGGGGGGCATCGGTCATGGAAGTGGCGCTGATCGGCACAGGGCTCATGGGCTATCCGATGTCCCTGAACCTCATGAAAGCGGGCCATGGCCTGACCGTCTGGAACCGAAGCGCATCGAAGGCAGCACCTCTCGCCGATCATGGTGCCACGGTGGCGCCCTCCGCAGATGCGGCGACGAAGACGGCTGATGTGATCATCACCATGCTCTCCGACGGTCCCGCCGTCAGCGAGGTTATCGCCGGGACAGAGCCGAGATCAGGTGCCCTCTGGATCGATATGTCCTCTGTCCGTCCGGGCGAATCGCGCGGCCATGCCGGGAGCCTCCATGCCCGAGGGGTCGAGCACCTCGATGCGCCGGTCTCCGGTGGGACCAAGGGGGCAGAGGCTGGCACCTTGGCGATCATGGTCGGCGGTGAGGTGGCAGCCTTCGAGCGCGGAAAACCTCTGCTGGAGGCGCTCGGCCGTCCAGTCCATGTGGGTCCGTCCGGGGCCGGCCAGCTCTCTAAACTCGCCAATCAGGCCATCGTCGCGGTCACAATCGGCGCTGTCGCAGAGGCAACGCTTTTGCTTGAACATGGGGGGGCCGATGCAGGCTCTGTCCGGGATGCTCTTACCGGGGGTTTCGCGGATTCGACCATCCTCCAACAGCATGGCGCGCGTATGTCCCGGCGCGATTTCGAGCCGGGCGGCCTGTCAAAATTCCAGCTCAAGGACCTCGATAACGTTCTGAGCGAAGCCGCCGACCTCGGCCTGACATTGCCCACGGTCCAGGCGATCCGGGACAGGTTTGAGGTCTTCTGCACCCAGATGGACGGCGGTGATCAGGATCACTCCGGCCTCTTCCTCGAACTCATGCAGCGCAATGGGATCACGCCGTGACGCGCGTTCTGATCCTGGGCGGCGGCGGTATGATCGGCCAGAAACTGGCCAACAGACTGCTGGAGGACGGTCTGCCTGGCGCCGGCCCCCTCGTCATCACTCTCCACGACCTGGGATTCGCGGAGGACGGGGCAGATATTCCGGACCGCCGCACCGGTAACCTCGCCAACATTGCTGAAGGCGCGGCCCTCGCGGCGGAACGGTTCGATGTCATCTATCACCTCGCTTCGGTCGTTTCTGGCGAGGCGGAGCTGGATTTTGACAAGGGGTGGCAGACGAATCTTTGGCCCCTGTGGCACTTCCTAGAAGCCCTGCGCGCGCAGCACCGCGCGTCCGGTGGCCGCTACCGTCCAAAACTGATCTTCACCTCTTCCATTGCAGTCTTCGGCGGGCCGTATCCAGAGATCATTCCCGACGATTTCGCCACCTCGCCCCAAACATCCTACGGCGCGCAGAAGGCAGCCTGCGAACTGCTGATCCAGGACTTCTCGCGCAAGGGCTTTGTTGAAGGGATGTCGCTGCGCCTTCCCACGATCTGCGTGCGTCCGGGAAAGCCCAACCTCGCGGCCTCCTCCTTCTTTTCCGGCATCATCCGGGAGCCTTTGAATGGCGAAGATGCGCCGCTGCCCGTCCCCGACTGGGTGCGCCACTGGCACGCTTCTCCCCGGTCTGCGGCGGGTTTTTTGCGCCACGCAGCCACAATCGCCCCAGACCAGCTTGGCGGCCGGACGGCGCTCAATCTGCCTGGGATCTCCTGCACAGTGGCTGAACAGATCGAAGCGCTCCACGACGTGGCCGGGTCAGAGGTCGCCGCGCGCGTGAAGCCCAAGCTTGATGACCGCATTATGGACATCGTGAAGGGCTGGCCCACCGCGTTCGACCCCGCCCGCGCCACCGCGCTGGGCTTTCAGGCGGAGGGGAGCTTTCGCGAGATCATCGAAACCTACATTGCCGAAGACCTGCCCCTCGATCCGCGTCAGAGCTGAGCCAGCAAGGCCTCGTGCCGCGCAACGAATGCGGCGCGCACGTCGACGGGCGGGCGCAGGTCAAGGCGCAAGCCGTCCAGAATGTCTGCCCTCGGGCGCCCGAAGAACTTCGCGGCCTCGGCCTCCGCAAACCCGGCGATCTTCGTCGCTTCGAGATACGCGCTCACCCTGTCGGCCCTCTTGATCTGCTTTTTGACGGAAGCCGGGATCGTGGCGGGCAGCCCAAAGCGGATGTGGATCGCCGCCGCCAGCCGATCATCCAGAGCGCCGTATCCCGGGCCCACCGCGGCTTTCACGGGCGAGATCATGTCCCCGATCACGTATTCGGGCGCGTCATGCAACAGCGCCGCCAGCCGCCATTTGACCGGCGCGTCCGGACAGAGCCGCGCGTAAAGTTCCTCCACGAGGATCGAATGCTCCGCCACCGAATAGGGGAAATCGCCGCGCGTCTGACCGTTCCATCGCGCCACGAAGGCGAGGCCGTGCGCGATATCCTCGATCTCGATATCCACTGGCGTCGGATCCAGCAGATCGAGCCGCCGCCCCGATAACATCCGCTGCCAGGCCCGTGGTTGCGTGGCCATTATCGCCCCCTTCTTGCTTCCCACAGGGCCTAGCATCGCCGCCTTGACCCATCAACGCGCCTAATTTTTCAGCATGCCCCATCTCAACAGGGACGGCGCAAGTCGCCGTAGAGGGAACTTTAGATGTCCAGCGCTATTCCTATGGGCAGGGAGAAAGAACGTAACCCCGCGCCCATCGGTAATAGCCGGGGCGCATAAGGAACGGACTCCAACAATGACAAAAGCAAAAACGATTGCCCTCGCAGCAGGCACCCTGATCTTAGCAACGCAAGCAAGTGCCATGAATTGCGCCACGCGCGATTCCATCGCCACAGCCCTCTCCATCAATTACGGTGAACAGCCGGTGAGCGGCGGCATACAAGGCGACAACCGCATCGTGGAGATCTTCGTCAGCGAGAAAGACGATACCTGGACGATCCTGGTGACAGGTGCGAACGGCGTGTCCTGTATCGTTGCTGCCGGTACCGACTGGGCGAAAGAAGCCCTTCTTCCGACCGGCATTCCTGGCTGACCATCTCGTCACCTTGCGGGTGTTTCGCGCCGGTGCTACGCCGCCGCCAAACATATGATGAGGTGCCTGATGGCCAAAGATTTCGTCGTCAAAGACATATCCCTTTCCGCGTTCGGGCGGAAAGAGCTGGATATCGCTGAAACCGAGATGCCGGGCCTCATGGCTCTTCGCGAAGAATACGGCGAAGCAAAGCCCCTCGCCGGGGCACGGATTGTGGGCTCGCTCCACATGACGATCCAGACTGCTGTCCTGATCGAAACGCTCACGGCGCTCGGGGCGGATGTGCGCTGGGCATCCTGCAACATCTTCTCAACCCAGGACCACGCAGCCGCAGCCATCGCCGAAGCCGGCGTTCCTGTCTTTGCCGTGAAGGGTCAGAGCCTCGAAGAGCACTGGGACTACCTGGACCGGTCCTTCCAGTTCGACGACGGCCCCAACATGATCCTCGACGACGGCGGCGATGCGACGCTTTACGTCCTCCTCGGTGCCCGCGCCGAAGCGGGAGAGGAGATCATACCGGTACCGCAATCCGAAGAAGAAGAGGTCATCAAGCAACAGATCGCCAAGCGGATGGAGCAGTCCCCCGGCTGGTTCACGAAGATGCGCGACCAGATCAAGGGCGTGTCCGAGGAGACGACGACAGGTGTCCACCGGCTCTATGATCTCGTGAAACAGGGCCAGTTGCCCTTCCCGGCGATCAACGTGAATGACAGCGTCACGAAGTCGAAATTCGACAACAAGTACGGCTGCAAGGAATCGCTCGTCGATGGCATCCGTCGCGCCACCGACACGATGATGGCCGGCAAG
>JBCDGS010000007.1:0-78250 GCA_038751055.1 Pseudomonadota bacterium | reverse complement strand
CGTGATCTACGGGTTCCGCCTGTCGATCCTCTTTACCATCATCGTCACCAGCGTAGCTTCTGTCATCGGGATCATCGCGGGCGCGGTGCAGGGGTACTTCGGCGGCTGGATCGACCTCGGCTTTCAACGGTTTCTCGAGATCTTTTCGGCGGTCCCGTCGCTCTACGTCATCATCATCCTCTTCGCGATCCTCGGGCGAAGTTTCTGGCTTCTGGTCGCGCTCAGTATATTCTTCGGCTGGCCCGCCCTCACCGGGTTGGTGAGGGCCGAATTCCTGCGCGCGCGAAACTTCGAATACGTGCGGGCTGCGCAAGCGCTGGGCGTGTCGAACTGGACAATCATGTTCCGCCACATGCTGCCCAACGCGATGGTCGCGACGCTCACGATGCTTCCGTTCATTGTCACCGGCACCATCGGCGCTCTGGCATCGCTTGACTTCCTGGGCTTCGGCCTTCCGTCGTCCGCGCCCTCGCTGGGCGAGCTGACGTTACAGGCCAAGCAGAACTTGCAGGCCCCGTGGCTCGGCTTCACGGCCTTCGCGGTCTTCGCGATCATGCTCTCGCTGCTCGTCTTCATTTTCGAGGGCGTCCGCGATGCCTTTGATCCCCGCAAGGTCTTCGTGCCCGGCGGCGCGGTGAGCGAGGAAGACACGCCCGCCCAGCAGCAGGCGCCTGCCAATCCGCTCTCCTCCGCCAGCTCGGGAGACGGGCGGTGACCAAAGTCCTCGACGTCTCCGGCCTGCGCGTCTCCTTCGGCTCTGCCGACGCTGTCAAAGGTATCTCCTTCGGCATCGAAAAGGGCGAGACACTCGCCCTCGTGGGCGAGTCAGGCTCTGGCAAATCGGTATCCGCGCTCTCCACTGTGTCACTTCTAGGGTCTAATGCCCGCGTCGAAGGGTCCGTCAAATACGCGGGTGAAGAACTCGTGGGCGCCTCTGAAAAGGACCTCATGCGCATTCGCGGCAACGACATCAGCTTTATCTTTCAGGAGCCGATGACGTCACTCAATCCGCTCCACGCCCTCGAAAAGCAGCTCACGGAAAGCATCACGCTCCACCAGGGCGTCGAAGGGGCGGAGGCCCGCTCGCGGGTTCTGGACCTCCTGAACAAGGTGGGCATCCGCGACGCCGAAAGCCGCCTCACGGCCTATCCCCACCAGCTCTCCGGCGGGCAGCGTCAGCGTGTGATGATCGCCATGGCGCTGGCGAACGGGCCGGATCTCCTTATCGCCGATGAGCCGACGACCGCGCTCGACGTCACCATTCAGGCGCAGATCCTCGAACTCCTGGCAGAGCTCAAGCGCACCGAAGGGCTCTCCATGCTCTTCATCACGCATGACCTGTCCATCGTGCGCCAGTTCGCCGACCGCGTTTGCGTGATGAAAGACGGCGAGATCGTGGAGGAGGGGGGCGCGAAGGCGGTCTTCGACGCGCCGCAGCACCCCTACACCATTAAGCTCCTGAATGCAGAGCCGTCCGGGACGCCCGAACCCGTGGCCACCGATGCGCCCGTGGTCGCCGAGACGGACAAGCTCAAGATTTGGTTCCCGATCCAGAAGGGCTTTCTCAAGCGCACGGTTGGCTACGTGAAGGCGGTCAATGAGGCGACGCTTGCCGTCCGCGCGGGCGAGACGGTGGGCATCGTCGGCGAGTCGGGCTCCGGCAAGACGACCCTCGCGCTGGCCATCATGCGCCTCATCCAGTCCGAACACCGGATATCTTTCATGGGCCGCGACATCCACGAGCTGTCGCCGCGCCAGATGCGGCCCTTGCGCAAAGACATGCAAATCGTCTTTCAGGACCCTTACGGATCGCTCAGCCCGCGCATGTCAGTGGCTGAGATCGTCGCCGAGGGGCTGGGCGTCCACGGTGTCGAGCCGGGCCGCAACCCGCGCGACATGGTCGCCGAGATGCTCGACGAAGTGGGCATCGACCCGGCCTCCATGGACCGGTACCCCCACGAATTCTCAGGCGGACAGCGTCAGAGGATCGCCGTGGCTCGGGCCATGATCCTGCGGCCGAAACTCGTGATCCTGGATGAGCCGACATCGGCCCTCGACATGACGGTCCAGAGCCAGATCGTCGATCTTCTCCGCGGACTGCAGGCGCGCTACGGCCTTGCCTACCTCTTTATCAGCCACGACCTCAAAGTGGTGCGCGCGCTCAGTCACAACGTCATGGTCATGAAACAGGGCGACGTCGTGGAGGCCGGTTCGGTCGAGCAGATCTTTGATCGCCCGCAAACGGATTATACGCGCTCGCTCATTGCGGCCGCATTCGACCTCGCCTGAGGGCGCGCGCCGCCAGCAGGGACTTGGCAAAGCCACTCTGGCGACCGGTGCGCCCTAGCCGGGGCCCATCATGAAACAGGTGGTCCCTCGGGCCTGAAGCCGCCGGCAGGCAAGGTCTGCGCCATCGCGGGTCAGCCCCGCAAAGTTGGCGTCAAAGCCCTTTGACGTCTTGATGACCTTTCGCAACGATCCATCCAGCGTCGTCATCTCCGCGAGTGCGACGCGCAACAGCACCTTCTCGGCCGCAAAGCGCGACGGATAGCGGCCGACATTGATAACCCAATGCTTGCCGCCCGATGTCGAGGCGCGCGTCACCATTTCAGGCTGTACGGGCTGGGTTGCGACCGCAGTCGCCGGGCGTGCGCGCGGCGTCACGGACGGCGTCTGTGCCGCGACATTCGTGGCCGTTTCGAGGGCCTTGAGGATGTCCGCCTCCGCGACCCGCAAATCGGGGGCAGGGGCCACCTCGGTCGCGCCCGGTCGGGCCTGGGGACGCAGGCTCCGCTTCACGGCGGTCACCACGCGGATGGTCTTGCCTTGGGCACCTTGATCAGGCGCGACGGCGCGAAGAGATGGCTTCCGGAGCGCCACCCGCGTCGGTGCGCGCGAAAAGCCAAGGTCGAGGAGCTCCGCGACCCGAGCATTCCGCGTCGCCGTAGACCGCCCGCCAAAGACGGTGGCGATGACGCGCTCCTGCCCGCGCTCTGCGGAGGCCACAAGGTTGAAGCCTGCGGCCCGCGTATACCCCGTCTTGATCCCGTCTGCGCCGCGATAAGCGTTGAGGAGCCTGCGGTTTGTGTTGTTCACATCCGCAATGCCAGCATGGCTCGAGCGGCGCGAGAAGAGATTGTAGTATTGCGGGTAGTCGTACAGCACGTGCCGGCCGAGCGTGGTCATATCCCGCGCCGTCGACATGTGCCCGCTTTCGGTGAGGCCATGCGCGTTCTTGAAGGTCGTGCGGCTCATGCCCATGGCCTTCGCGGTCCGGTTCATCCGCCGCGCAAAGGCCGCCTCAGAGCCGGAGATCGCTTCTCCGATCGCCGTTGCCGCGTCATTGGCCGACTTGATCGCCGCCGCGCGGATCAGATAGCGCAACTTGATGCGCGTGCCCGCCCGCAGGCCCAGCTTGGACGGAGGCTCTGCAGCCGCCTTGGACGAGATCGTCACCATGCTATCGAGCGAGATCTCCCCCCGTTCGACCGCCTGAAAGGCAACGTACAGGGTCATCATCTTCGTCAAAGACGCCGGATGGAGCCGCGTATCCGCGTTACGCGAATGCAGCACCTCGCCGGAACGGGCGTCAATCACCATGGCTGCATAGGGGGCCGCCGCGACCTGTGTCGCGCAAAACAATACACAAAGCATTAGGCCCAAACGGGCCGCCTGAAAAAGACGTTCCATGACGTCACTGCCTCGATCTAAATCGGCCGCAGGTTGATCCTGCGTGCCACCACACGAACGCTAACACGTTGCTGCATTTTCCTAAAATGAAAACGACCGCCGAAATGTGGCGATTATGTGGCAGCGCCTGCGCCGTGGCCCGCACATGTCGCCCTTCGCGGCAAAGGTGCCCCTACATGTCGGAATGTGGCGGGATTGCGGCCAAAGCCTAACCGAATTGCGACAAAAGCTGGGGCAGGGCTGCCATATTCTCGATCCTGTGGAATCGGCTGGTGTCCGCCGGGTCCTCCGCGCGTTCGAGCTCCCATTCGATTTCAAAGGGAATGTGGGTGCCATGGGCCCCCGCCGCGAGGGCGGGAAGGACGTCCGAGCGCATGGAATTGCCGATCATCATCGTGCGCGGCGCGTCCTCAAGGCAGCGCTGATAGGTCTCTGGCGTCTTTTCAGAGACGACATGCACGGCCTCAAACATCTCCCCCAGACCCGAGGCCGCCACCTTCTGCTCCTGATGCAGGAGATCGCCCTTGGTGATGAGGATCAGCCGGTAGCCCGTCAGGGCGCCAAGCACGTCCTCGACCCCGGGTAGGAGCTCAACCGGATGGGCAAGGAGGTCGCGGCCGCCGGCCAGGATCTCTGAAATGACACTGGCGGGGACCGTGCCGTCGCTCACCTCGATGGCCACCTCGACCATGGACAGCGTGAAGCCTTTGACGCCGTACCCATAGCGCCCGATGTTGCGACGCTCGGTCTCCAGCAGGCGTTCGTGCAGGTGCTCTGCGTCGCAATACGCCCCAAGCAGGTTCTCAAGCTTTTGTTGCGTCAGCTTAAAGTGCACCTCGTTGTGCCAAAGCGTATCGTCGGCATCGAAGGCCAGCGTGGTTAACGTGTCTCTAACCAATGTCGTGTTCCCTGCCGTTTGATCTTTTCATGGCAGCCGGCGGCCTTATATAACAGTGCCGATTGGAAAGGACGTCCGCTTTGACAGACCGCTTCTCCCCTTGGCTGGCCGCTGGCCCCGACGATGACGATGGTGACGCCAGCGTCGTGCTCGAAACGCGCACCAAGACCAAGAAGCCGCCGCTCTACAAGGTGCTGATCCTCAACGATGATTACACGCCGATGGAATTCGTCGTCATGGTGCTTGAGCGGTTCTTTGGCATGACGCACTCTCAGGCGTTCGAGCTGATGCTGACCGTCCACAAGAAGGGCGTGGCCGTGGTGGGCGTGTTCTCGCACGAGATTGCAGAGACGAAAGTCGCGCAGGTCATGGATTTTGCGCGCCGCCACCAGCACCCGCTGCAATGCACGATGGAAAAAGAATAGCGTGAGACTGCGCCTCGCGCTGGAGGAGGGGCTGGAGATTTCCGGCCCCGTTTTGGTTCGCCACCCGGCCCTCGATACCGACCTCTCCGCCCTCACCGATTTCGACGTGGAAACGCCCGACATCCTGGTTGCGCAGCGCTACCCGGACGCGGCGGAGCGGGAGTATGACGCCACCTTCATCATCGCGCCGCGCTCGAAAGCTCTTCTGCGGGACCTGATCGCCACGGCGCCCACTCGGCGGATCATTGTGGATGGGCAAAAGACCGACGGGATCGACAGCCTTTGGCGGGACTGCCGCAAGCGCGCCGATGTGCAGGGCGCGGTCACCAAGGCCCACGGGCGGCTTTTCTGGATGGATGCCGCGCCCGGGTCTTTTGAAGACTGGCATTACACTCCACCGGACGTCCACGGATTTGCGCTCGCGCCTGGCATCTTCTCAGCCGACGGGATCGACCCCGGATCCTACGCGCTCGCCGAGGTGCTGCCCGCGGCGATCGCCGGTCGCGTCATCGATCTCGGGGCGGGGTGGGGGTACCTGTCGGCCGTTGCAGAGGCGCGAGGGGCCACCGACATCGACATGGTCGAGGCAAACGCCATGGCCCTTGCCTGCGCCGCCGCCAATACCCGCCACGCCCGGGCGCATTGGGCGGATGCGACGCGATGGCGCCCGGATGAGCCTGTCCAGCACGTCATCATGAACCCGCCCTTCCACGCCAGCAATCGCAAAGGCGTGCCCGAACTCGGCCAGGCTTTCATCGCGAATGCGGCGCGCTGCCTTGCCCCGTCGGGCACCCTCTGGATGGTCGCCAACCGCCACTTGCCCTACGAAGATACGCTGTCGCGGCACTTCGGGCGGGTCAGCGAACTTCAGGGTCCCCCGGGCACCGCGGGCTTCAAGCTCTTCCAAGCCACCCGTCCCAAGCGCTAAGCTCGCCGAACGGGGACAGAATCGGGACACTTCATGTCATTCTCAATCGCGGGTAAAACCGCAATCGTCACCGGCGCGGCCCACGGCGTGGGCCTCGCTATCGGCAAGCACTTCCTCGATGCGGGCGCGAATGTCATGTTCGCGGATCTGGACGAGGAGGCCCTGAAGGAGCAAATCGGCGACCTTGTGGGCGACGCGTCCGAGGCCCGGCTGTTCTCGGGCGATCTCCGCGAAAAGCTCTGCATCGCGAACCTTGTCTCTGCCACCATTGACGCCTTTGACGAGGTCAACATTCTCGTGAATGCCGCCCGTCAGGTGCTGCGCTCGGACCCCACTGATCCCGACGACGTTTCCATGCAGCTATCCATGGAACAGAACCTCATGGCGGGCCTTCGCCTCTCGCAGCAGGTCGCCAAGCGCATGATCAAGCAGGCCGAGGGGAGCGACGCCGCGACCATAGGCTCGATCATCAACCTGAGCTCCATCGCCGCGCGCCGCACGCAGCCCGAGCTTTTGGCCTTTTCGGTCTCCACGGCCGCCCTCGATCAGATGACGCGGAGCCTGGCCGTGGCGCTCGCCGATCACCGGATCCGTGTGAATGCGGTGGCGTTCGGGTCCGTCATGTCGTCTTTCCTCGAGGAGAAGATGGCCGAGAACAGCGAGTACGGGGATACGATCCGCGAGGTCACGCCGCTCTCGCGCATCGCGTCTGCGCGCGAGGTGGCCGAGGCGGTGCAGTTCCTCGCCTCCGACGGCTCTGGCTTCATGACGGGGCAGATCATCACCGTCGACGGGGGCCGGACGTTGATCGATCCCGTGTCCGTGCCAGCCCACTGAGCTGGGCCCAAGGCCAGCGCACTGAAGCGGGCGGCACGCCGCGCGGTCGACACCGCCCATGCGCTCTGGCGACCGCGGGGAAGGGCTGATAGGTGTCAACCCAAGGAGACACGACAATGACCGAACTCTTTGACGACCGCAAAGTCAAAGCCGCAGCCTGGTTCCGCGCCCTTCGCGATGACATCGTGGCCGCTTTCGAGGCCTTGGAAGACAGCCAGACCGAGGGGCCTTTCGCCAAACAGCCTGCCGGACGTTTTGAGGTGACGCAGACGAAACGCACCTCCGACGACGGTTCGGACGCGGGCGGCGGGCTCATGAGTGTCATGCGCGGCGGTCGCGTTTTCGAGAAAGTCGGCGTTAACGTCTCCGAGGTCTTCGGCACGCTGGGCGAACGCGCCCAAAAGGCCATGGCGGCCCGCGGCGTGCCGGGCATGGACACGGACGCGCGCTTTTGGGCCTCTGGCATCTCCCTCGTGGCGCATATGCAGAACCCGCATACGCCCTCTGTGCACATGAACACCCGTATGTTCTGGACGCCGCACAAGTACTGGTTCGGCGGCGGCTCGGACCTCAACCCGGCCATCGAGTATGACGATGACACAGCCGATTTTCACCGCGTCCTGCGGGAGCATTGCGAACGCCACGGCGATGACATCTACCCCAGATACAAGGATTGGGCGGATGAATACTTCTACGTCCCGCACCGGCACCGCGCGCGCGGCGTCGGAGGTATCTTTTACGATGACCGCAACACCGGCGACTGGGAGGCCGATTTTGCCCTGACGCAGGACGTGGGCCGCGCCTTCCTTCCGGCCTATCTTCCGCAGGTCGAAAAGCACCGCAATCAGCCCTGGACCGAGGCCGACAAGGACGCGCAACTCGTCCATCGCGGGCTCTATGCAGAGTACAACCTCGTCTATGACCGCGGCACGAAATTCGGGCTGGAAACCGGCCATGACGCCAATGCGGTCCTGATGTCTTTGCCGCCCCTGGCCAAGTGGACCTAGCGCCGGCGAAAGCTGCAGTCAGAGCTATAAACCCGCCGCAGACGCCCAACATTTGGGCGTTTCGGTAAGATTGCCTCAATATTTTTGTCTCACGCAGCAACCTTTTTGCGCCTGCAGCATTGAGACAGCTCTATGTGAGTAACACATAAACGACACGGCTGTCGCATTTGCGACATGTATGCGAGGTCCAGATGCAGCACACCCCAATGCCAGAGCCGCAACTTCCCATGGAATCCAAACCCTATGAGCGCGTCGCCGTCATAGGCTGCGGCGGTTGGGGAACGGCGCTGGCGTCTGTCCTGGCCACAGCAGGCGCTGAAACGCGTCTCTGGGGTCGCAGCGATGACGTGGTGGCCGAAATCAACGCCAAGCGCACCACCCCCTACCTGCCCGGCGCGACGCTTCCGGCGGGTTTGCACGCCTCGGCAGACATGGGCGCTGTGCTCAAACGGGCTGATGCCGCCATGCTCGTTGTCCCCTCCGCCTCGATCCGGTCGGTCGCGCGTCAGATTGCGGAATACGCTGCCCCCGGCATTCCGATTGCCGTCTGCGCCAAGGGGATCGAGGCTGAAACCGGCCTCTTGATGACCCAGGTCGTCGAGGAGGAACTTTCCGGCCACCCGATCGGCTGCGTCTCCGGTCCGACCTTCGCACTTGAGACGGCCCTGGGCCACCCCACCGCGGCCACATGTGCCTTTCCCTTCGCCTATGCCGACCGGCTCAATCCGCAGACCTCCCCGGCGGCCCGCTTTGCCGTCACGCTCACGAAAGAAAGCTTTCGCTGCTATGTGTCCGACGACGTCGTCGGCGTCGAAGTGGGCGGGGCCGTCAAGAACGTCATCGCCATCGCGTGCGGCATGATGACGGGCGCGGGCTTTGCAGAGAATACGCGCGCCGCGCTCATCACCCGCGGCCTTGATGAGATGAAGGCCCTGGCCGAAGCCCTCGGCGGGCGGCGCGAGACCGTAACCGGCCTTTCGGGCATCGGGGACCTCGCGCTCACCTGTTCTTCGCCCACCTCGCGGAACATGTCGCTCGGTCAGCAGTTAGGTCAGGGCATACCGCGCTCCGAGTGTTTCGACGGCAAGCCCGTCGTCATCGAAGGAGAGGTCAACGCAAAGAGCGTCACAGACCTCGCCCGCTCGGTCTCCGTCTCGATGCCAATTGCAGAGACGGTGCGCTCAATACTTCACGACGGTGCCGATCTTGGCACCGCCTTCGCCGCGCTGTGGGCTCGCCCCCTCAAGGCAGAACCCCGGGCAATGGATGTGGCCTTCAGCCACCCGGCGTCGTCAGCAGATGTTGCAAAACTTGCAGAAAGGATCTCATGACCCGTCACGAAACCTTCGATACCCCGATCGCCCAGAAAGAGCTCGTCCTCGCCACTGATCTCGATGGCACCTTCCTCGGCGGAACAGAGGACGACCGCAAAAAGCTCTACGCGTTCATCGAAGCCAATCGCGCCCGTGTCGGGCTCATCTTCGTGACAGGCCGCGATCCGGGCTTCATCAACGATATCGTGCGCAAGCGCGGCGTGCCGCTACCCGATTACGTCGTGGGAGACGTGGGCACGACAATTGCCACCATGGGGGAAGATAACCACCTCAGGCCAATTCCGGAGCTCGAGGCAGAGATCGCTGACGCCTGGGGCGAGGCCAGCGCCCGCGTGCAGGCGGCATTGCATCACTCGCGCGGGCTCAAGCTCCAGTCCACCGGCTTCCGGTACCGCGTGTCCTTTGACATCGATCCGGTGCATTTCGACCCCAAGGCCCATGACATCGTCGCAGAGCTCGGGCTCGATACCCTCGTCTCCGATGGCAAGTATTTCGATGTATTGCCGAAGGGCGTCTCCAAGGGGCCATCGCTCCTGCGGCTGCTGAGCTATCTCGACGTCAAGAACGATCGCGTCCTCGTTGCCGGTGACACGCTCAACGATCTGTCGATGCTGACGCTGGGCCTCCCGGCAGTCGCGGTCGGCGGCTCGGAACCCGCCCTCCTGGAAGAGGTCAGAGGCCACGATCATGTCCACATCGCCGACGGCGTGGGTGTCGCCGGCATCGCCGAAGCGATCCTGAAGAAGCAGATGTTCAAGGCAGCCTAGGGAGGCACCGCACGTGTCGTCAGATCTCGTCATCGTCTATCATCGCCAGCCCTACGAGGAGGTCGAGGTAGACGGCCAGACCATCTTCAGGGAAAACAAATCGCCCAACGGCATCGTGCCCACGCTCAAAAGCTTCTTTGGCAGCGTGGATCACGGGGCATGGGTGGCTTGGAAAGAGGCCGAGGATCTCGACGATCCCGGCTTCGAGCAGAAGGTCGAGATCGACGACGATTACGGCAGCTACACCGTCTCACGCCTGCCCCTTACTTCCGCTCAGGTGCGCGAGTTCTACCACATTACCTCCAAGGAGGCGTTCTGGCCGATCCTGCATGCCTTCAAGGAGCGCTATAACTACGACCCCGTGGACTGGGCCAATTTTCAGGACGTCAACCGCCGGTTCGCAGAGGCCGCCGCCGAGGAAGCCGCCGAAGGCGCGCTGGTCTGGGTCCATGACTACAACCTCTGGCTCGTTCCCGGCTACCTGCGCCAGATGCGGCCGGATTTGCGCATCGCCTTTTTCCACCACACGCCGTTCCCCAGCGCCGACATTTTCAATGTCCTGCCGTGGCGTAAGGAAATCATCGGGTCCCTCCTGGCCTGCGACGACGTGGGCTTCCATATCCCCCGCTACGCCGCCAATTTCGTGAGCGTCGCGCGCAGTCTCTTTGACGTGGATGTCAGCGACCGCGTGAAAGTGCCCGAAAAGTGGATCAACGAGGGAACGGCCCTCACCGAGCGCTTCGTGCCCACCCTCATCGAGATCGACGACAGATCCGTCGCCGTCAGTGTCACGCCGGTGGGCGTCGATACGCGTTTCATCGACATGAACGCGCTCTCGCCCGAAACGATCGAGGCCACCCGCGCGCTCAAGGCAGAGCTGGGGGATCAGCGGCTTATCCTGTCTGTCGGACGGACGGATTACACCAAGGGCGGCGTCGAGCAGCTGGAATCCTATGAACGCGTGCTGGAGGCCCATCCAGACCTGCGCGGGACCTTGCGGCTCATGCATGTGTCCGTCAGCGCCAATCGCGGGATGGCCGCCTATGCCGAGATCCAGAACGAGATTGAGGCGACGGCCGGTCGCATCAACGGCCGGTTCGGCACGCTCGACTGGCAGCCTGTGGCGCTGATCTCACGTCCGATTCCGTTCATGGAGCTGGTCGCCTATTACCGCGCTGCTGATGTGGCCTGGATCACACCCCTGGCGGACGGAATGAACCTCGTCTGCAAGGAATTCATCGCCAGCCGCGTGGATGGCGATGGCGTCCTCGTCCTCTCGGAATTTGCGGGCGCCGCGGTGGAGCTGGGTGAGGCCCTCGCCACCAATCCGTTTTCCCACCGCTCCATGGATCGCGTCATCCTCGAGGCCCTCGCGATGCCGGAGGAGGAACGCAGGCACCGGATGAACGGCCTCCGCGACGCAGTCTGGAGCAATGACGTCCGCATGTGGGGGCCCGGCTCGCTCGAGATCGGGCCGAAACCCGCCCTTGCCGCGCAGTAGCTATCCCCCGCGCACAGTCTCGATCATGCGCTGCACGTTTTCGGGATCGGCATCCGGCGTGATCCCGTGGCCCAGGTTGAAGATATGCGGCCCGCCACGGAACGCCTCCACGATGGCGCGGGTCTCGTCCACCAGCGCCTGACCGCCGGTCACCATGTGCGACGACGCGAGGTTGCCCTGCACGCAGCCATCGACCTGCACATGTTTCGCGGCCCAATCCGCCGAGACGGAATTGTCCAGCGCGACGCAATCCGCGCCCGTGGCCTTCGCAAATCCGATATAGCCGTCGCCGGCCTCTCGCGGAAATGCAATCACCGGCACGTCCGGGTGCCGGGCTTTCAAGGCTGCAATGATCTCCCGCGCGGGCTCCAGCGCGTAGCGCGTGAAGGCTTGGCCCTTGAGCGACCCGGCCCAGGAATCAAAGATCTTCACGACCTCCGCGCCCGCCTCGATCTGCGCCGACAGGTATTCAATCGTCGCGGCTGTGAGGCGGTCCATGAGGGCGTCGAAGACCTCCGGTGCCTCTTCGCGCATCTTGTGCGCAGGTCCCTGATCGGGCGTGCCGCGCCCGGCGATCATGTACGTGGCCACCGTCCAGGGCGCCCCCGCGAACCCGATAAGCGTCGTCTCTTCGGGCAATTCCCGCCGCAGGATGCGCACGGTCTCGTAAATGGGGGCGAGGTGATCGTGGACGTCGCCCGCAGGCTTCAGAGCCGTCACCCCGTCCATGGCCGTGATCGTGGACAGGCGCGGGCCTTCGCCCGTGACGAACCAAAGGTCGGCCCCGAGGGCCTCCGGGATCAGGAGAATGTCCGCGAAGAGGATCGCCGCATCAAAGCCATAGCGGCGGATCGGTTGCAGCGTCACTTCTGCGGCGAGCTCTGAATTGTAGCACAGCGACAGGAAGTCACCGGCCTCTGCCCGCGTGGCGCGATACTCGGGCAGGTAGCGCCCCGCCTGCCGCATCATCCAGATCGGCGGGACGTCCTGGGCCTCGCCCCTCAGCGCCTTGAGTATGGTCTTGTCAGCGGTATCAGCGGGCACGGAGAGATCTTTCATGGGGCAGCGGGCCTTTGCAAAGTGTCAACTTTGGATGACACTCTACTTGCCAGCCGCGCGCGACGCAATTAGGAACGAGACATGAGCTTACCGTCCGCAGACTCCCCGCTCAAGATCGGCACACGTGGATCGCCTCTGGCGCTCGCACAGGCGTTCGAGACGCGCCGCCGCTTGATGAGCGCCCACGCCCTTCCCGAAGATGCCTTCGAGATCAGCGTCATCAAGACGACCGGCGATGACCGGGCGCTGATTGACGCCGACATCGCGCTCAAGACCATCGGCAACAAGGGGCTCTTCACGAAAGAGATCGAAGAGGCGATGCTCGACGGTCGCATCGACATCGCGGTGCACTCCGCCAAGGACATGCCCACCGCGCAGCCGGACGGCCTTGTTCTGAACTGCTTTCTGCCGCGCGAAGACGTGCGGGACGCATTCGTGTCCCTGGAGGAGTTCACGCTTGCGACATTGCCTGCCGGGGCGAAGGTCGGGTCGTCCTCGCTCCGCCGCCGCGCGCAGCTCTTGAATTACCGCTCCGATCTCGAGGTTGTGGAGTTCCGGGGCAACGTCCAGACCCGGCTCAAAAAGCTCGAAAGTGGCGTGGCCTTGTGCACGTTTCTAGCCATGGCGGGGCTCAATCGTCTCGACCTGAGCGAGGTGCCCAAACTGCCCATCGCCCCCGAAGACATGCTGCCCGCCGTGGCGCAGGGGGCCATCGGCATCGAACGGCGCGACGGGGATGATGCCACGGCCGCGCTTTTGTCAGCGATCCATGACGGTCCTACCGGGGACAGGCTTGCGGCCGAACGCGCGTTCCTCACGGCCCTCGATGGAAGCTGCGAAACCCCCATTGCCGGGCTCGCAGAGCTATCGGGCGCGGAGCTTCGCCTCCGGGGCGAGATCCTCCGCCCGGACGGAAGCGAACGCCTCGCGGACGAAATCACCGGCCCCATAGCGGACGGCGCCGTCCTCGGCGCGACACTGGCCGATCGCCTCCTGTCGCAAGCGGCGCCCGATTTCTTCGCCTGGCGCGAATTGGCCTGACGCGCGTTAGGGCGAGGCTAGGGATCTTCGCGCGGCGCAGGCAGCACCTTTCCCGGATTCATCAGACCTTTGGGATCCAGAGCGGCCTTCATCGCCTGCATGACCTCCAGCGCGGTGTCGTCCTTGCGCCGCGACATGGAGGCGAGCTTGCTCAACCCGATCCCATGCTCCGCCGAGAATGACCCACCGAGGCTTAGCGTGACATCCTCCACGGCCTCCACGATCCGATCATAGAGACCCGCGTCGCCGGACGTCGTGTACACAGAGTAATGCACATTGCCGTCGCCCAGATGGCTCACCATGAAATCCTCGCATCCCGGATCGATCTCCGTCACGCGCGCCCGGGCGCGCGCCAGAAACTCAGGCACGCTGTCCACAGGCACCGCGATGTCGGTATCCACGATGGGGCGGTCGTAGAAGGTCAGCTCTGCAGCCATCTCCCGCCGCGCCCACATGGCTTTGCGCTGGGCCTCGTTCTGCGCCACCACGGCGTCCGTGATCCGGCCCGCGCCCATCTCGTCCGCCAGGATCGTCTGCAAAAGCCCGGTCAGCGCGGGCGTCCCGTCCTCACCCGGCGCCGCATCGTCGGCGCGGGTGGAGGCGGCCTCGAGCAGGATGTTCACCCGGTGCGCCTCTGCGAAGGGCTCGCGCTCCCCGGTATGGGCGATATGACGCTCGATGTAGTTGCGCGGCATGAACTCAAAAGCTTCCACCGCGCCCCCAGTGGCCGCCTGCAGCGCATTCAAAAGGGGCAACGTGTCCTCAATACGCGAGAGCGCCACCATGGCGGTGGCGCGGATGCACGGTGCCGGAAAAAGCTTGAGAACCGCAGCCGTGATAAACCCCAGTGTCCCTTCCGAGCCGATGAACAGGTGCCGTAGATCGTAGCCGGTATTGTCCTTCCTGAGCTCGCTCATCAGGTCCATGATCCGCCCGTCCGGCAGGACGATCTCGAGCCCCAGACACAGATCCCGCGTGTTCCCGTAGCGCAACACGTTCGACCCACCGGCATTCGTCGCGAGGTTCCCGCCGATCATGGCCGAGCCGCGCGCCCCGAAGGTCAGCGGAAAGATCAGGTCATGGTCTGCCGCCGCGCTGTGGATCGTGTCGAGGATCGCCCCGCCCTCGACCACGGCGACCCGGCTCTCGGGTTTGATCGCGCGGATCGCGTTCAGCCGATCAAGGGACACCATGACGACCCCCTGCGCCTTCGTGGCGCCGGTAAGGCCCGTATTGCCGCCCACTGGCACCATGGCCGCCCCGGCAGCGTAGCAGGCAGATGCGACCGCGCTCACCTCCACGGTCGAGGCCGGGCGTACGACCGCAAGCGGTGTCCACGCGTACTTGCCCGTCCAGTCGCGGGCCCACTTTTCGGTGCTCTTGCCAGTCAGAACGTAGCTTGGGCCGATGACGGCGCGCAGGGTCTCGAGTATCTCCATGGTGTCGGAAAAGAACCGCGCTTCTGGCCCGGCGGCAAGGGCCAATTCCAGCTTGACCCCCGACGGTGTTGGTCCTACTCAGCCGCTCCATGGCGCGGTAGCTCAGCTGGTTAGAGCGCTCGACTCATAATCGAGAGGTCGGGAGTTCAAGTCTCCCCCACGCCACCATCCCCTGTTCGATCCTTGCGGAACACGCCGAAAACCCGGCCCGGTCCCGTCTGTTGCGTAAGGCCTCCTCACCCGACCTTGGTGTGGATCCGCAATCGGCCCACGAAAAACGGGGCGCAACACATCAGGTTGCGCCCCGTCCCTTGTCGTCTCCTGGCTCTACGCGGCCAGCCTTTGGCGCCTGTTGATCGCAAAGCTGGTGCCCCAGGGGGCCTCGATCTCGGCAGGCAGATCCGTGCGATCTGCGAACTCGAGGTCAACGCGCATCAGACCCGTCGCCACGCCATCCGGCCTCGGAACGCCGCGCGTCCGGTGCGTGTTGGCGCCAAAGTGATGGTGGTAGCCGCCCTCGGAAAAGAAGCTCATCCCCGGGAGCGTCGTCATCACATCAAGCCCCATCTCGCCGGCGAAGACCTCGCGGGCGACGTCGGTGTTCCCCACCTGCAGATGCACGTGGCCGATCCGCGTGTCGACGGGCGTCGCCTTCCACATCGGTGAGGTCGAGAGCAACTGCTTGATGCTGAGCTGGCTGGAGCCACCCCGCAGCTTTCCATCCGGCCCTTTCCATGTGTCCTCGGGGCGGTCGGCATAGATCTCGATGCCGTTGCCCTCCGGGTCACTCAGATAGACGGCTTCACTCATCCCGTGATCGGCCGCGCCATCGAGCGCGACCTGCCCGCGGATGGCCTTGCCAAGCCACGCGCCCAGATCGCCCCGACTGGGGAGGAGGAACGCCGTGTGATAGAGGCCAGGCGCCGTGGGTTGCCGGGTCGCATGGGCGTCGTGGCGCAGCTCCAGAAGGGGCGTGACGCCCACTCCCAAAAGGGCCATCTCCCTGTCCTTCTTGAACACAGCGAGGCCCACAACGTCTTCGTAGAACGAGACCATGCGATCGATATCGTTCACGCGCAGCGCAACGCGGGTGATGTCGAGGCCAAAGTGTGACTGGGTCATGTTCTGTCTCCTTTCCATTGCTTCCCGTCCTAAGTAGGCGCGTTTATTGTCCCCATAATGGTCGATATTGATGAAAGACTATCGCCCTTTGGGAGAATATCGCGGCCAGGAGTGGCCGCGCAGGGCCTGAAACCGCCAGGGTCTCCGGCGGACTGCCAACGCGCGCGCACCGACGGCCTGAGCGATCACCGATAGCGCACAAACTTCAAAAACTTAGAAAATCAGGACCGGTGCGCGGCCTTCAGCGCTGAAAAGTACGCATCCCAACTTTGGTGCGGGCGGCCTGCGGCGACCTCAAAGTCGCTGGGTTTGTCGAAGACGCCGGACCTGATGCCCTCATAGATCCCCGCGATGATCATGCCCATCATCTCGCCGAGTTCCTTCGTCCGGTCGGCGCGGTACTCCTCGACGGACATCGGGCGGTAGACAAGGTCGGTCCCGAACGCCTCGTTCAGGTATTCGGTGAGTTGCGCCTGCGTCAGGGGCTTACCATGCAGGTTGTAAATCTGGCCGCTGTGGCTGTCCTCCAGCGCCAGATTGGCGTAGGCCGCCGCGAGCTCGGCGCGGGTCGTGTAGCCGCAGACCCCGTCCCCGGCCGAGTTGGCGATCTCGCCCGCCTTCACATAACTTTCGATGTAGTCGACATCCGGCTCGATGTAGATGCCGTTGCGCCCAACGGTCCAGTCAAAGCCGTAGGTGCTCAGATCGGCCTCGGTGTCGCGATTGCTCTGGATGACGGGCGAAAACGCCGTCCCGGTCTCTGCGCCCTGCACGCTGGTATAGACGATCCGGCGCACGCCGGCCTCCTTGGCGGCACCCAGCGCTTGCCGGTGCTGATCCGTGCGGATGTCCGGCGCGGTGTTGAGAGAGACCATGACCAGCGTATCGACGCCATCAAGGGACCGCGTGAGCGTCCCTTGATCCGTGTATTCGCCCGGCCGCACGTCGATCCCGTCGACGGTGACCTTTTCGGGCGAGCGGGCGAGGCCGACGATCTTTCGCCCTCCCGCCCGCTCGAGCAAGGCGTTCGCGATGGCAGCTCCCAATTGGCCGGATACGGCCGTGACACCTATCGTCATCGCAATCTCCTTCTCTTGCTCAGATCTAGGCGGGTGCCCGCCACACCAATGCTATCGATACCGCACCGAGGAGGGCAAAGACGAGCCCGGCAATAGCCGCCGAGGCGAAGTCAGGCCCACCGACCAGCCCCATGAAAATCGCGTCGTGACCATTCATGAAGGCCATGCCGAACCCGCCGATCATCACCAGATGCCGAAGGCCCGTCACGACCCCGATCAGAGCGATGAGGATCACCGTCAGCTGCCGCCCGAGGAAGGCACCGGCCGTCTCGCCCAGTGACAGGGCGGGATCGACCAGATTGATGAGGCCAGGGTTGGATGTTGGATTGAAGTATGCCGGGATCGTCGCTCCCAGCATGACAAGCGCCATCAGTCCGATCAGGATGCGGGCGACGAGATAGTCTTTGTTCAGGGTCATTGCCGTTTGCGCCTTTACCCCTGAACCGGACGGCGATCCGCCGCTGCTCCGCCCGGCGCCTTTGCGCGCCGCCGCCGAACAAGTCCGAGCCCCGCCAAGGCCGCAGCCAGGAATGGGAGGCTGGCAGGAAGCGGAATGGGCGCAATGGTGACCGTGAGGCTGCCGCCTGTACCCACCAGGTTCAGGTCCGTTCCCTCACCGATGCTGATCAGAACGCCACCGTTTTCAAAGGTGAAGTCCGTGGGTGCTCCGGGCACGAAGCCGCCCACGGAACTGGCCATAGTCCCCGGCGCGATAACTTCGACATCTGCCGCGAACCCGGTGGTTGTGGCGCCGAGCGCAGCCGATACGATCTCGCGATCAAACTCGAAGTAATATTGATCAACCGTGCTGGCATCATACACTGAAATCCCGAGGCTGCCGGGATCATTCACGAACGTCATCTCGATGGAGTCGCCAGAGACATCCACGTCGTAGGTGCCAAACGCAAAGCCCGGAAACTCGGTTCCGGCCATGATCGGCACCGGCCCGCCCACATCGACGGTCAGCGGCGCGCCCTCTGTGACGCTGTCGCTGGTGAAGATATTCACGGCCTGTTCAACCATCGAAACCGTGCTGGCCTGTCCTGCGACTGCGGTGACGCAAAGCCCCGCCGCCAAGACCACTGGCCTTAAGGCCGTGCCCAATGAAGTCATAAGAGTGTTCCCCCTTTACAGAGTGTCAAAGATCGAACGCACCGAACCGGCCCCTCGCAAAAGAGGACCGGCCCAGCACGTCAGACTGATTAGAACTCGACGGTAAGAGCCCCGCCGTTTTCGAGGATCTTGGTGAGGTCGGTGCCTTCACCCACGGTGACGAGGATGCCGCCGTTGTCGAAGGTGAACTCGGTCCCGAGGCCGTCGACAAAGGCACCCGCATTCGTCACCACGGTCCCGGGCTCGATGATCTCGACGGTCGCTGCAAAGTTCTCATCCGTGGACGCGGCCAGCGCGGCCTCCGAGATCGGCGTGTCGAAGCCGAAATAGTACCGGTCGAACGTCGTGTCGTCATAGAGCGTGATTTGCAGGTTCTCGAGCTGGGCGACGAGGGTCATCGTGACGCTGCTCTCGGTGAAATCGACGTCATAGACCGCAAACGCAAAGCCCGGCAGCTCGACGTCATCGCTGATCGCGACAGGGCCCTTGGCATCCACGGTCATCGGCGCCCCGCCCGTCGCCTGCGCGTTCTCGAAGGCATTGACCGCTTGGGTCACGGTGTTTGCCATGTCAGCGGATACCGCCGGGGCAAGCGCAAGCGTGCCCGCCAATGCGGCAACAAGTGTAAGTGGTTTCACGAGATTTCCTCCCTCTAGGTACAGTACAAAGGGCGCTTACGCGCGCCCGTGATAGGCCTGGCTCAGTGCAAAGCTGTCCTCGAACCAGTGCCAAAGAACGACCTGGCCATCGCGCACCTTCGCGCGCAGGGCGAACGAGAATTCGCCGATCTCCTGGCCGCTGGCTGTGGTGATGCCGTTCATGACGCCGAACACGGCAACGGTATCGCCGGACGCAAAGGCGTCGGTGTTTTCCCATTTCGTCGTCTGAAGGCCCGCGCCGAAGACGCCGAGGAATTCGAAAATGGCCTCTTTGCCTTTCGTGTCCCCACGGATCCACGGGACGGTCATGTCGCCTTCATTGTGCCAGACCATGTCGTCGGCCATCAGCGGCGACATCGCGTCCGGGCCCTCGTTCATGGCGGCCATGAAGGCCATGACGGTGTCAAAAGAGGCTTGGCTGGTTTCGTCCATAGTCTGTGCTCCTGCGTGGTTTGCGAGAATTGTTGCGAGCGCTGTCGCAAGTCCGGTTTTGATGAGTGTTCTGCGGTGCATGTCGCTCTCCGGTTGGGGTGAAATCTGGGTCTGGCGTCACGGGGGATGTGTCAGCGGGCCTCGCGCCAGGTCGGGTCATGTCCGCGGGCCTCCGCCTCTGCGGCGGGACGTGCATCCATCGCCGGCAGCAGGCGCACCACGGGGCCGGACGCAAGGATCGCACTGGCGATGAAGGTTGGTATGCAGTCGGACACAGCCGGACGTTAACCCGACGTCATTGTTTTTAAAATTGGTGATTTGTAGAAATTATAATTCGGTCAAACAGAACAGTGAGCCGAACGCGCAGCCTCCGTCGGCTCAAGGCTGCGGCGCCACAGGCCGCGCAAAAAGAGTGCGGCGCATCGCGGGTGAGCCAATAAAATCGTTTGCTTTCAGTGGTTAATGCGTAGGTGGATGCCGCGTCACGTGGCGCAGGTGCCTCTCGCAGACTATATGCCGACTGCTCATCCGCCGCGTTTGGAACGCCGCTCAGCAGCGCGGGGTAATTGGCAAGCTTCAGCCGATGCGATTGCGGATTCGGTCGCGCATGGGCGCACGGCCGAACTGCTCTTTGTAGGCGCGGCTGAAATGCACCGGGCTCACAAAGCCGCAGGCGGTGGCCACGGCGGGGATCGGTTCCGAGCCGCGGGTCACCATCTCGCGCGCCCGGTCAAGCCGCAGCATCCGGTAATACTGGTTCGGGGAACGCCCCGTATGGGCCTTGAAAAGCCGTTCGAGCTGGCGCTGCGACAGCCCGGTTTCCTTCGCGAGGTCAGGAACCGAAATCGACCGGTCGAGGGCCGCTTTCATCTGGTCGATGGCCGTCATCAGGGCAGGGGGCAGCGCCCCGGTCAAGGGCGCGGCCGCCCCGCCCACGACGGGCATTGCACCACGGCGCGGCTCTGGCGCCATGAGAAAGTCCCGGACGGCGCGGACAAGGTCGGCGTCATGGCGCTCCGACAGAAGAGACAGCGCCATGTCGAGCGCGGCCGCCCCCCCGACGCAGGTCCGCACCTCGCCACTTGCATCAAAGAGCGCCCCACTCACGCCCACGTTCGGGAACTCCCTCTCGAACTCGGGTCCGTAGAGGGGGTGCACGCAGGCCGGCACCTTCAGAAAGGAGCCTTCGGCCAGCACGAACGCACCGCTTTCAAGGCCGATCATCAGCGCCTCGCGCCGCCGCCAATAGCGCAGATGCTTTGACAACGGCAGCCCGTAGGCCGCCTGCGGGTCGCTTGAGGTGGAGATCACGACGATATCGCTGTCGCTGCGCACCTCGTCGACGTGGACGGTATCCATGGCAGGGCCCTGATGGCTCGAGACCGGGCCACCGGTACCCGACACGACATGCACGCCATAGACCTCGCGGGCCTCGATTTCGTTCACCGCATTGAACGCATCGATGAACGCGTAGGTGGCGGTCAGGTTGAACCCGGGGGCAATGTAAAGCGTGATATCCATGGACTGATTCCGAAAGGTGACGAAATCAGTTTACTCCATGTCGGAATAAATTCAATATCTGCTAAATTTTCCCGGCATCCTCAAGCACTCGGCGGGCGACGCGGAAGCATTCCAACGCCATGGGAACCCCGCAATAGATGCCGACGACGTGGATGATCGCGCGAATTTCCTCCGCCGTAACCCCGTTGTTCAGGGCGCCTTTGCAATGCACTTCCCATTCGTGCATCCGCCCCAGGGCGCCGATCATCGCGAGATTCATCATCGACCGTGTTTCGCATCGATCACGTCGTCGCCCCAGCCAAACCCCCAGCACCAGGCCGTCATGGCCTCCTGAAAGGGTCTGGTGAAATCGTCCGCCGCAGCGAGGTTTTTCTCCACGTACTCAGCGCCAAGGGTCGCTTTGCGCTCTTGCAGGCCTTTCACAAACAGATCTTCGTCGAATGTCATCTTCGCGCCTTTCCCTGGCTCGCGCAGCATTTTCCGGGCGCCGCGCACCTGCGACCCCGGGAATGCGTCTTAATTCAGCTTCGCCCGAAGCCACCGCCTATGGAAATGGCGACATTCTTCGTCTGCACGTAGTTCATCAGCGCCTCGCGCCCCTTTTCTCGGCCGTAGCCGGACTGGCCGTAGCCGCCAAAGGGCGTCTCCACGCCGCCGGCAAACCATTCGTTGACGTAGATCTGGCCCGCGCGCAGCTGCTGGGCATCGCGCATCCCCTGGTCGAGGTCCTTGGTGAACGTGCCACCCACGAGGCCGTAGGGCGTGCCGTTGGCGATGGCGATGGCCTCTTCGGGCGTCTTGAACTTCAGGACCGACACGACGGGGCCAAAGATCTCCTCCTGGGCGACCTCCATATCCGGCGTCACACCGCTCAGCACGGTGGGTTCCATGAAGCTGCCCGGGTTGTTCAGCGGCCGCCCGCCGGTGACGACCTTTGCCCCGGCCTCCTGCGCCCCGGCCACCAGCCCCACGGCGCGGTCCCGCTGCTTGACCGAGATCATCGCCCCCATGTTCGCGCCGAACTCCGGGCGCTCGATACCTGGCCCGACGGAGAGAGACTTCGCCATGGCAGAGATGTTCTCGACCACCTCGTCGTGGCGATCCTCATGGACGATGACCCGCGACATGGCCGAACAGACCTGCCCGGAATTGAAGTAAATCCCCCACCGCACGTTGCCCGTGAACGCGTCGAGGTCGGCGTCCTTGTGGACGATGGCCCCGGACTTGCCACCAAGCTCCAGCACGCAAGGGGCCAGGATATCCGCGGCCGCCCGCGCGATGGTCTGGCCCGTTTTCACGGAGCCTGTAAAGACGATCTGGCGCACATCCGGGTGCGAGGTCAGCGCCGCGCCCGCCACATGCCCAAAGCCGCACACGATGTTCAACGCCCCCGCCGGAAAGCCCGCAGCCTCGGCGGCATGGGCGTAGATATAGGACGAACACGGGCAGATTTCAGAGGATTTCACCACCACCGTATTGCCCGTCGCCAACGCCGCAGAGATCGACCGCGCCGCCATCTCCACCGGGTAATTCCACGGGATGATCTGGGCGGAAACGCCATAGGGCTCGTAGCTCGTAAAGTCATAATACTTCGCGCCCAGCGGGATGGATCGGCCCTCCATCGTGTCGGCCTGGCCGCCGTAATATTCAAAATAGCGGGCGGTGCCGCGGATCTCCTGCTTGGCCTCCCAGAGGGGTTTGCCCTGCTCGAGGGTCAAAAGCTCTGCCACCTCGTCGAGATGTTCGAGGATGTAGCGCCCCATGGCCTGCACCATGCGTCCCCGTTCGACGGGGCGCATGGCCGTCAGGGCGCCACTGTCATGGACGCGCTTGGCGGCGGCGACCGCGCGGGCCACATCGCCCGCGTCAGCCATGGCGTGCCGCGCCAGATGCTCGCCCGTGCCGGGGTTCGTCACATCGATCGTCCCGTCGCCGCCATCGACCCACTGCCCGTCGATGTAATTCTGGTAAAAGTCTTTCATGGCCTGAGCCTCCCGGCATGAAGGTGGTCGTAATGCGGGCGCATGCGGCGATGCACCCGGCGGACCCTCTCGGGGGCCGCATCAAGCTCCACATAGCGCCGCTTTTGCGCGCGAAGGCCAGTGGAATCTTTCAGGTTCTGGTGAAACGAACCGCCGTCCCACCAGGAATACGCGCCGGTATCTGCGCCGGGCTCCCAACTCAGCGCCTCAGGCAGGTAAGGCAGGCCAAGGGCATCGCAAAACGCACGCGTCATGGCCTCCGGCGCCTCGAGAAGGTCGCCTGAATCGATCACGGGCGGGGGCGTCCCGTTCAGAGCCGTCAGCAGGTCGTAAAGCGCGCGCTGTTCGGGAAAGCCCACCTCAAGCTCATCGAAATCCGGCCATTTGTCATAGATCGACGTGAGCGTCAGCGCCGGGTCCCGGATCAGGAAGGCATGGGTCATCCGCGCCAGAATGTCCGGCCTCCACCAGTGGTTCACGTAATGCGGAAAGTCCTTCAGAAAGACCGGTCCCCGCTCTGCGCGCGCGCAGATGTCCTGCCAGACGCTGTCGATGGTCAGGCCCGGCGTCGTCGCCTCGCCTTCGGTAAACCGCGGCCAGAGCGGATCCTCGCCCTGATACCATGCCTCTCCGAAGGGTTCGTGCAGGCAATCGAGGTCGCCGCGCTGACGCATCATCCACTCAAACGCCGTGGAGGTGGATCTGGGCACAGCCCAAAGGACGTAAATCGGGTGGGTCATGGGTGCCGTCCCTCCGCAGAGTACCGCCCGGCTTGCCCGGGCAGCCCCCGACCTCCCCCCGGGAAGGCGCCTTTGCGAGCTATCCCCGAGAATCCGGCAATGGACGGGTGGATGGTTTGGCGCCCCTCGCGGCTGCCGTATGCCCCCACCCGAGGTCGGGGGCTGCCCTCAATATTGGCCATCGAGCTCCTCCAACAGCTTCCCATGCCGTCCTTCCGGTGCGAGGCCCAGCGTCTTGAACACCCGCCAGTAAAGGGCGGTATCGTGGCCGATCACCGGCTTGCCCAAAGCCTCTTCCAGCATCGGTGTGAGGTGCAGTGGGCGCTCCGGCACGCCGCCTTCGCCCCGAAAATTGCACATCCCGTTGATTAGGATCGCATCGGCCGCGGGGGCCTGTTCGGCCACGTATTCAAACGACTTCAGCGCAAGCTCGCCCGGAAAAATCCAGCGCAGGGCGTTCACCTCCTCCTGCGTCGCGTACCAACCCTGATCCACGAAGTTCCCGGCCCAGAGCACGTCAAAGCCCGCCTCTTTCAGGAACCCCACTGTGCCCTGCCACCACGCAGGCCAGTGATACGCCCCATTGAGCGCGACCTTCTCGACATTCATCGCGCGCAGGGCCTCGACCATGGCGTAGCCTGCCATGTGGAAGGCTACGCCATGGCGCTCCGACAGCGCCTCGCAATGGGCGCGAATGCCCTCCACGCCAAGGCCCGACGCATGGACCCAGTTCGATCCCACCTGCGCGGCCACATCCGCGCCATTGCGCGCCATGCAGTGGCAAAAGTCGTCCATCATCCCGAAATTTGCGCGCCTCTGGTCGAGGCCATGGGCATAGTCGGGCACGTGCAGCATCCAGCCATGGACCCCCACCGACCGCGGCGCGATCCGCAAGAAATCAGAGGGCGCAGCGTCGTAGTCGAACGGCGGACAGGTGAACCCGACCTGAGAGGGAAAGAGCTTTTGCTCCGGCGTCCATTCCGCGGGCATCATCGCGTGAAATCCGTCACCACGTGGACGCCCGTGACGGCATAGCTGTCCATCTGCTCGAAGATACCCTGCACCTCGCCCAGCCCAATGCGCCCCGCGATGAGGGGCGCGAGGTCGAGCTTGCCGGCCTCGATAAGCTCCAGAAGTGGCGTGAAGCCCCCGGCACCGAGCCCCCGCATCCCGTGCAGCGACAGCTGGCGCGCGTATACGAGTTCGAGAAGGGGCAGGCGCACCGTCTCCGAGGGGCCCGTGGGCATCCCCACCTGCACCTGCCGCCCCAGCTTTCTGAGCGAGCGCAGCGAGGCCTCAAACGTCGCCGCGATCCCCAGCGCGTCCAGCGCCACATGGGCGCCGCCGCCGGTGATCTCGTGCAATTCGTCCAATTGCCCCGCGTCGAGGACAACGTCAGCCCCCAGGGCCTGCGCCAGCGCGCGCGCGGCGTCGCTGGGGTCGATCCCGATCACCCGCGCCCCCAAAGCGCGCGCGATGAGCAAGGCAGACAGCCCCACGCCGCCGCAGCCATGGATCGCGACCCATTCGCCCTCTTGCAGCACCGCGCGATCCACGAGGGCACGCCAGGCCGTCGTGACCCGGCAGCCCATGGCGGCGGCGATCTCGAAGGGAACGGCGTCGGGCAGCGCTACTGCGTTGAAATCTGCTGCCCGGATGGCCAGACGCTCGGCAAAGGCGCCTGGCCCATGGAAGCCGGGGCAGTATTGCGTGGCGCAGATCGTGGGCTGCCCCGCGCGGCACTCCTCGCAGGCGCCGCAGCCCAGAATGAAGGGCGCCGTGATCCGCTGGCCCACGGCGATGCCAGATCGGCTTTCGACGACCGTGCCCGCGAATTCATGGCCCATGATGTGGGGCAGGGGCGTCGGATCGGCGCCCGTCCAGCTATGGTGGTCGGACCGGCACACGCCGCAGGCCCCCACATCGATCACCACCCCGCCGTCCTCGCATACGGGATCGTCCCACTCCGCGAGCGCAAGATCCGCCCGCGGCCGTTCCATCACCAGGGCTTTCATGGTTGGATCACCACCATGGAACGGCGCGTGCTCCTCCTTGCCCTGGGCTGTGTCCTCGTGATGATAGCGACCCGCATCCTCGTGGGCGACGTGGAGGTCGTCGAGGTCATCCCCCCCGGACAGGACACAGGCGCATACTTTCTGCGGACCGAGGGCACGAGGCTCACCCTCGTCGCCGGGCGGCTCTTTCTGATGGCCGCGTTCACCCTGTGCGTCATGCTGCTGATCCTTGCGGGCCTCTGGATCCAGCGGGCCTATGCGCGGTTCCGTCGAAAGTAGCGCTCACGCCTCGATGGCCTCCCGCATCCAGCGCTGAAGGTGCATCACCGAATGCTCGCTCATGACCCCGCAATCGGGATCTATGACGAGGGGACCGGGCCGGTACCCTCGCGATCTCAGGCCCTTCTGAACGCTCTCCACCAGCGTGATGTCCTCCGCCACCGTGGTCTCGCGGTCCTGAAGGGCAAGCTGGCGGATCGTCTCGCTCTCGGCACCGCCGGGGGTGTACCAGCCGCGCCAGACGGTGACGTGACCCTCGTCATGGGCGCGCCAGTGATAGGTGTTAAGGACATTGCCCGGATAGACCTGAAAGCTGAACGTGGGCCACAGGAACCAGCTTGAATACTGATCGTGGTTCGCAAACCCCGACTGGATGTCATAGGTCATCGCGTCGAGGTTCTGGCACTCCGTCGTGTGGCGCAGGCAGTAGCCCTGGGGCTGGATGTCATAGGTCTCGGGCCGCACCACGCCGGTCGAGAATGTCGGGTGGTTGATCGCGCAGTGATAGCACTCGGAGTAGTTCTCCACGCTGACCTTCCAGTTGCAGTTCTCCGGGATTTCCACCCAGTCGAGCGGCGCGAGCTCCCGGTATTGCGGCACCCAACCCTCAAGCTCGGCCCGGGCATTCGGGAACCACTCATCCATCGGGGCGGCGTCGGGGTCGAGGTTGACGAAGACGAAGCCAAGGAAAACCTCGGTGCGGACCTCCGTCAGGCAGATCCCGGACTTGTCGAAACCCTCCACCGCCTTGATGTTCGGCCCGTTCCGCAGCCTGCCCTCAAACGTGTAGGTCCAGGTGTGGTAGGGGCAGGTGATGACGCGCGTGTTGCCCGCCCCCTCCACCAGCCGGTGCGCGCGGTGCTGGCACACGTTGTAGAACGTGCGAATGACGCCATCCTTACCCCGGATCGCAAAAAGGCCTTCGCCCGCCAGCTCGAACGCGTGGTAGTCACCGGCCCTGGCCAAGGCGCTCGCATGGCAGGCGAATTGCCAGGTCCGCGCGAAAAGGCCCTCCTGCTCCTGCGCGAAGATGGCCGGGTCGGTGTAGAACCGCGCGTCCAGCGATCTGATCGGTGCTGCCATCACTCCCCCCCGTAGATGCCTAGCCGGTGTCGGCGGGCGTGGAATTTCTCCACACGCTGCACGATCTCGGGGGAGGCCTGCGCGATCACAAACGACAAAAGCGTTTCCAAAAGCGCGATGGTCGCCACGGAGGAGGGGAAGAATTGCGGGCTCTCGCAGCGCACGACAAAGCCGTGCGTGGCCCCGAGGATGAGGGGCGAGGCCGGGGAATCGCTGATCCCGATGGTCTTCATGCCCTGCTCGCGCGCGACCTCCACGGCCTCAAGCACTTCCTGCCGGTAGGGCTTCATCGTGATCGCAATGAGAACGTCGCGGTCATCCGCGAAGGCCAGATCGTCGGTGGGTGCAGAGCCCGCCCGGGGGATCGCATTGAAATCCGTCATGCCGGTGGCGGCCAGGGCGGTAAAGTTCTGCGCGTTGGCGTGGTTGATGCCCACCCCCAGCGTGTAGACATGGCGCGCGTCCCAGATGCTCTTGCCCGCTGCCTGCAACGCACCCGCGTCGATCCCCGCGAAGGTCTCTTCCACATTCGAAAGCGTGGTCCCCACGATGTCCTTGTAAAGCGGCCCGAGGTCGCCTGAAGCCCCAAGCCCCTGAAGCCACCGCGCGCGGTCCGGAAAGCTCGCCGCGCCTGCGCGCAAGGCCTCGCGAAACGGCGCGCGCAGCTCGTCATAGCCCTCAAATCCCACCTTCTGCGCCATGCGCATGACCGCGGACGTGGAGACATCCGCCGCCTTGGCGAGCTCGCGCACGGTAGAAAGTCCAACCGCGTCGGGGTTCTCCAGCACATAGGTCGCGGCCTTGCGCGCCTTGCCCTGCAGCTCCGGCAGCGCGTCGGCGATCCGGTCCAAAGTGGGTGAAACAGATGTGTCATTCATGATTGACTACGTAACATTCGTTCTCTACCCCTGTCTAGTGGAACCCCCCAAAGGACCCTCAAGGAGGCAGTCATGGCCGATCTCCCCACCCACGCCCGCGTCGTCATCGTCGGAGGGGGCGTCATGGGCGTCGGTCTCGCCTACCATTTGGCCCATGAGGGCTGGGGCCCGGACGTGGTGCTGCTCGAAAAGGGGGAGCTGACGAGCGGCTCCACCTGGCACGCGGCCGGGCAGATCACGCACTCCACCTCGTCCTTCAGCCTGGGCAAATGCGTGGACTACAACATCGGGCTCTATTCGGGCGCGCTCGAGGCCGAGACCGGGCAGGCGGTCACCTGGCACGGCTGCGGCTCCTTCCGTCTGGCCTATACCGAGGACGAGATGGACTGGCTGCGCCACACGCTCTCCGTCGCGCGCTCGCTCGGGTTCACGATCGAACTCGTGGGGCCCGACCGCATCCGGGAGCTGCACCCGTTCTACAACCTCGACGGCGTCATCGGCGCGCTCCACACGCCCCATGACGGCCACGTGGACCCCACGAACGTCACCATGGCCATGGCCGCCGGGGCCCGGGCGAAGGGCGCGCGCATCATCCGCCGCTGCCGGTCCACGAACATCACCCAGAAAGACACCGGCGAATGGGTCGTGGAGACCGAGAAGCGGACGATCACCTGCGAGCATGTGGTGAATGCGGGCGGCACCTATGCCCGCCAGATGGGGGAATGGTCGGGACTTCAGCTCCCCATGACCTCCATGACGCACCACTACTTCGTCACGGACCCGGTGCCCGAATTCGCCGACCTCGACACCGAACTCCCCGTGATCCGCGACGACCGCAAGGTATCCGGCTACATCCGGATGGAGCAAAAGCGCGGCCTCATCGGCATCTACGAGAAAGAGAACCCCAACGCCGTCTGGCTCGACCACTGCCCGTGGGATTACGAGAACTGGCTGTTCGAGGCCGATTACGACCGGATCATGCCCTACCTCGAAGAATCGTTGAACCGCATGCCGATCTTCGCGGATCTAGGGATCTCCCGCGACGTCCACGGGGCGATTTCGCATCCGCCGGACGGAAACCCCCTCATCGGACCGGCCCCGGGCGTGCAGAACTACTGGTGCTGCTGCGGCACGCAGATCGGCATCGGCTGGGGCCCGGGCCTCACGCGGGAACTGGCGCGCTGGATGGTCCACGGGGCCGCCGACATCTCCATGCGGGACTACGATCCGCGCCGCTTCGGGCCCTATGCCTCGAAGGACTGGCAGGTGGTGAAGGCCAAGGAAGATTACTGCCTGCGCCACGAGATCCCCTTCCCGCATTTCAACCGCCTGGCGGGGCGCCCGGTAAAGCCCTCGCCGCTCTATGACCGCCTGAAAGCGAAGGGCGCGGTGCATGAAGAGGTCTTCGGCCACGAACGCCCCCGCTTCTTCGCCAAGGGGATCGAACAGCGTGACCATTACGGCTTTGGCCGCACGCCCGTCCACGACATGATCGTCCGTGAGGTGAGGGCCGTGCGCGAAGCGGCGGGGATCATGGATATCTCCGCCTTCACCAAGGTCCGCGTCACCGGCCCCACGGCCGAGGCCGTTCTGGACCGCCTCACCGCCAACAAGCTGCCATCGAAGGACGGCGGCATCGCGTTGACCCATATGCTGGGCGAGGCCGGCCGGATCGAGCTTGAGACGACGGTGATCAGACTGGGCGAGGGCGACTATTTCCTCGTCTGCGCGGCCTTCTTCGAACAACGTCTCGTGGACCATCTCCACAAACACGGCGCCACCCAGATCGAGGTCCTGTCAGAGGCCTGGTCCGCCCTCACCCTGAACGGCCCCCGCGCCCGCGACATCCTCGCCAAATGCACCGATGCGGACCTGTCGAATGCAGGCTTCCGCTGGCTCACCGCGCAGCAGATCCGGATCGCCGGTCACGAGGTCCTCGCCCTCCGGATGTCCTATGCGGGCGAATTGGGGTGGGAATTCCACATCCCGCGCGACGCGGCGCTGGCGGTCTATGAGGCGCTCTGGGCTGCGGGGGAGGGCATGGGCCTCACCGATTACGGCTCCTTCGCCATGAATGCCATGCGGATGGAGAAAGGCTTCAAAGGGGCCTCGGAACTCACCAATGAAGTCACCTTGCCCGAGGCTGACGTCATGCGCTTCGTCAAGCCGGAGAAGGACTTCCTCGGCCGGGATGCCACACTCACGGAACCCCGCTGGCTCTGCGCCTATCTCGAGATAGAGCCTGACGGCCATGACGACGGCCACGGTGGCGAGGCGGTGGTGCTAAACGGCGATGTCGTCGGCTCCACCGCCTCCGTTGCCTACGGGCCCAGCGTGGGCAAGATCCTCGCCTTCGCCTACCTCAAGCCCCACGCCGCGACCCCGGGGACGGTCCTCGAGGTGGTGATCGCAGGCGCGCCCCGCGCCGCCAAGGTGCTGGCAGAGCCCGCCTATGATCCGGCCTCCCTCCTGCCCCGCAGCGACGTGGTGATGGAGCCCGCCGAATGATCCCGCAGGTTCCAAAGACCATGCGCGCCGTGGTCCTAAAGCGCCATGGCGGGCTCGACGCGCTGGACTTTGAGGCCGCATGGCCGGTGCCCACGCCCGGCCCGACGCAGGTCCTCATCAAGGTCGCGGCCACGGGGATGAACAACACCGACGTCAATACGCGCGCGGGCTGGTACTCCAAATCCGTGACGGAGGCCACGACCGGCGACGCCTACGCGGGCCTTGATGGGACACAGGACAACACCTGGGGCGGCGCGGGCATCCAGTTTCCGCGCATCCAGGGCGCCGATGTCTGCGGCCATGTCGTGGCGGCGGGAGCGGACGCAGATCAAGGCCTCATCGGCAAACGCGTCATCACCGACAATTGGCTGCGCGACTGGGACGACCCGCTCGACATGTCGAAGACCGGCTATTTCGGGTCCGAGGCCGATGGCGGTTTCGCGGAATACTGCGTCATCGACCACCGCAACGTGGCCGCCATCGAAAGCCCGCTCTCAGACGCGGAGCTCGCGACGTTTTCCTGCTCCTACGCCACCGCTGAAGGCATGCTCGACAAGGCTTCCGTCAGCGGGGCCGACACGGTCCTCGTCACGGGCGCGTCCGGGGGCGTGGGCGGGGCGCTGATCCAGCTTGCCAAGCGGCGCGGCGCGCGCGTCGTCGCGCTGGCCTCGCCCGCCAAGCACGCGGACGTCGCGACATGCGGCCCCGACGCCATCCTCGACCGCGCGCCGCCCGATCTGCCCGCCGGCCTCCAAAGCGCCCTCGGACGCCCCCACGTCACCGTCGTCGCCGACATCGTCGCGGGCGACTACTTTCCCAGGCTCATCGACGCGCTCGACCGTGGCGGGCGCTACGTCACCTCGGGCGCCATCGCCGGACCCATCGTCTCCCTCGACATGCGCACCCTCTACCTCATGGATCTCAGCTTCTTCGGCTCCACCGTGAACCCGCCCCACATCTTCCGAAACCTCGTCAGCTACATCGAAGCGGGGGAACTGACACCCATGCTCGCGGCCACCTACGCCCTCGAAGACTTCCACGCGGGCCAACAGGCCTTCATCGACAAAAAGCACACCGGCAACATCGTGGTGGTGCCGTGAAGATCGCCCGGCTGAGCGTCTTCCGCGCGGACCTGCCGCTGGAATTCCCCTACTGGCTCTCCGGTGGGCGGCTGAAATTCGAAAGCCTCGATGCCACCTTCGTCAAGATCGAGACGGACGCGGGGATCACCGGCTGGGGGGAGGGGACACCGTGGGGCCACACCTATGTGCCCGCCCACGGCCCCGGCATCCGCGCGGGGATTGAGACGATGGCCCCGTTCCTCGCCGGGCTCGACCCGCGCTGCGTCCTCGATGTGGAACGGGCCATGGACACCGCCCTCCCCGGACACCTCTACGCCAAGAGCCCCATCGATATGGCTTGCTGGGACATTGCGGGGCAGGCGGCCGGGCTGCCGATCGCGGATCTCATGGGCAGCCGTGACCACCGCCCCATTCCCATCGCGTCCTCCGTTGGGGCCAAGAGCATCGAGGACACCCGCGCCGTCATCGACCGCTACCGCGCGCGGGGCTATGTCGCCCATTCCGTCAAGATCGGCGGCGATGCGGCGCGCGACATTGCCCGCATCCGCGACGTCGAGGCCTACAAGAACCCCGGCGACATCATCCTCTATGACGTCAACCGCGGCTGGACACGGCCGCAAGCCTTGCAGGTCATGTCGGCCTGCGCGGACCTCGGCGTCATGTTCGAACAGCCCTGCGAGACGCTCGACGATATCGCCGCCATCGCACCCCGCCACGCCGCCCCGGTGAGCATCGATGAAACCCTCGTCACCCTCCAGGATGCCACCCGCATCGCCCGCGATGGCATCGCCGAGGTCTTCGGCATCAAGCTCAACCGCGTGGGCGGCCTGACGAAAGCGGCGAGGATGCGGGACGTCGCGCTCGCCCACGGCATCGACATGTTCGTCATGGCCACCGGCGGCTCTGTCCTCGCCGATACCGAAGCGCTCCACCTCGCCTCCACCATCCCCGAGGCCCATTGCCTCGCCGTCTGGTGCTGTCAGGACATGATCACCATCGAGATCTCCGGAGGCCGTGGCCCCCGGGCCACGAACGGCCATTTGCAACTGACCGACGCGCCCGGCCTCGGCGTCCACCCCGATGAAGATGCGCTCATCCCCGTCGCGGAGTACACTCTATGAATGCACCCGCCCTCCACCTCGCAGCCCGGCCACGCCTCGCGCAGATCACCCTCTGGCAGGTGCCGCTGACGAGCCACGAGGCCTATTACATGGCCGAGGGCAAGGCCTGCGAAACCGTGACGACCTCTGTCATCCGCCTGCGCACCGATACGGGCCTCGACGGCTGGGGAGAGGTCTGCCCGATCCCGCACTATTTGCCCGCCTATGCCGGTGGCGTCGCGCCGGTTCTCGAAGACCTCGCGCCGGTCCTGCTGGGCGCGGATGCGCTGGGGCCCGAGGCGCTTCTGGCGCGGGCCGATGCGCATCTCGTGGATCACCGCTATGCCAAGTCGGCCCTCGATATCGCGCTCTTTGACCTTCTTGGGAAGGCGGCGGGGCTGCCGCTCTCTGCGCTTCTGGGGGGGCGCCAGACCGAGACGATGCCGCTCTACCATTCGCTCACCTGTGTTGCCCCGGACGAAATGGCGCGCATGGCCCGCGACGCGCAGGCGACCGGCATCACCCAGTTTCAGGTCAAGCTTGGCGCCGATGACGATCCCCAGATGGATATCGAGCGCCTGCGCAAGGTGCGCGAAGCGGTGGGGCCGGGGCCCCTCGTCTACGGCGACTGGAATTGCGGCACGACAGCGCTCAAGGCGATCCGCGTGGGCCGCGCCGTTGCCGATGCCGACGTGATGCTGGAACAGCCCTGCGCGACGATCGACGATTGCGCGCGCGTCGCGAGGGCTACGGGGCTGCCCATGAAACAGGACGAGACCGCCCACGACACGGCCACGCTCCTCGCGGCGCACGGGTCCGGCTGCATGGATGCCGTCGCGCTCAAGCTGTCGAAATTCGGCGGGCTCGCCAGAACCCGGGCCGCCCGCGACCTCTGCGTGACGCTCGGGGTCGAGATGTGCGTGGAATGCACCTGGGGCTCGGACATCGTCACCGCCGCTGCCCTCCACCTCGCGGCCAGCACGCCGCCGTCACGGCTTCTTAATACCTGCGACCTGTCGGGCTATGTGGGCCCCCGCCTGGCTCCCGATTGCCCGGTCCGAGCAGGCGGGCGCATCGCCCCGCCAGAGGGCCCCGGCCTCGGCATAACACCGGACGCGGGCGTCCTCGGAACCCCGATCTTGGAGCTCGGATAAAATGTACAAATTGTCGACGGCCCCCTTTCAAACTGTACAAAACCCCCCAAAACCATGGATCGGCTGACCTCTCAGGCCGAATGGCGGGCCCGGGCCGCAGCCGTCCTGCCCGCCGGTGGTTTCGGAAATTTCGATCCCTCCGTGGTGATCGCCCGGGGCGAAGGAAGCCGCGTCTGGGATGCCGACGGGGTCGAATATGTCGACTACCTCATCGGCTCCGGCCCCATGCTTCTGGGGCACGGCCACCCCGAAGTTCTGGAGGCCGTCTACCGGCAGCTCCCGCGCGGGATGACGTTTTTTGCCAATAACCCCAGTGGGATAGAGCTCGCCGAAGACATCATCGCGGCGGTCCCCTGCGCGCAGTCAGTGCGCTTTGTGGCCAGCGGTGGTGAGGCTGACATGTACGCCATCCGCGCCGCACGGGCCTTCACCGGCAGGCCCAAACTCGTGAAATTCGAAGGCGGCTACCACGGCATGAGCGCGGAAGCACAGATGTCGCTCGCCCCCTCGCGGCCCGCGAACTTTCCGCATCCGATCCCGGATTCTGCCGGCATTTCCAACGCTGTAGCGTCCGAAGTTCTTGTCGCTCCCTTCAATGATATCGACGCTCTGGACGGGCTCCTGAGGGAACATGCGGGCGACGTCGCAGCCGTGATCGCCGAGCCCCTGCAACGCATCGTTCCCGCCCAACCCGGCTTTCCGGAGGCCCTGAGGGAGGTCTGCACCCGCCACGATGTCCTCTTGATCTTCGACGAAATCGTCACCGGTTTCCGCCTCGACTACGGCGGTGCGCAGGAGCGTTACGGGGTCGTCCCCGACCTCGCGACATTCGGCAAGATCATCGGGGGCGGCTTCCCTCTCGCGGCCATAACGGGCCGCGCAAATATCATGGCGCATTTCGACAAAAACGAAGTGGGATCAGAGGGTTGGCTCATGCAGCTGGGGACGCTTTCCGGCAATCCGGTGGCGTCCGTCGCAGGCATGAAAACGATGGAGATCCTGCGGCGCGAGGGCCAGTATGATCGTCTCAAAGCCCTTGGCGGGACGCTTCAGGCCATGATGACGGAGGCCCTGACCAGCCGTGGGATCCCGCACCAGATCGTCGGCGATACGACGCTCTTTGACGTGGTGTTCACGGACCGGGACGTCCTCACCTACCGCGACAGCATCGCCGGGAACGCCGACCACGCCACCACCTGGAACCGGGTCCTGCGTGAGAACGGCGTCTTCAAAAGTCCCGGCAAGGTCTACCCCCATCTGGCACTCACCGACGACGATCTCGACCTCACCAGACGGGCCGTCATCGCCGCCGCAGAGGCGCTTTAGAAAGTGTCCTTAAGTGTCCGAATTTGCGAGAAGACTTCAGCGTCGCTCGCGCTCGTCATCCCGAGATGCGCACGAATGCCCGGGTCTCCGTAGCGCAAAAACGGATTGGTGGCGAACTCGTCGGCCATGGTCGTGGGCATCGTCGGCGCGCCCTCGTCCCGCAGCCTTCCAACCATCGCAGCGCGCGCCACAAGCGCTGCATTCTCGGGATCCACACTGAGCGCGAAACGCGCATTGGCCAGCGTATACTCGTGCCCGCCATAGACGACCGTCTCCGGCGGCAAGGCCCGCAGCATCTCCATGCTCGCATGCATCTGGTCATGGGTCCCCTCGAATACCCGCCCGCAACCCATGGCAAAGAGCGTATCCCCGGTAAAGATCACACCCTCTGAGGAGAGATAAAAGTTCACCATATCAAGGGTATGGCCCGGTGTGTGCCACACATCTACCTGCGTTTCTCCCAAGGTGAAGGCATCTCCTCCTGCGACGCGCCTGTCGAAGGCGAAGGCCTTTCCGCCCTCGTAGGCGGGGCCGGTGACGGTGCATCCCGTGGCGCCGCGTACCTCGTCCAGCCCGTCGGTGTGATCCCAGTGCCAATGCGTGATCCAGAGCTCATCGAGGCTCCACCCCGTCGTATCTAGCGCCCCGAGAAGTGCCGGTGCGTCACCTGCATCGACGGACGCCACGCGCCCACTGGCCGCGTCGCGGAGAAGGACGCCGTAATTGTCCTCCAGATACGTGTAAAGATGAATGTCGACGGCCATCCTCGCGCCCTCCCTTGATTGACAAAGACCTAGCGCCGCGCTTTTCCAGCGCCAAGGAGATCGTCATGAACGCATGGGAATTCTGGATCGACCGGGGCGGCACGTTCACCGACATCGTGGCGCGATCGCCCGAGGGGAAGCTGTCGACGCACAAGCTTTTGTCCGAGAACCCGGAAAGGTATGCCGACGCCGCCGTGCAGGGGATCTACGACGTGCTTGGCAGCCAAACGCTGCCGGAGGCATCGATTTCGGCGGTCAAGATGGGGACCACGGTGGCGACAAACGCCTTGCTTGAACGCAAGGGTGACGACGTTCTTTTGTTGATTACCGAGGGGTTAGGGGATCTTCTTCGCCTCGGCTACCAAACGCGCCCAGGTCTCTTTGATCTTCACATCAAGAAGCCCGCTCCGCTCTATCGCGATGTCGTGGAGATCACCGGGCGCCTTGACGCGGAGGGCGCAGAGGTCACGCCCCTCGACCTCATGGGTGCGCGGGACGCCTTGCAACGTGCCTACGATGGTGGTCTGCGCGCGGTCGCCGTCGCGTTCATGCATGCGCATGTGAACCCCGATCACGAAGCCCGCGTCGCAGCCGTCGCGCGCGAGATCGGCTTTACCCAGATCAGCGTGAGCCACAAGGTCTCGCGGCTCGCCAAGCTCGTCGGGCGGGGGGATACGACCGTCCTCGATGCCTATCTGTCCCCAAAGCTCCGGCGGTATGTCGATCAGGTGGCAGGCGCGCTGGATGTCGGGCGCGCGACAAAGGCTCTCCTTTTCATGCAATCGAACGGAGGTCTGGCGGATGCCGCGGAGTTTCAGGGCAAGGACGCGATCCTGAGCGGCCCTGCGGGCGGGATCGTGGGTATGGTCGAAACAGGTCTGGCGGCGGGCTTCGAGCGTCTCATCGGTTTTGACATGGGAGGCACCTCCACCGATGTGAGCCACTATGCCGGCACTTATGAACGCACCTTCGAGACCGAGGTCGCGGGCGTGCGCATGCGCGCGCCGATGATGGACATCCACACGGTGGCGGCGGGGGGCGGCTCCATCTGCAGCTTCGCGGATGGGCGATTTCAGGTCGGCCCGGAAAGCGCCGGTGCCAACCCGGGCCCGGCGGCCTACCGACGTGGCGGGCCCCTCACAGTGACCGATTGCAACGTCCTCCTGGGAAAGCTGCAGCCCGAGCATTTCCCGGCCGTCTTTGGCCCGGGCGGGGACGAACCCTTGGACAGGGCCGCCGTCCAAAAGCGCTTCGACGAGCTGCTCGACGGCCTCGAGATGACCGCGGAGGAGGCCGCGGAAGGGTTCCTGCGCATTGCCGTCGACAATATGGCCAACGCGATCAAGAAGATCAGCGTTGAACGTGGGCACGATGTCTCGGGCTACACCCTGCAGTGCTTTGGAGGCGCCGGTGGGCAGCATGCCTGCCTTGTCGCCGAAGCGCTGGGAATGCGGCGCGTCATGGTCCATCCGTTCGCGGGTGTGTTGTCGGCCTTTGGCATGGGGCTGGCCGATATCCGGGCGATCCGTGAAGCGCAGGTCGACCTGCCGCTCACCCGCGCGGGCGAGGCCGGGGCGGTCGCGGACGGCCTGCGCGCAGATGCGGAAGGCGACGTCGCGCGGCAGAATGCTGCAGACATCCGCCATGAAATGCGGGCCCATCTGCGCTATGTCGGCGCGCACCAATCGCTAGAGGTCCCCTTCGGCGATGGCGATGCCATGCAAGCCAGTTTCGAGGCCGCGCATCAGGCGCGCTTCGGATTTACCTCTCCCGAGCGGGAGATCGAGATTGAGATGGTCGCCGTCGAGGCCATCGGTGCCACCGGCCAGCAGCCCGAAGCCGTGCTGCCCGATGGTCACGGCGAGCCACTGACGAACGTCGATGTCTATCTCGGGGCGCCGGGCCGCGTGCCGCTCTTTGATCGGGACGCGTTGAACGCGCGCGCGCGCATCAAGGGGCCCGCCATCATCAAGGAGGCCACGGGCACCAACATGGTTGAGCCGGGCTGGGTCGCGTTCCTTGACGACCTCGGAAACCTCATCCTCGAGCGCGGGGCAGCCGGTGCCCTCCCGGAGGCGAGCGCAGAGGCGGATCCCGTGATGCTCGAGGTGATGTCGAACCTGTTCATGTCCGTGGCGGACCAAATGGGGGCGACGCTCGCGAACACCTCGTGGTCGGTCAACATCAAGGAAAGGCTGGATTTCTCCTGTGCGATCTTCGACCGCGCGGGCGATCTGGTGGCCAATGCGCCCCACGTGCCGGTGCATCTCGGCTCCATGTCCGCGGCGATCAAGACGGTCATGGAGGCCTGGCCCGAAGTGGCGGACGGCGATGCCTTCATGCTCAATGCGCCCCATAACGGCGGGACGCATCTGCCTGATGTCACCGTCGTCACGCCCGTATTCCTTGCGGGGAAACCCGCCTTCTGGCTGGGCTCGCGCGGGCACCATGCCGATATCGGGGGACGCACGCCCGGCTCCGCGCCGCCTGACAGCACGACCATCGAAGCAGAGGGCGTGGTCATCGACAACATGCGCCTCGTGGCCGGTGGCAGGCTCCTCGAAGAGGCGGCGCGTGAGGTGCTCGGATCCGGGCGCTATCCCTGCAGGAACATCGACCAGAACATCGCCGATCTCAAAGCGCAGGTCGCCGCGAACGAGACCGGACGGCGGGAGCTGCTGGCGCTCTGCGAGCGGCACGGCGCGGACGTGGTCGAGGCGTACATGGCCCATGTCCAGAGCAACGCCGAGGCGACCGTGCGGGAGGTGATTGCGACGCTGAAGGACGGGGCGTTCACGTACCCAATGGATATCGGCCAGACGATCCAGGTCGCGCTCCGCGTGGATCGCGATGCCCGCGAGGCGGTGGTGGACTTCAGCGGCACGTCTGCCCAGCACGCTGGCAACTACAATGCGCCACTGGCGGTCACGCGCGCGGTGGTGCTCTACTGTTTCCGCACGCTCATCGGGAAGAACATCCCTCTGAATGAGGGATGCCTTGCACCCATTCGGATCGTGGTACCCGAGGGATCGATGCTCAACCCGGCTCCGGGCGCGGCGGTGATCGCGGGCAATACCGAAGTGAGCCAGGCCGCCTGCAACGCGCTCTTCGGCGCGCTCGGCGTCATCGCCGGGTCACAGGCCACGATGAACAATTTCGTCTGGGGCAATGACGCTTTCCAGAATTACGAAACCATCTGTGGCGGGACAGGTGCCGGGCCCGGCTTTGACGGGTGCGATGCGGTGCAGACGCATATGACGAACACGCTGGCCACCGATCCCGAGATCCTTGAAAAACGCTTTCCGGTGCGGCTCGAGGAATGGCGCATCCGCTCCGGACCGGGGGGAGAGGGTCGATGGCAGGGCGGCAAGGGCTGTTTGCGCCGTCTTCGCTTCCTCGCCCCGGTCACGGTCACAACCCTCTGCGGTCATCGCATCGTGCACCCGTTCGGGGGCCAGGGTGGTGCGCCCGGTGCGCTGGGTCGCAACTGGGCAGAGCTGCCGGGTGGGGAAGTTGTCCCGCAGCGCGGCAACGACGAAATCGACCTTCCCGAAGGCGCGGTCTACGGGATGGAAACACCGGGCGGGGGCGGTTGGGGCGACCCCTGATTGACCCCCGCACGCGCTGTCAGTTCGGATGCCTCCGGCGGAAGTACGGGGCACAAAGAAGACGCTTTTCTTTGTGCCCCGTACTTCGGGGAGCGCGAGGGGCTGGCCCCTCGCTTCCCTAGATCGCCTTCAGACCGGCTTCGAGACTGGCGAGGACATGGTCGACTTCGTCCTCGGTGATGATGAGCGCGGGTGACATCATCACGTTGTGACCCGAGACGCGCACCATCGTGCCGGCCTCGTAGGTTGCTTTTGCCAGCCGCTTCATCGCGCCGGGATCCATAGGCGCCTTGGTGTCCTGATCGGCCACCAATTCAAGCGCTGTCATGAGACCCTGGCCGCCGCGGACATCGCCGATGCTGTCGTACTTTTCCTTCAGCGCCGTGACGCCCGCAAAGATCTGCGCCCCCCGCGCGGCGGCGTTGGTTTTGACATCGAGGCGCAGCGTCTCCTCGAGGCAGGCGACGACGGCGGCGGCGCCCACAGGGTGCGCGGAGTACGTATAGCCGTGATAGACGCCACCTTCGCCAGATTGATCGGTCTCGAAGGGTTCGGCGACCTTCGCGCTCAGAAGGCAGGCGCCGACCGGAAAATAGGCGGAGGTGATACCTTTTGCTGTGCACATCATGTCTGGCTCGACTCCCCAGTGGCGCGAGCCCGACCAGGAGCCGGTGCGCCCAAAGCCGGTGATGACTTCGTCCGCGATGAGGAGAATACCGTGGCGGTCGCAGATATCGCGCATGAGGGGCATGAAGGTCTCGTGCGGCACGATCACACCGCCCGCGCCCTGGATAGGCTCCATGATGAACGCGGCGATGGTGCTCGCGCCCTGGAACTGGACCTCGTCTTCAAAGGCGGCCGCGATATTCTGGGCGAGTTTTTCCGGGTCCGTTTCGTGGAACGGATTTCGGTAGGTATAAGGCGACGGCAGGTGATGGCAGCCTGCCAGCAGCGGTTCATAGGCGGTGCGGAAGCGGTTGTTGCCGTTGACACTCGCGCCGCCGAAATGGGTTCCATGATAGCCCTTCTTCAGGCTCAGAAACTTGGTGCGGGTGGGTTCGCCCCGCAGACGGTGGTACTGTCGGGCAAGGCGCAGGGCCGTTTCCACGGAATCCGATCCGCCAGAGGTGAAGAAGGCCCTTACCATGCCCTCTTCTTTGAAGAAGTCGGTGACCGCGTGGGCCGCCTCGATGGCGGGGCCGTTCGTGGTCCCCCCGAAGGCCGAGTAATAGGGAAGCTTGCCCAGCTGCGCGGCAATGGCGTCCTTCACCTTGTCGTTCGAATAACCGAGATTCGCGCACCAGAGGCCGCCAACCGCATCCACGACAGTGTGGCCGTCGATATCTGTGATCGAAGAGCCCTCAGCGCTTTCGATGATCGTGGGCGCGTTGGCCTGCATGTCGCCGGGATGGGCCATCGGGTGCCAGAGCTGGCGGGCGTTGTTTGCCTTGGTAAAGCTGTCGTCTCTCATGCGGGTCTCCGTGCGCGGTGCCGGGGGCTGCAGGCCTCCGGCGGGAGTATTTTGGAACGAAAGAAAGGGCAGTTGCCGCTAGGGTAAGCCGTTTCGCGTGATGAGGTAAGGCGTTTCGAACACATGTTCTTCGAGGTTGGGCGTTTGTCCTATGCGGTCGATCACCGCAAAGAGCCCGACGAGATCACCGGGAGCGTTCAGCGGTGTCAAAACGCCGTGCCAGGTGCCGCGGTGAAAGTTGATCGCTTGCCCCGGGGTCGTCAGGAACGCGAGCGGCCGGGTGCCGGGGTTGTCTGCCACTATGACGAGGAACGGGTTTTGCGTCATCGGGATGAAGCATTGGGAGCCTTCGGGGTGCCGTTCAATGAGGCGGAGCTCGTAAGGCAGAGTGCGCGGCTGGGCCCTGAACAGGCTGACCCCGGCCCGGCCATCCCCGATCTCGGGCCCGAAATCCAGCGCGGCGCGGTCATGGTGGCGTTCGCAGAGCCCATCGTTGATGAGCATGTCGTAGGACCCGGAGCAGTCGAGAACGTCGCCGAACTGGGCAAAGGCCTCGGCGGTGAGCGGCCGCGCCTCGATCTCTGTCACGGCAGCACCAGCTCGGGGTGGCGGTTGACGTCCTTGTAGAGGAGGTATCGGAAGGGCACGTCCCCGGCCGCGTAGCAGGCCTGCGGGCAGAACGCGCGCAGCCACAGGAAATCGCCTTCCTCCACCTCGACCCAATCTTCGTTGAGGTAATAGACCCCTCGGCCCTGAAGCACGTAGAGGCCGTGTTCCATGACGTGCGTCTCGGCGAAGGGGATGTTTCCGCCGGGCTCGAAGTGGACGATGTTGACGTGCATGTCGTGGGCCATGTCGCCTGGATCCACGAAGCGCGTGGTCGTCCAGGTCTTGCCGTGTCCGTGCATTTGCGTCGGCGTCACGTCATCGTCGTGGGTGACGAAGCTTTCCGGCGCGGGCACCCCGGGCACCGGAACGTAGCGTTTGCGCACCCACACGAAGTTCGTCTTGTCATCGTGGCGGTTCATCAGCCGCCAATCCTCGCCCGGTGCTATGTATGCGTAGCCGCCCGGCGGCATCCTGTGGGGCACTTCGTTGAGTTGAAGCTCAAGATCGCCGCGCAGGACGAAGATCACGGCTTCTGCGCCGGGGTCGGGTTCAGGGCGGTCCGAAAGGCCGCCGGGGATCAGTTCCACGACATACTGCGCAAACGTCTCTGCAAAGCCCGAAAGCGGGCGCGCCAGGATCCAGGCGCGGGCGCCGACCCAGCCGGGCAGAAACGAGGCCACGATGTCCGACATGACGCCCCGGGGGATCACCGCATAGGCATTGGTGAACACGCTCCGGTCATGGGCGCGGGTGCGCGGATTGGGCAGGCCGCCGCGCGGGGCGTGGTAGGTGTGCTGGCTCATAGGAGGGCCTCCAGGCGGAGCTCTGCGATGCGTTCGACCTGGCGGCATGCCTCTGGGAACTCAGTTTCTGTATCCTGCTCCATGCGACGTTCGAAGGCGCGCAGGATACCCGCTTTGCTGTGATCACGGACGGCGATGATGAACGGGAAGCCGTGCTTGGCGCTGTAGGCTGCGTTGAGCTCTGTAAAGCGCGCGCGCTCGTCGTCTGTGAGGGCATCGAGGCCTGCGCTCGCCTGCTCGGACGTGCTGTCGGCCGTCAGGCGCTTCGCGGCGGCGAGTTTGCCGGCGAGGTCGGGATGCGCGCGCAGAACGCCAAGGCGCTCGGCGTCGCTGGCAGCCCGAAAGACCCGCGTGAGCGCGCTCAGCAGGCCTGCGGCGCTGTCATGGGCCGGGCCCAGCTCCAACGCGTGGGCTCCCTCTGCCACCCAAGGGGAGTGCTCGAAGATCCCCCCAAAGGCCGCGACAAAGCTGTCCCGGTCCATGGCGCTTGGTCGCATGCGATGGGCGGGCGGGTGCTGCCTCGCCCAATGTTCGGCGATCTCGAGGCGGGTGGGGAACCACACGGCTTCATGGCTCTGCGCGTAGTCGATGAAGCGCTTCAGGGCCATGAGGCGCCCGGGACGTCCCACGAGGCGGCAGTGAAGGCCAATGGACATCATCCTGGGCGCCCCGGCCATGCCTTCGGCATAGAGGCAGTCGAAACTGTCGCGCAGATATGCCTCGAACTGATCGCCGGCATTGAAGCCCTGAGGCGTCGCAAACCGCATGTCATTGGCATCAAGCGTGTACGGCACGACAAGGTGGTTACGCTCACCGTAGCGCACCCAGTAGGGCAGATCGTCGGCGTAGCTGTCGGCGGAATAGGCAAAGCCGCCATCTTCGGCCACAAGCTGCTCGGTCTGGGTCGAGCAGCGGCCGGTATACCATCCCCGGGGTCGCGCGCCCGTAACCGCGCGGTGGAGCGCGATGGCGTCGGCCATATGGGCGCGCTCATCGGCTTCGGAAAAGTCCTTGTACTCGATCCATTTGAGGCCGTGGCTTGCGATCTCCCAACCGGAGGCGGACATGGCCTTGACCTGTTCGGGGCTGCGCGCGAGGGCGGTGGCCACGCCGTAGACGGTGGGCGTGATGCGGGCCTGGGTAAAGAGACGGTGGAGCCGCCAAAAGCCGGCCCGTGCCCCGTATTCGTAGATGGACTCCATGTTCCAGTGGCGCTGGCCCGGCCATGCGGCGGCGCCGACGATCTCGCTTAGGAACGCCTCGGAGGCTGCATCACCGTGAAGGACGTTGTTTTCGCCTCCCTCTTCGTAGTTGACCACGAACTGCACTGCGATGCGTGCGCCGCCCGGCCAGCGCGGATCGGGCGGGGTCGCTCCGTATCCGATCATGTCGCGCGGGTAGCGGGGCGGCTCTTGTGCCATTGGGGCTCCTGTGGTGAGGTCTCTTCGGTTCAATCAAATCCGGCGGGGAATGGAAAGAGCATGGCAGCGAAGGGTGAAGGTGGCGTTCTGACGACACATGTCCTCGATACGGCGCGTGGATGCCCAGCGGAGGGCGTGAAGATCGCGCTTTATCGCGTGAACGGGATGTCGCATCGCAAGATTGCAGAGGCCGTGACGAACGCCGACGGGCGCACGGATGCCCCGATCCTGCCGGTGGACGCATTCGAGACCGGCACCTATGAACTGATCTTCTTCGCGGGCGACTACCTGCGTGCGGCTGGGCTCGCAGAGGGGGAGACGCTCTTCCTCGATCAGGTTCCGATCCGCTTCGGCATGGCGGAGGAGGTGCACTATCACGTGCCGCTCCTGCTGAGCCCCTTTGGCATGAGCACCTATCGCGGCAGCTAGACGCCGAAGCTCCAGCGCGTTGTCTGACGGAAGGGCCGGCTTGCGTCGTGGAGGATGCTCGGGAAATGCGCATGCTGGATGGCTCCGGGCCAGGCCTGCGCCTCCAGCGCAAGGCCTGCATAGCGGCCATACTCCCGGCCGTGATGCGTCGCGAAGCCTGCTGCGTCGATTGTGCCGCAATCATAGACCTGCAGACCCGGTGCAGTGCTCTCCATCCCCATGGTCACGCCGGACGCACCGCGCAGCTTCGCCACCGGGCGCATCGGTTGGTCAGACCGCGCGAGGCAGTAGTTGAGGTCAAAGAACTGGCGGCTGTCTCCGGCGAGGTCGAGGCCCCCGCGTGCGTCATAGGCCGTGCCCGCGACGGCAACTTCTGCGCCGGTGGGCATGAGGTCCGGGCCAGCCTCAAGATAGCTGTCCGCAGGGATTGAAAGCTGGTGCCCGGAAAAGCCGGGCTCTGCGTCGAGCGCCCAATAGGAGTGGTTGGCGAAGGAAAAGAGCGTGGGAGCATTAGTCCGCGCGGTCACATCCATGGTCAGGCTGGCGTCATCTACCGTGTAAGTTACCTCCACCCGCCGATCTCCCGGAAAGCCGCCGAGGCCGTCCGGGAGATCAAGGGCAAGCGTGACGGAGGCGGCGGTCTGCTCCGCGATCTGCCAGATCTGATGGTGGCTCCCCGTGCTCCCGGAATGGAGGGTGTGCGCCCCCTCAAAATTCTTCTCGAACTGGTAGTCCCGCCCCGCGATGTCCGCACGCGCGTCTCTGATGCGGTTCACGACCGGCCCCATGAGCGAGCCAAAGCTCGCCATGGGTCCCTCATAGGCCGCCAGATCCGGTGAGCCGAGCGTCAGGGGATAGGCGATACCGGCGAGGCGCACGTCATTCAGAATGGCTCCGTAGGTCAGGATGCGCGCGCTCACTTGGTCAGACGTGAGGCTGATCGCATGCACCTCGCGTCCATCCGCCATTTCGCCGAACGGTGTCACCCGCGCGCTTCCCAAAGGACATCAGCGGCCGCGATCCGGCGTCCGTCATACTCCACTGCCTCTGTGCCGTAGTTGATCCAGAACCGGTGGGTGGCGGTGTCGCGCACGCGCAGGTTCTCTGGCAGGGTCATGGGCGCGAGATCGGCGGCGGTCGCTGCGCGGCTCACGATGCGCGCCATCGCAGCAGGGTCCGGCCATCCTGCGAGGTAGGTGAACGCGCCATGGGCGACGACAGCGGGCCTCCCGTCTATGGTGGTCTCAACGACCTCGGCGTCGCCTTCGAGGTGCTCGAACCATTTCCAGATCGCCCCGCCCTCGGGAAGGGGTATCGGATGGGAAGGAGGCAGGCTTTCGACATGGGTCACCTGCGCATCGAGGCCCGGCAGTCCCGGCCCGAGGGGGAGCGCTATCGAAAGCTCCGGCGTCTTGAGGCCCGAGCGCGGGCCGACGACGACCTGCGCGCCAGAGCCAGATAGCACCGCCACTTGCGCCGCATCAAGGCTCAAGAGGCCCGGCGCGAGAATGAGCTTGTAGCCTTCATAATCTGGTCGGTCGGCCGGAAGGATATCGATGTTGAGCCCGGCCGTCCGCAACGCCCGATACGCCTCGTAGACCAGATGAAAGTAGTCAAAGTCGCGGCCCTGAGGCTGGGCATCCCATGCATAGGCGCTGTCATAGTCAAAGATCAGCGCGGCCTCCGCCTGCGCCGTTCCCGCCTCAGCGGGCAGTGTCGCGAGCTCCCGCGCGACTGTAGCGGCCTCGGCCAGGCCGGGTGCCGGGGCATCGTCGGGGCGTTTGAGCCCAGCATGCTGCTGCTCTTGCGCGAACGGGGCCTGCCGCCAGCGGAAGTAGAGCACGGCCTCTGCCCCGTGCGCGAAGGCTTCCCACGCCCAAAGGCGCGCCATGCCCGGAAGTGGCGCCGGGTTCCAGGGCGCCCAGTTCACCGGTCCGGGTTGCTGTTCCATGACCCACCAGCGACCATCTTTGGCCACGCCCCTAGTCCGCAGCGCACCGCAGCTGCGGTAGAGGTCGTGGTGGAACGCCTGGAAGTCCGGGTCACCCTGCCGCACAAAGCGGGCCTTAAAGTCCGGGGCTGCATCGCTTCGGTCCATGAGGAAGCCCAACGGGTAGCTGTCCCAGCTCGCGATATCGAGGTCGGCGCTCACGTCGTAATGATCAAAGGAGGTGATGCGCCCCATGAAGTTATGGATGATCGGCGCGTCGGAATGCGCGCGTATCGCGTCGCATTGGATGCGGTTGAAGCGAACCACCTGATCAGAACTGAACCGCCGGAAGGCGAGGACATGGGCGGGGTTCGGTTCAGTCACTGTCAGGTTCGGCAGGTCGATCTCGGCAAAGTCGGCGTACTCCATCGACCAGAAGACGTTGCCCCAAGCCCGGTTGAGCGCATCCGGCGACTGATAGCGCTGGGCGCACCAATCCTGAAACGCCGTGCGGGCCGCCGGGGAGTATGAGATGGCCGTATCATGGCAATCATATTCATTGTCGGTCTGCCATGCCTCCACCTGCGTTCCGTATCGCTCGGCGAAGAGGCTTGCGATGCGGCGCGCCTCCTCGCGGTAGCCGTCATGGGAAAAGCAGTAGTGCCGGCGCGAGCCGAACCCGCGTGGTCGTCCCTCCTGATCCCAGGCGAGCATGTCCGGATGCTTGGTCAGCATCCAGCGTGGCGGCGTTGCCGTGGGGGTGCCCATGATGATCTTGAGGCCCGCGTCGTGAAGCACGTCCACCGCCGCATCGAGCCACTCCCAGTCGAAACGCTCGGGCTCGGGTTCTACCCGCGACCAGGCGAACTCCCCTATGCGGACCCAGCTCAGCCCGTTGGCGGCCATCTCCGCCGCATCGTCAGCCCACATGTCGCGGGGCCACTGCTCGGGGTAGTAGCAGACGCCCAGGCTGCGCCGTGCGCGGCCTGTCACAAGATCACCTGATACTCGGGCAGCCCGCGCCCGGCGCCCTTGATCTCGTATGTCCGGCCCTCCGCGTCGCCGTCGAGGCCCTCAGCGGCAGTGGTGACGTAAAGCGTGGTCAGATCAGGGCCACCGAAAGCCGAGCAGGAGCTTTGCTTGCCCGGCACGTGGAACGCGTTGAGCATCTCGCCACGCGGGCTGTAGACGGCGATGCGGGATGCGCCCCACTGGGCGTTCCAGATGTTGCCGTCTGCGTCACACACCGACCCGTCAATCCCGAACGCCTCTTGCGTCGCATCCACGAGCACTGTCGCCGGGCCCTCGGGCCAGCCATGCTCGGGCTCTAGGGGCTGACGCATGAGTTTGGCCGCCTCCGTGTCCACCCAGTAGGCCACGCTTCGATCCGGTGCGAAACAGATGGAATTCGAGATCGTGATGCCGCCGTAGAGCTTTACCACCTCGCCCCGGTAATAGCGGTAGATCGCCCCGAGGTCGGGTTCCGAATTGATGCCCATCGTCCCGATCCAGAACCCGCCCCACGGGTCCGCGCGCCCGTCATTGGACCGCGTCAGCGGGTTGTCGGCCTCTAGTGGCGCAAGGTTCTCGCGCCAGCCTGTCCCAAGGTCAAAGCGAAAGAGGGCGGATGCCGACGCCACGAGCAACGTGTCATGGTCGACCCACCCTGCGGCAGAGACGTACTCCTCGAACGGGTACACACGCGCCTTGGACCTGAGCTCCTTGCCGAGGATATCAAACCAAAGGAGTTCTTTCCGCTCAGGGTGCCAGAGCGGACCTTCCCCAAGAAGACACTTATGGGCGTCGAAAATATCTGCCTCAGCCATGGGCGGCCTCTTTCCATGCGGCGACGATCTGTGCGGCCCGCGCGCCGATGTCGGCTGCGGACATACCGGGCGAATAGAGCGCGGACCCGATTCCAAAGCCATCCGCGCTGGCGGCGATCCAGTCGGCGAAGTTCTCCGGCCCGGCCCCTCCCACAGCGTAGACAAGCGTGCCTTTGGGCAGCACTGCGCGGAGGGCCTTGAGGCCCCCGGGCCCGGCCATGTTGCCCGGAAACAGCTTGAGCCCCGTTGCGCCGGCCTGGAGGGCCGCGAAGGCCTCTGACGGGGTGAAAATTCCGGGCCAGCTTTCAAGCCCGGCCGCGCGAGAGGCCGCAATCACCTCGGTATCGCAGTTCGGCGACACGATGAGACGCCCGCCCGCCGCCGATACCTGGCCCACCGCTTCCACGGTGAGGACGGTGCCAGCCCCGATGACCGCGCGCTCCCCGGCGACTTCGGCCATGGTCGAAATGCTCGCCATTGGCTCAGGCGAATTCAGGGGCACTTCGATCCGGTCGATCCCCGCAGCGATCAGCGCTTCTGTGGCTGGGACGGCCTCTTCGGGCGTGATGCCGCGCAGGATGGCAATGATGGGTATGGTCATTTTAGCAGGCTCTTATAGGCGGCTGTCAGTCCGGCAAGCGTCATCCGCGGCCCGTCAGCAATTGTTGCGGGGAGGCCTTGGGCAGAAAGGGCCGCGCCATAGATGCGCGAAATCGCCGAGGCACCGATCACGGCGACCTGTTGTCCGAGCCAATAGGGCCGCGCCGCAGCGAGCTCCACCCCGATCAGAAGCCCGGACAGGCGTGCACGGGCGCGGTTGCCGGGAAGACCGGCAAGCAGCGCGTCCGCGCGCAGCGAGAAAAGCCGCGCAGCCAGGCGTTCCGGCTTGGCAAGGGCGTCATCGATGGCCTCTGCGAACGCGTCGTCGTCCCATCCAGTGGGGGCCACCGAGTGGCGCAGCACCGATTGCCCGGACAGGAGCGCGAAAAGCTCTCCCGTCATGGCGGTCTGAAAGCTGACGATTTCTCCTGCGCTGATCTGGGCCCACTTGGTGTGCGTCCCAGGGAGACACACAACGCCGTCCCAGCCGGGATTGAGCGCGAGAAAGCCCGCAATCTGCGTTTCCTCGCCGCGCATCACGTCCGGCGGGGACACTTGCTTGACGCCGGGTATGACATGGACACGCAGAAGCGGGTTCTGCGTTTTCGGGCGCACAAAGCCCTCGGGCAGTGGCGGGCAGGGGACCGCGGCATAGGGCGCCTCAATCCATCCCTGGCGTGAACCGACCATGCCGCAGGCCACCACATCGAGCGTGCCCGCACCCAGCATCGGAGCCACGACATCAAGCAGAGCGCCTTCAAAGTGTTCGGGCTTGAGGGCACCCATCCCCTTGTCTGACGCCCCCGACCAAAGCTCTGCGCCGCTCGCGCTCATGGCCCATGCGCGCAGGTTCGACGTGCCCCAGTCGACGGCTATCCAGTCTGCTTTGGCTCCGTGCGTGTTCATACGCTCACCCCGTTACGACCACGCCGCCATCGATGACAAGCGCCTGACCGGTCATGGCCTTGGAGCTGTCGGAGGCGAGAAAGAGCGTGCCGCCCACGATATCTGCGGGCTCCAGATGCTCCTTCAGACACATCCGGTCCATATGGGCGGCCAGGCCCTCCTCGCTGGCCCACATGTCCATTTGCTTTTGGGTGAGGACCCAGCCGGGTGCCAGTGCGTTGACGCGGACGCGGTCTGGCCCGAATTCGCGGGCGAGGCTCCGCGTCATGCCGTTGATCCCGGAATTGGCGGCCGTGTAGATCGGGTAGCCTGCATTTCCCATCATGTAGGAGATTGAGGAGAAGTTGATGATCGATCCGCCGCCCGCCTCGACCATCATGGGGTGGACGTGCTGACAGGCGAAAAAGTACGCCTTGAGGTTGATCGCGATCATCCAGTCCCAGAACGCCTCGTCTACTTTACTCGTCTCGTGACGCTTGTCGTTGGCAGCATTGTTGACCAGCGTCGTGATGGGGCCATGCGCGTCGGCGGCCTGATCCATGGAGGCCTTGAGTGCGCCCATATCCGTGATATCGCCCTGGATAAAGAGTGGCGCGTTGCCGTGCTTTTCAGCCATTTGAGCAACGAAATCTGAGGCATCGGAGCGACCGATAAAGGCGACTTTGGCGCCCTGTTCAAGAAAGCCCTCGGTCAGCGCGGCCCCAATCCCGGAACCGCCCCCTGTGATGTAGACGGATGCGCCGTTGAGCTCCGAATAGGATGCGGTCACGCGGTCTCTCCTTTGAGCGGCAGGAAAATTTTGAGAAAATGTTTGCGCCCGGAGGGCACGGTCAACGCTTGAATACGGGTCGGCACTTCGAAGGGCGCAAAATTCCCTGAAAGAATTTTGGGCGATCGCGTCACGGCAGGCGCTCCCCTTCGAGGACCCACATGGTGCATGGGGCGGGGCAGGGCAGCGTCACGCCCTGGCCCATGAGCCAGCTGCCGGAGACCTCGATATCTTCACCCTTCAAGATTGGTGACCCGCGCGACAGGCTCGTCGTGGAGGCCCGGTTCACGAGCCTGACCCGGTAGCGGGCCCCCTCGTCGAGCCGCGTCAGGCGAAGCGGTCGCGGGGCGATTTGCGCTGACGTGTCCTGCGCGCCCGCGAAGACAACAAAGCGGCTGCCATCTGCGGCCTGTTGCTGCTCTGCGATCACGGCCGGGTCGGCGCTGTCGAGGCGCAGGATGTCGGCACGATGCATCCAGTCCCTGTTATGCTTGAACCAGCTCGTCACCTCCCGCAGCACGGCCTCTTCTCGCGTGTCGAGTTCGCGAGGGTCCATTTCAAAGCCCATGTGCCTCTGCGCGGCGACCCAGGCCCGGAAGGTGATATCGTGGACGCGGCCAGAGGTATGGCAGTGGCGCGGTCCCACATGGCTGCCCGTGACAACCGTGGGCAGAAAGAGCGCGGCATTGTGTTGAATCCGCAGCCTCTCGAGCGCGTCATTTGAGTCGCTCAGCCAGACCCGGTGCGTCCGCGACAGGATGCCAAAGTCTATGCGTCCACCGCCGGAGGCACAGCTTTCGATCTCCACATCCGGGAAGGCCAGGCGCAGCGCATCGATGAGCGCATAGGATCCGCGCGTCTGCGCCGCGTCCGGCATCGGCAGCACGCGGTTATGATCCCATTTGATGTAATCGATCGCGTGGTCCCGCAGGATCTTGGCCATGCGATCGAATATGAAATCACGCACCTCTGGCAACGCCATGTTGAGCGCCTTTTGCTGGCGGCCGAGGATCTGATCCTCGGCACCAAGTGCCCAGTGCGGGTTCTTTCGGTAGACGTCCGATTCCGGGTTGATCATCTCTGGCTCGAACCAGATGCCGAAACTCATTCCCGCGCCATGGACATGGTCGATCAGGGGGCCAAGCCCATCGGGATACTTGCGCGGGTCCACCGCCCAGTCACTGAGCGACGTCGTGTCGTCATCGCGCTGCCCGAACCATCCGTCGTCGAGCACAAATCGTTCCGCTCCAAGAGCCGCCGCGCGGGTGGCAATGTCCTTGAGGACGGGAAGGTTATGGTCAAAGTAGACCGCTTCCCAGCAATTGTAGTGAACCGGGCGGGGGCGATCAGGGTCCGGAAACTGCACGATCCGGTCGCGCAGGTGGCGCTGAAAGGCCGTCGCACAGCCATTGATGCCTGTTCCTGAAAAGGTCGCGTAAAGCGGCGCCGTCCGGAAGCTGGTGGCGGCCTCCGTCTCCATGCGGGCCGCGTGCCCAAACTGTATCTGGCGGCGCCCATCGGGGAGCTCTTCGGCGATCATCTTGTGGCCACCCGACCAGCCGTAGTGAAAGGCATGGGCCTCACCGCGTGTGTTCGTGCAGCCTTGGCCGCGCACGATGAGGCCCGGAAAGTGCTCGTGACCCGTGCGCCCGGTGCGGTTTTCACGGTAGCGCATGCCCGCCGACCACGGCGTCGTTGCGGTCTGGAACTCTCCACACCAGCGGCCCGTGAAGTCGATCAGGTCGTCCGAAAGCTGCGGCCCCGGGAAGACGGGCGCTGCAAGCCAGTGAAGGTGGACCGGGCGGGACACTTCGATCCCGGCTTGGGCCGTGATGATGTGCGTATCGGCATCGATGGCAAAGCTCGCTGCATAGCTGATCGCCAGGGCTGCGTCGCTATAGTGCAACGTCAGCCCGCCCTCGACAATCTCCTCCCGCTCATAGCGAAACTTCGGCAGGAGGGGCGAGCTGTCGGTATCCCGCGCGATCAGGCCCGGCTGGCCCGGAAAGGACCGCACCGCCTCCGGGCAGATCGAGAGGTCCGGGTTCTCATCGAGCATCCCGCCAGTGACGTCGATACCATGACCGCGTGCGACGGTCTCCAGATCGGCGTCTTCCGGCAAGGGCTGGCCCCAGTAGACCACTTCCGGCAAGCATTCCCGTCGCGCCGCCAGCACGAGTGTCTGGCGCGACGAGTCTAGTCTCCACGTCCGCATCGTTACTTCACGGCTCCCAGAGTGAGGCCCGCAATGAAGTGCTTTTGCATGAGAAAGAACATCATCACGGGGGGTACCGCAGCCAGTAAAGAGGCCGCGGAGACGAGGTGCCAGTTGTTGACGAACTGACCGTTGAGGGCGCGGACTCCCGCAGTAATCGGCTTTGCGCCTTCGCCCTGCGTCAGCACGTTGGCCCAGAAGAAGTCATTCCAGACGAACGTGAAAATGAGGACTGCGAGGGCCGCAATGGCAGGGCGCACGAGGGGCAGCACCACGAACCAAAAGATGCGCCACTCCGCGACGCCCTCAACGCGGGCACTCTCGATGAGGTCAAAGGGCAGCGCTTTGATGAAATTGCGCATGAACAGGGTGCAGAAACCCGTCTGGAACGCCGCATGGAACAGGAATTGCCCCGCAATGGTGTCATAGAGCCCGGACTGCACGGACATGTCCCGCACGGGCACCATGAGGATCTGGAACGGGATGAAGTTGCCCGCCACGAAGAGGAAAAAGAGCGGCAGCGCCACGCGGAATTTGTAGATCGCCAGCGCGTATCCCGCGAGGCACGCGAGCGTCACCGAGATGATCACCGACGGCACCGTGATCTTGACCGAGTTCCAAAGGTAGGTCGCGGCTTCGGATTGCGTGAAGACCGCCATGTAGTTCTCAAGCAGCACGAAATCCGATGGCACCCCGAATACATTGCCTGAGTTGATATCTGCCCCCGGCCGGATCGACGTCAGAAAGATCGCGATGAGCGGGATAAGCCAGATAAGCAGCGCCACCGGCAGAAATGCCTGGTAGCCGATCCCCTTGGGCGAGGCGGCGGCGATGGGACGTGGAAACATCAGGAAGACCTCTCGGGAAGTGCGTCGCGGACGGCCTTTTTCAGGCTCTTGCGGACCAGGTCGTAGGAGACGCCGATGCGGTGTTCGGCGTAGTCACGGGCCGTGGCGTCAAACTGCAGCCGTACCCAGCTTTTGTGGAAATAGGGGGCACGCTCGGCCTCACCGGCGTCGATCAGCAGGGCGGCTGTCTCAATGTCGGGCGTCTTGACGGACACACCGGTCCGCTCGGCCTCGCCCGCGAGGCAAGCAAACATCTTGCCGCCAACCTTCCAGCTCACGAGTTCGGGCGGCAGCGCCAGCTCCGCTCCCGGCAGGGCGGCGCAAATCTGATCCACGTCCTCGCGGGTCATTAGCGCGCGCCCTTTTCGTCCTGATACATCCGCCAAAGGAAGTAGGAGATGTAGACAAGCATGATGGCAAACAGGACCACAGCCACGGCAGACCCATAGCCATAGCGTTCCCCGAACTCCGAGATGGCGACTTCGTACATGTAGTAGGCCAGCACGTTGGTGGATCCAAACGGCCCGCCCTGGGTCATGATGGCGATCATGTCGAATGACCTGAGCGCGCCGATGACCGTCACGACCACGGCGATGAACGTGGCCGGGCGCAGTTGCGGCAACACCACGTACCACAGCATCTTCCAGCCCTTGGCGCCGTCAAGTCGCGCGGCCTCGATCTGGTCCTGGGCCACGTTGTTCAGGCCCGTGAGGTACAGGATCATGCAATAGGCGATCTGCGGCCAGAGCCCGGCCGCGATGATGCCGTAGGTCGCCCATTCCGCAGAACTCAGGATGTCCGGCGGCGGCGATGAACACTGGAACGTGACATTGCCCACAAAGTTCACCGTCTCTTCGCAGAAAAGCGCCTTCCAGATGGTGCCAACCACCCCGAAATCGGGGTTGTAGAACCAGCCGAAGATCAGGCCCACGACCACCTGGGAGATCACAAAGGGGAAGAAGAAGAGCGACTTGTAAAGCCGCATCCCCGGCACCTCCTGATTGAGGAAAAGCGCGATGAAAAGGCCCAGCGGCACAGCAAGCATGTAAAGGATCAGCCACGCCACGTTGTTGCGGAGCGAGGTCCAGAAGTTGGGATCGTCCCAAAGCTTGGCGTAGTTCTCGAGCCCGATATAGACGGCGGTGGAATTCCCGTCAGCATCGTAGAGTCCGTTCCATTCGAAGAGGCTCAGGTATAGGCTCTCGAAGATCGGGATGACGACGTAGATGCAGAAGAAGACAAGCGCAGGCGCGAGGAAGATCCATGGCGCGATGGACAGCTTGTTGCGCTGGAGCCAGCCCGGGCGGGGCGTGCGGGAGACAGGGATCGTTGCGGCGTCGGTCGCGGCCATGTCAGGTTCTCCGGCTTGATTGCGAGGAGCGGCAGATTGTGCGCAGTGCGCACCCTACGGCGCCGACACGTAGCGTGCGCACTGCGCACCGCCGAAAGAGGGAAAAGCAGGGCGCGTCCAATGACGCGCCCCGCAGTGGTTTGGCTTAGTAGACTTCAGCCTGGACGCCATCGAGACGCTCGAGGATTTCCATTTTCTTGGACGTGTCCAGCATGAACTCCTGGAAGCCCTTCATGCCTTCTGCGGCCATCGCGGCCGGTGCGTCGCGGTCGTAGAACTGCGCGAGACCGGCAGCCGTGGACACAGTCGCAAACCCTTCCTGGATGAACTTGTCATCGGAGACAGTCGCCTCGGAGTTCGGCGGCAGCTGACCAATGGTGTCGTTCCACTGGGATTGCACTTCAGCACGCGCAACAAAGGCCAGGAACTTCTTGGCGTTCTCGACATTGGTTGCGTTCGTCGGGATGAAGAACGCGTCTGCAGGAGCTTCTTCAGCGCGCGCCACATCCGGGTTGATGGACGGGAAGGGCATGTAGTCGATCTGGTCGTTCGTCAGACCTGCATCCTTCATGGCCGAAACCGCGAAGTTACCCATGACGTACATGCCCGCATCACCGTTCACGAACGGAGTCAGCGCGTCCTGCCAGCTCATGGAGGCGTGGTTGTCGACGAAGCCACACTCGTTGATGAGCTGCTCCCAGTTGGCGAAGGTCTGCACGATGCGTTCATCGGTGTAGGCGATCTCGCCACCGGTCAGGCCATTGTGCACGTCATAGCCGTTCGTGCGCAGGTTGATGTAGTCGAACACGCCTGCAGCAGTCCAAAGGAACTTGGTGCCGATGGTGAAGGGTGTCACGCCCACTTCTTTCATCTGTGCGCAGCCGGCAAGCATGTCGTCCCAGGTCTCGAACTCTTCGAGGCCCAGCTTGTCGAAGATATCTTTGCGGTAGTAGATGCCCCACTGGTAGTAGGAATAGGGCACACCGTAAGTGACGCCGTCGCGCGTCATGGTGGGCTCGATGGCCGCAAATGTCTCGCGCAGGCCGTTCTCGTCCCACACATCGTCGATGCCCATGAAGAGACCCGTGTCCGTGAAGGGCGCCATGCGGTTCCCCGGGTACCAGGAGGTCACGTCCGGGGCGTCGGCGGTCAGGAAGTTCCGGATCGCGGTCTTGTGCGCTTCGCGGTCGTTGATGTTGACCGTGACGTTGATGTCCGGGTTCTCGGCTTTGAACGCTTCCACGGCAGCCTCGAAGGCGGCCTTGGGTGCGGGGTTCAGATCGTCGAAGTTGATGACGAGATCGCTTGCGAATGCAGGCGCCGCGATGGCCAGAGCCACCACGGAGGTCATGATGGAACGCATGTTTTCCTCCCTATGCTTCCATTCCCCAGTTCCGCTTAAGGACCAGAGCGGTTCCATTATTCGGAACTCGGTTTTAGATATTGGAATGAAACGCCGACTCACCTACGCTTGTCAACCAAAGAGCCCGGACCGTCTGCGCGACATGACAGTGCGGCCAGGCTGCGGGAGGATTGATGGACAACGCGCCAAGAAACGCGGGGCCTAAATACGGATCGGCTGCGACGTCGGGCGCGGGAACCGTGGGCAAGGCTCTGGAAGTGCTGGATCAGGTGGCCACCTTCGGTCGCCCGGTCCGCTTTGGTGAGCTTCTCGCGGTGTCCCGGTTTCCCAAGGCCACGCTCTACCGCTTCGTCCAGACGCTGGCCACCGAGGGCATGCTGACCTTCGATGCCGACCGGCAGACCTATGCGCTGGGCGTGCGCCTCGTCCGCCTGGCCCATGCCGCGTGGGAGACGTCCTCTCTCGCTCCCGTGGCGCGTCAGCACCTCGATGAACTCTCCGCGCGTGTCGGCGAGACGGTTCATCTGGCGCAGCTCGACCATGCCTCCGTCCTTTACGTGGACAAGGTGAACGCGCGCGAGCCGCTGCCCATGTATTCGCAGGCCGGCAAAGTCGGGCCCGCCTACTGCACGGGCGTTGGCAAGGCGATGCTGGCCTACCTGCCCCAGCGTGAGCTCGACGTTGTGATCGGCCAGCAGAGTTTCCACCGCTTTACGCCGCATACGGTGACCTCCGAGTTCGCACTCAGGACCGAGCTTGAGGCCATCCGCGATCAGGGCTTTGCCTTTGACCGCGAAGAGCACGAGCCCGGCATCATCTGCGTGGCCATGCCGATCCTCACCGAACGTGGCCGTGTCCTGGGCGCCCTGTCGGTGACCTCATCGACCTCGCGCACCACGCTGCAGGCCCTCGAAGTCCACGTGCCCGCCATCCGCGCCACCGCGCGCGCCATTTCCGAGGAAGCCGTCCAGTGGCGGTTCCCCGATACCGTCCCCATCTGAAGAAAGAGACCTCAATGACCGGCGTCACTCTCAACAAAGTCATCAAGCGCTACGGGGCCACGCAGGTGATCCACGGCGTCGATCTGCAGATTGAGGACGGCGAATTCTGCGTGTTCGTCGGGCCGTCGGGCTGCGGGAAATCCACGCTTCTCCGCATGGTGGCAGGGCTTGAAGAAACCAGCGAGGGCCAGATCGCCATTGGCGCGCGGGACGTGACGCATCTCGATCCTGCAGAGCGCGGCGTGGCCATGGTCTTCCAGACCTACGCGCTCTATCCCCACATGACCGTCGAAGAAAACATGGGCTTCGGCCTCAAGATGAATGGGGTAGATAAAGCGACAATCGACCAGAAGGTCGACGGCGCCTCGAAGATCCTTCGCCTCGACGAATATCTCAAACGCAAGCCCGCCGCTTTGTCCGGGGGCCAGCGCCAGCGCGTCGCCATCGGCCGCGCGATCGTGCGCGGCCCGGAGGTCTTTCTCTTCGATGAGCCGCTCTCGAACCTCGACGCCGAGCTCAGGGTCGAGATGCGCGTCGAAATCGCCCGGCTGCACTCCGAGATCGGCGCAACGATGATCTACGTCACCCACGACCAGGTGGAGGCGATGACGCTGGCCGACAAGATCGTCGTCCTCCGCCTCGGCCGTATCGAGCAGGTGGGCGCGCCCATGGACCTCTACCGTGACCCGGATAACAAGTTCGTGGCTGGCTTCATCGGCTCTCCGGCGATGAACTTCGTGAAAGCTCAGGTGACGGGTGACAAGATCGCCGTGCCCTCGCTCCAGACGGATGTGGCGCTTGCCGTCACGCTGCCCTCGGACGGTACATCGGTTGAGCTGGGCATGCGTCCCGAACACATCACCATCGAGCGCGGCGGCGCCACCCATAGGGTCGACCTGACCGAAGCGCTGGGTGGCGTGTCTTACGCGTACCTCATGGCCGAAAACGGCGAACGCCTCATCGTGGAAGAGCGCGGCGAGGACAGGGTGAAGGCGGGCGAGACCGTGGGGATCACCTTTGACGCCGATCAGGCCCGCTTGTTTGATGCCAACACCGAGCAGCGCATCCGGTAGCCCCGTCTTCTTTGTGCCCCGTACTTCGGGGAGCGCGAGGGGCCGGGCCCCTCGCATCGGCCACTAGGCCAGCGCGTTGCTCTCAGCGACGACGTCCCGGCCCGCCTGCAGGAAAAATTCCACGAGATCGATAAAGACCCAGTTCTCTGCAAGGCGGTCCCCGTCCTCTGTCTTCTCGATCCGGTACATGTCCATCACCCGCATGGTGATCGGCCCGCCAGTGGCCCGCACACCAAGGTAATCCTGCCCGAAGGTTGCATGGATCGACGGCCAGCCCCCCATCACCGCGTAAGTGCTGTCACCGAAGCGGCAGTAATGGTGCCCGCCCTTGCGGTCCGGGAATGCGTCGAGGAAGGCCTTACGATGGTCCTTCACAAAACCCTCCCAGCGGGTGTTTGACCCGATCCCGCCGGGCCCATACCACATCATGTCGTCTGTCCACGCGCCGCCCGCCCCGATCTGACCTTCGGAGAAGTATGTCTTCGGATCATAGACGCCGAGCGTCGCCATCATGCGCTCCACGACATCAAAGGCGTCGCCATCATAGGCATGGGTCGGGCAGAGGCCGTCCTGCGTCGCCGGGGCGGGGAAGGTGATCTCGTCGCCGATCGACGGCAAAGGCATCCGGCGCAGCTGAACCATGAGGTCAATGAGGTCGAAAATGATCTTCGCTTCGGCAATGCGGCCGTCATCATCGAGGCGGTAGAACTCTCCCGAGCGCAGGAACACCATCGACCCCGACGGCGCGAGGCCAAAGAGCGGGGCGTTGAACGTGCCCACATAATGCGTGATCGAACAGACCCAGCGCCCGCCTTCCTGGATCCGGTTCTTGCCGCCCAAAAACAGGATGTCGCGACGTGCCACATGGGACAGCCCGTCAGTGAGCGGCTTGAGGAACCCGTCGATCACCGCATCCGGTCCTTCGAGGTGATTCACCGGATGGGCCACATCCCACACGCAGTCCGGCGCGAGGTATGATCTGGCCGCCTCGGGATTTTTGGCCATCTCATCAAGAGCCTGCCGCATATGGAGGCGAAAATCAGTGCCGTGAGCGGCGAGTTTTGCGTCAAGCATGGGGAACCTTCTTTTGCAGACAGAAAAAAGGTTGGCAAAGGAAGCCCCGGGCGTCTAGCCTTTTTGCATACCTGTGCAAAGCCCGTGATTCCTGTGGCGCACATGCACAAGCCGGATCGCGAGAGGACAGGGGCACTCATGGCTGAGATCAGACTTCAGAACATTTCCAAACGCTGGGGAAGCTTCATCGGCGTTCAGGATTTTGACCTCACGATCGCCAATGAAGAGTTTCTCGTCCTGCTCGGGCCGTCCGGCTGCGGCAAGACGACGACGATGCGCATGATCGCGGGCCTCGAAGACCCCTCGGGCGGCGACATCATGATCGATGGCGCACGGGTAAATGATCTCGAGCCCAAGGATCGCGACATCTCCATGGTGTTCCAGTCCTACGGTCTCTACCCGAACATGAATGTCTACGAGAACATCCGCTTTCCCCTGAAAGTTCGGAAAGTGCCACAAAGCGAGCACCACGACCGCGTGATGCGTGCTTCGGCCATGGTGGAACTCGACGACTTCCTGCACCGCAAGCCCGCTGCTTTGTCCGGCGGCCAGCGCCAGCGTGTTGCGCTCGCCCGCGCCATCGTGCGCGAGCCGAACGTCTTTCTCATGGACGAGCCGCTTTCGAACCTCGACGCGAAACTGCGCGTCTCGACGCGGGCGCAGATCAAGAACCTGAGCCATGAGCTCAAGGTGACGACGATCTACGTGACACACGATCAGATCGAGGCGATGACGCTCGCGGATCGTGTCGTGGTCATGAACAAGGGCGTCGTCCAGCAGGTCGGCACACCCACCGAGATTTACGACAACCCGGCCAACACTTTCGTGGCGAGCTTCATTGGCAACCCGGCCATGAACCTCGTGGAAGGGACGCTGAGAAGCGGTACCTTCGAGGCCGAAGGGATCAGCGTCCCAGGCCTCAGCGGGCCGGACGGTCCGGTCACTTTGGGCTTCCGCGCAGAGGATGCGGAGGTCGTTGAGGCTGGCGGCCAGCTCAACAGCGCCGTCTATTCAATGGAGCTTTTGGGCGACGCGACCATGGTGAGCGTCCGAACCGCTGGCGCGCTCCTCAGCGTGAAGGCCCACAAGGAATTCCGCACCGAGATCGGGAATAAGGTTTCCGTGTCGATCCCGGCCGCGATCTGCCACATCTTTGACGCCAAAGACGGGGCACGTTTGGGAGGGTCCTGACCCTCACAGAACCGCCCGGGAGCGTTGGTCTCCGGGGCCCATGGGCAACCGCGGGAGGCGGCGCCCAAAAAAGACAGGAAACAGGGAGAGATAGATGTTTCTGAAAAAAATCGCGCTCGCAGGCGCTGTGGCTATGCTCGGATCCACCGCACTTGCAGGTGGCCATGCAGGGTGCCCCACCGAGGGCCGCGTGTCCATCGTGGGCAACGAGTTTCCGGCGATCCAGACCGTTGGCGCGGGCGCCATGTCGTGCGCCGGTGACGCTGTGGAGGTGTCCACCAACCTCACCGCGGATCATCAGTCGATCAACGTGCCGGGCATGCAGGGCAACCCGGCGGAGTACACGTCCGCGATCATCGCGAATTCGTCCATCGTGGCGCTGATGAACGAAGACGTCATACGCCCGCTCGACGATCTCGTGGCCAAGCACGGTGACGGCATTCGGCCCAACCAGCTCATCACGATCAACGGCCAGATCATGGCCGTGGCGTTCATGGCCAACGCGCAGCACCTCGTCTACCGCGCCGACGTGCTGGAAGAGGTAGGCCTCGAGCCGCCGACCACCTACGAGGAAATGCTTGCCGCTGCCGAAGCGATCCGCGCAGCAGGCATCATGGATAACCCGGTGGGCGGCGCCTACGCTGCGGGCTGGAACCTGGCGCAGGAATTCAACAACATGTTCCTGGGCATGGGGGGATCCCACTTCAAGCCGGGCACTGCTGAGCCAAACATCAACAACGAGGCCGGAGTGAAGGCCCTCGAGATGATGAAGGCCCTGTCGGAATACATGAACCCCGACTTCCTGACGCACGACTCGAACGCCACAAACGCCGAGTACCGCGCCGGGAACACGGCGCTGATGAACATGTGGGGCTCCCGCGCTGCGACGCTCGTGACGGCTGAAGGCGTCCCACAAGAGGTCATCGACGGCTTCGCCATCGCGGGCCCAATGACGGTGGGCGGCGGTGATACACCGGCGACAACGCTTTGGTGGGATGGCTTCACCGTGGCCAAGAACATCTCTGACGCGGATGCCGAGGCGACGTTCATGGCCATGAAGAAGGCGATTGATCCCTCCATTCTGGACGACGAAGTGTCGTCGCAGGCTGTCTGGCTGATCGAGGGCTATGAGCCCACCGAGGCCGCAGTGGGCGTGTTTGCGGCGGCAAATGCGGGTTCCATCCCCTATCCGATGCTGCCCTTCATGGGTCTGATGCACACGGCGCTGGGCAACGAACTTACCGAGTTCATGCAGGGCTCCGAAAGTGCCGAGCAGGCCCTTGCCGATGTCGAGGCCGCCTACATGGCCGCCGCCAAAGAGCAGGGCTTCCTCTAGGCCTTATCCGGCGGGCCGGTCCTTCGGGGCGGCCCGCCTCACCATCGTTGGGTGCGCCGGGCGCACCTCAAGCGACGGTGCGCCATGCGCACCCAACGGACGGGGCAACGATGAAACATCGCACATTCTTCTGGTTCTTCTTCCCAACGGCGGCGGCGATGCTCTTGTTCATCGCGTTCCCCATCGTGTCCATCGTGACGCAATCGGTCTTCACACCGCACGAGGCGGTGCTGATCGAGACCGAGAATTGCGGCCCGTTCGGTTGCACCAAGGAGACCACGATCGATCAGGAGGCCACTCAGGCCATCCGCGAGGCACAGCCCATGGGGCGCTTCGTCGGCACCTCGATCTACACCGACCGTGGCCACCTCGCCTTTGCGGAGATCGGAGAGGCGTGGCAAACCTCCGCGGGGCTCGGCGACTTCTTTGCCAAGGTCTACAACCTGCCGTTCTACAAGGCCCTTGCCTTCACGCTGACCTATACTTTCGTGTGCACGCCCTTCCTGATCATGCTGGGCTTCGCGATTGCCGTTGCCGTCAACTCGCTCCACCGTCGGCTGAAGGGGCTGATGATCTTCTTCTCGCTCCTGCCCATGATCGTGACGCCGCTCATCGGCGCGCTCGTGCTCAGCTGGATGGTCGACAGCCGCGGCGTTCTGGGTAAGTTCCTGAGCTACCTTGTCAACGATCCCGACCTGTCGGTGAAGGCCTCGACACCGCTTATGTGGGTCGCTCTCATTGTCTACGGGATTTGGTCCTCGGCACCCTTCGCATTTGTGGTGTTCTATGCAGGGCTGCAGACGGTGCCCCAGTATACCATCGAAAGCGCGCAGATTGACGGCGCCACCCGCTGGCAGCAGATCCGCTTTGTCATAATCCCGCATCTCGCACCCCTCGTGACGTTCGTGGCGCTCATTCAGCTGATGGATAACTTCCGGGTGCTCGAGCCGATCCTCGGCTTCCAGGCGCAGGCCCATGCGCAATCGCTCTCGACCTTCATCCTCAGCGATCAGAGCGGCGAAACCCGCCAGCTCAGTTCGGCGGCGGCCACGTCGGTCCTGACGATCTTCGGCATCGCCATCCTGCTCACGCCCGTGCTGATCCGCACGTGGCGCGATTTCAACGCGAAAGGGCACTGAGATGTCGACCTCCGCCGCACAACGCCGCCCGCTTCCGCTTCAGATCGGACTTTGGATCTTCGTGGGCATCTGGTTCATGATGGCCGCCCTCCCGTTCTTCTGGACGCTCTGGGGGTCCTTCAAGGTCGAGCTCGACTTCTTCTCCATCGCGGACTGGACGAACGCGCTGACCGGGGCCAACACAGAAAATACCCATGGCAGCTCCTTCACGGGGGCGGGCTACGAAGGCGCCTTTGTGGAGAACGCATTCTGGAGCAACATGTTCAACACCGCGATCGTGTGCCTTTGCGTGGTCAGCGTGTCTCTGACGATCGGTACGCTCGGGGGCTACGCGCTGTCGCGGTCAGGGTTCAAATACGTCTTCTGGCTTCTCATCATCGCGCTCATGTTTCGCGCGCTGCCGCAGATCACGCTCGTATCGGGCTATCTGCCGATCTTCTTTCAGTGGAACATCTGGGGCTACCTGCCCACGGCGATCATCGTGCTCGTGGCGATTAACCAGCCGTTTACGCTTTGGATGCTGCACTCATTCTTTGAGTCGATCCCGAAGGACCTCGATGAGGCCGCAAAGGTGGACGGCTGCACGCAGTTCCAGGCCTTCCGGCACGTGATCATTCCGGTCATGTGGCCGGGCGTTATCACCACCGGGCTGTTTTCATTCCTTCTGGCCTACAACGACTTTGTGGTGACCTCGCTCATCCTGAACGAAGCCAATCGCACCATGGTCCCCCAGATCGCGGCGTTCCTCGGAACCACGCAGACCGAGGGCAACGTCATGTTTGCCGTGGCGGCGGTGGTGTCGGCGACGGCGCCTCTCTTTGTCCTCGTGATGTTCTTCCAGCGCCAGATCGTTTCGGGCCTTACGGCGGGAGCGGTCAAAGGGTAGATGGCAGGGGCCAGCCGTCGCGCCAGCCCCCCATCGAGCTATTCGGGAGAGCCAGATGCCCTATGACGTCATCGTCGTCGGCGCCGGGTCCGCAGGGTGCGTGGCCGCGGCAGAACTCCACCGCCGCGGCGCCGGAAAGATCCTCGTGCTGGAGGCCGGACCGTCGGACCGACACCCCCTCGTCGCCATGCCCATGGGTCTCACATGGCTCATTGGTTCGGCGCGGGATTGGGGCCTGAAAACCATGCCCATGCGCGAAGCCGGAAGCCGGCGCGTCAGCGCGCCGCGGGGCAAGATGGTAGGCGGCTCTGGCTCGATCAATTCCATGGTCTGGTTCCGGGGCCGCGCGGCTGACTTCGACGCTTGGGGGGTAGGGGGCGGGGCGTATTCCGACCTGGAAAGCGCCTTCGAGGCAGTGGAGGAAAAGCTCACGCCCCATCGGCTGGAAAACACGCACCCGCTCACCCAGGGGCTCGAGGCGATGCTGCCGACGAATTCGGGAACGCCAACACCCGACCGTGAAAGCGCTGGTGTCTTCTCGCACAACATGAAGGGCGGGCGGCGGAACTCATCGGCTCGCGCGTTCCTGAAGGAACATGAGATGCCGGTCACGACCGGCGCACCTGTGGATCGCCTTACCTGGCGTGGCGGGCGGGTTGCGGGCGTCCTGCTCACCGATGGAACTAGAATCGACGCCAACAAGGGCGTGGTGCTGGCAGCGGGGTCCATCATGTCCCCGGCCATCCTCATGCGCTCCGGGATCGGGCCGTCCGCGCAGCTTGCAAGGCACGGCATTGGCGTGCGCGTCGCGTCCGAGGATGTGGGCGAAAACCTTCAGGATCACCCGGGCTTCGGGCTTCACTTCGAGGGGGCGGGCACCGGCTACGGACTGGAACCGGCGCAGTGGTGGAACTGGGCCCGCGCGCCGATCGATCTCTTTGTGCGTCGGGGCCCGCTCGCCTCGCCCACGGTCGAAGGCGGGGCATTCTTCAATGCGCGCGGTGACAGCCCAGAACCGGATGTGCAAAGCCATTTCATCCCGTTCCACCTCGACCATGCGGGCAACACATACGCGCTGAAATCGGGGTACTTCGCCGATGTCTGTCTCTGCCGCCCGAAATCGCGGGGGCACTTGCGCCTCGCCTCCGCCGACCCGGCAGAGCCGCCGGTCTTTGATCTTGGCCTCTTCCGGGAGGAAAGCGATCTCGACACGTTGACCGCCGGGGTGGACCGCTTGCGGGAGCTGCTGGAGGCCGCTGACTTCGGGGCCAAGCGCGGGCGGGAGGTCGGCCCGGCGAAGGGCTTGACCGGGCCTGCCCTGAAAGAGGTCATCCGCAACCGCGCCGGGACGGCCTATCACCCGGTAGGCACCTGCCGGATGGGCGAGGATGACGCGTCGGTCGTGACGCCCCGCCTCTCTGTGCGGGGTGTGGAGGGGGCCTGGGTCGTTGATGCGTCCATCATGCCCCGCCTCACGTCGGCCAACACCAACGCCCCATCGATGATGATCGGCTACAAGGGCGCGGAACTGATCGCGCAGGATCTCTAGAAACCACGCAGCGCCGTGAAGGAGGATACATGAAAGGCTCTCGCCCCGAACAGGCCACGCTCACCAGGGACACAGACCTGAGCAAGACGGAGGCCACCCGCGCCGTGATCGAGGGCATGGTGGACGGTCTCAACGACCACCGCATCGCCGATATCGGAGAGTTCTTCGCCGAAGGCTTCCGCTGGATGGGCAATACTGGCTGCGGCACGAAGGAAGGCCTGCGCGAGTTCCAGGACAACTGGCAAAAGCCCTTCCAGGCGGCCTTCCATGACAAAGTCTGCGTGGATGAAGCGCGCATGTATATGGGTGAATGGGCCGCGGCCTTCGGGCGCCAGGAAGTCACCCATGGCGGCGAATTCATGGGCGTGCCCGCCACGGGCAAGCGCATCACCGTCCGCTACATGGATTTCTGGAAAGTGGTCGATGGCAAGATCGTCGACAACTACGTCATGGTCGACTTTCCCCATGTCCTTGCCCAGCTCGGCGTCGACGTCTTCGACGGCAAGGGATGGGAGCGCTACGACCGGGGCGACGCCACGCCGCCCGCGCCCTGATGCGCGACAAGGTCACCTCGAGCGAGGTCGCAGAGCGCGCGGGCGTGAGCCGCTCTGCGGTAAGCCGTGTGTTCACGCCGGGCGCGTCGGCGTCGTCGGAAACCACCGACAAGGTACGCCGCGCGGCCAAGGAGTTGGGGTACCGCCCGAACGCCCTGGCCCGGTCTCTCCTGACGGGGTCGAGCCGGATGATCGGCCTCGTCGTCAGCTATCTCGACAATCACTTCTACCCGCCGCTCCTCGAACGGCTGAGTCACGCGCTGCAGGAGGAGGGCTACCACATCCTCATGTTCATGGCGGGGCCCGAGGGCGATCAGGCGGAGGCGGTCGTCGAGGACATCCTCGACTATCAGGTCGACGGGCTCGTTCTGGCGTCTGTGGGTCTTTCGTCTGATCTCGCCAATCGGTGCCGGGCCATGGGCGTGCCTGTCGTCCTTTTGAACCGCCGCCAGGGCGATCCGGGCGAAGCAGCGGTCATATCCGATAGCCGCGCCGGCGGTCGCATGGCCGCAGAGCATCTTGTGGCGCAAGGCGCGCGCCGGATCGGTCACATTGCCGGTTGGGAGGGGGCCTCGACCCAGCGCGAACGGGAGGCGGGCCTCCTTTCTGGCCTGCGCGCGGCGGGTCTCGGCCTCCATGCCCGGGAGGTTGGCAACTTTGAGGCTGCGCAGGCACGCCGTGCGACGCGCACGATGTTCGCTGACGCCGCAGAGCGTCCTGACGGTGTTTTCGTCGCCAATGACTACATGGCGCTCGTTGTCCTCGACACGCTCCGCCATGAGCTGGGGCTGTCGGTGCCGGACGATGTCCGTGTCGTGGGGTTTGACAATGTCCCGGCGGGCGCGTTCCCGGCCTATGGCCTCACGACGATTTCCCAGGACGTGGGCGCCATGGCCGCGCGAACCGTGGCGCTTTTGACTGGCCGCGCCACAGCGGTAGAGCCGTTGCCTGTTCGCCTGATCAAACGCGCGTCAAGCTAGCGACCGGAGTACGGCGCTTTTAGCCGAGCAGGTAGAGACCACCCAGCACGAAGCCGGCAATAAAGAGCGTCTCCAGCGTGATGAGCGCCACAGCTGCCCCACCGAGCCCCACGATCTGCTTGAGGTTTGATTTCATCCCGACCGCCGCGATAGCCGTCAGCAGGAGCCAACGGGAGGCAGACGACATGAGCTCCACGACCGCCTCGGGCAGAAGGCCAAAGGACGAGATCGCCGCCAAGGCAAGAAAGCCCAGCACGAAGCCCGGCAAAAGCGGGGGCCGCTCGCCACTTTCATCGGCAGTGGCGTAATGCCGGATCAGCAGCGATGCCACGAGGACGACGGGCGCCAGCATGGCCACGCGGAAAAGTTTCACCAGCGTTGCGACATCCCCCGCTTCCTCGGATATCGTGTATCCCGCGCCCACGACCTGCGCGACATCATGGATTGAGGCGCCAAGGAAGACGCCGGCCTCGAACTCGCCAAAGCCCCGAAGCCCGGTAAGGATCGGGTAGATGATCATGGCAAGTGTCGAGAGCACGGTGACTCCCATGACCGTGAAAAGGAGCCGCTCCTCTGAGCGTTCGTCCTTCGGGAGAATTGCGGCGATGGCGATGGCCGCCGATGCGCCGCAAATCGCGACCGAACCGCCCGTGAGCAGCGAAAAGCGCCATTTCGCCCCAAAGAAGCGCCCCACGGCGAGGCCGAAGGCGATGGTTGCAAGCACCGCCGCCACGACGAGCGCAATGAGTTCAGCACCGAGTTCGAGCATCAGCTGCGCCGAGATCCGCACGCCCAGAAACGCCACTCCGAGCCGCAGGAGCGTGCGGCCCGCAAAGCTGATCCCGTCAACAGCGCGCCCTTCCTCGCCCAGAAACCCCATGGCGATGCCGAGGAGGAGGGCCAGAAGCATCGCAGGCGTGGCATAGTGGTCCGCGAGAAACTGCGCGCAGATCGCGACGACGACCGCTGTAATGAGCCCCGGCGCAAGGACACGTGCGCGGTTCCCCATGGCGTCAAAGCGCGCGGCGAGGACAGATCGGTCAGCCATGGGAAAAGGCTCCTCGAAGGTGGCGATGGTCATGACCTAGCGAATGCTGGGTGCGGTTCACGTGGCGGGCTCCGTCGGAGCGGCGAGGTGCTGGCGGAGATCGAAGCGACGGACAGGACCCGGAGGACCATAGCCGTCCAGGGCCGCCCCCGACAGTGGTTCCCCAAGGGGAACCTTTGACGCCCGGCACGCCTGAAACACGAGCTGGAGGCCGTTTTTTGGTCTGCCGAAAGCCACGGCTGCGCTGGGGGCTGGGGGACGCGCCACGAAGTCTGGCCTAGCCTTTGGATTGCGCCTGTGCGGCGGTCACGGCGATCATGTTGACGATGTCTTCGGTCACGCAGCCACGGCTCAGATCATTGGCGGGCTTGGCAAGGCCTTGCAGCACGGGGCCGATGGCTTCGGCGCCTCCGATCCTCTGCGCGATTTTGTAGCCGATGTTGCCTGCCTCGAGATTGGGAAAAATCAGCACATTGGCCTGCCCCGCCACAGGGGATCCGGGGGCCTTGACCGCGCCCACGTCAGGCACGAAAGCGGCGTCGAATTGCAATTCGCCGTCGATCGCCAGCGTTGGATGCGCCTCCTGGACGAGGGCGAGCGCATCCGTGACCTTGGTCACGCGTTGGTGTTGCGCCGAGCCCTTGGTCGAGAATGACAGCATCGCCACCTGTGCCTCGCGACCGGTGAGCGCCTCCCATGAGGCGGCGGACTGGGCCGCAATGGCCGCCAATTCGTCGGACGTGGGCTCAACAATGAGGCCCGCGTCCGAAAAGATCATCGCGTCCCGTTCCGACGGGTGGCCCTCGGGCAGCACCATGAGAAAGAAGGACGACACGAGCGTCGCATCCGCCCTCTTGCCGATGATCTGGAGCGCCGCGCGTACGGTCGCGGATGTCGTCTCTACAGCGCCACCCACGGTCCCGTCGGCGCGACCCGTCGCCACCAGAAGCGCCGCGAAGACAAGGCGCTTGCCCACTTCCGTGGCCGCGCGTTCGGGCGTCATGCCCTTGTGGCCTCGACGCGCGAGGAGCGTTTCGATGAATTCGTCCCGGAGTGGCGACGTGGCCGGATCGTGAAGCTCTGCCCCGGCGACACCCGGACCACCCACCAACATCACCTGTGCCAGGCCCATGCGTACGGCGTCCTCGGCGGCGGCGATGACGCGCGGGTCGTCGCCCTCGCTTAGTACGATTGTCTTGAGGTCACGCGTCGCCCGCTCCCGCAGGGCCTGCAGGACGGGCGCCGTCATGTTTACTCAGCGGCCTCGGCAACCTGTTGGGGAACCATATCCGCGCGGTTAATGCCTGCCACCGAGACTGGCTTTTTCATAGCGTCGCGGCGGAAGGGCTCGCCCAGCTCCTGGTTGATCATCGCTTCGATGAGGGTCGTTTTACCGTTCTGCATCTGGTCGATGATCGCCTGGTTGAGCGCTTCGGTGAGCTCATCCATCGTGCGCGCCACGACACCCTTGAGGCCGCAGGCCTGGGCGATGCCGGCATAGGACACCTCTTCATCGAGTTCGGTGCCGACGAAGTTGTCGTCGAACCAGAGCGTTGAGTTCCGCTTTTCCGCGCCCCACTGGTAGTTGCGGAACACGATCTGCGTTATCGGCGGCCATTCGCCCCGACCGATGGCCGTAAGCTCGTTGACCGCAATCCCGAAGGCACCATCGCCCGCAAAGCCCACGACGGGCACGTCCGGGCAGCCGATCTTGGCGCCGACGATGGACGGCAGGCCGTAGCCACAGGGCCCGAAGAGCCCGGGGGCGAGGTATTTCCGGCCCTGATCGAAGTCCGGGTAGGCATTGCCGATGGCGCAGTTGTTCCCGATGTCCGACGAGATGATCGCCTCGCGGGGCAGGGCGCTCTGGATTGCGCGCCACGCCATGCGGGGGCTCATCCAGTCAGGCTTGGCATCCCGCGCACGCTCATTCCAGGTGGTGCCGGGATCGTCATCCTCATGCGTCATCTCGGTCAGCTGCTGCTTCCACGTCGACTTCGTCTGCGCAATCTTTTCCTTGCGCTCCTTGCGACCTGCATCACCGGCGGTGGCGCTCAGCCCGGCAAGGATGCCGTTCGCGACCTTGGCGGCGTCGCCCACGATGCCCACGGTGACCTTCTTGGTCAGGCCGATGCGGTCCGGGTTGATATCGACCTGGATGATGGTCGCGTCGTCGGGCCAGTAATCCATGCCGTAGCCGGGCAGGGTGGAGAACGGGTTGAGGCGCGTGCCGAGGCACAGCACGACGTCGGCCTGCTTGATAAGCTCCATACCCGCCTTCGAGCCGTTATAGCCCAACGGCCCAGCAAAGAGGGGATGGGAGCCCGGGAACGCGTCATTGTGCTGGTATCCCACGCAGACCGGCGCATCGAGCCGCTCCGCCAGCGCCTTCGACGCCTCGATCCCGCCGTCGGACAGGACAACTCCCGCGCCGTTCAAAAGGACGGGGTTCTTGGCATTCGACAGGATCTCTGCCGCTTTTGCCACAGAGTTCTCGCCGCCGGGCGAGCGCTCGAACTCAATGGGATCGGGGATCTCGATATCGATGACCTGAGTCCACATATCGCGCGGAATGTTGAGCTGGGCCGGGCCGGACAGGCGCTTGGCTTGAGAGATCACGCGGGTCAGGACCTCGGCCACGCGGGAGGGATCACGCACCTCCTCCTGATAGGCGACCATGTCTTCAAAGAGCGCCATCTGTTCCACTTCCTGGAAGCCGCCCTGACCGATGGTCTTGTTGGCGGCCTGCGGCGTCACCAGCAAGAGCGGCGTGTGGTTCCAGTAGGCCGTCTTCACAGCGGTCACAAAGTTCGTGATGCCCGGGCCGTTCTGCGCGATCATCATCGACATCTTGCCCGTGGCGCGGGTGTAGCCGTCGGACATGAAGCCCGCTGAGCCCTCATGGGCGCAGTCCCAGAACATAATTCCGGCCTGCGGGAAGAGGTCCGAGATCGGCATCATGGCCGATCCGATGATCCCAAAGGCGTGCTCAATCCCGTGACGTTGCAAAACTTTCACGAATGCTTCTTCTGTCGTCATTTTCATGAGTTGGACCTTTCGAATGGGCGGCACGCATCGGTGCGGGTGTCTTTACAGACTTGTAAGGCCCTTAGCCGAGTCGGGCCAGTGAAAATTTGGCAAAAAATTTCATTTGAGTGTGAATTTGGCGCAAAATTCACACTCAGTGATAAGAAAATTCTCATTTTCTGTCAATACGGTCAGCTTGCGGCGAAAACCCTGGTGAGAGCGGCATCTACGCCGGCGACCACCGCGTCGATATCATCGGCCATAGAGATCAGCGCGGGCGAGAAGCAAAGCGTGTTGTTGTACCCATGGAAGGAGCGGTTCGTCGCCCCGATCACGATCCCTTGCGCCATGCAGTCCTTCACGACGGCCTGCACATGGGCTTCATCGGCCGGTTCGCGCGTTTCGCGATCCTTCACGAGTTCCGCCCCGCAGAAGAGGCCCATGCCCCGGGTCTGGCCGATGACTTCGTGCTTTTCGGCGAGTTCTCCGAGGCGGCCCATCATGTGTGCGCCCATGGCGAGCGTGTTTGACAGCAGATCCTCTTCTTCGATGATCTTCATGTTCTCGATGGCCGCTGCCGGGCCTGCGGTGCAGCCCCCGAAGGTGGAGATATCGCGGAAATAGTTCATGGGGTCTGACGCGTCGTCCTTGAACATCTGGAAGACCTCTTCGGTCGTCACCGTGCAGGAAATCGCCGCATAGCCGGACGCCACGCCCTTGGCCATGGTGACGATGTCGGGCTTCACGTCAAAGTTCTGGTAGCCGAACCACTGCCCCGTGCGGCCAACGCCGCAGACGACTTCGTCGATGATGAGAAGGACGCCGTACTCATTGCAGATCTCCTGCACGCGCGGCCAGTAGCCTTCCGGCGGGGTGATGACGCCGCCGCCAGCGGTGACAGGTTCGAGGATGAGGCCGCCCACGGTGTCGGCGCCTTCGCGCAGGATGACCTTTTCGATCTCGTTGGCCGCGGCGATTCCGTAGGCTTCGCCCGAGAGGCCTTCAGCCCAGTCCTGTTCATGGGCGCGGTATTCCAGGCAATGCGGCACGGGGATGAAGCCTTCGGGGAAGGGGCCGTATTGCGCATTGCGCTGGTGATGCCCGCCAGAGGCCATCGTGCCGATGGTCGTGCCGTGGTAGTCGCGCTCGCGGTAGAGGATCTTGTACTTCTTCCCCCCATACCGCTTGTGGGCGATCTGGCGGACCATCTTGTAGGCCTTCTCGTTCGCCTCGGACCCCGAGTTTGAATAGTAGACCCGGGTCATACCGGGCATCTTCGCGGTCAGCATCTCTGCGAAGGTGGCGCCTGGGATCGATCCCGTTGCCCCGGCAAAGTAATTCATTTTGACGAGCTGGTCGCGGACGGCATCGGCGATGCGCTCGCGGCCGTAGCCGACATTGACCGTCCAGACCCCCCCGGAGACGGCATCTATGTGTTCCTTGCCGTCCTGATCCCAAACGCGGACGCCCTTGCCCTCAACGATGATCTTGGGATCGACGGTCTCGAACGGCGCGTGTTGGATCAGGTGATGCCAGACATGCGCTTTGTCGCGTTCGATAATCTGGCTGATGTCGTTGATGTTGCCGTCCATGAGGGCCTCCCGTGGAAGAAAGATGCCCTAATAGGTCCAGTTTTGCTGAGTCTGGCAAGCCCCGTCGTGAAATTATCCCGCAAATTTTCACAGCGCGCAGTGTCGCGGCATAGCGCCCTTTCTTTCATCAATTGAGATGCCAGACCTCAATTTTCATCTTTGCGGCACGGCAGACATGTGTTTGGGTGCGCGTCGGAACCCCGCAGCTGCTATGTTGGGGCGATCCGAATAGGGAGAATAAGGTATGAAAAAGATGCTGATGGGCGCGGCTGCGCTCGCGATGACGGCTGGCTCTGCGATGGCAGACGGGCATGCGATTACGGTGGGATACTTCCTCGAATGGCCGATGCCGTTCCAGGCGGCCAAGGTCGCAGGTGAGTATGACGAAGCGCTCGGCATGGAAGTGAACTGGGTGTCCTTCGACACAGGTACGGCGATGTCGGCGGCGATGGCGTCTGGCGACGTGCAGATCTCGGTGAGCCAGGGCGTGCCACCTTTCGTCGTTGCGACCTCTGCCGGTCAGGACCTGCAGATCATCGACGTCGCCGTGTCCTATTCGGACAATGACAACTGCGTTGTGAACTCTGCCCTCGAGATCGACGCCGAGAGCGCGGGTGAGCTTGCGGGCAAGACCGTGGCGGTACCGCTCGGCACGGCGGCGCATTACGGCTTTCTCAAGCAGATGTCGCACTTTGGCGTGGCGCTCGATTCGCTGACGGTCGTCGACATGGCGCCGGCGGAAGGCCAGGCGGCCCTCGCGCAGGGCTCTGTCGATATGGCCTGCGGCTGGGGCGGCGCCCTGCGTCGCATGAAGGAAAGCGGCAACATCCTCCTCACCGGCGCCGAGAAGGAAGAGCTCGGGATCCTCGTCTTTGACGTGACCTCCGCGCCGTCGTCCTTCGTCGCTGAGAACCCCGACGTCGTGGCGTCCTTCCTTGAGGTCACCGCAGCCGCCAACGCGCGCTGGGCCGATGGCAACCCCGCAGAGATGCTCACGGCCATCGCAGAAGACGCCGGCATGTCCGAGGCGGATGCGGCGGGATCGCTGTCGACCTTTGTCTTCCCTTCGGTCGATGACCAGCTTTCGGCCAAGTGGCTGGGTGGTGGCGCGCAGGAGTTCATGAAGGGCGTGGCGGATGTCTTTGTCGCGGCTGGCTCGATCGATGCGGCCAAGGCGTCCTATTCGGACAATGTGAATGTCGAACCGCTCACGGCGGCGTCCGGCATGTAAGACCAGCGGTGGAGGGGCGGTGCCCGCCCCCCCACCCCTTTTGGGGGCGTTGCCCCCTTACCCCCCGGAGTATTTCTGAACGAAAGAAAGGGGCGGGCCATCCCAGATTGCGAGCTTTGTCATGTCCGACCTTTTGATCGACGATATCTCCATGCGCTTTGACCTGCCGGGTGGCGGATTTGTGCAGGCGCTGAAGAACGTCACGCTCGATATCAAGTCGGGCGAGTTGATGAGCGTCCTGGGCCCGTCGGGCTGCGGGAAGACGACGCTTCTGAACATTGTGGCGGGATTTCTGGCGCCGACCGAGGGGACGATCACGCTGGACGGGGAGCGCGTCCTCGGGCCCTCGCCAGAGCGCGGCATGGTCTTTCAGCAAGGCGCCCTGTTCGAGTGGATGAGCGTGCGCGACAACGTGGCCTTCGGCCCGGACATGAAAGGCACCTCGCGCCGGGACAGCGCTCAGACGGTCGATCACCTCCTCGAGGTCGTGGGCCTCAAGGACTTCAAGGAAAAGGCGGTCTACGAGCTTTCCGGCGGCATGCAGCAGCGGGTGGCCCTCGCGCGGTGTCTGGCCAACGAGCCCGATGTGATCCTGATGGATGAGCCGCTGGGGGCGCTTGATGCCCTCACCCGCGAGAAGATGCAGTCGCTCGTGCTGGATCTTTGGAAGGAGACGGGGAAGACCATCATCCTCATTACCCATTCGGTGGAAGAAGCGCTCCTCCTGGGAGAGCGGCTTCTGGTCATGGCGCCGCGACCGGGCCGGGTGCACAAGGAATACCGTTTGCCCTTCGCCGATCTTGGCGTCGGCAATGACCTGCGCGAGGTCAAGAAGCACGCGGATTACAACGACACACGCGAAGAAATCCTCGAGATGATCTGGAACATGGAAGAGGAAATCATGGGTCGCGTAGAGGAGAGCGCCTGATGGGTATCACGATCCTTCTTCTTTACGTTGGGGCCTTCATCGGCTGCTTTCTGGCTGTGAAATACATTACGCAGGGCTTTTTCAGCCGCGCGGATTACACCTCCCTCAAGACGGTGACCTTTGGGGACGAGAGCGCCGTGAAGGCGAACCGCGTGGCGTCCGTCCTTTCGGTCATCACGATTTTCCTAATCTGGGTTGCCTTCACCAACTCGACCTTGCCCTTGCCGAAGGCGCCTGCGCCCTTCGAGGGAACCGTGACTTTTTCCTACACTGCGACTGCGCCTGACGGGCGCACGGATGATGCTGATGTGACGGTCATCGTCTACAGGGAGGACATCGCGCAGACGCTGGATGCTGACGGCAATCCCGGCCAGATCCCGGTGACGCCCGAGGTCGACCCGGGCGACGGGTTTGCCAAGAACGATGCCACCGTGGTGCCCCGCTATGGGTACAAGGTAATCTCGGTGCGCGGGAACGACGAGGTGTCCCGCCGCGACGGGGCCGAGATTACAGCCATCAACGGCACGCCGATCCAACCCGGCGAGGCGATCCGTCTGCCGGAGGGCGATGTCGGCCTCACCGACAAGGGGACCCCGTTTTTCGAACCCGCCACCGGGCAGAGGATGCAGCGCCTCTACCTCCCGGCGCCCGAGGTGGCGACGGAGCGTCTGGGTGATCTTTTCGTGGAAGGCTACCGGAACTTTACCCTTGTCGAGCACACATGGATTTCGCTGCGTCGCGTCCTTCTCGGGTTTTTCTTTGGCGCGCTCGTGGGGATACCGCTCGGCTATGCCATGGGTCTGACCAACTGGGCACGGGGGTGGTTTGATCCCATAGTGGAGTTCATGAGGCCTGTGCCGCCGCTCGCCCTCATCCCTCTGATGATCATCTGGTTCGGGATCGGGGAGGAGTCCAAGGTGATCCTCCTGTTCCTCGCGGCGCTCTGGATCATGGCGATTGCGGCGCGCTCGGGCGTGTCCGGCGTGGCGATCACCAAGGTGCACGCGGCCTATTCGCTGGGCGCATCCAAGTGGCAGATCTTGCGAAAGGTGATCATTCCGAATTCGCTGCCGGAGATCTTTACCGGGGCGCGGGTGGCGATGGGGGTCTGTTGGGGCACGGTCGTGGCCGCAGAGCTTGTCGCCGCTGAACGCGGACTCGGCATGATGATCATGGTGGCCTCCAAGTTCCAGCTTACGGACATCGTCATCGTGGGAATCATCCTCATCGGGATCATCGGCTTTGCCATCGATGTGGGTATCCGGCAGCTGGAGAAATTCCTCGTACCGTGGAAAGGGCGCATCTGATCGCGCGGACGCGCGGGCAGTGCGCTTCGGCGTCCGCAGGGATTTTGATGCCTTCGGCGAAAGTACGGGGGCACAAAGAAGGCGGGGCCTGTGAGGAGACCGAGGCCCCGGTTTCAGTTGCTGACCTCTTTGCCGGTGAGGACGCCTTCGATGCGCTCTTTCGACTGAGGCGTCTTGGCCAGGCGCAAGAAGGCAGCGCGTTCGCGATCGAGCATGTCCTGTTCGGATTGCTCCAGCGGGTCATCGGAGCGCGTGTTGACCACGATGGTCGCGATTTCCATGGCCGTGGTCTTGTTATGGGGTGTGAACCAGCCCTTGGCCACGCCGTCGGACATGAATTGATCCATTTTGGTTAGGATCGATTGGCCGGGCAGGAGGAAATGCGGCTCGGGCGGTGCTCGGTAGTCCGGGGCGAGGTCGTCGATGAACCCTGTGGCCTCGGTGATGAGTTTGTCGCGGTTCATGACAACGCGATCGTGACCGGGGCGGAAGTAGCGGAGCCTGGTGGCCTCTTCCGGGCTGGCGCCGGTTTTGCCGTAACCGACCTGCATCCACGCATTCCACGCCGCATCTGCGGGTGAGTTCCCCTTCGCCCAGCGTCCCATCGTTTCCTTCACGCCGCCGCCGCCGGGCACGAGGCCTACGCCTGCCTCGACGAGGCCGAGGACGGAATTGGCGTGGGCAACAAGTGCGTCGCAGTGGAGGAGGACCTCAAAGCCGCCGCCGAGCGCAAGGCCCGAGGGGGCGCCGATGACGGGAACGGGGCAATATTTGAGCGCGAGGACCGCCTGTTGAAAGTCGTCCAGGAAGGCATCCATGCCGGTCCAGTCCCCGGCTTCGATGAAGGCAGCAAAGCGGTTGAGGTCGACGCCTGCGGAATAGTGTTGCGCATCATTGTGGATCAGGATGCCGCGTCCGGGATCCTCGGTGGCTGCGCGGATGATGGCCATGCTCTCGCCCGTGAGAGCGTTGGCCTTGGAGTGGAATTCTACCAGGCGGACACCGCCCAGATCCCAGAGGGAGGCCGCGTTGTTCGTGGCCATGGGGGAGAGCGTTTTTCGGGTGAGCGAAAAGCGTTGCGTTCCCTCGGGCAGGGCGACGGGCCGGTAGCCGTCGGTGGTGCGGACTTCGAGCGTGGCGCCGGGTTTGTAGAAGGGAGATGCGTCGAGGAGGGCAGGGGCGACCTGTGCCCCGGCTTCGCGGGCGAGGAGGGCAACCGTCGCGGCGCCGAGGGCGTCGATCATCTCGAACGGGCCGCGGATCCAGTTGAAGCCCATCTTCATGGCGTCGTCGATATCCTGTGGAGTGTCCGTGACATCGGGCAGAAGGGACGCGGCATAATTCAGGACGCGGCCCAGATAGTTCCGGGCAAAACGGGTTTGTGCATCCTCGCCCTCGATCAGATCGGTGAGCGTTTCTTCATTGCGGGCCAGCTGCTCGGCGGCGTGCTGGGCTTTGAGCGGAAGGTCCGTGCCGCGGGGGCGGAGCGAGCCGTCAAGGTTCATCGCCTGGGTATCGCGGTAAAAGCCGCCTTTGCCGGATTTCTCGCCGGTGAAGCCCTCGGCGATCATGGTGTCGATCATGGGCTTGGCCGGGTTGTTTGAGCGGCCGACGGCATGGAATGGATCGCCATCGGGGAGGATGTCACCAAGAGTGTCGACGACGTCAGACATCAGATCCACGCCAATGAGGTCGTAAAGGCCAAATACTCCGGTTTTCGGGATGCCCATGGGGCGGCCCATGATGGCATCGGCGTCTTCGATCTTGAGGTCGTTCTTGAAGGTTTCATCGAGGCCCACCTGGAGGGCAAAAACGCCCACCCGGTTTCCGAGGAAACCCGGTGTGTCGGCGCAGGGGACCACGCCTTTGCCCAGCACTTCGTCGTTGTATTGCGCGAGACGTTCCATGACGTCGGGGCGCGTATGTTCGCCGCGGACGAGCTCCAGAAGGCGCATGTAGCGGACCGGGTTGAAGTAATGCGTGATCGCAAAGCGTTCCTGAAAGCTCTGGCTGCGGCCCTCGGTCAGGAGGGATATTGGGATCGTGGACGTGTTTGATGTGACGAGGCAGGCGTCCGAGACGGTGTCTTCGAGGCGTGCATAGAGATCGCGCTTGAGGTCGAGACGCTCCACGATGGCCTCCACGATCCAGTCGCAATCGGCGAGCTTTTGGAAGTCTGCCTCGATGGTGCCGGTGTGGATGCGGGCCAGGCAATCCCGGGAGTGAAGCGCGGGAGGGTCGGACTTTTTGAGCCGCTCAAGGGCGTAGTCGGTCGCATCCTTGCTCAGATCGAGGAGCAGGACGTCGTGGCCGGCATTTGCGATCTGGCCTGCAATGCCGGAGCCCATGGTGCCTGCACCGATGACGGCGATGTTCTTGAAGGTCATGGGCTTTCCTCATGGTTGGGGCCGGACCATCCGGG